>JAFUAY010000030.1 GCA_017460515.1 Prevotella sp.
CCAAGAGACGACAACTTGAGGCCAATTAACAAATGCTGTCGCAAGGAGTTGGTAGAAAGTCCTGGCAGGCTTTGAAGTTACAACAGGAGCAGAACAGGACAGAGCGCAAGCATCGCTCAAAGGCTGAACGTGAAGCAGAGAAGCAACGCCAATTCAACCTGCGACAAGCAAAAAGAAGGCAAAACATAGAGGACATTAATCTCAACAATAAATAAGTATGGATAAAGGAGAAGGCAACACGGGGCTCACTCGTTTCTATACCACCCGCGAGATTGTTGATAAATACACATCATTGACCTTTCCCAACGTAGCATATAGAGTAGAGTTATAGAAGCCATAATGATATGAACATGTAAATATACAACCTGCTTTTTTCATGCTCAGCATGAGTTAGTTTTGAGGCGCCCAGTCGTGAGATTATTGCGCCTCATTTTCCTGGATATTCCGTTATATGAAAATGAACATCACAGATTCTTCATACTTTTGCAGCCGAAACGAAAAGGTTTATAAGTATGAAGAAGATAAAAAATGTATTCAGACACGCGACATTGATAGCGGCATCCATGGCAACAACGGCCGCTAATGGTCAATCCGACACAATCTCTACGGATACGACACTATGGTATAACCAAACGCAACAGTTAGATGAAGTGGTTATAAAGAGTAGGTTGCCCAAAACTCGCACTAAAGGCGACGCCATGCGCACGACGGTTGCAGGCTCTATCCTGGAGAAAGCGGGGACGGTAAGCGACATGCTCAACAAGGTGCCAATGCTGGAGGCTGAGCGCGACGGTGCAGTGAAGGTGGTTGGACGTGGTGATGCGGAGGTGTATATCAATGGGCGCAAGGTGCAGGACATCAAGGAACTCTCGCGCTTGAGGTCTGACCAGATACTGCATGTCGATGTTGTGCAGAATCCTGGTGCCCGCTATGCTGCCTCGACAAAGGCAGTGGTACGTCTGACATTGAAGAAGGCACATGGCGAAGGTTTCAGCTTCCATGAATATTCACAAGGGCTGTACGAGTATGGTCATACGCTGACCAACAATCTCGGCGTAAACTATCGAACGGGCGGGCTTGACATCACTGGGTCACTATGGGCTGGACGCTATGGTCATCATAAGAAACTGCAACAGAACACGCTCACTTATTATGCTGGTCCTGACCGCATTGATGGAGTAAGCGAACAGGAGACAAAGAGTATCTGGAAAGGGTGGTCACCTCAGTTGCAGATTAACTACATGATTGACGAGAATCACTGCTTAGGCGCTTACTACAAGTACGACCGTCATCCCAGCGAGAATCATGGTGGATGGCTCAACACAGACAACTTTACCAACGGCGAGTTTACGGAACGCTCTGCGAGCAACATCTGGAACGATGAGACTTTCAGAAAGCATATCTTCAATGCCTATTATAATGGCAAAGCCGGCCAGCTGGGTATCGACTTGAACATAGACGGTCGGTTCGATGATACAAAGAATCCTGGTGAGACCACAGAGACGACAAAAGATGCG
>JAFUAY010000007.1 GCA_017460515.1 Prevotella sp.
CCACGATAGTGCCGTCTACCTCGAAGATGAGATTCTTGACAAGTTCAGGCTTTAGGTAATTGGGATTACTGCCCTCGCCGGTACTCATTTTCACTGCCACGCGTCCCTTAGCCGGAACGCCCAGGGCTTTGTATATCTTCACCAACGACTCAGGGCTGATGTCCCTGGTCAGATATACCGTGCTCTGTGCAAGAGCCGCTGCCGATGCCATCAGCATCATTGCAGCTATCATCATTCCCTTTCTCATATTTTACAGTTTTCCTACCAGTTCAATTACCTTCTGTTTGGTTTCCTCAGTTTTCTGCTCGTCAATCTTGGCACTGACGTAGCCCATATTTTCTACTTTCCAGTAGTTGCAGATGTCACGGAACTCAGCGATAGCACCGTCATAGACACCAGGCGAATAGGATGACATCAGCAGGGCCATCTTCTTCACCTTGGCAGGAGCGTTCACGCAGTACATACGCTGAACGGGAGCCTGGATCTGTGCGCAGAGCGTAAAATAATAGATGGGTGCTGCCAATACCAGCACCTCTGCCTCTGCCATAAGGGGGTAAAGTTCCTGCATATCGTCTTTCTGAATGCAGGCACCATTGCCCTGGTGCCCTCCTTCGATGTTATCAACATCGTGGACCCCTCCCTTATGACAGTATTCACAGGCTAGACAGCCAGCAATCTTCTTTTTCGACACGTTTACCAGTGTGACCTGATGACCTGCTGCCGAGGCAGCCTTCTTGTACTCTTCCGCCATCCATGCGGTGTTGCCGTTTGCTCGTGGTGAGCCTTGTAGAATCAGAATGTTCATAATCGTATTTGAATTTGTTTTAGTGTGATTGCATTATTGCAGGGCAAATATACGAAGAATCCCCCATATATGCGCGATATGGAGGAATCTTTTGTGATTTTTTACGAACCTTATTTCGCGGCCAGCCAGCAGCCGAGGGCCATGATGATTGAGGCGATGATGAGTATGGCGCTGACGGGTTCGCCAAGGAACACAACGGAGAGCAGGGCTCCGATGAAGGGGGCGGTGGCGTAGTAGGTGCTGGTCTTGGCGGCGCCGATGGTTCGCTGGGCGTAGGTGTAGAAGTAGATGCTCAGACCATAGGCCACATAGCCTAAAGCCAGAATGATGAGCAGATGCTGCCAGGCGGGTAACTGTTCGCCGATGGCGAGGTTTTGTCTATCTTTCATTGCTTCCATTCTATTGCTTGCGAGCTACATCAGCGACAGGACAAGATACCAAACTACGGGTACCAATAGCGAGGGCAGCAGGTTGAGCGTCTTGCAGTCCTTCAGGTTCAGCAGGCCAAGTCCGCTGCCGGTAATCATCAGTCCACCTACAATCAGCAACTCCGACATCAGACTGTCGCTGATGGCAGTACTGCTTATTTCGGCTACGACGTAGAACATTCCCTGCCACAGAAACAAGACGGGGGCAGCCAATACCATACCCACCCCGTATGTGGAGGCAAAGACGGTACTGCTAACGAAGTCGAGCGTGGCATTGGTGAAGAGGAATGTGTGGTCGCCCTTCAAGGCCGAGATGACAGGCCCCAGCATCGAGAGCGGTCCGATGCAGTAGAGTAGGATGGCGGTACTCAGACCGTCGCCAAGCTTATTGACATTGCCCGACTGTGAACGTCTGTTTACAAGCCGCTTGAAGCGCCCGTCGATGTCGAGCCGGGTGCCGCATACTCCGCCTATTGCCAGCGAAAGGATAAAGAGTACGGGGTATGCGCTCTTGGACAGATGGCTGATGGTGGCATTCAGGCCGATGGCCAGTGATGCAAGCCCCAGGCCCGTATATAGCACTTCCTTGTATTTCTCTTTTACACCCCTATGCAGAAGTGCTCCCAACAGCGAGCCGGCTATAATAGCGCAGGTATTTACAATGGTTCCTATCATATTGTGTATAATCTCGTACTATTCAAAAAAAAATTGTCGGCAAAGGTAAGCAAAATTCCCCGTACTCTGGTGAATACGGGGAAAGATTTGTGATTAATTAGGAGAATCGCTTCCTTACAATCTTTTTACCTATGTCTATATTTCCTATTTTAGTTTGTTATACACTTCGTCCGTCACAGGCTCCAGCCACTCGTTGCTCGAACCCGCTTGTGGGCAGCCAACTGCGGCTCAACGCCTTCGAGACCGCTCAGCCTTAATTCTGGCTAATATCAGATAGGCGATGATTGCTACCCAAAGGTGGATTCGCACAGCATTCTCGGAATATCCCCATAGGGTTTTAACTACGATGTTCTGCTTTATCCATTTGAAGAAAACTTCAATATCCCACCTATGTCTATACAGACAAGCGACCTCAGATGCGCTGATTGCCATGCGTGATATGGATGTTGGCAGGAATGCTGCCTCTGAGATTCAGCAATGTATGCATCTTCACTGCTTCCTTGCTGTATTTCCCTAAGGCCCACGTCGCCAGCTTGATACTGGTGGATATAGTGGTGGAGTCAAGGGCATAAAGGACATTGTCCACAGTAATCTCTGGTACCGCAGTCTTTGAGTATAAAGGTCTGACAACACTGATGAGGTACGTCCCCAACTCCTCGTAGATGCGATAGTCGCGATTCTCGTTGGCACGGGAAAGGGACGACTGATTGACCGTGTTACGGAATCCGAGGTGATCTTGCTCAACATCACGTCTGACTACAATGGTCGTCTGCTGGCTGCCGACATCAAAGCCTACTTCGAGGCGAACCGCAACGCAGTAGAAGTACTCTTGTTCAAAGGAAAGAAGACCATCTCCGTAAACAGATACGCTGCTCAAAGCCCCATGTTCTACAGGCAGTTCCGCAAAAAATACGAGCAATAAAAAAGCCGCACCATACATGATGCAGCCTTTTATTCAAATGGAGCAGTATCTGTAAAGCCTTACTCCCCGCACTCAGCGGCGTAGCCAGAACTTTCATTCTGACGATGCAAAGATAGGCATTATTTCTGAATTACGCAAACTTTTAAGGGGAAAAATGCACATTTCGACCTTATTCTGCTCCTTATTCCAAGAATTCTTTGTACTTTTGTAGCCAAACAACGAGAGCAGGATATGAAGAGAAGAAGCCCCATACACGCCTACAAACGGCTACTGGCTAAGGACCAAGACTGGGATTACGCCTACCTCATAGCCCTGGAGAAAAAGAAACTCCAGCGGATGCATGACTGCATCAAGAGTGAAGGACATTTGGAAAACAATGCCATCGTAGTACGAGACATTGCCATCTGCATCCGCCTCATTGACATCTTCATGGAGGATGATGCCGTCTTTAACACATGGCTCCACCAGTCTTTCTCTGAAGAAATGAAATTCAGTAAACTGAAGGATGGGCTGTTCGCACTTGACGATACAGGAAGAAAGCCCATCGCCGATTATCCTGTCTATGTGAACGTGAAGAATGAGCGTCGTTTCTTCCGCGCTACCCCTATCAGGGATGCACAGACAGCGGGCGACAGAGACAAGGCCATCCTCTCAATAGTAAGCCTGCGACAACAGAAAGCCCTCCACCTCTATCATCTAATCAGGGAGTATAATCTGCTGACGTGGTGGGATTGATATGGCAGGAACCTGTCACCTGTCATAACGTGCCACACCGCGATGAATGTGGCGGACGTTTTTAGAATTATTTGCGAACTACACAGGGATTTCCAAGCGATATCGTAGCGTAGGCGTAGCAAGGGAGATGGAAGGGAGATGGAAGGGACAAGCGAGGGGGATTATCTTTGTATGACGAAAAACGAATGCAATGCAATATTGCAATATGAATTACCCGATAACAAGTTAATTGCTATTGGGTAACTCTATACAATTCATTCAGCTCTCGCCACATGTTCTTAGCGTGAGAGGGTTTCTACATAGCAGATTGCTTTGTAGTATGCTATATCTTATTGATTAACTTCTTAAACCTTGTTCAAAGTCTGGAAGGTATTGAGCAGGTATTGTTTTGCGGATTGCAGATATATTCTGATACTTTCCTTGCACAAAGTTATGATATCTGCATAAATGCTCAACAAAAGCATTACAATTGACTCTTTTATAGATAGACCCATTTCCGGCAGTAAAGCGCAAGCATCCTGCAGAGGGAAGCCTTCTGGTATGGAAACAGACACGTCCCTCACTTCCCCAAGCTCCTTGGTCCTCGTTGTTCTCCCATGTAAGTGAAACTGAACCATCGGACTTTGCCAAGAATCCCAAAAGTTCATAATAATCTTCAGGACAAGTAAAGCTTACCTGTTTGTTCCTTCCAAAAAATGATTTGTACATAGTCTTAGGTATTATAAGTTAATGTTAGAAATATTTCTTAAGCAGCATTATAGAGTATTCGCAACTGTTTCCTAATATCAGCAAAGGATAGGCATTGACTTAGTTCTGCATGCAACCCAACATTGATGACATATATGAACGATTCTTTCCGATAATATTTATCACCGATAGTCTTTAACGATTGTTCTATATTTTGCGATTTTGCCAACAAGCAAACCAACTGATAGTCTTTGTTTGTTACTTGGGTGTGATTGTTAGGATGGGCTTTTGTATAGTGCTGCGTGGCAGTCAACTTTATAAGGTTTTCCAAATAGTGAGCTATCTCTGGGAATTGAGATTTGGGGAATATATGGTGTACCTGAGTGGCATCACCATTAGCATATTGGTCTCTCACTTCGCTATCCACCTGTATCTTACGCAACAGATTCATTGCCTTAGTCACTTGATAAGCATCATATGCCTCTTGCTGCTGTATTTCTTCGGCCGTTGCTGCCTCTTGTCGAGTTTGAGACTTAGCCTTATCTATATCACGCCAATTCTTGCGGTTGTACATCAAATCAGAGAAAGCAATAATATCCTTGGACAATCTGCCTTTCTCCGTTCCTTGAATATCGTTCTCTGCCGAATAAACATTGATTACTTTTGTAAAGATACGGGCCACTTCCACAGTACCATTGATTGCAGTATTGCCAATGATAAACCGAGTATACCTTTCTTTGAGTTCTGTATAATCCTGCTGGGAAACAATTCCTTTTATACAAGCATTCTTGAACTCCTCGAAATACTTCATGATACCGCTGTCCGACAACACTCTTGTGATATACACATACAGGAAATTGTAGGCATTACGCTCTTTGGTGGCGATATAGTCCAAGATATCCAAGTTGGCAATGCCGTAGTAGTTCACATTTCCTCTTTTTTCTATGTTGAGTACATGAGCATAAGCCAACATTCGTAGAGGCTGCTGAATGAATTTGTCATATTCATGGCGGGCTGTCTCATTCTTTGGACTCGGTTTGCCAAATATTGCAGATGCGTTTTTGATAAAGTATTGCATATCCCACACATCTTGTACAGTAAACTCGCCTTGGGGATTCAAGTTAATGAGACAATCTGCAATAAAGCAGACAACGTCTGGTGTACACTTCTGGTCCATAAAACGTGCATCGTGACTTTTACGGACATCCAGATCATACTTGCTTAGGAATTTAGTTATTACATCAATCATAGCTATTTCAATTTACCAAAGAAAAATACGGAGTTGTTATCAATGTTGAGAGAGCGAGTGCCGCGATTGCGGGCGATACTGTAGAACTTGCTGAATTCCTCGGTAGCATAGTAGGCTAAGTCCTCTTTCGTAATGAGTGTATCACCAATCGTTGTGAGGATAGCAACCGAACCGTCTGCTATGCAATTCTTAGGCATAAAGCAAGCCCGCGGATAATATGTCAAGTTAGGAACCAGCACACATTCTATATGATTCATAAATTTCCCAACTTCTAAGTCGCTGATGTTGTCTATATAGGTGTCGTAGCCTTCAATGTTGATGATTTCGTTGCTTCCAATATTCCGAGATTTCAGCACACGGATGGCTCCTTGTTGCTGAGTGTTGGATTTGGTAAGTACACGGTCTCTGAAAGCCTTGAAGATGCCAAACTCCATCTTACCAGCAGCCTCGTCAAAATCCTGATTTCGATAGATTAACCAATAAGGGAATTGTGGGTCTGTTATATATGATTGGGGCTTCACCTCAACAGAGTTAGTGATGTAGGATTCCACTTTCGTCAATCCTTTCTTCACTTTCTTGTTGATGGTAAAAGCAATAGTTTCTATCTTGACACCCTTGAACCCCTTTTCTCCGAAATCAACGATATTGGTTATCGGTAATTCATTCATCAACTGGCGTGTCCTATCGAACTCTGGAGCATTAATCAGACTCTTGGGGACGATGAGCGAAACAACATCACCCAATTCTATTGACTTTTCAATGAAATACGAGAAGATATTGTTAGTGTCAGTGTTGGTAACTGATTGCTTGTAGGCTTTCAGCAATGACTTGTCTTTCACTTTCATGTAAGGTGGGTTGCCAACAACGATGTCATATCGTTTGGGGAACGTCTCCAATAGCGTGTCTTTATTGATGAAATTCAGCCTTACATTCTCAGGAAGAGGTATTGACTGGATAATTTGTTTTAATAAAGCAATGCTGTCAGGGTTGATGTCTATGACATCTATATGTAGCTCTGCCACGTTTGCATACTTCATAAAGAGTGATGGCAGGAAATTACCCACTCCTGTAGCAGGCTCTAATATATGCAGTATCTTGGAGTCTGGATAGTCAGGCAAGTTCTTTACCACCGAGTAGCAAATATCCTGTCGTGTGTAATATGCTGCTGTTTCAGACCTTACTCCGTTTGCGTATTCTGCAATTTTCGCCAATCGCACAAAGCCAATTTTTTTGTTCTTCTTCACGTATTTCAGAAGATTGTCTGTATCCGTGAGTTCATTCTTTTCAATTATATTCAGTACGTCTTGTTCTGTCAATTCAGACTCAGCCACTTTACCCTTAATTTTGTGGGCTATCCGTTGGAAGATAATTGTAGGAACGGCTTCACCCAAACTCTGTCGGATGTTCGGATCTTCTTTCTTTAGGTATTTCTGTTTTTCCTCCAAAGGTAACGCATTCAATTGTGCATAGGGTATCGCACTCCATTCAAATGATTGGGGTACTGACATCATCAACATCACCTCTCTGATAGAGAATACACGGTTATCTGTTGGATGGACGGTATTCTGACTCGCCATGATATCGTTGCGAGTGTGAACACAAGGAGGCACCTTGTCCCAATACTGACGAGTGTATTTGTCGCCGTTCTTTCGCTGGTTGAAGATAATCTCGCCGTCTTTTTCGTGATGAGGAATGCGACTCTCGTCTTCATTGTCAAAGGCAGATTGTCCCTCAGTAATGTTTTCAATCCAGCTAACCATGTGTGGCGCATACGGACGGAAAGTGTGGTAGATGTCCTGGTCCCATATTTCACCCATATAGCGCAGATGTGGCAAATGGCCAATCGTCTGTCGCAGCGTCTGTTCTTCCTGCCTGTCTGGGAACAATTCAAGAGGTGTAATCTCTTTCTGGTCTTTTCTAACTCCAATGACCAGAGTCCTTGTTCTGCTGCTGGGATTTCCATAGTCCTTAAAGTTGATGACCTTGGCTGCAATATTATAATCACCAGCAAGGTCTAAATCTATAGCTTCTTTGATAAGTTTGTCCTGTCCATCTATGTCCGTACAGATTGACTTCAAGAAAGCAGGAACATTCTCAAAGACAAAGAAACGTGGTTTTATTTGCTGAATGAGCTTGATTGACTCAACCACCAAAGAATTGCGTTTGAGTTCATTACCCTTTTTGTGGTTAGCAACAGACATACCTTGACAGGGAGGCGTTGCAATAACAACATCCAAGTCTGTCATTCCTCTCATGTTCCTCCACATTTGTATCTCGTGGAACACCTTGTCCTGCGTCTCCTGTAATGTCATGTCGCCACAGATATAACCACTCTCATATAGGCATTTGTGATTGTATTTCTGAACATTCAGTCGCCGTTCGATGAGTTCTACTGTCGCAACACAATTGAAGTTCTCTTGTTTGAATCCATAGCATCCAATCCCGGCACAACTGAACAGACTGATATAGGTAAGTCGCTGTGGTAGTTGAACCCGTGTCGGTTTCTGAGCCTCGACAAGTTGTTCTAATGTCGTATCGGTATATGTTTCCCATATTTGAAGTCGTTGCTTCTTATAATCAGCAAACAAGTGCTTAACAAACTGTAGTTCAAAAACAAGGCGCAAATCATTCGGGTCATTATCCAATTCGCCTTCTCTACGAGAGCCTACACGGGCAATCTTTATAAGATACAAGTCTCTTATCCCGTAGTAATCCAAATCGCATTGTTTCCCGATGTAAGGGATGAAGTAGTATAGTTTGTTGAGGGCAACAGTAGAAGGGAAACGCTTGCCCGTATAGTAAATCTTTGCCGTCCCGTCTAGAAAGTGCTCCACATTGTCTTTCTTGACATTGCAGATAAGAACATTCTTAGACAAATCCAAAGAATCCAAGTCTATTTCCTGACTCTGATTCCTTACAATCTCCTTTGGATATTCAACTTGTACCTGGAACAAGTCCAGTTGCTGAGGGCGACTCTTTATTGCTTGTTGTCTTGGCATAACGCAACTTTGCCTTATGCACCCTCAGTCAGGCTTGTTTATATCAAGTACACCTACATACAAAAAAACGTGGGTGCTTACTGCTGCCTGTTCGTTATTCTGGCCTACCACAGCCATGCTGAAAAACAGACAGAGAAACACCCACGCAGGAGTATATAGTACACCCGTAAAGTGTGCTTTCGAGGGTAGCACAAAGCAACCTCGCAGCACACTACGGAGTAGTATATGATACACCCCGTGGTGTCACCTCAACATTGTTCTTGTTCAGCTTTCGATTGTGGTAGTTCGAATAACCAAAAACAAAGCGACGTAACGCCTTTCAATATGTAGTGCTCCACCAATCGGCTCCGTCATCCTCAGATGACATCGTTGCCGAATAGGCAGATGCATCTGCAAAAGTACAAATTTTATTTGTAAATCGGCACTTTATTATTAAAAAGATGTATAAAAATAGTATTTGGATGGCAAAAAAGCATGGAAACTGGCTATTTTTGTGTAAATTTGCGGGCATGAAGCAGACGTTACCCGACTATATCTGTAAAATTCATTGTGTCCAAAATTCTTCTGTATTTTAGTTGTTTGCTGACTATAGCGCAAATGGTATGCCAAGGTATTACAAGGAACAAACAATGTTTGAAAGCGTGACAAAGTGTCACGAGTTGCCTAATGAGAGGCCTCAGGAACTAACCATTCGTCACATTTTTACCCCGTTTATCCCAGAAATTTGGCTAGATCGGTAACTATTTATACTTTTGCAGTCGAAAACATTTATAATATGAAACACGAGATTATAGAATTGCACAATGTGCAGATTATTGGCATGGCCAAGAAGATTGCCTTTAACGAGGCGAAAGAAGAATGCCCTAAGTTCTGGGGTGAGTATGTGGAGAAGGTTATCAAGCCTGTGGTGTCTGAGAAGCAAGCACCCAACGATTTCCAGAAAGCAGCTTTCGACAATGGTGTTGGTGAGTTTGGGCTCTGTACTTGTGACATTCCTAATCACAATTGTACTACCTGTTGGGAGGCTAACTTTGGCGCTTGCAGCAAGAATAGCTTTACATACGTCATTGGCGGTATTTATAAAGGTGGAGAAGTGCCTGCAGGAATGCAACTCTTCCCCATTCATAATGGCAAGTGGCTGAAGATGCATTTCGAGGGTGGCATGAAAGCCTTTCAGGAGCAATACACAAAGTTTCATAAGGAATGGTTGCCCGCACATTCTGAATACAAATGGGCATCGAACTCCTGTTGCATGGAGTGGTATCGGGGCACAGACATCCAATCGCCCGACTACCAATGTGGCGTTATGATGCCGTTGGAATAGTGTTAAATCCATGTTAAAATCTTCTTTTCTCTTGACTCGTCCCTCAGGTCATGCATTAACTTTGCGTCTGATTTTAGAATCAGCCGCGAGTCTCGGCGGCACTCGGGATAAGACGAAGGTGCGTACCATTCGTCAGCGAGCTCCTTCTCCTCTCGTTTGCACTTCCCCCGCTCGGCTATGCCGCTTGGCTCGTCCAAGAACTATGCCGCCATCGGCCCCATGTGCTATGAGAAAATCGGACCTGAGATGCAGCGTCTGGGCTGTAAGTGTCCGCCTCCTGGTTACTGCTTCACCATAGAGCATAACAAGGAGTATACGCCAACGGATATCGACATCGAGTATTGTGAGCAAGTTGAGGAGATGGGCACAGATAGAGCCATCATCAAGTTCAAACGCTTACCTGCTGTTCCCAAGGCTCTCTGCATGAAGCATGTTGGTCCTTACGAACGATTTTACGAATCGTACACCGAGGCATTCCGTTATATGGAGGAGCAAGGCTACAAGATTGCCGGGCAGCACCGCACCTGCTATATTGATGGCGCATGGAATCAGGAAGATCCAGAGAAATGGCTCTCAGTCATTCAGATTCCGATAGAATAAAAACAAATTGTCTGCCTCACTCAGTTGGGGCAGACATTCAACACATTTATGATGAAAGAATAAGATGGAAACAGAGAAAATATTATTGCGTCCTTGGCTGGATAGCGATGCCGATACGTTGTTTAAATATGCCAGCGATCCTGATGTGGGACCGCGTGCCGGATGGCCACCGCATAAGTCTGTGGAGGAAAGTCTGGAGGTCATTCGTAATGTGTTCAACAAAGCCACCACCACTTGGGCTATCGTTTTGAAAGAAACAAACGGGATTATTGGCGCGATGGGTTATGGTGCATCGTGCGATTGTAAGTTGCCAACCCGCGAGGGCGAACCCATCGTGGGCTATTGGGTGGCAAAGCCTTATTGGAACAAAGGCTATTGCACGGAGGCTCTACGATTGATGCTCGACCATATACGCACGACAACAGAGATACGGTCTCTGCTCTGCGGTCACTTTGTTGACAACCCAGCCTCTGGCCGCGTGATGGAGAAATGCGGTTTTGTACCTACCGGAGAAGAGTGCTACGACGAAACACAATATATGGGCGAAGGTCGTCCCATTCGTATATTAAGATTAGAATTAAAGAAATAAAACAATGAAAAGAACAGCATTATATTTATTATTCGCGTTGTTGCTGGTAGGTTGTGGCAGCCAACCGCAGCCGCTTAGTGAGTTGAAGTCAGCGTATGTGACGATTGACGATAGCATTCGCATACATTACAAAATATGGAATGAAGGTTCTGATGCCAAGACCATCTGTTTTGTTCACGGCTTTGGCTGTGACATGAACACCTGGGAGAAACTGTTTACCGACATGATGAAGTGGGCGAATGTCACTGGAGACCATCACCGACTTTACAAATAAGCACAATGCTATTCTGACCATTATGGAAGGAGGTGAGCACTGGTTCCACACAGAAGAACAGATGATGTTCTTGGATAATTGGATAAAAGGAGTTTAAATAAAATGTAAACATATCACGTTATGAAAGAAAAAACTTCCCAACACCGCTTTACGTTCAACACCGTTGGACTGTTTACTAACGACAACAAGGCTACTGTAGATTTCTATACAAAGGCCTTTGGCTTTACCACTTCATGGGATGGTGTGCAGCCGAATGTAGAGATGTTCCTTGGAGATTATAGGATTATCCTCTACCCTCGCGATGCATTTGAGCAGATGGTCTCAAAGAAGTTCCAGTATCCTGAAGGTTTCAACGGCACAATTGAATTGAGCTTCGATGTACCAACCTTCGCTGATGTTGACAAAGAGTATCAGAATGCTCTTAACAATGGTGCCAAGTCCGTACTTCCTCCGACTACTGAACCTTGGGGACAGCGCACTTGCTACGTTGCCGATCCTGATGGGAATCTCATAGAAATAGGATCGTTTGTTGAGTAATTCAAGTTTCTTCGTCCCTGTTGCATGGATGATTTCTTGCATCGCCCTCTTCGCAGCTATACAGGAAGGACATTTAATTCGTTGTAAATTAACAAATTAATAAAGATGAAATGATTACCGAAGAGAGACTCAGACAGACATTCAGCGAGGGCGGAGCACAGGAAATCTACCAGGAAGTAAAAGCAAGTGGAGATTTCCTTGGCTTTGCTCGTCAGTATGCATTCAGTCAGGATTATCGCGTGGCAAGGAGTGCCTTGTGGGGGCTGACCAAGGCCAGCAAAGAAGAGTTGTCTCAGCTACAAGTGATACTCAACGAAATCATCGATCAGGCCATGCAGACAGAGAATTCATCCGTTAGACGACTGTCCCTGAACATCGTTGAAAAGTTGGAGATGTCTGAAGATGACCTGCGTACGGATTTCCTTGATTTCTGTTTCGAGCACATGATGGATGTCGAGGAGTATCCAGGCATCCAGTCGGTCTGCATGAAACTCGCCTTCCGCATGTGCAAATTCTTCCCAGAACTGATGGGTGAACTAAAGCGCACGCTTGAATCAATGGAGATAGATTACTATAAACCTGCCGTGAAAGGAGTTCGAAATAAGATTCTGAACGGTAAACTAAAGTAACAACCAAACCATTCGTCACAGAACTACACAGATTATCCCAGATTTTTGGTAATGTCAATAACTTTCCGTAATTTTGCGGTCGTAATGAAAAGAAATATACAATTAATACTTCTGATAGTCCTGTCAGCCCTGCATCTTCCTGGAAAACGAGGAGGGCGATGCCTTCAAGTATTACCATACCATCTATGACAACTGGCAACATGCTGTCTTTGACAGTTACGAACCCGTTTTCCGTCTGGTAACTGATTTTATAGAAAGGTACTGAAAATGAAACATGAAATAAACCCTCAAGAGAGTAACCGTGCGGAGGCATTCAATATGTGGATGTCTTCGCCCGTTCCTATGGTGACGTTGGTGAAGACGTTTGACGTTAGTAGATTGGTAAAGGTGAGTAAGAAGAGCGGCATGAAATTCAACGTGCTGATGTGCTGGTGCATAGGCAAGGCGGCAAGCAGTATCAAGGAGTTCCACATACTGCCAGAGCAGGACAAACTGTTCCAATTCGACGAACTGGCCATCAACATTGTGGTGCAGAATGTGAAGGGCGGCATCAATCTGTGTGATGTTCCCTTTGCTGACAACATCGAGCAGTTTAATGCCAACTACCTCGAACTGACCAGTAAGGCAGCGAGCTCTTGTCAGAGTACAGCGCTGGAAGATTATATGATAATAGGCACGTCAGCATTGCCACAAACGGAACTTGACTGTATCGTCAATCAGTATTCAGGTCGTTGGAACAACCCGTTCCTGGCATGGGGCAGGTATCGTAAGTGGCTATTCAAAACCACATTACCTATCAGTCTCCAGTTCCACCATGCACAGATGGACGGTGCTCATGCTTGCCACTTCTTAAACAATCTGCAGGATGAAATCAATAAGATGAAAAAGATAGTTAGTACATCGAGAGAAAATCAAAACTCTACTGAGACCTAACCGAAACTCAACCAAAAATAAGTTACTTATAACATGGCAAGAGTAAAAGGAATATTAGAGGACCTTTATGGCCGACTGGATGACAATTTCACCATCTGTCATCGAGGCAAAACGACGTTTACCCGTCCTGCTCATATCCGACAGCCCCACCGACTGTCGCGCAAGCAACTGCTCATACGTGAACGGCAGAGTCACAATAATGCACTCTGGCGTGCACTCAAGGAGTCGGGTCACGTATACTTCGAGGCCGACAAGCCCGCCTACAACCATTTCATGGCTATCAACATGCATTCGCCAGTGCCCTATATTCCCAAGCATCAATATCGCTCTGGTAATGCCCTGCTCCTGCCCCAGATGGTGATCAGCGACGGTCCCCTACCCTCTGTCAGCTACCAGCTTGACGAGGTAAACGGACAGCCAGCCCTGCTCACCGACCTTACTAAGAAGGAGGTGCAAAAGACCACGCTGCTACTCTTCGTACTACGCCAAAAGGTTATCACTTGCCAGAATAGTGCTGACCAGTTCTACCTTAGCATCCAAGTAGAGCCGCTCTCGACCAGCAACTTCACCACGATACCTTCGACAGCCAATCAGAGTAAGTCGGGCATCCTCGCCCTCGTAGGTCCCCGCTTTGCTGACCCCATGCTTGGCTTTGGTATCGTACGTGTCAAGAATGGTCACGCCTCGCCCCAACGAGTAGTCACCCACTGCACCTATTACGAGCAGTACACCACAGAAGAAGCACTACAAATTGCAGCCAAAAGCTATGGCGGACTGACAGGTGCGGATCGTGACGCTTCACTTTAAAGGCGACAGCAACTTACAAATCTCTTCCAGATATTCCTTGTCAATAGTATCAAACGTAGCCAGTTCTTTGCTGTCAATATCAAGTACAGCCGACACGCTACCGTCTTGTGTGAATACAGGTACGACAATCTCAGAACGTGAGAGACTGCTACATGCTATATGTCCTGGGAACTGTTCGACATCAGGAACAACGATGGTATGCTGCTCTTTCCATGCTGTTCCACACACACCTTTTCCATAACCAATGTGCATGCAGGCAACAGGGCCTTGAAATGGCCCCAAGACCAGCTCATCACCTTTTACCCGATAAAAGCCTGTCCACCAGAAGCCCATCGTTTCATGAATGACAGCACAGACATTGGCCATCACCGCCACCTTGTCTGTCTCGCCCTCTATCAAGGCACGAATCTGCTCTGTAATCAATTGATATTGTTCTCTTTTCATCCTATGGTCATCAATTAAGCTTATGTTATACAATTAGTTCCGAACAGCCTTGGGCGTCCAGTTCTTAAAGAAGCGAAGCACTTTCTCCTGATTGTAGCCCTTTCCCTCTTCAAGAAAACTTGAATCCTGAATATGAAGAATCCTGCCTTCCTCATCAAGAACAACAAAGACAGGGAATCCGAAACGCCCACAGTTGTCCAGACGTTTCATCAGAGCCCTACCCTGCTCCATCTTCTCTGCTCCCTGCGACTTACGAGGATTGTAGTTCACATGAATATAGTTGAAGTTCTCGTCGATGACTTTACTAATAGTTGTATCTCTTGTGATAAAGTCGGCAAAACGCAAACACCAGGGACACCAGTTGCCACCCACCTGACAGATAACGTACTTACCTTCAAGCTTAGCCTTAGCAACAGCCTGGTCTATCTGCTCAATAGGGTTTATGTCCTCGTTATACACCTTGCTTTCCCCTTCGTTCATCGACCGTTGATTCGTCAATCCTGTCTGTGCACCTGCAGACAGTGAAAGACAAACGGCAATCAATAATAATACTTTTTTCATATCCTTTGTAATTTTTGGCTGCAAATATACGAAAAAACAGAGAATTATAAGTACCTTTGCAAATAAAAGTCCATACGACATCTATATAATTCTATATTTAAGAACAATGAATGTTGAGCAAGTACGAGAATACACATTGTCACTCAATGGTGTAACTGAAGACCAACCGTTTGGCGACGACATTATCACTTTCCGACTTGAGGGAAAGATTTTCGTTTGCCTATGGTTAGGCGGTGGCAAGGATGATATCAAGCATCCTGAGCCAAGACTTGCATTGAAGTTATCACCCGACAGGAATGAAGAACTTCGTGAAAAGTTCTCGGCAGTAACACCTGCCTGGCATTGGAACAAAAAGCATTGGAGTGACGTGTATTATGAGAACGTAGAAGACAGCCTCGTTCAAGAATGGATTCAGGAATCTTATACACTCGTAAAATCTAAACTGCCAAAAGCCGTTCGGCAGAAGTATAACATCGCTCAAATGACGAATATCATCATATTCGCAATCATCATCATGTTCTTCTGCTCATGTCGTAACGTCAAAACTGATTCGAAACAAGATGATGCTGGCATAACGGCAGAAATGGCCTATGAAGGAGTCAACAACTATTGTCATAGCCAGTACGACTGGAGCGCGGCAAAAGAGGACCCTTCCATCATGTATGTTGAGATGGGAGAAGAGACTGATTCTACCTATCAGGTGGTATTCCGCAGTTATACAGGTGCATTCGTGTATTTCTATGTCAATAAGAAAAGTGGCGTTACAAGGATGGAAGAGTATGTCCCAGCGCTCGATATCAGAAACGATGCCGGGACCATTAACATCATCAACCCGAAAAATTAATACAGAGTAAACATATCCCCAGCATATCAATAATACTTATCATAAAGAAATGAACAAGAACGAAAAATTTGTCATCACCATCAACCGCGAAGTCGGATCAGGTGGACGTACTAACACCATGTTCGAAACTGAGAAACGCATCCTACAGGAACTGGCTGAGGGGTTAGGCATAGAGGAAGATGAATGAGATAACGAATGTTTCTCCCACGAATCAAAGGCCCTGCACATTGGCATTTGTAAAGGCTCATGTGAATTAGAATACAATGATTCGATCTTACTGGATAATTATCATGTTGATGATGTCTGCGGCAATGCGTGGACAACTGGACAGCACGACGATAAAGTTGAAGAATGTCGTGGTGACGGGCAAGGCATCGACGAAGAGCGTGACGACAGAACGGACACCGTCCTTCCTATTATTATGAGCAGCCTGCGAGTGTCTTTGAGATGGTGCAGCGTTCAGAGTCGGGCGGTCATCCGCGCATCGCTGCCCTGCAATTTGACTACATGGCTCCGTTAGGACGCGGCAAACTGGAGACAGGCGTGAAGATGACCTACCGCCAGAACAACATTGACCATAAGATGTATGAGCACGACGCAACGACGGATACGTGGCAGTTGTCAGTTCCCCTGAGCAACGACCTGCGCCACCGTGAGTACATTCCTGCCGCCTACGCTATGTACTCATCGAAGCTCACAAAGTTATTGACGATGAAAGCCGGATTGCGACTGGAGTATAGCCGTGTGACGCTGCAAAACGACAAGGATCGGCTGGACGAAGCCAGCAACAGCTTTTTCGTGGCTCCTAACATCGTACTGAACTATCGCGTCAGCGAACCTTGGCAACTGTCGTTCGGCCTGTCGCGAAGAATATCACGCCCCACCTATCCACAGCTCAATCCCTACATCAACCTCATTGAGAACCAGACCTACGAGACAGGCAATGTGCATCTGAAACCCGAAAAAGCCAACAAGCTCGACCTGGGCTACACCTATACTGGCCAGACGCTGAAAGTGAGCGGCAATGCCTATCTCAACTACCCACAGTTCACCACTAAGACCATCCACTATTGTAACCTCGGCATCCGCCAGCAACTGCCCAAGACGTCGCTGACCCTCTCAGCCCTTGTCACTGACGTGTTCAACACCCGTCGCTGGGACATCTCGTCAGACAATTCCGTCTATACCCTAACCAACACCAGCCGCAATCGTAGTCGTGTGCTTTGGCTCGGCTTCGCCTGGAACTTCCACTCTTATAAGCCCCTCGTTGGGAAAAAGCAACAGGAGGAAGACCGCAGCGTCATTAGGTTGGGAGAATGATGATCATAATATGTGAAACATGAAGTGGACAGTTCTATCTGATAACCGTAGTTGTATTGACGTGCTCAAGACAGAGCATGGCCTATCGATTCTATTAGAGACGATCAAGCATCGTATTTTACTCGATACTGGAGCCAGTGATGTGTTTATCCGTAATGCAGAACGGATGGGCATCGACCTCAGTACGGTGGATTATGTGTTTATCTCTCACGGGCACAGCGACCATGCTGGAGGCCTGAAGTACTTGATGGAGAAAAACAATAAGGCACGATAGATAATGGGCTCTATATCATCGCCCATATCTCTCATACGCATCCGTTGCCCCAAGGCAACCAACATCTGTTTATTATGGAGTCAAACGGCGACTATGTGAACGATGATTTCCGTCATGAACTGGCCCTTTATACAGATGGTGTGCTCTTCACTGGATGTGCTCACAGTGGTTTGGAGAATATCCTGGCAGCATGTCCTTTCCCTGTTCATACTGTTATTGGCGGCTTCCACCTACTTGATGCCCACGAATCAGAGTCTGATCTTATTGATCTTGCTCATAGGCTGACAAAGGCTTATCCCAATACCCTGTTCTACACCAGCCATTGCACTGGTGACAAGGCTTTTGCCACGCTAAAGTCCGTCATGTGCAACCAGCTTCATGCATTCAGCTGTGGTTTTCACTCTATTGGATGTAGGGTTAATTCTAAAAGCTGAGATCTATGACGTATCGCATGCCCCATTTGGGACTTGTGGTTAGATTGTTGTAGTTAAGTCGACGAACATACTCAACATGGAAAAACTTGAAGATGTTGTGTACACCCAGTGACTAGGAGAACGACTGGGTTGGACTGTGAATACGACAGTAACTTACTCATGCATTCATTTGTTAAATAAGACTACAAATAGGCGAAAATAATCTTATTATCACTACCTTTGCAGCTAAAATAAATGTACTCAAAATATTGAGTGATGGCATGGGAAAGGAAATATGGCTGCAAAAGCACCTGCCCAATGATAACGATTATGTATGAAAAAGTATCGTAATGCTATTATTCTGTTTCTTGTATTCGAAGTCATTGCCGTATGGCTTTGGCTATCGACAGGAAACTTGTTCTTCTTGATAAACTTCTCCTATTTAGGAATTTCCATTGGTCTTGGAGGCTCATTAATGGCGGCAGGATGGAAGTATGGCCGCGAACTGACACAGTTTCTGATTGGTTCATATATGCTGGTGTTCCTCGGCATGATTTGCAGGGAGAATATGCAGATTGAGGGATTCTGGTTCTACATCTCATCCGGCATCTTCACTGGGGCCACGCTCCATTATCTTATCGCCAAAATCTTTGGACCATTGCTATTCGGAAGAGGTTGGTGCGGATATGCCTGTTGGACGGCTATGATTCTCGACTTGCTGCCCTATAAAACGCCCAAAAGTGATAGGTGCAAACTTGGATTCATCCGCTATATCATGTTTGCACTTTCGCTGGCTATCGTGGCGATTCTGTTTATGACGGGCAAAGCCGACCACCCCACCCTTTTTACACTCTTCGTGGTTGGCAACGTTTTCTATTATGCAGTAGGTATAACGTTGGCTTTACTATTTAAGGACAATCGGGCATTCTGTAAATACATTTGTCCGATTACAGTATTCCTCAAGCCGATGAGCTATTTCTCGCGACTTCGCATCCGCTGTGATGAGAGTAAGTGCATCAAATGTGGCAAATGCCTTAAAACTTGCCCGATGAATGTAGAGGTTTGCAACGACTCCCGTCAACGCAAGAATGCAACGGAATGCATTTTGTGCCAGAGGTGTACGAAAGCTTGTCCTGTCAAGGCATTGCATTGAGACGGACGGGCAATAGACTTGTTCTAAAACTTAATAAACGATAGTATTTTCTGATATGACAAAAACGACAAAACTGCTGATGTTGCTATCTTTCATAGCATTGACAGCATGTACAGACAACGACGACAATGCTGATGACAATCGCCAAACGACAGCCGTCGATGCTGGGCCGTCGTACACGGACAAGACGGTAGATGTGAACCGCGACGGAAATGCCTACGGACAGGTGTCGTTACGTTTCTACAGCGATATGCCCAGCGTGGCTTATATCTCAGTGAGCGATTTCCACAAGATAATGACAGCTGGCGAAGCGATGAAGGTCACGCGGCAGGGCGGCCTCTACGAATTGACCACACGTAGTGGTACGGCAACAGTTGATGTCAAGGCAGACAATCTCTATTCCACGACTTATGCAGGCCTCGTAGATCTGCTGTGGACGATGGACCCAAGTCTTGCGCCCAACACGATGTTCGACGGCAACAAGTATATCAAGTTTGTCAAGTTGGAGAACGTCTCGGCATTCAAGCCTGCAAGTGGCGTTCGTCTGAACTTCAGCAAATACAATATTGATCTGCACGACGACGGAAGCAACGTTTATTTCCCCTTTGCCACGCTAGCCGACATCTATTCTGATTGTAATTACCACATTGCCGCCTATCATGATGACCTTGTGGTAGTAAGCACCAAGTTAGAGACCTATTCCATTAACAAAATCGCTCCGGAATATGCCGCTAAGCCTTACCTGCAGACAGAGGTGACAGCAGACATGGCTAAGTTCCGCTATCAGGAGCTATGCTTCGTGTTCGACGACCTCTACGGATACCCTGGTAGTTCCATCATGGAGCAGAACGGAATGGCTGAAAAGGGCTTCGATGCCACCCTGGAAACGGTGCAGAATGGCCGCGTGGTGAAGAAGTTGCTGCAATCAACCAACAATATGGACTTTGCCTGGGGAAGGATGGCGATGCAGCAGCTGATTCACGATGGTGGTCACACCAGATTCAGAGCAACGGTGGGAATTCCTGATATCATCGAAGAAACTTATACTGAGCAAGTGATAGCTGCAGCAGCAAACTATCCGGAGGCTTCTGCCATGTATAAGGAATGGCAAAAGGTGTTTTTTGAACGTTATGATACGAAAACACTGCTGGAAGGAATGCGCAAGCAGGCTTATGGCGACGTGCTCTATAAGGCCAACAACAGTAAGACCACAGCAGCCATCATCATCGACTCGTTCGACGACAGTGATGAAGGCGCGTGGAAGAAATACTATGCCAGCCAGAAGACAGATGCCGACTGGCAGGAGCTGATGAAGAGCTATCAAAAGGACAACTTCATCTGCTTGCTATATGGACTGCAACAGGCGAAGGCCGACGGCGTGAAGAACCTTGTCATTGACATCTCGATAAATGGCGGCGGTTCCTGTGACATTGTGGGGGCTTGCGTGGCAATACTGCGCACAAACAAGACGGTGCAGTTCTGGTCGCAGGACGTATTGGAGGGCTGGAACAAAATTGGTACGTACTATGTGGACAGCAATTTCGACGGTGTGTTTGACGAGAAAGACGACACGCAACCAAAGTTCGATTGCAGTGATATGAACATCGGTGTGCTCTCCAGTAAGGTATCCTTCTCGTGTGGCAACCAGTTTCCCACCATCATGAAGGATCACGGCTTCCCCATCATGGGTGAGCGTTCAAGTGGAGGAGCTTGCTGCATACAGGTTATGTATACAGCCGATGGACAGAATTATGTCATCTCCACCTATCGCGACCGTTCTACCGATAAGAACTTCGTAAATAACGACACAGGGATAGAACCTACCACAGGCTACACCTTCGACTACGACAAGTTCTTTAATTTGGATTTCCTGACCACGAAGCTGCAGCGATAACAAAAGTTTCTATGGGTTATCACATGACAAAAATAAACAGATATTGATATGAAGATTATTGACGAACAATTGATTAGTGGCGTGGTGGAAAAGGCAAAGCAGTCACCACGTCTAAGGATGAACTACAACTTCCATCAAAGCCTTCAGGACAAATGCCACCGCTTCATCAATGCCTTGGAGCCGGGTACTTTTATTCCTGTGCATCACCATCCAGACAAGGACGAGACCTTTGTCATCCTAAAGGGCAAGGTCAGAGTGACTACCTACAATGATAATGGCGAGATTCTGACAACTTGTGTCATCAGTCATGAGAGTGGCACATACGGCGTGGATATTCCTAAGAATGTATGGCATGGATTAGAATGTCAGACACCCGCCGTATTATTGGAATGCAAAGCCGGGCCCTTCGTAGAACACGAGGTGGATGGAATCTTAGAGATCAAGAACGGTAAGGACATTTATCTTGCCGGAGGCTGTTTCTGGGGAACAGAGCACTACTTCAAACAGATTGAGGGCGTGGTGGAAACGTCTGTTGGATTTGCCAACGGACACACGGCAAGCCCAACGTATAAAGAAGTCTATACCGACACGACGGGATATGCAGAGACGGTACATGTGAAGTACAATCCTGATGTGGTCAGCCTTGAATTCCTGTTGCAGATGTTCTTCAAGGCCATCGACCCGACCAGTCTTAACAAACAGGGACATGACGAGGGAACCCGTTATCGCACTGGCGTCTACTATACTGATTCAGAGGATTTGTCTGTTATCGAAAAGGTGTTTTCAGAGGAACAGCAAAAATATCAGCAGCCTCTGGCAGTAGAAAAACTTCCTCTTGAGAATTTCTATACGGCAGAAGAATATCATCAGGACTATCTCGATAAGGGAGGGACCTGCGATGTTGATAACATCGTGGGAGGGTACCATCCTACTGGCTACTGTCATCTGCCAGAATCACTGTTTGAGTTTGCACGTCAAGCCAAGGAAAAGAAGTAATGTTACAGCATCCGTAACCGTCAATTCGCTCGTATATTTCAGTCCTAATTCAATCATTTCTTACTAAACTATCATAATTCTCAGAGCAGCGAGAACCCGCTCGGCTTTGCCGCTTGGCTCGTCCAAGAACATGCTTGCATGATTGGTCGAGTCGTGACGAGAATCAACTTTTGTTAAATTCGGATGCAAATTTAGTGAATATTCCCTGATTATCACTATCTTTGTCAATAGTTTAAGTGTATTTAGATATGTCAAGTAAAATATGAAACGAGTAATAGTTATTTCGACGAGTCTTCGTCGTGGTTCAAACAGCGATATGCTCGCTGACAAGTTCGTGGAAGGAGCTGTGAGTGCTGGAAACGATGTAGAGAAGATTTCTCTCGTAGGCAAGGACATCCGGTTCTGCACGGGTTGCTTTGGCTGTCAAAAGCTGGGCAAGTGTGTCATTAAAGACGATGTGAACGACATCATGGCCAAGGTATTGGAAGCCGATGTCGTGGCGTGGGCTACACCCATCTATTATTATGAGATGAGCGGACAGATGAAGACGCTCATAGACCGCATGAACGCCATGTACGGACGGGATTACAAGTTCCGCGATGTCTATCTGCTGACTACAGCCGCAGATGATGACCCAGAGACTCCCAAGCGTGCTGAGACAGGATTAGGCGGTTGGATTGCCTGTTATCCCAAGAGCCGTCTGGCTGGCACCATCTTCTGTGGAGGTGTCAATGAGCCAAAGGCAATCGAGGGAAATGCCAAGCTCCAGGAAGCCTTCGAAATGGGTAAAAGCGTATAAGCACGATGGATATGGAGAATTTTGAAGAGATACTAAGAAAAGACCTGCACCAGTTCCTCCTGTCTATGAAGGAAGTGGATGAGCGGTTGCCAGAATGTCCCGATGTCGAAGAGAAATGGGAAGAGATAGCCAAGGCTTACATCCCCGATGGCATCAGGGAGTTTCAGGACTACCCATCGGCATCACTCGGCTGGATGATGTATATAGGCATGGCCATAGCCAAGATGTGGGACACGGAATGGGAGATATACTCAAAGATTGAAGACCTCTATGCCTACATGCGCGACAAGCGGGGCTATGACAGCATGGATGAATACATCCGTGAGGAAGTCCTTTTGCTGCAAGGCATAGACTACACGGTTCTGGAAAAGGTAACTGGCGAATGTGCCTCACGTGTCTATAATGCCCTGATGCACCAGCACCTGGAACCAGGAACAAAGGAGGCTTTCAATGCCTACGTTTCCTGTCTGCACCAACTCTATCTGATGGGAGCCTCCATGCAACTGAAACGAATGGGCTATCACATGACAAAAATGTAATAATTATGTTAGAGCATATTGCAGATTTCACGGCTTGGCCGATACTGACAGGTATTCTTGTTGGCTATGTTGCCAACCGCATCATGAGTGGCGAGGGCAAAGGATGTTGCATGAACCTCATCATGGGCATCGTTGGCAGCTATGTAGGTACATTCATTAGCCACCTGCTGAACATCGAACTGCTTGGCAAAGGCTATCTCACCAATTTCGTCTTCTGCGTTGTTGGTGCTGTTACTGTGATGTGGCTCTGGAAGAAGCTGTTCTGATTGAGCATGATTTAATAATGAGCTTCATTAAGTACATTGCAGACGAGAGCCACTACAAGGAAGTCCTGTCTTTGGTGGGTAAGGCCAAGCAGACGGTGCATTTTTTGCCCTTTGGCTTACGCCGCATCCCCGTTTGGCGGGGAAGCTCAAATGTTCAGACCCGATAAAATAGCGCCATATGCAGATAATACTCGCTTCCGCAAAAATCATGAATGTTTCGATTAAGCGAGAACAAAGTGAACTTGTTCGCTTTGTCGAGCGTGAGAAACATGGGACGAAGTCCAATGACAAACTAAAGTCTGTACCTGACACTAGCCTGTCAACACCTCGCTTTCTGAATGAGGCAGAGGCTATTGCCAGGGACATGGCTCAGTATTCCGCTGAGACGATAGCCGAAATGCTGGGCTGTAGTCAGCAGATTGCCGTACAGAACAGGCTCAGGTTCATGCAGTTCTTCGATGAAAAGCCAAAGCTTCCAGCCATCCTTGCCTATCATGGTCAGGCATACAAGCACCTGAAGGCTGAGACGCTGAATGTGGATGACCTCAATTATGCCCAAGGGAAGTTATGGATTACCTCGTTCTTCTACGGTCTGCTTCGTCCTTTGGATGGTATTCTGCCTTATCGGATGGAGGGTCATGTGGAACTGCCATGCGGAGCGGGACAGAATATGTTCGGTTTCTGGAAAAGCCGCCTGACGGATATCCTGATTGATGCCGTGAAAGCAGATGACGGCATCCTGATTCACCTTGCCACAGAGGAATACCAGCACCTATTTGATTGGCAGCGTGTCCGTAAGGAGGTTCGCATCATTCAGCCTCTATTCTATGTCCGCAAAGGAAGCGACCTGAAGATTCAGGCCGTATGGGCAAAGACCTGCCGGGGAGCCATGACGCGATTCATCATCGAAAACCGAATCGACAAGCCGGAAGATCTTTGTGCCTTCAGCTACGAGGGCTTTACCTACGAGCCAACTCTTGGTGAGCCGGATTTTCCACATTTTATTAAGGAATAGCACCGAATCTCCCTAACACTTCAATCACTTTAACCCAGTCCGTTTCAGGTTCAAAGCCGAACTTGTCATCTATTCCCACATTGAAATAGAGCTTCGCCTCAAAGTTCTGGAAACTCGTGTTGCCCACTTCAGGATTCTCGTTGGCATAGTCAAAGTGAATACCCTCTTCTGCAAAATGAGCTCTATATTCGGCCATCTTCTCCTCATAACATCCGCTCCAAAGAATCAGGCAGATATCCTCACGGTTGGTCATAAGTTGTAGGGCCTCCCTTGAATAAGGATAGTAGTCGTAAGTCTCCTCATTCTCATAACAGGCCCGAATGATTGTGTCGTGAATATCCACCACGACGTAGATCTTCTCCCAATTCTTCTCAATCTTGCGGTTGAAAGCCACTTCGAATGCCTTTGCGATATCCATATCAAATATTATTAGATCTCAAAACTATGATGCAAAGATAGCGAAAAATCAGCAATCCGCAGCCATTCAGGGTACAGATTTAAATGAATTTAGGCAAATTAATATGCACAGTTTCTGACGACAGCCATTTCGATGTTCTCAAGGATATACCCTTTCCACAGTTGTTAGTTCTAAAACTAAAAGACTTCCTGAAAAGATTGCAGGAGGGCGAATTATCATTATAAGGTTTTGAATTCACAGGACGGGAAGCTGAGGCCGAGGATATCGGCACGACTTCCTTCCCTGAATTTATGAAGTCTATTGGTTATGAATCCTTTCTATAAACCCAAGTCGTGCAATTCAGCACTCCGCCTTCAAGTGCAACATCGTTAAAGTTGATTGTCTCTATGATCTTATCAGGGAATATCTGCTTAAAGGCAGCGATTGCCTCGTCATCCTTATTCCCCTCAACCTCAAAGACAGGAAGAACTATCAGATTGCCAACTTCAAGATAATTTACGTAAACCCCGATGGCATGGTCTGGATGTTTCGAATCCTTATAACTATAGAAGAATGGCACATCAATATATTTGAGGTTATAATCCTTCAAGACTTTTTCTATGCAATTCGTCCAATACTTGTATTCATCTGAGCGGTTGTTTCCCAAAATCGTATCATGGTCTACAAAGCGAACCATACCGTCTGCGTGTCCCGTCATGTCACCGTTTTGGGCAGGAATGATGATTACTTCTGCCTCAAGCAATTCAGAAAGTACCTTGACCAGTTGCTCCTTGTCTGTATACTCAGGATTCTCCGTAAAGATTCTATCTGAAACGATTGCACGGCCAGAGCAAAGCAAAACATTTCCACCGTCAAGGTTGATGTTTGAGAAGACAGGCTCAAATCCATTTTGCCGACAGACCTCTTTAACGTCCGAGCGTGAATCTTCCCACTCCTTATTGCCCTTCAAGTAGGACGGCTCGTAGCGGAACTGTATTAGCTTGCCCGATTCCGTTTGTATTGGCATATAGTCCTTACACCAGATGTCCTTCGTTCCTTTTAGCAGACGAAATTCCACGCTATGCTTTTTCAGAATAGTCGTCAGCCGATTAAAGCACTCTGGGAATTGCTCTTCAAGAAGGCCCGACAAATAAACGACCTCCTTGCCCTTTGGCTGTGCCTGAACGGCTTCAACTTTCTCAGCTTTCTTTGGAGCCGATTTGTGTTCCTTCTGATGCACCTTTTTCATATCCCAATATTTCTTTCTGATTGACGGATAATCGCCATTCATAAACATCTCGCACAGTTCCTTGGTAGGCTCCCAGTCATTTTGTAGGCACAAGTCAGTAAATACCGCCTCCTTACCACGCTTATTCAAAACGAAACTATTGATATATTCAGATGATATGCGCTTACCAATAGGCAAGAGCTTCACGTTCATCAACATTAGAACTTTCTTGTGTTCCTTAGTCGACAAACTATTATCAACCAATTTGTTCATCAAATTACGAAGGTTGTGTCTTTTTCTAACCCATTTAGCGAATTGGATAACGACAGGAATGATGCCAATCAATCCAATAATTGTTCCGATGATAAATTCCGTACTCATTGCGCTTCCTTTTTAATATACAATCCTTCTGCAAAACCCTCACCCTTTATAGTGTCTTCTGAGATTATCTCAAACAGCAAGTCTGATTTATCGGTCTTTACACGCAGGAACTCTTCATCCTTAACATATTCAGAAGGGAAATCCATTCCAAAAACAGCATCACGAACGACAACAGTTTTCTTCCCTTTAAACGTCAACGACTTGTAAAGACCTTTCCCTTGGATAACAAAAGTTCCTTCGGGTTGAATGTCTTTGGGACTTTTTTCAAGAATGGCCTCTACCTCTTCCAACAGACCACCGCTTTGCCCTTCGTTCTTGTTTGCATTGTTCGAGCAACCACAAGTGAACAAGAGCAGAAATGAATACAATAAGACAGATTTCTTCATATACCTCCCATTGTTTAAACTGTTATTAATACAAAGAGGCGCAGACCTTCGCCATACGCCTCACGGTTCACCACAAACCATACCTATATACGGGAGAAATCTGCGCCCATACGGGGCAGCTCCAATAATAGGTATTTGCTCTTTTCTCGGGGTGGTGATTGTGAAGCTATAGAGCAATATGTCTGTGTCTCTTGCGAAATACGGTTGCAAATATATGAAAAATCTTCGATTAATAAAAGAAAAAGAGAAAAAAGATTCGTCTTTTGTGGTTTTCTGGGCTTTGGAAATGGAATTTGGTCTACGGGGACACTTATAGTACGCACGGGACGTACTGCCAGTACGCTCCTTACGTACTGCGAGTGCGCTAACGACGTACCAAAACTTTCCTCGTATTCCTTTGGCGGTTTGCTCGTTTATTTGTAATTTTGTGGTCAGATATTAAAACGATTATGACAGAACAAGAGATATTCAGAGCGAAAGCCAAGGACGGTTATACCGTTTGCCTTGCAGAGCAGTGTCCTTTGAAAGAGCGCTGTCTGCGCTTTTTGGTGGGTCAGCAGATGCCTGAAACCAGAAGTACGTATCATTGCGTGAATCCACACTATCAGGATGTGGCAACAGAACAATGTCAACTATATCGCAATTCGGAGAAGGTGAAGTTTGCGAAGGGCATGAAGAACATCTTCAATGCCGACATGCCTCGCAAGGTGGAGCCGTTTGTGCGCCAAAGACTCATCGGCAAACATTGTCGCACCTATTATTTTGAGTATCGCAGGGGAGCACGTCTCATGCCTCCTGCCGTTCAGGAAGAAGTGCGCAGCCTTTTCCGTGAGGCTGGCTGGAACGAAGAAGTCCACTTCGACGGCTATGTGGAGGATTATGACTGGTAATAAACTTGATTCGAGTATGAAAGAGATTAACTATAAGGAAATGAAGTTCAATCCGTTCAACCTTATTGGTGGTGAATGGATGCTGATAACGGCTGGTAACGAGCAGTCAGGTTGTAACACGATGACGGCCTCTTGGGGACACCTCGGATGTCTGTGGGGTCACAATGACCCAACGGCCGTTATCTACTTGCGCCCTTCGAGATATACCAAGAAGTTCGTGGATGAAGAGCCGTATTTCACGCTCTGCGTCATGGACAAGTCGTTCAAGAAGCAGATGGCTTATCTGGGCAGCGTGTCTGGACGTGATGAAGATAAGATTGCCAAGACTGGCCTCACACCCGTCTATGCTGATAACACCGTCTATTTCCAAGAGGCCAAGCTGGTACTGGTCTGCAAAAAGCTATATGCTTCAGAGCTGCAGGAAAGCGGTTTCCTCTATCAGAAAACGATTGACGAAAGCTATCCCCAGCGTGACTTCCATACCATGTACGTCGGAAAGATTGAGAAGGTGCTGGTACGCGATGATGAATACTTGGGTTAATGAACCATGCCAAAAGAGCGAAACCAGGCAGACGATTACCGCGAAAAAGCGTATCAGGGCGACACCAAGGCGATGAACAACCTCGGTGTCTGCTATGAGCGTGGCACTGGCGTAAAGGTCTGCCTTGAACTGGCGTTCGAGTGGTATATGAAGGCTGCTGAGCTGGATGATGTCTATGGCTGCTTCAACGTCGGCGAGTGCTACTATCATGGCAAAGGTGTGGAGCAAAGCGCGGAGAAAGCCTTCGAGTGGTACATGAAGGCCGCAGACAAGGGTGATATGCAGTCGCAGGTAAACGTGGCCAATGCCTATTACCTCGGTGATGGAGTCGAATGTGACCACCACAAGGCATTCCTATGGTATCGTGAAGCAGCCTTCCAAGGTCATGTGCTGAGCCAAAAGAACGTGGGCGCAGCCTATTGGAATGGTGACGGTGTAGAGAAGAACTTGGAGGAATGCGTTTTCTGGTATGAGCTGGCGGCTAATGGTGGCGATGCTCAGGCACAGTTTGCCACAGGCTGGTTCTTGATGACTGGCACAGGTGTTCCGCAGGACGAGCGCAAGGGTTTAAAGTGGATTCACAAGGCTACGTTCCAAGGCTATCAGCCAGCAATTGACTATTGCAAGGAGCACGGTTACAAGTGGTATTAGTGTAATCAAAAATAGAGATACAATGAAGAAGATATTATTTGCATTTTCAGTGTTGCTTGCAATAGCAGCTTGCACAAACAAGCCGGTGGCGGCAGTTGAGAACAATGAAGAAAGCAGCGAGGTAGCCTTTGAGGTGGCCAAGAACTACTTCTTTAAGAACGACCAGGTGATTCCTGAATACCCGAAAATTACCACAGAAGAGGAGTTCAACAAGCTTTTCGGTATGGCTACGACGATGGGTGAAAACGGCAAACCTACAGCCATCGATTTTACTAAGCAGTTTGTATTGGCTATCGTTCTGCCAGAAACAGACTTCGCAACGGAAATCAATCCTGTGAAGGTGGAGGAAAAAGGCGACTCGCTTCTCTATACTTACGATGTGAAGACAGGCGAGAAACAGTCATTCAGTATCCAGCCCGTTTCCATCATTATCCTCGATAAGCAATACGAGAACAAAAGAGTTGTGCTTGTCAATGAACGGGAAACAAACTATTTCCCTGCCATCGACCGCTATCTGGCAGACTCCATCGGCAGCCAGTATGCCAAGGGGGAACATTGCGTACCTATCCACAGTATCGTGAGAGTTGACGAGCGTGATGTCGAGGACATCAAGGTATGGGGCGATTTCTGGGTATTTAACTACAATCAGGTTGGTGACACGCTGAAATGCGTCTCTGGCGGCAGCCATCCTGGACTATTGCACATCCGACAGACAGAGAAGGGCTTCGAGGTGACGGCCTTCGACCAGGTAGAGGACGGCTCCAGATACTTGCCGACGGCCAAGAAGACGATGGTGAGTACCAATCGTCTCTTCGGCGACAAGTTCGATGCCTTTAAGACCATCAACAGCGATGAGAAGAATCGTGAAAGACTAAGAGCAGAGGGGTTGGCGACTTATGCCAAGAAAAACGGCCTCGCAGTGACTCTGTATCAAGACTACGGTTGGCCAGCCAAGAAACTAGAGGATTAAACATGACGACAATGAATAGACCAAATCCCAACGAGGTATTTCCAAATCCTAACCTGCCACGACTTTGTTTTATCAAGAATGTGGTAAAGAATCCGCGTATCATCATTGGTGACTATACCTATTACGATGACGTGGATGGTGCTGACCAATTTGAGAAGCACGTCACACACTTCTATGACTTCATAGGTGACAAGCTGATTATCGGGAAGTTCTGTGCTATTGCCAAAGGTGTGGAGTTTGTGATGAATGGGGCCAATCATAGGATGGATTGCGCGACCACCTATCCGTTCTACATCATGGGCGGTGATTGGGGAAGTGCTATTGCGCCAGTGAAGGAGGAACTACCATTGAAAGGCGATACCATTATTGGCAACGATGTTTGGATTGGTCAGAATGTTACAATCATGCCAGGCGTACATATTGGTGATGGAGCCATCATTGGAACTAATTCGGTTGTCGCTAAAGATATTCCTCCGTATGCTATCGCCGTTGGGAATCCCTGTCGTGTAGTCAGGAAACGTTTTGACGAAGAGTTGATAGAAATTTTGCTCAAGCTCCGATGGTGGGACAAGAGCATTGAGGAGATAGAAAACCTCATGCCAATACTATCGTGTAGAGATTTGGAGAAGGTCAAGGAAGAGCTAAAGACAAGACTATGATGACCATTGACACAACAAATATGATTTCACCTTATTTCAATTGATTGTATATTTCATCTGTAACAGGCTCCAACCACTCATTTGAGGCTCCTTCCTGAACATCTTTATGATAGGTCAAATGTTGGAACCAAGAGTCTTTAGCAGCACCGTGCCAGTGCTTGACCTCAGCAGGAATAGCGATCACTACTCCAGGCTTCAGTTCTACAGCTTCCTTGCCCCATTCCTGATACCAACCACGACCGCTGACGCAGATGAGTACCTGCACGGCCTTGTGATGAATGTGCCAGTTGTTACGGCAACCAGGCTCGAAGGTCATGTTCATCATACCGCCACCCACATCGGCCAGATAGCTATTGCCGATGAAATACTGGGCATAGGCAGTGTTAGGATCGCCCTTCGGCCAGACGTTAAAGTCAACTGTTTGTATTTCCATAATGGAGCTATATTATCCGTAGTTTTGAATCAAATACTTTACAAACTGGGGGTCGCCAAAGTTGATGGTGCCTGTGTCGTGCTGGTTCATGGTGGCAATCTGAGCTGTCTCGTCAGCAGTCAATGAGAAGTCGAAGATGTCGAAATTCTGCTGCATACGCTCCTTGTGCGTACTCTTGGGGATGGCCACGATGCCGCGCTGGGTGAGCCAACGGAGAGCTACCTGTGCAGCACTCTTGTTATACTTTGCTCCGATAGCTGCCAGCTCCTCGCTCTTCACGATGCCGTCAACACCTTGTCCACCGAGCGGACCCCATGCCATCATTTTCGTACCGAACTCAGCATGTATCGGTTCGATGCCCGTCTGCTGGATGAGCGTGTTGCATTGCAGCTGGTTCACCATCGGCTTCACCTCCACATAGTGAGCAAAGTCGAAGAAACGGCCCGCCTGGAAGTTGCTCACGCCGATGGCGCGAACCTTACCGGCGCGATAGGCTTTCTCCATAGCCCGCCACGTGCCGAACACGTCGCCGTAGGCCTGATGGATGAGCAGCAGGTCGATATACTCCGTCTGCAACTTGCGCAGGCTCTCGTCGATGCTCTTGGCGGCCTTTTCCTCGCCAGCATTCGAAATCCACACCTTCGTTACCAGGAATAGGTCTTCGCGCTTCAGCCCGCTCTTGCGCCAGGCATTGCCCACGCCTTCTTCATTGAAATAGGCCTGAGCCGTATCAATCAGACGATAGCCAACGCTCAGCGCATCGCTTACGCAACGTTCACACTCGTCCGGGCTTACCAAAAACACACCGTAGCCCAATGTCGGCATCTCAACGCCGTTTGATAATCTGATAGTTTCCATATTCTATTAGTAGTTTGTTAATATCCTAAACCCTTAAGCCACTTTTCAACCTTTGCCTTTTCTGTACGCACCTCGTGGCCATAGATGCTGAAGCCCTTGGTGACATTTGCCCCAGCAAAGGCCTCTTTCACGTCCTCCACGCAATTGGCAAGGCCTGAGCCCTCGTGGGTGGTGAAGGGGATGACGGTCTTGCCTTTCAGGTCGCCAGCGTGTTTCTTGAAGAAGGTGAACATCACCTGTGGATATGTTCCCCACCATACAGGACCGCCGATGAATACAGTGTCGTACTGGCTCAGATCCACGTCGCCCTCATACTCAGGCAGCTCTCCATTTTTGGTTTCTTCCTTTGCCAGATTGATGAGCGGCGTATAGGCCATGCCGTCATACTTGTGCGTCACAATCTCGAACTGCTCCGCGCCGATGATTTCGCTGATGTAGTCGGCAACAATCTTCGTGTTGCCCACCTCAATGTTTCCTACTGCGTAGTTGTCTCCTGCATGCGAGAAGAACACTACAATTGACTTACCTTCTGTCTTCATAACTTTTTCCTGCTTTGCGCCGCCACTGCATGCCGTTGATACGAGCAGTGCCACTGCGGCTGTGATGATACTTTTGATATTCATTTTTGTTTGTAGTTTGTAATCTGGGTGCAAAATTAGGTATTTTTCCCGATACTATTGTTTCACAAAAAGCGTCACAATTTTCACTTTTTGCCCAAATCGTTTGTTTATATATAAAATAATGTGTAAATTTGCGCAGTAGAACTCCTATTTAATGCCCATGATAGTAGATTTTCAGTATTCCAATGACTTTCTTGCGATGAATGCGCCTGAGTTGAGCGACACCTGTATGCATCTGCTCTGCATGGCTGGCGAGGGCAGTTTTGTATTCAACGAGCGGTGCTTTCACATCGTCAGGAACGACCTGGTGGTGATACCCATGCCTCACCGCGTCAGCAACCTTGCGGCTCACGCTGATATGCAGGTGGAGTGGTTTGCAGCCGACTATAAGTTCCTGCAGAACCTGCTGCCGTCGAACAACTATAGCATCGGTGGAAGTATCTCGTTGAACCAAGACCCGGTCATCAAACTGACGGATGAGCAGGTGCACCATCTGCTCAGCGACTTCCACCGGCTCCGTGACCGCATGGGAGACCGTCATCTGCAGTTCTACCGCGAACTAATGGGCAGTCTCTGTCTGACCATGATGTACGACATCTTTGAACCTCATGCCCAACGCGAGGCCACAGATACACATACCGACCGCACGGCCTATATCGTGAAACAGCTCATGACATTGCTCTCTACAGGCATCAGTCGCACCGAACGCGACGTGAGCTATTATGCCGAGCGTCTGAACGTTTCGCCCAAATACCTCTCTGCCACCATCAAGCGGGTTACTGGCCACAGCGTAACCTCCTACATCGACCGTCACACCGTACCCATACTGAAAGACTATCTAGGCGACGAGCGTCTGTCGCTCACCCAGATTGCCGATCAAATGAATTTTGCCTCCCTATCGTACTTCAGCCGCTACTGCACCAAGCACTTGGGAAAGTCGCCCAGCGAGTACCGCCAGAGCCTACAGCCGAAGTAAACACTTTTTTTAGTTTCTATACTCTGTAGGTGTCACTCCTACCTGCTGTTTGAATAGGCGGGTGAAGTGTTGCGGATATTGGAAGCCGAGTTTGTAGGCCACCTGATTGAGGGTCAGTTCCTTGTCCAACACGTACTGCTTTGAGAGGTCGATGACCTTGTTCTGGATGTATCGTTGCGCCGTGAGGCCCGTTTCCTTTTTAATGAGGTCACCGAAGTAGCCGGGCGAGAGGAACACCTTCTCTGCGAAATAGGCCACGGAGGGCAAGCCCTTACGCTCTGCCTCGCCACTGCGGAAGTACGCCTCCAGGTCGTGCTGGAAGCGGGCCATGATGTCGCTGTTCACCTTGTGGCGCGTGATGAACTGGCGGTCGTAGTAGCGCATGCAGTAGTCCAGGAGCAGGCCGATGGCATCGGTGATGAGCCGCTGCGAGTGCTTATCGACGGGGTGCTGCAACTCCTCCTCGATGCTGTCGAGCAGGTCGCTGACGATGCGCTGTTCACGCTCCGAGAGGTGCAGGGCCTCGCGCTGGTCGTAGTCGAAGAACGTGTAGTCGTGGATGCGCTTGGCCAACGGCGTGCCATAGATCAGGTCAGGATGGAACAGCAGTCCGCGCGAGGCTGGCATGGGCTTCGACTCGTCCCATTCCACCTCTACTACCTGCCCAGGCTTGAAACTCACGACGGTTCCCTCCTGGTAGTCGTACTTCTCGCGTCCGTAGCGGATGGAACAGCCCTCTCCCTGCTTCAAGAACAGTGCATAGAGGCTGTAGTTCAGCCGCGAGTGGTTCATCGACACGGGCGGCTCCGTCGCATGGTTCACGATGGTCACCAGCGGATGCAGCGTCTCCCATCCGTACAGTTTGTTGTACGCATCGACGCTATCGATATGGATAATCTTTTTCTCTGCCATTATTTCAAGTTTGTCTTGAAAAACTCTTCCAGTTTGTCCCAAGGAATCATATTCTTGGCATCTCCCTTGCCTACGAGTTCCGTATATCCGCCATCGTAGAGATCGCAATGCGAGGCATTGGGGATGATGAGCAACTGCTTGTTCTCTGGCACGGGGTTAGGCTTGCCGATGAAGTTATAGCCCTCAGCCTTTCCCTCCACCATATACTTATAGGCTGCCTCGCCGAAATAACGAGAGTGAGCTTTCTCTCCGTGCATGATCATCACAGCAGAACGAATCTCGTTGATGTAGTAGAGGAAGCGGGCGTTGGCGTAGGCCTGAGTGCCGATGACGCGCCAGCCGTCGTTGCTATTGCCTGAGCGGGCATGATAGCCGCGAGGGGTCTTGTAATAGTCGTAGTAATCCTTCACGAATTGGGGCGCGTCGTCGGGCAGCGGGTCGATGACACCGCCGGCCATTGCTTTGGGGTCTGCCAGACGCTGTTTGGCAAGAGCCTCACGGGCAGCATGGCGCGACTCCTCCTTGTCCTCGCTGTCGAAGTAGCCGTTGCCACCGACACGGGTCATATCGTACATCGTGCTGGCCACCGTAGCCTTGATACGAGGGTCGGCAGCGGCGGCGTTCAGGGCGATGCCTCCCCATCCGCAGATGCCGATGATGCCAATCTTCTCTGCATCCACATTCTCTTGTTTCGACAGGAAATCGACAGCAGCCATGAAGTCCTCGGTGTTGATGTCGGGCGATGCCGTGCGACGGGGCTCACCGCTGCTCTCACCCGTATATGAAGGGTCGAAAGCGAGTGCTACGAAACCACGCTCTGCCATCCGCATGGCATAGAGTCCGCTCGACTGCTCCTTGGTGGCTCCGAATGGGCCGCTCACAGCGATGGCGGACAACTTGCCATTTGCATTCTTGGGTGTATAAAGGTCTGCCGCCAGCGTCAGACCGTACTGTGTCTCAAACGTCACTTTCTTGTGGTTCACCTTCTCGCTTAATGGGAACACCTTGTCCCACTCCTGCGTCAATTGCAATGTCTGTGTCATATCCTTGTCTGTAGTTTGTTTGTTGTTCGTGCATGCTGTCAGCACTCCCGCAGCAAGCATTGTTAATAATACCTTTTTCATCTGACTATTTTTTTACCGTTTTGAATTACAATCCCTTTATGTCCTGCCAGAGCAACGGTCCCCTGCAGGGTGTAGGCTTTTGACTGACTTTCACCAGTTCTAACCTGACTAATGCCCGTAGTATTGTTCAGCGACAGCATTACGCTGATGTTGCTTTCCCTTGCCTTAAGGAACGTGCGTAGATCGCTTTCCGAAAGTCCCTCTATCTTACCCAAACGGGTGTAGCTCCATGAGTTCGTGCCGTAGAATATGCAGATGTTGCTGCCGTTGTAAAGCACAATGTCGCCTGGCTGAGCGTTGACTTGTTCATTGCTTGTGGGCAACGAGAAACCCAATGCTCCCCAAATCTCGAAACCTCCGCTGGAGTTCAGCATTACGTTGACAGATGCTTCCTGCAGTTTTGCAACAAGTGCTTGTGTAGCCGCATTATCAACCATCGTTGCAGTCTTAGTCATGCCATCGATGGTTATGGAGAGTTTCTCTTGTCTTGTCTGTGCCATAACTTCGTTTTCTTCGCTTGAGCAACTGACGAACAACATCGCTGCCAGTAGCATCATCATCTGTCTCATACCGTCTCTCATTTTTAATTGTTTGAATCTGGGTGCAAAGCTCGTGCAAGCCGAACGCAATGGAGCTTGCTCGAATTCTTGCGTCTCTTCGGTAGCAAGCGGCAAAGCCGAGCGGCTGAGGCGCCGCCGAGTTTCGCGGTGTGATTTTGAATCACGCCGCAAAGGTACAGACATTATTTTATAAACACGTTATACAGATTTTGGATATAATTACCATTTTTGCGGATTCTGCGGTAAAGATACGAAAAATTCCCCGTACTCTGGCGAATACAGGGAAAGATTTGGGATATTTTATGAGATTATTGCATGTAGTGTTCGGCTATCGTAGGTATCGTAGTGTTCTGTGAAATAAATAAGCCAGCTGCAGCAATGCTTGCTGACATCCTTATAAAAGTTCTGGAAGCCATTTGATGAGAGGTCGAAACTACAGCCAAACATCAGGTTATAGTCATCAATACACTCCTGCAAAGCGTCTTTGTCTGTCTGAGAGAGTGTGGAGGTATCCTCAGGATTTTCATCAATCAGTTCTCCGTCCAATGGGGCTGCTTCGTTGACGCCATAGCTGTAAATCATCGCTACTTTCAGTCGATGTTCCTCTGGCACATAAGCCATCTGACGTTTGTCTTTTCCTGAATATGGTTGACTCTTTTCCCAAGAACGTAGACTTCCGACGCAAAAGCCAATTTCACGGGGAGCGAAAGCCAAGAACGCGAGGTGCGAAATTAGCTTTCGCTCCCTCTAAAAATATTTAAAGAATGTCATCATCGCAATGCTGCGAAAGTGTTCTGTTTGTTCCCGCGAATCTGTTTCTATTCGATGCGGAACGCGACTGCGGTTGGGAAGGGAAGGCTGTCGGGGGCGGTAATCTCCAATGCGTCTGCCGTCTGCTTCCACTTCAGTTTGCCGCTATAGCCCAGAAGGGATACTTTCTTGATTTTCTTCAGATTCTTTTTACCCATCAACTGGATGGTGACCTTCTGACCTGCTTCGGGCGATTTCATGCAGAAGGCATAGAGCTTGCCGCTTTTGCCTACGGTGAAACGGATGTCCTGGGCGGTGAAGGGGAACTTGGCATGCTGCTCCCTCAGGGCGTGACCGGGCAGTTTGCGAATCTTGCCGTGCTTGTCAAGTGGACCTTCGCCAAAGGTTGTCCACGCCTTGCTGCCATAGACGGCCTCACCATTGACCTCCATCCAGCGGCCCACTTCCTCCAGCATTGTTTCGCAGGCGGGCTCAATGCTACCGTCGGGCTTCATGGGGATGTTCAGGGCAGCACAACCATCGCGGCTGATTGACTCGATGATATAGCGGATGACGCTGCCGGCATCGTAGATAAAGCCGGGGGCATAGAACCAGTCGCCAACAGGACCTTCGCGCATCCAAGCCTGGTCAGTAACTATCGAGTCGGGGAACTGGTGTTCGGCGGTATTCACCGTGCCATTCGTGGGGTGGCGGAACTTCACGATGCTGAACGTGTTCACCTCGCCGCGACGTTTCAGCGTGCGGTTATAGAAATCGGCCATCACCAGCGGCATGGCATTACATTTATAGAATGTTCCCGTACCATTACCGCAGAACGGGCCCTCCATCGTGCCGTCGGTATAGATGAAGTCTGGATCATAGTTGGCCGTAACGTCCATCATGCGCAGAGCCCATTGTGTGGTGTACCACTTAGCATACTCCAGATGATTCCACAGGATACCGTCCTTCGGGGGCGACCAGGGCGAGTGTGCCTTAGCATCCACATCCTCATATTCGCGCAGGTCGATGCCGTAGAGCAGTCGGGGGTCGTAGCCTTCCCACCATTTGCCTTTGCCGTCCTTCAATGTCAGGTGTCCGTCGTAGGGCACACCGGCCTTATCGCCTTTGCTGTCAGAGCCGAAAGCCGTCTGCCACCACCACCAGGTATATTCGTGATGGAAGGTGACGCCGTAGCGCATGCCGTACTTATGACAGGCATCAGCCCACTCGCGCAGCAGGTCGCGTTTCGGTCCGATGTTCACAGAGTTCCACGGCTGGTACTGTGAGTTCCACAGGTCGTAATTATCATGGTGTACGCCCTGAATGAGCAAGAAACGTGCGCCCGCCTTCTGATAGAGCCGCGTCAATGCTTCGGGGTCGAGGCGGTCGGGCTTCCAGTCGCGCAGCACCTCCTTATAGCCTACCTCTGAGGGATGTCCGTAACGACGCAGGTGGTTCTGATAGGCAGGTGTTGTCTCGTTGTAGAGCTTGCGGGCATACCAGTCGCCACTCTCGCCAGCTGCCTGCGGGCCGAAGTGTACCCAGATGCCGAACTTCGCCTCGCGCAACCATGCCGGTGTGCCAGGATAGTTCTGTTCGATGCTTTCCCACGACGGCTTAAAGGGTCCGTCGCAGATGGGTATGTCGAGCTGTATCTCACGGAACGTGTTGACATCGCCCAGGGGCACGGTGCCATTCGGCTTAGGACTGTCAACCTCAGGGATAGTGGGTACTGCTGGCAGTTCTTTGCCAGGCAAAGCGACGGAGCTGCGCACGCTACCAGCCTTCGGTTGACTCTGTGCATAAACTGATGTTGTAAGAATCAGCGCGGTAAAAGTGGTCAGTAGTTTGTTCATCTTTTAAAGTTTTTAGCGATTTGTGGACAAAGATATGAAAAAATCCCCGTACTCTTGCGAATACGGGGAAAGATTTGTGATTTGTTATGAGTTGGATTTCTCACTTCGCTGCCAGCCAGCAGCCAAGTGCCAACTATTCCTGAGAAGCACTCTCGGCGTCGATAGCCTTGATTTTCTCTTTGACCAGCTTCAGGTCGTCCTTCAGTTTCTCTACCTTGCGATTCATCTCGTCGATGAGGGAGTTGCCCTTCTTGGAAGAGGCACTGAGGAATCCGAGGTTGTTCTCGTAGGTCTGCACCTCCTGCTTGATGGCGTCATACTGGCGAACCAGACGGGCGCGCTCGCTGTCGAGGGCCGCCTCGCCACGCTCTGCCACCTGCTTCAGGTTCTGCTTGAAGTTGTTCAGCCGACGCTTGGCCACATTGATATTGAGCTCCTTATAGAGCTTGTCGAGCACCTCGTGGTACTGCTTGTAGAGCTTGTCCTTCTCACGGAAAGGCACATGACCAATCGCGTTGTATTCCTCAACGAGCTTCTGAACAGCGGCCTGCAGGTCTTCCCCACCCTCTTCGGCAACTTTCTTCAGGCGCTCAATGACGTTCTGTTTCTTCTCCAGGTTCTGACGCTCCTCATTGCGCTGATCGGCTCCCTGGGCATTGCGGGCCTCAAAGAACTTGTTGCAGGCAGCGAGGAACTCCTCCCACAGCTGGTCGCCCAACTTCTTTGGCACCATACCAATGGTCTTCCATTCCTTCTGCAGGGCGATGAGCTTATCGCTTGTTGAGCGCCAGTCGGTGCTGTCCTGCAAGGCCTTTGCCTTCTCGATGAGGGCACGCTTCTTGTCGGCATTCTCCTTGAAGGCGTCCTTCATGGTGCGGAAATACTCAGCCTTGGCAGTGAAGAACGAGTCGCAAGCGGAACGGAAGCGCTCGAAGATCTTCACGTTCATCTTCTGCGGAGCGAAGCCAATGGTCTTCCACTCTGCCTGGATGTCGATAATCTCCTTGGTGCGCTGCTCCCATTCGGCACTGTTCTTGCTCTCCTGAGCGCAGATGGTCTCTACTTTCTCACAGAGCTCGGTCTTCTTCGCCAGATTCTCTTCCTCACGGGCACGCAGATCCTCGAAGTGCTGCTGGTGGCGCTTGTTGATAACGGTTGAAGCAGCCTTGAAGCGCTGCCATATTTCCTCACGCAGTTCCTTGGCCACAGGACCTACCTCGCGATATTCCTGATGGAGCTTCTGCAACTGATGGAAAGCGCTGATGACGTCTGTCTCGTCTGCCAGTTTCTCAGCAGCCTCGCAGAGATGGGTCTTTGCCTCCAGGTTCTTCTTGAAGTCGAGTTCGCGAGCCTCGCTGTTCAACTTCAGCAGGTCGTAGAACTGTTCTACATACAGCTGATAGTTGCGCCAGAGCTCGTTGGCACGCTCGGCAGGCACGTTCTTGATATCGCGCCACTCCTGCTGCAGGGTCTTGAACTCCTGATAGGTCTTGCTGGCCTCTTCAGGCGAGGTCACCATGGCCTTGATCTTTTCAATGATATCGAGTTTCTTCTTGAGGTTCTCCTCTTTTTCTGCTTCCTGTTCGCGGAACTGCTGCTGGCGACGCTCCTTGATAATACCCATCTCGGCTTTGAAAGCCTCCTCGGTATCGTCGGGCACCACCTGATACGTATCAGGATCTCCGCCTGCTTCGAGGTAAGCTTTCTGCTGTTCCTCGCGCTCGGCAATATGAAGCTTATAGAAGGTAGTCTTCAGATATTCCACCTCTTCTTTCTGCGGAACATCCTCGCCGTGGGCAATTTCTTTCACCCGCTCCAGCACTTCCTGCTTCGTCTGATACACTTTGTTAACTGTTTCTACAGCTGCTTCTGCAGCCACTTCCTGCTGTTCGCCCTGCATGAGGGCATTCTCTTGAGAGTCCATCATTTAACTTGTTTAGTTACTGATATGGTTCGTTTGATCACATAAATTGGGTTCAAAATTACGAAAAAGTTGGGAGTTGAAAGCGTTCGGAGTAAGGAATTAGGAGTTAGTGGCTTAATTTTATACTTTCTTAACCACTTTTAACCCCATACTACAGCGGTAGCAAACTCTACGCTCTACACTCTCAACTAAAACCTTACACCAGTCCTTTACGTCGCAGCATCCAATAGGCAAAGGCAGAGACGCCTACCGATATGGCAAGGGCCAAGGGGAATCCGAGCGGATGGTCCTCCATCCCGTTGATGAGGTTCATGCCGAACAATGAAGCTATCAGCGTTGGGAACATCATGAGAATAGATACTGAGGTCAGCGTACGCATCACCGTATTCATATTGTTATTGATGATGCTGCTGTAGGTATCCATCGTCGACTCCAGGATATCGCTATAGATGCTGGTGGTCTCACGTGCCTGTGTCATCTCGATGCTGACGTCCTCAATCAGGTCGGCATCCAGTTCGTCAATCTGCAGCTTGAACTTCAACTTCGACAGCAGGGTCTCATTGCCTCGGATGGAGGTCTGGAAATACGTGAGTGAGTCTTGCAGACGCGACAGACCTATCAGGCTCTCGTTGTTCACATCGCGATCCAGGTTGCGCTTGGCCTTGTCGATGAGGGAATTGATCTGCTTCAGTCGCTTCAGATACCATACGGCAGATGAATAGAACAGGCGGAAGATCATGTCGACATAATCGGTAAAGCCGGTGCCGCGCTTCTGCTGATAGCTGACGAAATCGATCATCATGTTCGTCTCGTAATAGCAGACGGTGATGGTGACGTCGCGCTTATGGATGATGCCCAAGGGCACAGTGGTATAGGGGGTACGCGAACGAATCTCCTTGACGTAGGGAATACGCAGGATGATGAGCATCCATCCGTCGTCATATTCATAACGGGCCCGTTCGTCGGTATCGCTAATGTCAGTAATAAAATAATCGGGAATGCCGAACTGTTCTTCCAACTGGTGCTGGTCCTCTTCTGTAGGACACGTCACCTGTATCCAGCAATTAGGCTGCCACTCACTGAGTTGGCTGAGCCCACCTATAGTGTTCCAGAATGTCTTCATTGTTGCTAATCCGTTTTAGAATTGAAAAAATGACACTTTAGCGGCAAAGGGATTAGCTGCCTTGCTCGCTATCCCCCAGCCTAACGTTTGTTATTATCCGCCGGGTAGTCGTCCATAATTATGTTTGTTTAGTTTGACTTATTGTTTGGTGCAATTCTGCAATTGCGGTGCAAAGGTAAGAAAAAAAGGGTAAAGTGAAAAACGAAAAATGAAAAATTTGCTACCGCCAATGCATTTTATTCTCACGGCGGTAGCAAATGACTTACTATTACCTTTATTTTACGGGTACGTCTTCGAGCGTTTTCTTCAGCAACTGCCAGAAGGGTTCCACGGTGGCGATGAGGGCGCGCTCGGTAGTGGTATGGGGCGACTTCATCGTAGGACCGAGGCTAACGACGTCGAGCCAGGGATACTTGCCCAGGATGACTGAGCACTCCAAGCCAGCGTGATCGACCTGGATGATACCGTCTTCGCCAAACAGCTCCTTGTATTCCTTCAGCAGCAGGTGCAGGATCTCTGAGTCGGGATTAGGATCCCATCCGCCATAAGAGCCTGCCGTCTCGACCTTCATGCCTGCCATTGAGAAGCAGCTCTCCAGCATCTTCACCACATAGTCCTTCATATCCTCACGAGAGGAACGAGCCAGAATCTGAATGCTGGCCTTGCCCTCGGCGATATTGATGATGGCGAGGTTCGACGAGGTCTCTACCACATTGGGATAAGCAGGAATGAAACGGATGACGCCATCGTGACAAGCATAGATAGCATCGACGATATTGTCCTGAATCTCGACGGGCATCTCCGTCTTCGGGGTCTCTACCTCTTCAGCAAGGACTTCAACGCCCTGTGGCTCTATGAGCTTGAACTCATCATTGAAGGTAGCCTTCCAGTCAGCTGCCAGTTCCTTCAATGTGGCAACGTTCTCCTTGGGAAGCGTCAGCACAGCCTCAGCCTTGAAGGGGATGGCGTTACGCATATTGCCTCCATGCCAGCTTGCAAGACGAGCATCCAGCTCCTCGATGGCTTCGCGAACCATCTGCACCAGCAGTTTGTTGGCATTGCCGCGGCCCTCATGAATCTCAAGTCCTGAGTGTCCGCCACGCAGGTTCTTCACCGTCAGGCGCACAGCAGCATCGTCGGCATCGGTATCCACCTCTTTATACTCTAAGGTAGCGGTAACATCAATGCCACCAGCAGAACCGATGACAAACTTACCCCAGTGCTCAGAATCGAGGTTCAGCAGGATATCGCCCTGCAGTTCTCCCTCAGGCAGATCATTGGCACCAAACATACCCGTCTCTTCATCAGCTGTGATCAGGGCGTCAATAGGTCCGTGCTTCAAGGTCTTATCCTCCATGATGGCCATGATAGATGCAACGCCCAGGCCATTGTCGGCACCCAGTGTAGTGCCTTTAGCCTTCACCCACTCACCATCTATCCAGGGCTGGATAGGATCTGTCTCAAAGTTATGGGTAGACTCTGGTGTCTTCTGCGGCACCATATCCATGTGGGCCTGCAGGATGATTCCCTTGCGGTTCTCATAGCCGGGCGCAGCAGGCTTACGGAAATGGATATTCCCAGCGGGATCCTTCTCAGCGTAAACACCACACTGCTTGCCGAAGTCGAGCAGGAACGCTTGGATTTTCTCTAAATGTCCGCTTGGGCGCGGAACTTGTGTCAGTGCGTAGAAGTTCTTCCAGATGCACTGCGGTTTCAGGTTTTGAATTTCGTTCATAGTTCTTTAATTACCGTTAATGTTATTTTGTTTTTTCAGTTAAAGCTTTCTTACTCCATATAAACCTCGTCTTTACACCCCCTCGATATAAACATAAGCCTCATCCACGCATAGACTCCAAGGAAGATGACGAGGAAGGTCTGCACCGTGTGGACGATGAGCACGAAGTAGAGTGCCTGCTCGTCGGCTACTCCATAGAGGATGAGCATGGTCTTTACTGCGAAATGCCAAGGACCGGCACCATTGGGTGTGGGAACCACAACAGCGATAGAGCCTACCACGAAGGAGACCAACGCACAGCCAAGGCCCAGATCAGAGGTAAAGTCGAAGCAGAAGAAGGTGAGGTAGTAATGCAGGAAATAGCTTGCCCAAATGCCAATGGTGAAGAACAAGAACAGCGGGAGGTTACGCACATACCTGAGTGAGAGAACACCTTCCCAGATTCCCGACAGCGTGGCCTTCACCTTATTATATATATAGAGCCGCTTCAGCAGTAAGTGAAGCAGGATGAGTGCTGCTATGCCACAGATAGCCGTAACCAGATAGCCCATCACGGAGAACCGCTGCAGAATACTGTCGACAGAGGTGCCCGTCTTCTCGAAGAACGTGCCAAAGATGCTCATCTGGAACAGCAACGTGGAGCCTGTCACCAGCAACACCACCAGTGTGTCGACAGCACGCTCCGTAACTACCGTACCCAAGGCTTTGGGAAACGATGTGCCCTCCCAACGCTTCAGCACACCACAACGGGCAAACTCGCCCACACGGGGGATGACGAGCGATACGGCATACGACAGGAAGATAGAATTCACTGCCACATTGCTGCGCACCTTCTCGCCAACAGGCTCCAGCGTCTGACGCCAGCGCCAGCCACGGAAGGCCTGAGCCAGAATACCGAAGGGGAACGACAGCAACATCCACGTCCAGTTCATCTCTTCCAACAGCACGTGACGGATGCTCTGGAAATCAAAGCCCCGATACATCCAGTAAAGGATGGCACCTCCCAACAATAGCGGGAGCAGTATATTGAATATCTGTTGAACTCTCTTCATGAGGCTGCATTATTGGCTTGCGACAGTTTGGTCTTATACTCCTTGGGACCCGTGCCCTTATATTGTCTGAAATTACGATAGAACGAGGTGCTACTGCTGAAGCCCGACTCTTCTGCCAACTCGCTGAGCTGCTTCTCCGGATGGTCAATCATCAGCTGGATAGCATAGTCAATACGCATGCGGTTGACATACTCTGTAAAGGTCACTCCCATCTCACGATTGATGGCCTGATAGATGTAGTTCCGATTGGTGTTCAGCAGCTTCACTAAATCGACAGTCTTGAAGTTGGGTTTCAGGAAGAGCTTCTCCTCGACCATCAACTGCTCAATACGCTGGCGCAGTTCGCGGACGGCAGGCTGCTCTGGGGCTACAGCATCAGCCTGCTGTTCATCACGTTCAATATCCTGAATGCTGAACTTCAGACGATAGCCCACATAGCCTACCACAAACAGCAACCCTGAGAACAACAGCGAGGGAATTGCCAGGAGCCAGAGTGACTCATTAAACAACTGACGCCCCACGATATTCAGGATAAACGAGAAGAAAGCCGTGATCACGAAAGCATGCAGCATGCGGTGGATGATAACCAGCGACTTATCGTCAGTATCGGCATAGAAGTTTGCCACCAGTTTCTCATACTGACGAAGGCGCATTCGTCCGTAAACGAAAGTGGGCACCAGGAGCATGGCAAAGAAGAACTTACAGAAATCATGGAAGAACACCTGCATCTGTGCTAATCCCGTCAGTCCTTCACGCTGTCCCTCATAGAGATACTGCACGATGAACTGCTCAGTCTCAGCAGCACTCATCAGGAAATAAAGCAATCCTACCACACTACCCAATACGGCAGCAGGCATCAACAGGACCCAGCTCAAGGCATAGTACTTTTGGCGCGAGGTGAGCGAACAGATGTAGACATAATACAAGGGGTAGACAGCCAGGTTAGCTGTGCAATATAAGGTGTCTGTCAGCGGCATCCACGAAGTGCTATGATTGAAGAACACACAGTGTCCGAAATACAAAACCGCTGCTGTCAGAAAGAATATAAAAAGATGTACGCGAGAACGGCGGTTACCGTCTTCCCGCATTTCCAATGCCAGCATCGCTGTCCAAAACAGACAGACGAACAAAGGCATCACTGTGAATAACATAGCTTTCATTATTGCAAATTTACGCATTTTTATTGGCAACTGTCGCCTTTTTACTAAAAAATTAGGATTATAAAAGGTGTTTTTGCAAATATGAACGATTGTTTTGCAAATATGAACGAAAATAATTTCAATTTGTTTACATTAATTTAAACTAATTCCCTATCTTTGCCACGTAAAACTATTTAATAAGGAACACAAACAATCTAATCATTTATTTTAAACATGAAAACAATGAAAAAAATGAAATTTCTTTTGTGGTGCATGGCAATCGCTATGTGCACAGGTTTCACAGCTTGTTCGTCTGACTCTTCAGACGATAGTAATGAGACCCCTGGCGGTAACGATAAGAAAGAAGAAGTTACGCCTCCCACTCCTGACAACATGAAGTATGCTGCTCTCTCTGGCGTGGTGACTGATGGCTACCAACCTATCAATGGCGTCAAGGTAGTCAGCGGAGCACAGTCTACGACAACAGGTCTGAACGGTTCTTTCTCATTAGACAAGATGAAAGTTGAGAATGGACGTGTCGTCGTTTCATTCGAAAAAGAAGGCTTTATGTCTGTGACCCGTTCATTCCCTCAAAGCGAGGTGAACCGAATGACCGTTGCCATGAAGCGTATTGATGCAACTGCCACTATAAACACATCTTATTCTACGCCTGTAACCATCTCGATGAGTTCTTACTCCTCTTCAGGGTCAAAGACAATGAAGGTGGAGTTGCCTACCTCTTATAAGAATGGTAATTCTCCCTATAATGGTGAGGTAAAGGCCGAGGCAGTCTATCTGAATCCTGACAATGAGAAATTTGCCAGCCAGATGCCTGGTGACCTGACCACTAACGAAGATAAGCAGCTGGTAAGCCTGGGTATGGTTGCAGTCGACCTGACAGGTTCGAATGGCGAGAAGCTGGAGTTGGGTGACGGACAGAAGGCAAAGCTGATCTTCCCCGTTCCTGACAATAAGAAGGAAGATGCTCCACAGACGATGCCTCTCTGGAGTTTCAACGAGTCGACAGGTCTATGGGAAAAAGAAGAGGGCGTAGCTACTTACGATCCGACTCTTAATGCCTACGTGGGTGAGGTTAGCCACTTCTCTTGGCACAACCTAGATTATGAGATGACCCGTGCAACGCTGAAGGTAAAGGTCGTTGACAGCAACGACAATCCCGTTTATGATGTTCCCGTTGACATTGATGGAGAGCGCGAGATTAATACCGACAAGAACGGTATCGCAACCTGTCTCGTACCCAGCGACACAAAGCTGTATGTACGTGTGAAATCAGAGGACTATGGCAACTATGCTATGGACTACTCAGAAGGTTGGGGTAATTATGATGCCAGCAAGGAAGCCAAACTTACCAATGTCAAACTGGATGGCGGCAGCACGAAAACAGTCACTCTTAAACTGCCCGCAAAGGCTCCACAAATCTCAGGTCATATCATCAATGAAGGTAGTGGCTCAAAGGTTTGCTCAGTGTATATCACTTTCGGCATGATGCAGCAGACTCAGGCCGTAGTAAGCGACCTTAACGGTGCCTTCATCACCTACGGACCTGCCTCCTATAAGGGCAAGGGTAAGGTTGTGGCATTGTTTGGCGATGGCACAATGGCTGAACAGGAGTTCGAACTGGATGGTACAGACAAGGTTGTGGACGTCACTGTGAACAACAGCAGCACATCTGGTGCAGGCATCATTCAGGTGACCGGTAATGGATACAAGTTCAACTACAACCTCACAGATCCTATTTCTGGCACGTGGTCCAAGAATGGTACTAACCTGAGATTCTCGCTTCAGGACCTTACCGAGGAAATGGCAAAGACAGGAGATCACATGAGCATGTACTTCCACTATTTCAGTATCAATATTGAGAACTATGATGAAAGCAAATCAGAGTTTGATGGAGATTTCCACTTCGCTACTGAAGGTCATGGAGGTGGTCACGTTTCGCTGAACAGTGACAAACAGGTTAAGATCACTGTCACAAAGAGTGGTGACAAGTGGACCTTCAAGATGAAGGGTATCAAGGGAGATCTGTACGACCAGAACAGGAATATCGATGACCAGAAGATTACCTTCGATGCCGAGTTCTCTGCTACAGTAACTGAATCAGCAAACTAAACCAAAGATCTCTGTGAGCGTTTCCCCGAAACGCTCACAGAGAAGCCTTGAAACGCTAATAGCAAAGCCTTTTTAAATACTATCTAAAAAAAATACCAAACAACGCTTGAAATGATTATGAAAAAGTATTTTAAACTGATGAGCCTGTTTTTAGGCTTAATGGTCTGCACACCGGCTTTCGTAGCCTGTGGCGATGACGACGACACTACAACCGCAACCCCACCGACAGTACCAAGTGACACATCGTCTACTGAAGTAACAACGGCCGACTTGAAGGGCACTTGGAAATACGGTTTTTACGGATTAACCTATGTGTTCACCGACAACACGTTTACTGTTACGACAGACGAGAATAACTATACAGCTAACTATACGTTGAAGGATGATGTTATCTCTTACAACTATACGTTGGACAATCAGCCTCAACAAGGTACAGCCAATATCTATCTATTGTATGACAAAAACGTATTGGTAATGAAAGCAAAGCCCAATCGTGGCGAAGACTACTCAATCAGTGAGGCCGCAACCATTCTCTATCGTGACGGTAAGGAGCCAACGACTCTAAAGTCGGAAATTCAGGGCGAGTGGCACTGGTATATGAATGGTGATACGACCTATGTCCGTGGAGCATACAAATTCAATGGTGACAATTTTGAACTGATTGTGACTCCTTGGGGCCAGAAGTACACTGGCACATATGCCTATAAAGGCGGCTTCGTAACACTGAACATCACCAATGGCTACACATCTCGTGAGCCAGGATCTGGTGACGGATGGGGCGAAGGAGACCTTGATTCTAAAACGTTGGAGGGCACATGGTACACGCTGAACAGAGACCGTTGGGCATTTGAGCCTGGAATGGTTGAACCGTTCCTCGTAAACGGTACTGAGGCGTATGGTTCACTGGCGAACCTGCCCTGTGTTTTCTATAAGAAATAATCTTATTAAAGCTTAGACAAAGTAATTCTCTAATTCTCAAATTCTTGATAGAAACTATTTCAAGAAAGAGAGAATTAGAGAATTTCTTATTTCAAGGGCGGTAGCAAACTCTACACTCTAAACTAAAGCCTCCTTCTTTTCTTCCAGTCGCTCAATGGTTTCCTGGCGAGCCCTGTTCACTTGTCGGTAGTAGACGAAGCAGGAAGAACAGAAATACAGGATGGTGTGGAGCCAAAGGATGCGATACTCACTGATGACATCACTCAGTGTAGCACCCATAGAGTTCATACGCACGTAGGCTTTCACTGCAAACGTAGAGGGGAATACCCATGATACGCCCTGCCAGAAAGCGGGAATACTTGACTGCGGCCAACTGACTCCCGTCATAAACAACAGGGGTACAGAAACAAATACCATCAGCAACATCACGTTCTCACGATATTTCACCATACACGATACTGTCATGCCAAAGAAGATACTGGCCAGCGTGTAGGGGAACAGGATAGCCAGGATATTCCACCAATGAGCCAGCCGTGGGAAATTGAATATGCTTGGTACGGCAATCGTCAGCCATACACCCATAACAGCATAGATCATCAGGTAGCATAGCGCCTTACCCCATACTATTCGTGACAATCCATGATAATGGCGGCGCACTGGTATCAGCCATCCGTAACGGCTCTTCTCGCGTGTGGTACCTGCTGACAATCCGATACCCAATACCAACGTCTGCTGGAGAATCAGTATCAGCACCCCTGGCAGGATGAACGATCCATAGCCACCAGAGGGATTGAAGATAGGCACATCAGCCACATCGAGAGGCTTTGCTGCTATTGCGTCCTCACGCGATGTATAGTTCTTGCCCATACGGGTCTTCAGTTCCGTTCCCATCTGCATGCTGACCAACTGGGCTGTCTGGAACACTGCCTTGTAAGCCAACATCAGGCTCATATCGCAATACACGCTGACAGTGGCCTGCTCCAATCTGTTCACACGTTTGTCAAACTCACTGGGGAAATAATAGATGCCTTTCACCAACTGCCTACTGATGAGTGATTTCGCCTCGTCCAGGTCCTGTGCATAGTAGGCTATCTTCACATCGGGCGAAGCGTCACACATACGGACAAACTTCCGTGAGAGTGAAGAGTGGCTGTTATCGACAACGACTACGGGAATCTCATGCACTGCCTCATTGTTATATATCCAGGAGTAGAGCAACGGATAGACGATAGGCACCACGAAGAAGAAGATGATCACTCCCTCGTCATGGAACACCTGTTTCATCTCTTCCTTCCAGATAAAACAGATATCCAACAGTCCTTCGTATGCATTACGGAATATAGACATAGTTAAGCATTGCGTTTTTGAGCTTCTTCAACACAAGCCAGGGCAACAACATGAATGAGCCCAGGGCAACGAAGTGGAACCAGGCCTCCAGCAGCGGATAGCCGTTGAACACCGTAATCTGATAGAGCATGTAATAATGACGCAGGGGGAACAGCCAGGCAAGTGACTGCAGCGGTGCATCCATACCCATCACAGGGAAGGCAGCACCCGCCATCGAGAAACTGAGCACACCCCACAGCGAACAGACACTCATCGACATACGCAACGATGGCATCAGTCCGAAGACGAAGATGCCAAAGCCTTGTGAAGCCAGTACCTGCATCACGGCAATCAGTACCAACGTCCACCCTCTTCCATTATGTGGGAAGCCTAAGTGCACGAACACATACCACTCGTAGGCGAAGACCACCGCCAAGAAGATGAGGGTATGAGGCAGGAACTTGCCTATCAGAGCCAGCGTCATGTTCTGATCAGCAGCCTCCAACCATTTCTTCGACATACTGAACTTCAGTTCGTTGCCCAGCGAATAGGCTGAAATCATGAAGATGAACAGCATGAACATACCTGGCACGAGCATCGTGGTGAGGTAGACATTATAGTTGGTCCATGGATTCACAATCTGATGCAGGTCTACGCGGATGGGCTGCAACAACGTCTGTATCTGCTGATCAGTAGCACCGCGCGCCCTCAGCGTGGCTTGTCCCACAGCTGCAGAGCCCAAGGTGGAAATAGTCTTGAGGTCCTTCATCAACAGGGCTCCTGCTGCCAGTGTGGTATAGGAATAATAATAGGAAATCTTTGGCTGACGACTCGACAACAGTTTCTCAGTCGTTCCCTTGGGGATATAGAGGAAACCATATATCTCGTTATGCTGCATAGCCCGGCGCGCCTCACTGGCACTGGGATAGTGGGCCACCACCTTCGACTGCTGGAAAGCATCCAGACGCTGAGCCAGTGCACGCGTTGTCGACGTGTTATCCAGATCTACCACACCCACGGGCATACTCTTGGGCAGTCCGTCATCCATCAGGGAAGTGAAGAAGATGACGATTGCCAAGGGGAACAGCACCATGCAGAACCAATAGATATGGTTATCTCTGATGATGTTCAGCTCGCGTAATATAATATGGTATAAGCGTGTCAGCATTCAGTAATCCTCAGGTCTCTCAACACAATAATCCTCAGGTCTCTCAACACAAGTTACCGGATAATGAGCGACATACCAGGACGTAGTCCTTCGATAGTTTCCAGCGGACGTGCCTTCACCTCGAAGGTCTTCAGGTCAAACTGTCCGTTAGCCTTCGTTGCCTTCCAAACGGCATACGAGCCCTGGTCTTTCATATAGTAGACCTTCAGTTTCACCTCTTTATCGAAAGCAGGTACGTAGGCTGTGACCTCATCGCCTACCTGCATACCTTTCAACTGATCCTCACGCACATTGAACGAGCCCCAGAGGTCCTGCATCATCGAGATAGTCATAATGGGACTACCCGTACCGACCAGCTCACCCACCTTGGGATAAATGCTGCTTACCTCGCCATCCATCTGTGCCAGCTGGACAGTCTCACCAATATAGCTGTTCACTTCCTGAACGGCTCCCTTGGCACGGTTCAGCTGAGCCTGTGCTGCCATTTTCTCTTCCTGACGGGCACCATTGACTGCCATATCGTACTGACTCTGAGCTGCCTCGACAGTGGCCTGCATAGCCTTATAGTTGGCAAAAGCCTCATCACGCTTCTGCGCACTCATCACGCCTTCGTCATAGAGGCGCTGAACACGATTGTATGATTTCTCAGCAATCTCAAGTCCTGCCTTTGCCTTCTGCAACATCTGGAAAGCACCCTGCACCTGTTCCTTGCGGGCACCGTTCTGAGCCATCTGTTCCATGGCGGCAGCACCAGCCTCAGCACCTTCCGCCTGCTTCATCTTGGCTCGCACCTCTGGCGCATCAATGATAGCCAGCGTGTCACCAGCCTTCACGAAGTCGCCTTCCTTGACTCGAATCTCCAGAATACGTCCGGGCACCTTGCTTGACACCCTGTACTCTGACACCTCTACCTGTCCCTGAATGAGCTCCGGATCCCTGCCCAAAGCGAAGAATCCAATCAGTCCCATGAGGACTACCACTGTAATAAAGCCTAAGATGGCCAACAGAATGTTTCTGTGCTGTGTTGTTGCTGACATAATCTTTTGTTATTTAGCAAATGTGAACACTTTTGCTCCAATCATGTTTCCATCAGCGAAGATGCTGACGCGATACTCTCCCGTAGCCAGGAACTCGTTGACATTCCAGTAGGTCACTACCGGTGTCTCCTGTCCGTTATATTCTATCGTTTTCTTCATGGAGTATTCTACTTGTGTATTTTCGAAGTCGAAGAGGCCTCCGCTCAGCGCACTGCCACTGGGTGTCTGGATGCGTACGTAGATGACCTTCGTGCCATTGGTAGCTGTCACGTTCTTGGCAATGGTGAAGCCTACCTGGATCTGCTTGCAGTCCTTCAGTTTCTTTGCCTCCTTATTACGCTTGTTCAGTGGCGTCATCGTGATACCTGTTGCATCGAGCTGTGCTGCAATAGCCACCTTCTCGCTCAACTTAGCCTTCTCAGTTGCCAGTCCCACGTTCTCACGTTCTGACTGTGCCAACTCGTCACGAATCTGCATATTCTCGCTACGCAGCGTCTCGTTGACCTGGTTCAGCGAGTCAACCTGGCGGATATAGGAGCGCAACACCTCACGCACCGTAGCCAGCTCTTTCTTCAGTCGGGTAATCTCGCGGGCATCATTAGCCTTGGTCTGCTTCAGTTCTTCCAATAGCTGCTGTGTGCGCAATTGCTCACGCGTCAGCTGTGCCACAATAGAATCGTTGTTGATCTGAGTCATCATCTCACTGTACTGCAGGGTGAAACGCTCATACTCGTTCTCCATCTCCTGCTTATCCAGTTCTGCTAACTCCTGCATTTCCTCGTTGGCCATCTTCTGTTGCTGTAAGTTTACGAACAGCCATACTGCCAAACCTCCTAATACGATAACCGCTACAGCGGCAACTATCACTAATGACTTCTTCATTTATTTCTATCGATAAAAATGGGTGTCATCACACACCTCTTTAATAATCAGCTGCAAAATTATAGTTTTTAGCTGAATTGACAAAGAATTTTGTGCTTTGTTTTGACTAATCCATTCCAAATTTAATATATTTCCACAGAATTGGAACATTTTTTTGCAGAAGTGAGAGTTTTTTTTGGTAGTTTCAAATTATTATCCTATCTTTGCCACAAGTAACCTAAAACGACATGCCTATGCGAAAAGACAGTTTCCTCTATCGGGCATTCTATTTGTACTACGACGGTTTCCGGCAGATGACCCTGGGGCGCACCCTTTGGACAGTTATTGCCATCAAGCTCATCATCATCTTTGCGGTGCTGAAAGTATTCTTTTTCCCCAACTTCATCAAGGAGCATGCAGAGCCGGATGCGGAAGATGAGTTTGTGGCTTCCCAGCTCATTGACAGACAACCACAATTAACACCTCAATAATTATGAACAATCTATTATTATCTATCGATGCAGGTACTATTGATTGGTCGCGTGCGCAGTTTGCCCTGACAGCAATCTACCACTGGCTGTTTGTACCGCTGACCCTCGGACTGGCTCTGATTATGGGCATTGCCGAGACCTGTTTCTATCGCACGAAGAAACGCTTCTGGAAAGATGTGGCGAAGTTCTGGCAGAAGCTATTCGGTGTCAACTTCGCCATGGGTGTGGCTACGGGTATCATCCTGGAGTTTGAGTTCGGCACCAACTGGAGCAACTACTCCTGGTTCGTAGGCGACATCTTCGGAGCTCCCCTGGCCATTGAGGGTATCCTGGCCTTCTTCATGGAGTCTACCTTCGTGGCAGTGATGTATTTCGGATGGAAGAAAGTATCACCAGGTTTCCATCTGGCTTCTACCTGGCTGACGGGGCTTGGTGCTACAATTTCTGCCTGGTGGATTCTGGTGGCAAATGCCTGGATGCAGTATCCCGTAGGCTGTACGTTCAACCCTGACACCATGCGTCATGAGATGACCGACTTCTTTGCAGTGGCTTTCTCGCCTTTTGCCATCGACAAGTTCTGTCATACCGTTATCTCTTCATGGATCATCGGCGCCATCTTCGTCGTTGCTGTCTCCAGCTGGTATCTGCTGAAGAAGCGCGAGCAGCGCCTGGCCGTCGAGAGCATTAAGATTGCTGCTGTGGTAGGTTTTATCGCCTCTATCGGCGCTGCCGCCACAGGTCATAAGTCGGCACAGAGCGTTGGCGAGGTACAGCCCATGAAGTTGGCTGCTATGGAGGCGCTCTATAATGGCGGTACTGATCAGGGACTCACAGCTATTGCATGGGTGAACCCGTTCCGTCAGCCCGACTACGCCAATGAGCCTGCTGCTCCTTTCAAGCTGGAGATGCCCTATGCCCTGTCGTTCATGGCGACCAATGACATCCACGGCTACGTGCCAGGTATCAACGACCTGTTGAACGGCTATACCAAGCCCGATGGTACTGTCGAGCCTTCTATCGAGGAGAAGATAGAGCGCGGACAGGAGGCCATTGCCGCCTTGAGCGTCTATCGTCAAGGTGTGAAGAACGGCACCCCTGAAGAGGTGCTTCGCCCTTGGGTGGCTATACTCAGTTCCAATATGAAGTACTTCGGCTATGGTTATATCCGTGATCGCTCGGAGGTGGTGCCCTATATCCCCGTCAATTTCTGGGCTTTCCGCATCATGGTGGGATTAGGATGTCTGTTCATTCTCTATTTCGCCGTGCTGATTCTCATGGCATTCCGCATTCCGCTGATCTCCGTCATTGCCCGCAGATTATTGGCTGCCTTTGGACTTATTTCAGAGACAGATGCCGACAGCAACGACATCACTGCCCTACCCGCTTGGCATTATTGGTTCGCCATCGCCCTATTGCCGCTGGCCTACATCGCTTCTGAAAGCGGATGGCTGGTAGCAGAGTTTGGCCGCCAGCCTTGGACTATCCAGGACATGCTGCCTACATGGGCAGCCGTGAGCGACCTGCATTCCAGCAGTGTTGCCATTACCTTCTTCATTTTCCTCTTCCTCTTCACCACCATGTTGAGTGTTGAGATCTGTATTCTGCTTAAACAAATAAAGAAAGGGCCACAATCATGACATACGATTTCCTACAGCACTACTGGTGTTTCATCGTATCACTGCTGGGTGCATTATTAGTTTTCCTGCTCTTCGTTCAAGGTGCCAATTCCGTAGCGCGCTCACTGGGAAAGACGGATGAAGGTGTACGCCTCATCTATAATTCCACAGGACGCAAGTGGGAGTTCACCTTCACCACGTTAGTCACCTTTGGCGGAGCATTCTTTGCCTCCTTTCCACTGTTCTATAGCACCAGCTTTGGCGGCGCCTACTGGCTATGGATGCTAATCCTCTTCACCTTCGTGCTGCAGGCGGTGAGCTATGAGTTTCAGAACAAGATTGGCAATTTCCTTGGCCCGCGTACCTTCCAGTTCTTCTTGACGCTGAACGGCATCTTGGGCCCGTTGCTCTTAGGCGGTGCTGTTGCCACCTTCTTTGAGGGTAGCAATTTCATCGTGGTCAAGGATAATCTGCTCAATACGCCGTTCGCTGTTGAAGGACCGCTGTTTGAAGTGCCCGACCCTACGGGGGTTATCACACCCGTGATTTCCCATTGGGGCAATGCTTCGCACGGTCTCGATGCCCTACTGAATCCTTGGGTGCTCGTTCTGGGCTTCGCAGTATTTTTCCTTGCACGCATTCTGGGCATCCTTTATGTGATGAACAATGTCAATGATGAAGGAATCCGCTCGCGTGGCAAGTCTCGTCTCCTCGCCTCTACCGTACCGTTCCTCGTATTCTTCGTGGCCTACGTTGTCCACGTCCTGCTGAAGGACGGCTATGCTGTCGACCCTGCCACAGGCGTCATCTTCATGGAGCCGTTCAAGTATCTGCATAACTTCCTGGATATGTGGTACCTGCTCATCATCTTCCTTGTAGGCGTTGTACTGGTTCTCTGGGGTATTGGCACAGAACTGCTGCGCGACAGTCAGTCCTCCACCCACTCTTCACTCTTCACTTGCCCAGGTATCTGGCCTGCTGGCATTGGCACAGTGCTCACCGTGCTTGCCCTGCTGCTCTGTTCAGCATGGAACAATACGGCCTATTATCCCTCGACGGCCGACTTGCAGTCATCGTTGACGATAGCCAATAGCTGTAGTAGTGAGTTCACGCTTCGCACGATGTTCTATGTATCCTTCATGGTTCCCTTCGTGCTTGCCTACATCATTTACTGTTGGCGAAAGATTGATGCGAAGAAGATTGACAAGGAAGAGATTCTTAACGATCACGCTTACTAATAGCAAGATGCGAGGTGCCAAGCGCCTCGCATCTCCATATATTCACCTTGCTTCGTCCCTGTAGTTCTTGAGGTAGTCCTCGTAGGCCATTCGGATGCCGTCTTCCAGTTCCACCTTGTAGGTCCATCCCAGCTTTGTTGCCTTCGACACATCCAGCAGTTTGCGAGGTGTACCATTCGGACGGGTAGAGTCCCACTCTATCCGTCCTTCGTATCCTACCACCTTTGCCACCAGCTCTGTCAGTGCCTTGATAGTCAGTTCCTTACCTGTTCCTGCATTCACCGTCTCATTGCCTGAGTAGTTGTTCATGAGGAACACACATAGATTCGCCAGATCGTCTACATAGAGGAACTCTCTCAACGGAGAGCCGTCGCCCCAACAGGTCACACTCTCTACCCCCGCCTCTTTTGCCTCATGGAACCTGCGAATAAGTGCTGGCAGCACATGACTGTGCTCAAGATGATAGTTATCATTAGGGCCATACAGGTTCGTTGGCATCACCGAGATATAATCCGTTCCGTACTGGCGGTTCAGATATTCGCAGTATTTCAGCCCGCTGATCTTTGCCAGCGCGTATGCCTCATTGGTAGGTTCCAGTGCAGAGGTAAGCAGACAGCTTTCAGGCATGGGCTGTGGCGCCAGTCGGGGATAGATGCAACTTGACCCTAAGAACTCCAGTTTCTTACAGCCGTTCTTCCACGCGGCATGCACCACGTTCATCTCCAGAATCATATTCTCGTACATAAAGTCCGCCAATGCGCTCTGGTTAGCCACGATGCCGCCAACCTTTGCTGCGGCAAGGAACACATATTCGGGCTTTTCTGCTGCGAAGAACTGTTCAACGGCTTCCTGTCGTGTCAGGTCCAGCTCCGCATGTGTCCGCGTCACGATATTCGTATATCCCTGTCGTTGCAGTTCCCTGACGATGGCACTTCCCACCATTCCCCGATGACCTGCAACGTATATTTTAGAATTCTTCTCCATCATACAAAACACCCCCTCCTCAAAGGCGGTAGCAAACTATCAGTTCTCAGCTCTATACAACTTTCTCACTTTCTTCATATCGTGCTGCACCATGATGCGCACCAGTTCTTCAAACGATGTCTTCTGCGGATTCCATCCCAACTGTTCGCGTGCCTTCGTAGGATCACCCAGCAACTGGTCAACCTCGGCAGGGCGGAAGTATTTCGGGTCAACTTCCACGATAACCTTTCCCGTCTTCACATCGATACCTTTCTCGTCGACGCCTGTTCCTTCCCAGCGCAGGTCGATACCAGCCTCTTTGAAAGCCAGCGTACAGAACTCCCTGACGGTATGATACTGTCCTGTAGCGATGACGAAATCATCAGGCTTTTCCTGTTGCAGAATCAGCCACATGCACTCCACGTAGTCTTTCGCATAGCCCCAGTCACGCAAACTGTTCATATTACCCAGGTAGAGCTTGTCCTGATAGCCCTGTGCAATACGTGCGGCAGCCAGTGTGATCTTACGCGTCACGAAGGTCTCTCCCCTTCGTTCGCTCTCATGATTAAACAGGATACCGTTACAGCAGTACATGCCGTAACTCTCACGGTAGTTCTTCATGATCCAGTAGCCATAGAGCTTTGCCACACCATAGGGACTGCGCGGATAGAACGGCGTTGTCTCCTTCTGCGGCACCTCCTGCACCATTCCGAACAGTTCGCTGGTAGAAGCCTGATAGATTCGGCAACTATTGGCGAGTCCGGAGATACGCACTGCCTCCAACAAGCGCAACACACCCATGGCATCGGCATCTGCCGTAAACTCCGGCACATCGAAGCTCACCTTCACGTGGCTCTGAGCTGCCAGGTTATAGATCTCGTCGGGTTTGATTTCACTGATGATGCGAATCAGGCTGCTACTGTCTGTCATATCGCCCCAGTGCAGTTCCACCAGACGTTTCTTCTTCATATCGCGCACCCACTCATCCAGATACAGATGTTCGATGCGTCCTGTATTAAACGAGCTGCTGCGACGCAGTATTCCGTGAACTTCGTAACCTTTCTCAATCAGGAACTCGGCAAGAAAACTGCCGTCCTGTCCGCTGATACCAGTTATCAATGCAACTTTCGACATGTCTGTGTATTATAAAATATATGAAATCGTGATTTGGCAAGCATGCGCCTTGCCCTTGTTGTTTCTAAGCTGCAAAGTTACGCATTTTATTTGAAACAGAAACAATTTCGCTGAAAATTATGGCTCAACAGGGAATCCACATCCAGAACACAGAGCCTTTTCCCTTGCCTTCTGAGATGACGCCGATATCTCCGTGACAGGCATCGGCAAAGGCCTTGCAGATAGATAGGCCCAGTCCTGTTCCCTGTATGAAGTCATTAACCTTGAAGAAACGCTCGAAAATCTTTTGCTGTGCCTCGTACGATATGCCATCGCCCGTATCCTCACAATAGACGTATAGTCCACGCTGGCTGTTTCTCTCCTCGATGCAGTATCCCACCTTGATATGTCCCTCATGGGTGTATTTCACCGCATTGGTGACGAAGTTGGTGATGACCTGCGACACCCTGCCAGCATCTATCCTGACGGGGAGTGCGTCGTAGGGATTGTCCTTGAGGAACGCCACGCCAGGCTCCTGCACCCTGGGACTCAGTGACTCACAGAGTTCGTTGAATGTCTTGGCGAAGTCCACATTCTCAGGCTCAATGCTTACCGTTCCCGACTCCAGCGACGAGGCAGTGAGGATATCATCGACCAGTCGCAGCAACATGTCGCAGTTATTCTTGATGATCTGCAGTATCTCCTGTCTGTCGGGTCCCGTCAATGACGATAGCACCTCCGAGAATCCCACGATGGCATTGATAGGCGTACGTATCTCATGGGTCATATTAGCCAGGAAGAGCGTCTTCATCTGTCCCGACTCCTTGGCTCGTTTCGTCTCTTTCTTCAGCTGGTCCTGCTTATGCATCAGGTCGTTGATGTTTCTCCACACGCCAAAGGCACCCAGCAGCCGTCCGTTCTTGTCGAACTCCGGGATGCAGTTGATGTGTACCCACTGCAGCTCCGTCGAGCTCTGCGTCACCACGGGATACATCTGTCCCACGTAGACCAGCGGTTTGCGGAGTGCCTCTGCCGGATTTGCCAGCGCCTTGACAAATTCTTCCTCCTGGTTGACGAAGATCTTTTGCATCTGTCGCAGGATGAACGAGCGCACCACGGTGTTCAGTCCGCTATAGAACTCAATGATGTCCCTATCCAGACTGATGCGCCATGCCTGCATCTTGCAGAACTGCATCATGTAGCGCAGCTCAGCCTCATAGTTCTTAATAGACTGTATCAGCTTCTGCATCTCCACGTCGTTCTTCTTCACGTTTTCATACATCTCACGTTCCTCGGTGACGTCGTTGGCAGAGACTGCTATATAGATCAGGTTCCCATTATCGTCATACAGCGGGTGGATGCTGATCTCCAGATACACGTGCATGTTCCTTTCCGGGATGATGCTCAGCGAACAGGCCCAGTAATCTTCCGGATGATTACGGTCCATCACCTCGTTGAAGGGCGACATATCGAAGAGGTTCACCTTCGAGAAGAATTCGTCGCCAGCATCGCTTTCGAAGTGGCATATCTTTCTCATGGCGCGGTTCGCATCCAGTAGCCTGCCGTCAGGCGAATAGAAGGAGAGGCCTATGATAGAGTTCTCGAAGATGGTCTTGTATCTTTCCGACAGCTGTTCCACCTCCCATTCCTTCATAATGGCTTCCGTCTCGTCAGTCAGTGTGGCAATGATGTTGACAGGTTTCCCGTCGACATATTCTGCGATGGCATGTCCATGCATGTAGTGCCAGTCGGGTTCTCTCTGTCCTGTATAGTTATAGTCCCATCGGTAGCGGCATTCCGCCTCCTTGTCCGAACCGTTGCTCAGGCGTTCAATGAATGTGCGGAACTGCTGGCGGTCGTCAGGATGGATATAGGTGTAGCACACCTCTATGCCTACGTTATTACCGAACAGTGCCTTTCCGTGCAGGTCGTAGACGCGGTTCTGCTCCAGGTCCAGACACATCACGTGGTTCCCGCTGATGTCGAGGGCCATCGTCATGGCCTGCTGCTCGTCAAACATGATATTCTCATTCATCTTTCGTTCACCGTTTTTCAATCGTCAAGTTCTCTTTTCTTCTCAATCACCGTTGCCGTGCAGGGTATGGATACCCACACGCTGGTGCCTTTGCCGTAGTCCGACTGTATATCGATGCTGCCCCCCATCTGCTTCACGAGCAGTTGCACGATAGGCATATCCAGTCCCGATCCCGTCATGTTGCCGTTCTCCTTTCGTGAGAAGTGTTCGTAGATATGATCCAGGTCTTCCAGCGTCACGCCGGCTCCGGTATTCTCAATATTGATGGTCAGTTCTCCGCGTCGGTACTCATAGCTGGCTGCTATGGAGCCGTGTGTCGTTGAGAGACAGGATAGTGCACAGAGTCGCTGTATGATCATTCCCACGTGGTTCAGGTCTATATCCACCACCAGGCTGTTATAGGGCTGGCTGATGAGCGTCTGCACGCCTGGCTGTACTGTTGCCATTCCGATGCGGCACTGTGGTTCGAAAGCCAGTGCGAAGTCCACCGGTTCCCTGTTGTACTCCTCCATATTGGCGTCGAGTCGTGAGATGAACAGCACGTCGTTGACCAGCAGCAGCAGTTCGTTGGTGCTTTTCTTGATCTGTTCTATGAAGAATGGTTCGTCGTGCTCTTCGTGCTGTTCCGCAAACAACCGGGCATAGCCGATGATGTTGTTCAGTGGCGTACGTATCTCATAGCTCATATTGGTCAGGAAGGCCTGTTTGAGCAGTTCCGTCTCCTGTGCCTTCTTCGTCTCTGCCGCCAGTCGCTGTTCCGTCTCTACCGTATTGGTAATATCGCGGAACATGCCGAAATAGCGTTCTACGTTGCCTTCGGCATCCAGCATCGGCACCATACTGAACAGCAGCCATATCTGTCGTCCTTTCTTGTCGCGTATCTCCAGTTCCACTGCCTGTACGATACCGTTCTTCGTCAGGTGGTCCATGCGGTTCAGCACACTGTTGACCGTACGTCGGAAGCGTGGTGTGGCCAGTCGGATGCAGCGCAGTTGCGACATCCTCATCCTGCTGTCCGTCTCCCTATTGACTATCTCGAAGGTATAGGCCTTCGGGTAGTAGTTCACCATCTGCACACCACTGACGCTCAGTGCGTAGTCAATGTTGGCAATATACTGTTTGATGTCCTTCGTACCCTGTTGCAACTGTCGGATGCCAGCCTGCAGCTTGTGGAACGACTCCACCATCTCCGTGATGTCGTGGCCCGACATATAGATTCCTTCCAGATCTCCCTTCTCATTGCGAATGGGGTTGATGGCCGACTCATAGTACATCCGTCCCTGCAGTCCTAGCTCATCCAGTCGGTACACCCTGTCGTGCAGATCATTGAAATTGATGACGCTGCCCGAATACGAGTTCTCCATCTGTTTCAGGGGTATCTGGTTGTAGAATGGGTTATTCTTCAGCAGGAAAGTGCCGTCGAGCACCTGTTCGCGGCTCTTCACGTTGAATGCCTTACAGGCCCGATCGTTGATATCCGTCAGCACTCCGTTCTTGTCGTAGTAGAGCATGTCCAGCAGTGACGAGTTGAAGATGGTATGGTAGCGCATCAGTAGTTCGCGTGCCTTCTCTTTCCTGCGATGCTCCTCCGTCACGTCGTGCTGTATACCCATCAGCAAGGTGGCTATTCCACGTTCATCACGGCTCACCACCGATACCGACATCTCGTAGAGCCTGCAGTCGGCCTCTTTTGCCGCCCTGCTGCGTATGGTCACCTTACCGTTTTCTCTCTTTCCGTCGCACACGTCAAAGATGATGCTTCTCATGTCGTCCAGGTCGTCACGATGGAAGTACCTGGCAAACTCCGCAGGGTTATGTTCCCTACCATATTCGCCAGTCTCCGAGAGGTAACAGTAACGTCGTGTAGCCGGGAAGAAAAACCACAGCCGCAGCCTGCCTGTCTTCAGGATCAGCGCCAGACGCGCCTTTTGGTTTTTACTGTCCAAATTATTGTCCATAGGTTAGTAACTCAGTTCATAAGTATTTGTGCGTGCAAAGATAGACAAAATTCGCAAAACAACAAAAAAATACTACATTTTTCTTTCATCTATCATCTCTCATCTTTCATCTCTCATCTTCCATCGCTCTCCTGATTCTCTCCTTCCCTATATCGCAGATGGTTTTGTATCCCGCCTTATATGCCTCACTATCCTCTTTGCACGGTTCAGGTTGCTGTATCATGATGAACGAACGGTGTCCCCCGTCCTCGTCATTCAGTTCTATCACCGCATGGGCAGTCGTGGCTGATCCGGAGAAGAAGTCCAGTATGATAGCATCCTTCTCCGCCCCCACCCTCACGATATCCTTCATCAGTTCGTTCAGCCATCGCTTCCACCTGTCAATGATGTTGGGCTGCACGGGTTCCGTCGGTGTGTCATCATCCGCAATAACGTGAGACAGCACGCGCCCTATGCTCTCCAGCCGACTTCCGGCACAGCAAAGCCGAGTGTCGCCGTTGAGATACATCTTGTAGTAAGGTACCATCATGGCGTGCAACATGCTTCTATAAACAGAGTCCTTCTGAGGTGTAAGCCCTTTCGAATCATATTTCTCCCAAAGATTAACATCATCCCCCACATCGTTTCCCATCAAGTGTTCCAACCGATTGATGATGCTATCCTGAATATATTCCTTGTAAATATCTATGTTACTCATTGTAGTCCTATCTTCTAATCAAATCGCAAAGATACGAAAAATCCCGCTCATTATGACATGAACGGGATGATATTAAGAGATTTTAGGAATTAGCCTTGACTCGATTAATTATACGGCATATTCGAATGCCAACTCCAATTGGCTTTCCTGCCGTTGCTTTGCGTGATGTCTGTGAGTGGTCTTACGACGACTCTGCATTGTTGCCAGATTATCAAAAAGTGTGCATACCTGACTATTTACAGCATCAAAGTCCTTCTCATCGTAACTCTGGATTAATCGATCCTCCGATGTTGTGTCCATTGCCATGAAGTCGGGCACCTTTAGCTTTCGCAGATACTGGCTCTGCCAGCGAGGGAAGCCGCCGTTCATGTTGTTGGTAATGCTAACTATCTGCTGACGGATGATGTCCGACATCAAGATTGCACTGAGAATCTTCAACTTGCGTACACTATGTCCGGTGACATAGTAAATATTGTGAAGCGGATAGAACTGGCCCTCATCCACAAAGATGTAACGATTGCCTGACATGTCAGGAAGCAGGATTTTCGCCTCTGTCCTCAATTGAGGATTGATACGGTCTATCGTTTTATACCACTTTGAAGTATTCTTTCGTGCAACATGTCTGTCGGCAAGTCGCTCCTTGTGACTTTCGAGATAGCGGGCGGCCTGAGGATAGCGGGAAAGACTGATGAGTTCACCGCTTGGGGTGTATGGGTTTAGCAAATATTCCTTGTGCCAACTCATCGTGTCGCCACGCAAATCCTTGGCATTAAGGGCTGGGAGCAAAAGCTCTGATTCCACGAGACCAGGCAATTCAGAGGATATAAAAATGCTGTCAGCACCGGTAGCAACACCGATACCTATCTTAAAACCAAGTTCCTCAATAGTGTAAAGCTGAATGTGGTCAGCAGACATAAAGGCACCCGTCCAATCGTCATCGCTGGGGGTGGTTCTTTCTGAAGGGATTAGGCATGTCAATTCAGCAACCCTTTCCACTTCAGCATAACCGAAAGTTGGGCTGGACGTATTATTGGAAATCAGTGTAATGGCGGGATAGGCCAGCACATCTTCCTGAAAAGCGTCGGCACGTTCCAAATTGATAATTGTTTCCAGTCGGAAACATCTGGCAATGAGTCTGCGGAGTTTCCTGCCATACTCGTTCTTCAGCCATCTGTTGGCACAGATAAAACAATGCCTGCCTCCCGGCTTGAGTAGTCTTAGCGTCTTCTCAAAGAAGGGTATATAGAGATCTGCCCGATAATGGAACGTTGGGAAAGTCTTCTTGATATAGTCAAGCTGCTCAGCAGGGATATTCTCGTATCTGACATACGGAGGATTGCCTACCACAAAATCAACCTCAGGCACTCGGGCAGACAGGAAATCGCTTACGCAGACGTGAGAATCTTTTGAATTAAGTCCCATATCAGAGAGTCGCTGCCTGCATCGTTGTATCTTTTCCTCTACGATATCGTATCCATAGACGCACTTTAAGAAAGCAGCCTGTGCATCAAAATCGAACAGCCTAGCTGACTCTAACAGGCGGCGTGCTATTTCTACAACAAATTCACCCTCACCGCACGACGGTTCAAGTATGATGGTGTTCGAAAGATCTTTATCAGCGGTATAGCCTATCAGGTCAAGCATATACCTGACCACCTCTGGAGCTGTGGGGACATCACCGTGCCCTCCTCCGCTTTTTCGTTCTCCGTATAGGCAATTATTTGAATTCATCTTTAACGCCATTAAGATATCCGGAGAAAGAATTGATAAAGCTCTGAATAGAAATGTCAGCAGCCAAATCGCCGTATGTATTGGCATCGCTGGTCCATAAGAGTGCTGCGGATGTGTAGTGCCGTTCAAGGATGAGTTTCTGACAAAGAATGCGATATCTATCAAGATAACTGGCTTGATTAAACTCAGAACGAACAGGGAAGTGAGGTTCGAAATTTTTCACCGGACGTTCAGAAGCCTTATCACGCCCCACCATCATGAGCCATCCTATCCAAGGAGCCTGCTGATTAGGAAATTGCCCCTCACGGAAAGCTGTCCACAAGTCAACGGCAGAACCTATCGCCTCTTCCGTTCTATTGTTGAAGTTGTTGCCATAGGAGCCGACTTGTGACTTCAGTTCAATAGCAGCAATCAACTTCCCATTGGGCGCAATAATCAGCATGTCCCAATCTTTGGAAGAACGGAAATAGCCAGGCAGATAGTTTTTATCAGTGATTATATTTTTTGCAGGCACACCGGCATCAACGGCAACTTTCTTAAGCAGATCAATGAAACCGTCCATCTGCTTGCCACCAACTACTGCACCACGGTTCGATTCATCACCACTATCTTTCAGTTGGCGTTTCTTGGTATTCCAAAAGAATTTTACTGCCTTTGAAACACGACTGGTGTAATCCTTATCGTTTGCTACTATTTTTATCTCTGACATAATGAGTTCTCTTATTATTTGCTGCAAAAATACAAATTTTCCGTGAGAAATTATTCATTCCCCACGGAAAATACACATTATTTAATAAAAGAGCGTCTTGACGGTACTCATACCACCATCTGGCAGCAGCGTGGAGAGCATAGACTCTCTCGCTGATGAAATCAGGATATTTAGGGGTTAGCTCTGCGGCATGAAAGCCGGCAATGACGCAGATGAAAGACGTGTCACCCTCAATGTAGTCGCACCAATGATTCTCGCCCAGGCAGAAGCCGAGGATATTATCAAACTCTTCTACTTTCGCATGTTTCACATTCTCAACTCTCATTTATACTTTTTTTCGCTAAAACAGAGTTTTTTATTTGTTTATTTGTACCTTTGCCACCAGAACAATAAACAATTATGAATTTTTTTGCATATAGGGGTATTTGGTTTTGCCTTACGAGGGTCTTATAGTTGAATCAGAGACAAACAAGAAGTATGGACTATAGTAAACAATGGTTTGAACGCCTGTTCAAGGACAACTATCCGCTGATGTATCGCATGGCATTCTCGATGGTAGAGAATGCAGACGATGCGAAGGATGCCGTGAATCAGGTGTTCACCCAGATGTGGAAAGGCAAGCCAAAAGTGAGCGATTCTCAGCTCAGGGGCTATCTGCTGGCAGCTACACGCAACCAGTGCCTGCATATCCTTCGACAGCGGCAACTCAGGCGCCAGATGGAGGAAGCGTTGCAGCGAGATGAGGTAGCATGTCGGGATGAAGAACGCGAGGAGCTGCTGCACGAACTGCAGCAAATTATCGATGACAACCTGACGGAGCAGGACAAGCGCTATGACGGCCTGGCTCTGGAATATGGTGCAAAGGGTAGGGTCATCACGACCTTCCTGGTAGACAGCCTTGGCTACATCTCTGACATCAAAGTGGTAAAGCTCATGCGAATGAGTTACGACGACCAGCGCCTGAGCCAAGAGAGCGAAGAGATGCAGCAACAGGTGAAGGAGCAGATTGCCACCCAACTGAGTGAAGAGAGTATGCGCATGATTGGTCTGATGCCAAGATGGATGCCCGGCAAGATGAACGGCAAGTCATGCAACGTGAGATATTCGATGCCCATTCTGTTTCCCTAACCATTTACGAAACCATTAAACAATAGAATCATGAATAAAAAGAGTTTTTTCTGTATCACCATGCTATTCATAAGCCTCTCCACGTATGCTACAGCGCAGGAAGGTGACGTTATCTATATTGACGGCGTACAATGGATACTGCTGGGCAAGCCTGTCTATGCGGACTCCGTATTAAGTCGTGAACTGAAAGAAGCATTGCCAAAAGACCGCGGCTGGTCGACGGCTAATTGGTCAGGCTATACAGCATATTGGAGCATCTGGAAGGACAAACTCTGTTTGGATAGCGTCCAGTACATGATATATGATGGCTCAGATCGATTGGGCCGTACTGAAAGTCTGCCGTCTAAAACCCTGCGTCGCCTTTTTAAGAAATACGTTGAAGGAAAACGTATTGTTGCCACCTGGCTCGATGGTGACATCCGCGTGGCAAAAGGGAAGATGATTTACTATGTGCATGACGGCTATCGTAGAAACTACGAAAACGAGCGGATGATCAGCATCGGGCAAGGGAAGGTCCGTGGGGTGAAAGACTATCAGAACTATGTCGTTGAGGGTTTCGCCTTCGATGAGTACCACCCTGAGGCAAATCCCCCCAGGCAATTTCCTCGAAAACGCAATTCTGACCTTCCTGAGATGTTCCCCCTGCACATCGAGCAGTATACTGAACTGGCCGGTCAGAAGCGGATTGTCTTCTCTGTCAGTCGGGCACAGGTCGATGCTACAGGTCATCTGGTCGATTGTGAGATTAGAGTGCTCAGACCCGGTGACAATCCGAAGCTTGCCGCTGAGATGGCCGAGGCAATGAAAGCCTACTACCCCTGGCGCGTCATGTTTATCAATGGTGAATACAAAGCCAATGGCATAGAAGGTTATACGTTCCCATATCCGCTTGACGGCAAAGAGTAGAATGCAGGGGAAGGGCTACTTTCTGACAATCACACTGCCGCTGGCCTGGTGAGTGGCCAGAATCAGCACCTCTGCAATCTGTACATGCTCTGGTGCATTGGCGGCGTAAACGGCAACATCGGCAATATCGTCGCCAGTGAGGGGCTTGATGCCTTTGTACACATTGGCCGCACGGTTGTTGTCACCATGGAAGCGGATGTTGCTGAAGTTGGTCTCCACCAGGCCTGGCTTCAGATTCGTGACACGAATGGCTGTGTTGGCCACATCGATACGCAATCCGTCAGAAAGGGCCTTTACTGCTGCCTTGGTGGCACAATAGACATTTCCACCGGCATAGGCGGCATCGCCAGCTACGGAGCCGACATTGATGATGTGTCCGCGATTGCGCTGAACCATGCCCGGCACGATGAGCCTTGTCATGGTCAACAGCCCTTTGATGTTCGTGTCAATCATGGTCTCCCAGTCGTCAGGATTGCCTTCATACTCCGGCTCAAGTCTGTGGAAAAACACCTTATTATATGAAGAAACGAAAGGTTTTTTAACGGTTTGATACCTGGGAATGTCTCCAAAGAGGTTTTGCACTTTTGCACTTTTGACTTAAAGGTTTTACGAAAGTCATGAGCAGAGCCAAGTTTACTTGAGCTATGCCATGACAAGAAAAAGCTCGAACGGAGTTCAAGGTTTTCGAAAGTGGGTGATGGCTGACTCTTGAATGGAGGGAAGGGGTGCAAAAGTGACTGACAAGTTACTCACTTACTCACTTTAGAACTGTGTAATGTGTCATTAAGGTCATTAGGTCAAGAGTGTCATTAAGGATTTTGAGTAGAGAGGGGGATTTCCGGCTCATAATAAATATAAATTTTATTTATATATTATTATGCGGACTTTTGCACTCCGAAATGCTTAATGACACTCGTGACACATGACACTCGTGACCACTCTTGAAAAAAACGACCCAATAAGGTTGACTACTTTCACTGGAGAGGTTGACTCTTTTCCTAAAAACGTAGACTTCCGAGACAAAAGCCAATTTCACGGGGAGCGAAATCCAAGAACGCGAGGTGCGAAATTAGCTTTCGCTCCCTCCAAAAAATATTCAAGAAAAACTTGAAAAAAGTTGTGGAAATATTTGGTAGTTTGAGAATTATTTCGTAACTTTGC
>JAFUAY010000031.1 GCA_017460515.1 Prevotella sp.
CAAGGTGGCTTTGAATTACTCCGAAAGAAAAACAAATTACTTTCGGAGTAACTTTTGATACTTTTGGAGTTTTATAGAATTTCTATTATAGAATTGGTATATTTGATTTAAGCAAGGTACTATGACTACCAGTCGTAGTCCTCTACATAACTGTCGAACTTGACTTCACCTTTCCATCCCTTCTCGCGAAACAGGTCGCGGATCTGCTCCTGCAGGGTAGGGGGGATGAGACGCGAGCCGTTGCGGTATTCGAAGTAGTAAGTGCGGTTGGTCATTGCGATGACTCCGTAGCGGACTTCAGACTCCACCCGTTTGGGCATGTCGTCTGTAATGATGTGCAGCATGCCTTTGGCGAAGCGAACTTTCTGGTCGTTACGATACATGGGGCACTTGGCAGTAGCCACACCCTCATAGTGTGGATTGACACAACGGTAAGTGCTGCGAGTGCTAGGCACGTGCTGTCCTGTAAGCCAACGCAGGCAATGGTTGCGCAATGGGCAGCCTTCCATGTTACAAACGGCATAACCCTCTTGGGCTTTCTCGATTAATAGTTCTTTCTTTATTTCCATGATTGCTTGTTTTCTTAATGAATTTCAAAATATCCCTAACATCCTAACATTTTCGTCTCAAACCCCGATGTACAGGGCGATAGGGCACGTTAGGGAGAAACGCTTTAGGGTAACGTCTCCCTAACGTTTTTGCCTTTTTACCCTCACGCCGCATGGAGTGGAACGGCTTTGTAATACGCTACGTTGCTGTGGCTCTTCTGCTCGTAGTTGAGGCTGACGAGTGCTCGTCCCAGTTCCACCTTCGCCTTCGTCGTGATAGTCACGTTGGGATACTCGTTGCGAATCAACTCCAGCATCTCCGTCGTGCTCAGCGACTTCACCTTCTCACCCTCCAGAGGCTTGCGAAAACAGGCTTTCACCATCTCCGCAATGTCCTTCTGCTGCATGTAGGCCAGGTTCAGCTGTTGAATACGCGCCACCTCCTCGTTGTTAAACCAGTAGGGAGCCTCCAACTGGCGAATCTCGTACAGCACCTGAGCATACAGCTGCTCGTAGTCAATGTCGCCCACGTTGTCGATGAACTGCCCCTTGGGGATAGTCAGGCAGATGTATCGACGCGAGCCGGTAGCATCCGTCAACGGGTGCGGATTGTTCGTCGTCGATACGAACGAGGCATAGCGGGGACGATCATCCTGAGCTCGGCCAAAGATGGGTCGTCCGTTCACCTTGTTTTTCGACAAGGTCTGCTTCAAGGCTGCATGCTGACTGGGACGAATGGCCTCCAACTCATCCAGGTTCACCAGCAGATTGTTCGTCAGCGCCATCTCCTTATCGAACTTGTTCGACAGGTTCAGGTGATCCAGATAGTACTCGCGAAGCTGACGAGGTAGCAATCGACGCAGGAAGGTCGTCTTCCCACATCCCTGAGCACCAATCAGCACAGGCACCACCTCATTACCGTGCATCGTGTCGAGCTGCAACCAATGAGCAACAGCCGAGCGCAACCATATACTAAGGTACGCGAGCTGTTCGGAGCTGATGTCAGGAATGCGACTGAACAAACTGGCTACGTGGTTCTGTCCGTCCCATTGTGGCAGGTCGTTCAAGAAAGCCAGCACAGGGTTATACATGCGCACCTCCTCCGAGTTGACATACATGGTGATGTCGGCCTTGGGGTTACAATCCTCATCCAATCCTTCGCGCAGAGCTTGGATGATGATGCTGTTCAAGGCCTCCTGCGTCAGCGGACGGTACTCTGCCGAAAGTTCGGCTCGGCTCTTGAATTCTACCTTTCCGCTGAGCACGTTGCGTCGCAGACGGTAGTTGTCGTTAAGAAACTGCTCGATGATGAGCACACTCTCTGTTTGAACATTTTGGGGCTGTTCAACCACCACTAAGGAATTTTTTTCCATAGACAATAAGTAGATCGAAAATTAATAATTTATAGTTTTGGTTGGGTTTTTCATGGTGTTTTTCTTCTGTTATCCATGATCCCATTTTCCAGTTGCAAAATTACAAAATATTTTTCCGGTTTGCAAATTTTTCCTTCAAAATCCTACGTTTTAACACTTCATTTTCGTGTAATTTCTGCTAAATATATAATTAAGGTGAGTGACGCAACTAAAAATGTTAGGGAGACGTTACCCTAAAGCGCTTTACCCTATCGTGCCCAATCGCCCTGTACATCAGGGTTTGAGACGAAAATGTTAGGATGTTAGGGATATTTTCGAATTCATTTGTTTTCGCACTCCTAAGCCGGCTCGCCACTTTTCCTTCGGAGGCTAGCGACTAGTCCGATTAACCCTGGCGCTCAGTCCGAAGGCTTCGGACTCACAGTCCGTCCCCTTCGGACTCTTAGTCCGTCCGCACGGACTAAAACCAATAACCCGTGGTTATTCCTAAATAACCCAAGGTTATTTTTGGATAACCCAGGGTTATTGCCGAAGAAGACAGATTTCAATTCTGCCTGCACTACATACAAAAGTAAAAGCAAAGAAACACTCCACCTAATAGATCGGACAGGGCTGTAAAACCGTTGTTACGGCAATCCTATGGTTCAAATAAGTCTTCCATTAAGACTTCGCTGTTCACTATGCTGCGGTGTATTCCGTCTGCTACGCCGAAGGTCGTGACAAAAGTATTGACTAATGATTTCCGGGTATTCGTCTTTTCCTTAAAAGTTGCCATCCGCTGGCGCAAGGTCTGCTCATAGTCCTTGGATATGACGTATGGATTGACAGAGAATTTCATCTCGCACAGATTGATGATTCTGTCCGCACGGTCTATCAGCAGGTCAATCTGAGCACCTTTCTCGTCAGTCCCTTTTGATACGGCATTCCTCCACGATGATGCTTCTGCCGCTATACCCGAAATGCCAAGCCGACGTTTTATCTGATCCAAATGCGTCAAGCATATAAGTTCAAAGGACATTCCCTGCCAAGACTCAACTGAATGGGACTGGAAATGGTGGCTCCACCATTGTTCATCCTTGCCGTTATGACTTTCCACGAATCTATAATAAAATAAGGTGTAGAAATCCACCAGACGATAGATGGCACCTTTGGTCTTGTTGCCATATTGTGAATATCGAATGATGAAGTCGCATCGCTCCAGATTACGCAAGACATTTGTCAGCACTGCATCCTTCAGACTTGTAGCCTTGGATATTTCGTCACGTGTCATCCCGTCACGGCCTGCATTCAAAGCCCGCACCACGCTGACATATTTCTCTGAGTGCGTGAAAAGGGCATTGTAAAGTTCCTCGAATTCCGTACGAAGTTCTCCGTTCTTGCGGAAGAACAGACGGTCTATATTCTGTACAAGGCTTTCACGAGGGTCAAGCAGACTGTAGTAAAATGGTATACCGCCAATGACCATATAGGTCTGTAGTATCTGGTAACGGTCCCAGTTTATATTGCGGCTGTGCAAGTATTGCTCTGTTTCGTAAAGCGTGAAAGGGCGTACATAGATATTGTTGGTGACACGACCGTGCAAGCCGCCCTGGTTCTCCACAATCTTATCGACCATCCATGATGTTGAGGAACCACTTGCCACAAAAACAATATCGGACCGCCTGGCAGCCCATCCGTTCCAGAACATTTCCAGAGCATCCACAAATTCTGAATGGGGAGTATCAATCCATGGCATTTCGTCGAAGAAAATCACTTTACGCCTGTCGTCAGGAAGTGACTCCAGATATTCCTCCAAAGCATCAAAGGCATCGAACCATTCATGAAATACAGGCATTTGTTTCAGGTTGGCATATTTCTTCAGCGACTTGGCAAAGTTACGCAATTGCCTTGTCTTGGGTAACCTGTGACCGCCGACAAACGAAAAGTCGTAGCTGCGGTTGAAGAAATGGTCAACAAGATATGTCTTGCCGACGCGTCTGCGTCCATATACAATAACGAACTCCGAGCGGTCTGATTCCAAACTGCGCTGCAGTTCTGCTTTCTCACGCTCTCTGCCAATCATCATGTCATTCTTTGTCACCATACGAATTTAATATTTTTGCAAAGGTAGCCATTTTTCTTGAAATGACGAGACTTTACTAAAGAAAATTGACTAAATCACTAACTTTTTTGGCGATTTAGTCAATTTACCCCATACGATTATAAAGTTATCGAGTATGTTCTGCCTTTCCTGCTGTCCTTTAGGATGTATTTCAAGTGATGCGACAGTCGTGTAGGGCGTAGAGTACTTTGTAAAACGAAAATAGGCCCAAATTACCCTTTTGCTGCCACCTGCCACCTTGCTGCCACCACCCGTAACATTCTAATATACAATATTTTATAAGAAAAGGTGGCAGAGTGGCAGCAAAATTGAAAAATCAAAAATTATACATCAATTTGAGAGCTGACTATGTGAGAGACAAAAACGTAATCTCAATGCTGCTGATGCTCATCAGGAAAGCAGGTCAATAACAGTTTCATCACCACAGATATTGCGAACCTTTAGGCGCAGAGGCTTAAGGTCATCGAGGGTGCGGATGGTGCCATCCCACAGTTTATTGGTTGGTTTACCATTAATAGTGGTATAACCGTTCTTGTCAATATATACCTCTACGTTGCTATGCCACGGAGCATTCAGTTCAGCTTGTTCGCAGTCAAGGCTGAGCCATTCGATGCATTCCAGACCCTCGTCGCTAATGGTCAACGGCTTGTAGTTGCGTCCTTTACTTTGTGCTTGAGCAGCTGATCTCTCGTTGTATTCACGGATACGAGTCATCACACGATCGCTCACAAAAGTATCTATGGTTACCTGCCACATTTCCAAGAGTCCGTCTTTCACGGTTTCTGTATGGAAGGTAATCTCATCGTTCACCACCACTTCGTCGAGCACCTGTTTCAGGTCGCGCAGCTCAATCTCTATCATCGTCTCCGTGTTCTGCTCGCGGATAAACTGTTCTATCTCTTCGCGACTCGTAATGTCGATATAATAAACGATGACACGCTTGGTATCGTCTGGCAGATCGGGCATCGCCTCGCGGATAATGCGGTTCATCAAGGGCTTGTCAAGCAGCCGAGTTGACGAGTCCATCAGGTTGGGCAGATAGACGGGCACCATACCGTCCTTAGTAGTCATGATGGAGCCTTCCCAGAATTTATCCAGCTGGTCTTCGTTGCGCAAGCCCTTAATCAGCGACTTCAACTTATCCATCGTCTGCACAGGATTGCGATACATCTGTACGCCATCCTTTACCTCCAGCACATCGAACGCTGCACCTTGTTTCTTCAAGCGGTCACGAGTAGTGATGATGCTGTTGATGCCAATATCTACATGAATGAACTTTCGACTTAAGCGGGCTGCTACAGCAGCGGTTACGCCACTGCCACCGAAGAAATCAGCAACAAGCATTCCTTCATCGCTGCTGGCTTTAATGATTCTCTCCAATAAGGCTTCGGGCTTTTGGGTAGCATAATCTATGCGTTCTTCTGCTTGGGAGTTGACTGGAGCGATATCATCCCAAATACCACCGATAACGCTTCCTTGGAGAGTGTCTAGATAACGTTTGAATCTTGGCCTATTGTTACTGGTCATCACAATCAAGCCTTCTTCTATTAGTTTATCAATATTCTCTTGGGAATAGCGCCAGTGGGTTCCAGCTGGGGGATCAATTAGTCTTCCGAAGAACATCCTTGGTTCACCTGAGCCCGGTGCAGTCAAGTTGTCTAATGCATACTTCCTACCATCTTCATCCTCGTTAGAATAATACTTCTTGACATGTTCTTCAGAATGCTCCTTATATTGCTGGTTCCAAATATATTCATCACTTTTATGATAGACAAAAATACTGTCATGTATATTTGCGAATCCTTCTTTCTGTGCGTGAGATGTTGTACGTTTCCATATAATCTCCGATGAGAAGTTCTGCTCCCCGAATATCTCGTCCATCAGGATCTTGACATAGTGTCCGATATGATAATCCAGATGCACATAGATGCTGGCAGTATCGCTCATCACAGCTTTGATGGCACAGAGGTTTTCATACATCCAGTTCAGATAGCGTTCCTTGTCCCAGATGTCGCCATACATCTTCTCTTCGAAAGCTCGCAACTCATCGATATCCAGCTCACCCTCTGCCTCATGGATAGCCTCGGCCACCTTGGGGTTGCGGCGCACATACACCTTCTTGGCATAGTCAGCCCCGCTGGCAAAGGGCGGGTCGATATACACGAGGTCTACTTTGATGTCGTGCTCCTTCAGATAGGCACAGGCAGACAGACACTCGCCTCGCATCACGAGGTTGTCGTTCTTGCCGTCGCCCTCTTTCAATTCCACCTCATATAGTGGCATACCGCGGCGGATGCGCTCATACACCTGATTGGCATCACGATAGCGCAACACACGACGAGTGCGAACAAAGTTGTCGAGCACAGCCTGCCCTTCAAGGGCACGAACGGGATAGGGTACGTATTTGATTGCCATATTCTGTTAGTCGATATTAAAGAATTTCTTGATTTGATGGATGGTTTTTGCTGTCTGCTCGTCAGGCGTCATCGTGTCTTCTATATACAGGAAGTCAAAGCGTTGGTAGCCGAACTTCCCATTGTTCAGTCGCAGGAACTCCTGCTCCATAAACTCGCGGCGGGGTACAAACTTAGCAGCATAGCCCTCACCTTTGGTTTCAATGATGAGCACCTTATAGATCTTGCCTTCTGCATCTCGTTGCAACATCAGGAAGTCGGGTACATAACGGCCTATATAGTTCCAGCGGTCGCGCATGCGGTGATAGCAATTTATTTTGAACGCTGTCAGCTGATCGTCACCATTGAAATAGACTTCCAGCGGGCGGGCGGCCACTGCAGTCAGCAGACGGTCTGCAAAGTAGCGTATCTCAAGACCACTATCGAACTTATAGGGCAGATAGTGATAGGTTTTATCCTTTACCTCAGTAGATTTTGACTTCTTGCCCGCCAACAGTTGAGCTATCAGCTCCTCTTCGTTTGGCAGATGCAGTTGCCTGATTTGATTGATGGCAGCCTCTGTCTGAGCATCAGCCTCGTTGGGATTGCTGCCTTTCTGGTCTTCCTCTACGATATTGTGAACGATGGCCTGCTTAGGATAATAGTGGCTGTCATCATTAGTATAGATAGGTGTCTCCAGATTCTCCACCACTAGGATTCTGGCTGCATCATGGATGGTTTCCTTTCGGACTTCGATATCACGCTTGGGCGAGAAAGCCTGACGAACCAGTGAACGCACACGTTTCTGGTCATAGCAATCAAGGAGGAAGGTTACACCATCAGAACCTGTGTAAGATGCCATACTGAACAATCGACGCAGGGGCTTTTCGTATGCCAAAAGCAGACTCATTGGCATCATTCCCATACCCTCTTTCGAGATACGCATCAGCCATTGGCGGAAAGTGATGGGCTCCAACTCATCATCATCCTGGCGCACAGTCACATCATCGCGAACCACATGACCCTGCAAATCCTGCTCATGGGTCACTATCTCTTCCATCAGCGATGCTGCCAGTATTTGTTCAGCATTTAAACGTTCTGTAGGTTTAGCATCTTCTTCAACGATTAATGTGTTGTAATGTATTTTAAGTTGATAGAAGTCTATAGGTGGGACGTCGCGACGCACAAAGCGGTCTATTCGTTTCAAGTGCTGGCCAGCCAAATCGTTCACCTCCTTGATAGAGGTATTCTGCTGCTTCTGTAGTTCCTTATTCAGAATGTTGGCATTTTCATCGTTCAACCAAATAAGCGCCTGCTCTTCTGTATCGCCACGCTCTACTTGTCGTAGACATCTACATGAAGTTTGCAGAACCATATTTTGCGGACAAGCGCCCTTCTGAGGAAGAATAACGCCTGCAAGACTCTTGCAGTCCCACCCTTCTTTGCCAATCTGTGCCAGCAAAATGATTTTGTATTTCGAGATGTCCGTATCTAACGCTTCGAAGTCTGCTTTTGCTTTTGGCGTTATGGGGAAATCCTTATTACCACCATGATAGCGCAAGATGGTTTCAGAAGGATCAAGTCCTTGGCTGCTTACCAGTGCTGTTACCATTGGAAACACTTGTTCTTCGAGATTCTCAATGCGGCTGCAATAGATAGCCAACTTAGCACAAGTACCATTGGGATATATGGTGTCTTTGAATTGATTCAAAAATTCTGTAACACCTTCTCGGATAATGGCTTCCTGCGTATTACTAGTAGTCTTGATGCGGGGACGTTTCAAGAAATTACCTATTCCCTTTACCAACGGATAGTCATAAACAACATTCGACAGGTCTGTATTGCGAATCGTAAAATCGCCACCCAGTGTCACACTCTCGGATGTTTTCAAATATGGTGTGCCAGAGAACCCAAGCACACTATTGAAATTTTGACTCTTCGTCCATTCGTTCACAACTTGACGCAGCTTTATGTCGCTATCGCTGGCATGATGAACTTCGTCAATATAGATGGAAAGCGAGGGAATACGCTTGATAATCTCGCGCAGCTCGTTGCTGAGTTTTACTCTTTCCCACTCTTCAGCGGTATAAAAATTTCGATCGCTGCCCTTCTCCTTGTCCCACTTATCCAGAATCACCTTCTCTGCATTAGTCACAGCAACCAATCCCCAAAGGTCAGAGAGGGGCTGGTGATTGTTGATTTTCTGCGCATTGGGATTCTTAACCAGATTACTCTTAGAAGCCGTTTTCTGTTCGTCGAGTATTTCAAACTGTATCTGGCTATGAATCTGCGAAGCTGCAGGCTCTGGCAGTATCCAAGTTGGGTCAAAATCCTGAATATGACGGATACTGGGCACAATACTCGACTTAAGTCCGCTGGGGGCCATTACCATGAAGTTATGGGCAAAAGACGGATTATCAGGTTCCAACATCGAGAAGTAGAGTTCCAAATGAATGAAAGCAGCCATTAGGAAAGTCTTTCCAGCTCCCATAGGCAGACTGAATATGTAGTCAGGATAGCTCACACCATAAAAGATGTCACGGAATGCATGTTCATAGTCGATAGCCTCAGGATGATCTTTAATAAACTGCTCCATCAACGGTGCTAATTGACGCCCGTTCCGGTCAGTCATTCTGGAATACTCAAACAAGGCTTTGGCGGCAGGCGTGCGCTTGAGTACCTGACGGGCTATATGGCTTATCTCTAACGGGTCGAGATCAAGGCTATTGAAAGTGCCTTCACAGAACAATTGCCATAAAGGTTTGTTCTGGCAGGCCAGTTTCATAAAGAGAAAAGACTTGATGGCCTCTATCTGCGCATCACGCATTTTTCCCTGTTGCTCTATATATAGAATAAGGTCTTTCACCTTACAATTAGGTGAAGAGAACCATTCATTTCGTTTCTTCTCTATCAGCTTATAAAACATGACTGCAAAATTAGTGTTTTTTGGGGAGAATAATGCAATTTGATTGAAAAAATCGATAATTATTAATTTCGAATTCAATCAATAATCAAGATATCGTCAATAATCTTTCTTTCACCTTTCGTAAATAAACCCTAAAAAGTGGTCAATTTCGCAGCACGACAATTAATCCGTGAGGATCCTGAAGCCGCCCGAATATTGAAAATTGTAGTAAAAACAGATGGCGGCTCATCCGGGAGGATGGGTCGCCATTATATCAAGGACACACAAGAACACAGAAAAACATTTCTGCCAAAATACTTGCAGATTTCATAAAAACCCCTTATCTTTGCAGAACAAATCAAAAAGAGATGGTTATGGAAACAAAAATTGGCGACAAGGTTTTGATTTCACCTGATGTTACGCACAAAAGTGACTGGACACCAGGAAAGGTTATCGATGTGGAAGCGAATCCTTTTGTAGGAACAGTTATTTCTGCAGAGACTGAAAACGGAGAAATTTTCTTCGACAAGGAGTACAAATTTAAATATGCCATGTAACAGTAAGAAAAGGCTGAAGAAAATAATTACAGTAGTAAAAACAGATGGCGGCTCATCCGTGAGGATGGGTCGCCATTATTGTATAACACGGACTAAGGCCGTGTGAATTACTTCTTATTCTTCTTGGCCAGGGCTTTGAGGATGCGCTTCACCTCTTTCTTCGTGACAGGAAGAACGGTGCCATGACGGGGAGTGAACATACCCTTGGTCTCCGTCTGGTGCTTCAGCTTGAAGGTAGAGAGGTCGGAAGTCTCGCAGAACTGGTAATAGCCGCTGCCATAGCAGTCGTACATCAGGATCCACTTCTCTGGCTTCTCACAGCAGCCTTTCTTGTCGATGAGGGGCCAAACGCCTGCGCCTTCAACAGCCACCTTGGTCTGCTGCAACTTGCCACTTGGCTTGCTCCACTGTGAACCCGCAGGCTGACCAGGAGCAGGAGTGAGCGTCTTGGCAGTCACCTTGCAGATGCCACCCTCGCCCTCATTCTTATAGAAAGCGTGGTAGAGGTTGTCCTTATGGCTATAGACGATATCCATATCGATGGTAGCAGAACCGCGATCATAGAAATAAATGGGCTCGCCTTCCAAATCGGTGAAATCCTTATTGGCATAGCAGTAGAACACTTTGTCGTAAGGAATGGTGCCGTCGTTGGTGAGCAGGGAGAAATAGACGAGGTATTTCTTGGCCTGTGGATCCCAGATGGTCTCTGGAGCCCATACACGGGTGACATTGGCAAAGTTTGTTCCCTTGTACTTGTCGGGGAAATGGACAGTGGAGTGCTGCCAGTTGACGAGATCCTTAGAGCGCATGAGCACGATGCCGCGGTTGCTCGCCCAGCCTTCTGCACAGCGCATGTCGGTATTGACCATATAGAACCATCCATCCTCACCACGCAACACGTGAGGGTCGCGTACGCCCTTCTTCAGGGCGATGGTGTCAGCAGCCACGATGCGCTCACCATTGTTGATGGGCACGAAATCGAAAGGCTTATCCTTGGTTGACAGCGCGTAATAGATATTCTCATTGTCGTTCGAGGGGAAGTAGGCAAAGAGATACTGTGAATACTTCTTGGCGTTGGCACCAAGGCTGCAGGCTGCGAGGAGCAGCACGGTCAGTAGCAAGTGGTTCAGTTTCATGTTATGATAATGTTTAAATGATTATTCTGATAGCATTGTCACTTCGATGCGGCAGCCGGAGTTGAGCAGTTGCTGAGCCACCTGCTGAATGTCGCGTGCCGTCATCTGTTCACACATCTTACAGTAGTCGAGGTCGAAGTCGGCATCATCGTCCAGCTCGTGCCAGATGATGTAGTTCCAGTAGTCGTTGGTGATAGCCACCTGGTCATACTGCTTGATAAGGTACTCGCGCACCTTCTGTACCGATGATTCAATGGGGCCGCGCTCAGCAATATTCTTCAGCTGCTGATAGATGATGGGATTCAGTTCCTCATATCGAGAGGGATCAGCATTATAGGAAATGCGGAGTGTGGCTGCAGGATCATCGTCTTTCTCAAAGCCGAAATCAACAGATACACCATAGGTACCGCCCTTCTCCTCACGGACAGAATCGGTATAGGCGATAGAGAGGCAACGCTTCAGGAAGTCGAGTATCAGGTCGTTCTTCGGTGTGAACGGGATATTGGCTCCGTAGAAGATGCTTACATTAGCCAACGGTGTAGCCATCTTCTTCTTGAAGACGTGGGTACCGTCGTGCTTCACAATCTTCGGAAGGTTAGCTCTGTTGAGGAGTGAGGACTGAGGAGTGAGAAGCGAGGGATTGCCTGGCAATGAGGCGAGATACTTACAGATGAGGGGGCGCAGCTCGTCGAGTGACTTATTGCCGATGATGACCGTCTTGAACATGGCGGCATTGCTGAAACGCTCCTTATAGATCTCCATGATGCGGTCGTAGTTGGCCTTCATCAGTCGTTCCTGAGTCATCGGTTCCAAACGCGGATGATGTCCGTAGAGGATGGCGGTGATAGAGTCGTTATAGTCCACTCGTGGCGAAGCGTTGCGGTTGTTCAGGAACGAATAGGAGCGGTTCACCAGACCTGCAAAGGCTGCGGTATCACGACGCGGCTGAGTGAAATAGAGATAAGCCATCTGCATCATGGTCTCAACATCTTTCAGAGAGGCACCGCCGGAGATGCTCTGTGAACGACTGCCTACGGAAGGCACCACACGCACACTCTTATCGGTATTCAGTTTACGCAGCTGGGTAGCACTCCAAGGACCTACACCTGCCTCGCTGATACTGCTGGATATCAAAGCGAACTGCGGGATATCACTATTGCCATAGACCGAGAGGCCACCTTCAGCACGGATAGTCATCTGAACGGTGTTCTTATTGAAGTCGGTCTGACGCACGTAGACCTTCATGCCATTGCTCAGGGTCAACTCAGTGAAGCCATGCTTCCATGCCTTCTCACTGACGATAGAGCCATGCTGGGCTGTCAGCGGAGCCAGATAGGAGTCGAGCGTCTGTTCAGGACTATGGTCAACATAGGGTGCATACTGCTGTCGCTGTGTAGTCAGGATGACATCTTCAATCTGCTGTTCTGTAGGCAGTTTTACCGTCTCCTTATCGGGAGCATACATGATCACAACCTGATTCTTATCGGTAATCAGCTCCTTCACCGCCTTGTTCAACTCATCGAGCGTCACCTCGCGGTCGAATTTCTGCGTGAGTGCCCATTTGTCCTCGATAGAGATCAGTGGTTCGCCCGACAGGAAGTTCTGCACACAGGCGCTCACCAGCTTGGAGTTGGTACGGTCATGACGCTCATTGAACTTCCGTTCGTCATGATTCAGGCGGAATTTCTTGGCACGTTCGAACTCCTCCTTCGAGAATCCCTGCTGACGCACCTGTTCACAGGCCGCCACTGCCGTCATCAGTCCACCTAAGATACTCTCCTGCTTACAGCTGACGCTGAGGGAGAAGGCATCCTTCGTACGACTGAGGAAGAATGCTGAAGCACGGCCCGTAGAGCTCTGGAAAGGAGGCACGGCCTGCTGTTTGATTTCGTTGAGTCGGCTGTTGATGAGCCAGCCAATCATCTCGTCGAGGTAATCGCCACGCAGGTATTCCTCAGTATTCTTCTGGTCATCGGGCGTAGCATCACGCTTCATGTAAAGATGGCAGAGCACAACAGGCTGCTCGGGGTCTTTCTCAATATCAACTATCATCTGCTCATTGTCGTTGACGGGATAGTCAACACGCTCAGAGGGCTCCTTTGGCAGGGGAATGGGCGAGAACATCTTCTTGATCTTCTTCTCAATCTTATCCACATTGATATCGCCTACCACAATGATGGCCTGATGGTCAGGGCGGTACCACTTATGATAATAATCGCGCAAATCCTTATAAGGGAAGTTATCGACGATATCCATCGAGCCGATTGGCATGCAGTCCTCATACTTCGTACCCTTATAGACCTTGGGCATGGCCTGCTCCATCAGTCGGGAGATGGCACGACCAGCACGGCGCGTACGCCACTCCTCATGGATAACACCGCGCTCCTTGTCGATCTCGGCATCTTCGAGCAGCAGGTAGTGGCTCCAGTCATGCAGTACCAACAGACAGGAATCGATGATGCCCTCGCGACGAAGGGGAGCAGAACCGATGTGATAGACCGTCTGGTCAATAGAGGTATAGGCATTCAGGTTGGCACCGAACTTCACACCGATGGTCTCACACCAGGGGACGATGCCCAACTTCTTGCCCTTGCCGGGGAAGTTCTTCGTACCGTTGAACGCCATGTGCTCCAGGAAATGGGCCAGTCCGCGCTGACGGGGCTCCTCCTGAATACTACCCACACGCTGAGCGATATAGAAGTCGGCCAGGCCGGGCTCCTTGTCGTTATGACGGATATAATAGGTAAGTCCGTTCTTCAGCTGCCCCTTTCTGACAGCAGGATCCTGCGGAAGTCCACCTTTCTGTTCAGACTGATTAGAAGCAACTGTTTGTTTAGCACTGATAACTGCCGACGAACTCATCACCGTCAGCAGGAAGAACATGGATAAACGAAGTTTGTTCATATACATACGTTAGTTAGCAATTCTGCATGCAAAGATACAAAAAGGTATTAAAACTTCAAAGAATTCACGCTCAGATTCACAAAAAATTTGCTTTTGGCACTGATAATCCAATAAAAAACATTAATTTTGCAAACGATACATATATAAATAATGTGTAAGAAGCTGACTTACATATTGCTCTTACTGCTCAGCGCCACCCTGACCATACAGGCTCAGACGCTGAGACTTTCCGGTCGTGTCTACGATGCAGACACGGACGAACCTATCGAGTTTGCCTCTATCTTACTCAGCGAAAGCGGACTCTGGGCGGTTACCGACAGTAAGGGAGAATTCACCATCAAGAACGTGCCGGAAGGCAAATCGACCCTTACCGTACAGTGTCTGGGCTATCAGAAACGCACCATGCCGATGATCCTGAACGCCAGCGTGCCGAAACTCAGTCTGCGTCTGAAGCCGGAGAACCTGAAACTGCGCGAGGTGACGGTGATCGCGAAACGAAAGACTGACGAGGCAACGACCAGCTATACCATCGACCGACAGACACTTGACAACCAGCAAATCCTAAATATCAGTGATATACAGACGCTGTTGCCAGGCGGAAAGACCATCAATCCATCGCTCATGAACGACAACAGGATGAGTCTGCGCAGCGGGAGTCAGGAGAAAGGCAATGCCTCGTTTGGCACTGCCATCGAGATTGACGGTCTGCGACTGGACAATAATGCCGTGGCGGGCGAGACGATGGGAGCCTCGACACGTACGCTGAGTGCCTCAAACATTGAGAGCGTAGAGATCGTGACAGGCATTCCGTCGGTGGAATACGGCGACCTCTCGAACGGTGTCGTGAAGGTGAACACACGCAAAGGCAAGTCGCCTTTCATCGTAGAAGGCAAGATCAACCAGCACACCCGACAGTTGGCCGTGAACAAAGGCTTCGACCTGGGCAGCAGAAACGGTGTACTGAACGCATCCGTAGAGCACGCCCGCTCATTCCAGAATGCTGCCTCGCCCCATACCGCCTACCAACGGAACATCGTTTCGCTCCACTACATGAACACGTTTATGCGTGAGGCATCGCCCCTGACACTGAACATCGGAGTGACGGGCAACCTGGGCGGCTATAACTCAGAGGCCGACCCCGATGAGGAGTTGGATGATTATAATAAGGTACGCGACAACGCCCTTCGCTCACACATAGACCTGCAGTGGCTACTGAACAAGAAATGGATCACAAACCTCTCGTTCAATGGTTCCTTCTCATATAGTGACCGCAAGAGTGAGGACTACGAACATGCCAGCAGTGCCTCTACCCAACCCTACCTGCATGCTACGGAACAAGGCTATTTCATTCCTACGCCCGGCCCCACCGGCTACTGGTACGTGAAAAGCTTCAACGACTCGAAACCGCTGTCGTGGGCATTGAAACTAAAGGCAGAACAGACAAAACGTTTCGGCTCTGCAACCAACCGTCTGATGATAGGCGTCCAGTATACGGGCAGTCGGAACAACGGTCGGGGCACCTACTACGACAGTCTGCAGCTGGCACCCTCCTGGCGAGAGTACCGCTACGACGAATTGCCCACCATGCATAACCTGGCCTTCTATGCTGAGGAGAAAGGCATCATTGAGACCACAGCCAACAGTTCACTCGAACTGACTGCCGGACTGCGTAATGATAATACCATCATCAACGGTAGTGACTACGGCACCGTGAGCAGTCTGTCGCCCCGCTTCAACGGTCGCTATATCTTCTGGCGAAACAAGTACAAACGAATAGTGAACAACCTGGAGATACATGCCGGATGGGGAAAGAGCGTCAAACTGCCATCCATGCAGGTGCTCTATCCAAGACCGGTGTATAGTGACCTGCAGGCTTTCGCCTCGACATCAACAGCCGACAACACGTCGTACTACGTCTACCACACCTATCCGTCAGCAGCACGCTATAACCCCGACCTGCAGTGGCAATACACCAACCAGACCGACCTGGGCATCGAGGCCACCATCAAGGGGACACGCGTAGCACTGTCGTTCTTCCATCACCGCACCTACAACACCTATATGGCCACTAAGAGCTATACGCCATTCACCTATCGCTATACAGGACAGACGGCGGTACAGAACTGTGGCATACCGGCAGAGAGGCGAGTGTTCAGCGTGGACCAGCAGACGGGTACGGTCACCGTCAGCGATGCACAGGGCGTACTGGCCTCAAAAGAGTTGGACTATACCGACAAGAACACCTATGTAGTGAACCAGCGATATGAGAACGGCACCCCACTGGACCGCTACGGACTGGAGTGGATCGTCGACTTCGCCCGTATCAAGCCCCTCATGACCAGCATCCGACTGGACGGCAACTACTATTATTATAAAGGTATGGACCACGGACTCTATGCCGACATCCCACTGGGCGTCAGTAATGTCACGGCCAGCGGACAGCCTTATCAGTACGTGGGCTACTACCGAGGCGCCTACGTAAACAGTGCTGGCACCAGTGCCAACGCATCGGTGAGCAACGGCTTCGAGGCAAAGCAACTGAACCTGAACGCCACGCTGACCACCCACGTACCGAAGATCAGGCTCATCGTAGCACTGAGACTGGAATGTTCGCTCTATAACTACAAACGAGACCTGAGCGAAGGCGAGGACGGAGCCACAAGAGGCTACCTGCTGGAGTCGGGCGACGAATACGCTGGAGCACCCTACGACGGAACAGAGGATAAGCACGTAGCTGTCTACCCGGAGTATTACAGTACCTGGGAGAACCCCACAGCACGTATCCCCTTTGCCGAACGGTTCCTATGGGCGAAAGACAACGATCCGAAGCTATACAATGACTTGGCACAGCTGGTGGTGCGCTCTAACTACGCCTACACGCTGAATCCCAACCGTCTGTCGGCTTACTACTCTGCCAACCTGAGCATCACGAAGGAGATTGGCGACCATGTATCGGTATCGTTCTATGCGAATAATTTCTTCAACACGATGAGACTGGTTCACTCGTCACAGACCGATCTGGAGGAGTCGCTCTTCAACAGCCGGTATGTACCGAACTACTATTACGGACTCTCACTGAGACTCAAGATATGAAAGCAATGGGCTATAAGACAATCATCATCGCAGCGCTGCTCGCTCTGACAGCATGCAGCTATGACGACAGCGTGGACACGTGCAGGCTGACGGTACAGCTGGTCTACCCGGAAGGTACTATCAGTCCGTATCGGGGAGCACGCGTAGAACTGAAGAGTCTCAGTAGGGATGCGGTATTCGTAGACTCCACCAACGCGGAGGGAGCGGTATCGTTCAGTGTCATCCCCGGCGTCTACGAGGCTTCGAGCACCAGCCAGTTTCTCGACTCAACGGGAACAACCTGGTGGAGATATAACTTCAACGGAGTGAGAAGCATGATTGTAGTATCGGCAGACAGTCTGAACAGGACAGAGATACTGCTGAAGTCATCGCGAAAGCGAGTGGTTCACTGAATAAAGGAGTTAAAGGAGTTAAAGGAGTCAAAGGAGTTAAAGGAGTTAAAGAAGATAAAAACAATATGATTATGAAAAGATTGGTATTAAGTTTGACAATGATGCTGTTGGCCTGCTGCGGCGCACAGGCACAATGGAAGATGGTGGTCACCCTCAACAATGGTACGACCCAGGAGCTGAAGACTGCCGACATCAAGGACATTACGTTTGCAGAGGAGGCACTGCCTACCCTGCCCGACCAGAATGCCGACCAGATTATCATCAAGGAAGTGTATAACGGTGCTTGTCCGACAGACGACGGCAGCACGTTCTTCCAGGCCGACAAGTGCATTATCCTGTACAACAACTGTAAGCAACAGGCAGTGGTCAACAACCTTTGCTTTGCGTTCTCAACACCCTACAACAGTCAGGCCAGCAACAAGAACTATGACGCACAGGGTCAACTGGTCTATGAGGCTGAGGGATTTATTCCTGCTGCCAACGGCATCTGGTACTACCCGGGTTCACTGGTCTTCGAACCGTGGTCACAGATTGTCATCAACGTACAGGGAGCTATCGACAATACAAAGACCTATAGCCAGTCGGTGAACTATGCCAACAAGGACTACTACTGCATGTATGACCCGGAGGGAGGATACTACAACACCAGCTACTACCCCACTCCTGCTGACGTCATCCCTACAAGCCACTACCTGAAGAGCGTGAAATACGGACAGGGTAATGCTTGGATGCTCAGCATCACCTCGCCAGCACTGTTCATCTACCAGCCACAGAACATCAGTCCCGCCGACCATGCCCGCAACGCAGACAATCTCTGGTACACTCCGGGCGATGCCCATGATGCCATCCATGCGAATATCAAGGTGCCTGCAGAATGGATTATTGACGGTGTGGAGATCTTCAGTGCACCCGACAAGGAGAAGAACCTGAAGCGACTCACTGCCGACATCGATGCGGGCTACGTCTACCTGACCAACAAACTGGGACATACGCTCTACCGTAATGTGGACAAGGAAGAGACAGAGGCTATGCCTGAGAATGCTGGCAAACTGGTGTATGGCTATGCCGATGATCCCAGCGGTATTGATGCAGAAGCTTCCATCAAGAAGGGAGCCCACATCATGTATATGGACTATAACGACTCGTCGAACGATTTCCATGAAAGGGCAAAGTGCTCGCTGAGAGAATAGGCTACCGCCATAAGATGAGAAGAATATTGTTCATAGTGCTAATGACGGTTCTCTTGGCAACGAATGCTGAGGGGTGGGACTACCAGTTCGTGAAACGCAGTGATCCGTGGCTGACGCTACAGAATGCTGCGGCTCTGACGCACTATGACAACAGGAATATGGCAGAGGCAGAACTATCGCTCACGAAGACAAGAGGCGACTTCACCAACTTTGACGGTTCATCCAATACGCTGCAGGCAGGCGCACACATTGAGTCGTTCTTCCGACTCAGTAATCGTGCCGTCTGCTACGGTTCTATGAGCTACCAAAGCTTTGACGGAAAAGACATGGCAGGATCTGTGTTTATCAACTCTACACTCTTATGTTCCCACCGTCCGTTCGACATCGTTGAGGATTCGCTGATGAACACGGGCGACAAGCACATGGACCTATACCAGCTGACTGGCGGTATCGGCTGTGAGTTGACGAAGTTGCTCTCCGTAGGCTTGCGACTGGACTATACTGCTGCCAACTATGCGAAATACAAGGACCTGCGCCACCAGAACAAATACATGGACCTGCGCCTGTCGGCAGGCGTCTACATGCCTTTTGCCGCCTGGGGTGCAGCAGGTGCCCACTACAGCTATCACCGCAATACGGAGACTATCAGTTTCGGCACCTACGGCAAGAATGAGAAAGTCTATCAGTCACTGGTAAGCTACGGGGCTTTCATGGGCCATCTGGAGCAGTTCGGCTCTACAGGCTTTACAGACAAGAGCCGCGAGATACCGCTGGTCACAGACGAGAATGGCTTCGGGGTGCAACTGGAGATTTCACCGTTTGCATCGACACACGATGCTGCAACAAACGAAAATGGCACTTCGAACGATGCTGCAACAGGCGAAAAAATCACACCCCTGACGTTCTTCAATGAGTTCAGCTATGCCCATGCCAAGGGCTATTACGGACGGAAATCGCCCTTTACCATTACTTATACGGGGCACAAGAGTGACATCTACCACTATGCCGCCCGTCTGACGAGTCTGTTACGCAAGTCGAGGGTCAGTATTGATTTCTCGCTTGACGTAGAGAACCTGCAGAATGATGCCAACACCTATCGTGAGATGAAGAACGAACAGGGTGCTACCCATTATGACTATTATGACGCAGTGAAGATGGCGAACAAGGTATGGACCGACTGGACAGTGGCTACCACAGTCGATTTGGGTATTGAAGACGACAGGCCCACATGGACCCTGCAGGCAGGCTTCAGCCGATGGAACCGCAAACAGGCGGCCTATGCCTATCCCTACTATCGCCATCAGGAACTGAGCAACCAGCGTATCTTTGCTGCTGCAGAGCGTAACCTGAAGACTAAGAACGGTATCTGGACCTTCTCACTAAATGGTTCATGGCAGAAGGGTTCTGGAGAGCCTTATGAGGACCAAACGTTCCAGACGCCCAGCGACAAGCAATCGGCACCTCCCTCTATGGACACCTATTTATATAAAGAGTATCAATGGATAACCTCACCGCAGTTCACCATTGGCGGACAACTGAAATATGCTTTCCTGTTTCCTAGAACAAATCTGAGGACGCATGCTCGCGTCAGCGTCAATCACAGGAAAGCAACAAAAGACTACGACTATAGCGAAGGTAGTCATTCCACCAGTTACGCTATAGCCGTAGGATGTTGTTTCTAATGGGGATTGTCCCCGTTAGCTGTAATGGGGACTGTCGCCAATCATAGTTACTTTACGACAATTTTCTTACCACTTACGATGTTCAGCCCTTGCTGCTTCTGCTGCAGGCGCTGACCCTTGAGGTTGTAGATAGCATCGTTTTCCTTGTTCTGAACGGGAACGGAAGTGATTGCTGATACGAAGTCGCTGTATTTTCCACCACCCCATGTAATCCAGTTCTTAGCATCCGACTCCCAAGGGAAGTTGCCCCAGAAGTTGGTTTCCAGAGAGCTCACCTGAAGGAACACCTCGTCCTTCGACTGGAGTGTCACCGTACAGTTCTCATCACTGTTGCGTTCGAAACCAGACTTTGTACCATCACACACAAAGCGGAAGCGTGCACGATTCTTGGTAGTACCCGCATTTACACCTGCCTGCGTACCAGGATTCAAGGCGTTACCGTTAGTGATAGTCTGATCATAAAGTGCTGTGCCTAAAGCGAAGTCATAGACTCCCGGATTAGCCATCAACACCACTGATGCATCTTTCGATAACACATACTCCGCATCCATCCCCTTATAATTGCTGTAGTTGACGTAAGCAGGGGCACCCGACTTATAGCCAGCAGAGACCTTAACAGCAATGACGTTTTGCGGAATGACAAGACAAGAAGAGAAATGATAGCCGCGCAAGCCATTCTCAATATTCACTTGAAGGGCATTGTGAAGTTCAACCAGTGAGAAGTGAGCATCAGTAGGCTCATAATTGCTGGCATATTGGGGATTCTGCAGGTTACCGTAAGGATGACCTGCAGTGCCGTAGGTCAAAGCGATCAGCAAGTCCGTTGTGTTTGTAAGCTCTGCCAGTTCCAGTTGTCCGAGTATTTGCCAACTGTAAGCCACAAACGAGTCCGTAGCATCGCCAAAGAGAGCAGCCATGTGCTTCACGGTCTTGCCACCATCTTCTGTGTCAGCATTACTCTGGCTTGTGCCATCCTCGCCCAATCCTTTCAAGTCTGCCTTTACCCATACTGTGTTACCGCTACTTGCGAGTGCATCCTTCTGAGCATTCAGTTCACTCACCGTGTAGGGATTCTCCTTTGTTCCGTCGCCTGCCATCACTGATGTACAGACGAAAAGGGTGCTGACCATGAGGGCCAGCATCCTTTTAGATAGATAATTATTCATTTAAATCAGTTTTATTCTCACTTAACCACAACCTTGAACTTCGTTCGAGCTCGTTCACGTTCGGACGAACTCGAACTATGTTCAATTCGTCTCTCACTTAATCACGACCTTCTTGCCATTGATGATGTAGAGACCCTTCTGAGCCTTGTTCATCTTCTGACCGTTCAGGTTGTAAACAGTACCGTCAAGCTTGTCGACAGTTACGCTGTCAATACCAGTATCGATAGTGTCTACCACAGAGATTGGGAGCAGCTGGTTTTCTGTAGTTGACTTAGCAACAAGGATAGCCACGATGGTGATGTTCTCCAACTTCGTATCCTTTGTCCAGTCGGCAATCTTGTGGAGCTGCTGGTTAGCAGTCTCTGTACCATTATTCACGGCGATGGTAGCATCACCTTTTGTCAAAGTACCTGCTGTTGCAGAAGTCTCTTCAAGGGTAGCAGCCGTAATCTTCACCACCTTGTTCAGGTTGGCGGCTACATTCACTTCTTCGATAGAACCTTCAATAGCAGTGTAATCCTCGATAGCGGTAGACTCCAGCGTGCTCTGCAGCGTGCCCTCGGCTTCCTTCATCTGTACATTGCCACTGGTTTCACGCTTCATGACGAAGACGGTTCCGTTAACCTTTGTCTTCTCGTTCAGCTTATCATTGAGTGTAGTGTACTGAATCCAGCAACCTGCTGTAGCATCCTGGATGAATACTGTAGAATAGCCGTCAGCAGACTTACCGATCACCTCAGCGTCAGTCAGCGTAACCTCAGCGTATGTACCAGCAGCCAGTGCATTGAATGCAGCAATGTTAGCACACTTGGTGTACTCGATAGCAGGCAGCGCAGTGGTCTCAGCGTCCTTGTCTACCAGCGTGAGGATAGCATTTGCCAGATAAGAAGTAGCACCCTGAGTGAAGCGTACGCCCTCAGCGTTACCTGTCCAGATCATACCCTCGATAGCACCAGAAGTAGCAGTAAACTTACTGATATTGCTATTTCCGGCAGCTGTGAACTCAATCTTCGTGATGGCCTTGCCCTCAGGAGCCTTGAAGGTCAGCGTAGCATACTGAGTATAGGTTACGAGGTTCTGTCCGCGGTTAGCGTCAACATAGATTCTTGAAGGAGCCGAACCACCAGTAATCTGCAGTGAAGCGCCATCAGCAGTGAAGGTCTCATTGTAGATGAATCCATTAACATCGGCCATAGCTGTACCAATCTTCTCACGGAAGTTAGCATCAGCGAAGTCGAAGGTAGCGGTGACAGGAACCACAGGAGCAGCCTTCTTTTCGATAATCTGCAGCTTGGTGATGAACAGGTTCGTACCAGTCTGTGAGCGGGTCAGCGTGATAGTCTTGCTACCTGCAGCTTCATCTGGAACAATCGTGTACTTCAATGCAGGTGCGCCATTGAATGTAGCATCAATGTTTTCAGCGTCACTGAATATTTCGCCTTCAGCAGATATTCCATTCTCAAACAGAATGTAAGCACTTGCTTTCTTAGTCTCGTTCTTGTTAATGAAGGCAGTGTAAGCAATGGTATCGCCAGCTGCGACAGCCTTGTCGAGCGTAATAACCATGTGACCAGCATTTGCAGATGCTACTTCATCATTCAGGTTAGCCTTCTTACCATTCAAGCAGATGGTGTAATAACCGCTGTTCTGATAGTTCAGACGGTCGCCGTCGCCATTAACGTAAGCGATCTTACCACCAAATTCGATAGGCTCACCCTCAGGTGACTCCCAAGAGTAGCTGACACCTTCGATAGGTTCAATAGGAGTAACTTTCTTCTCGAACATCACGTTCTTGAACGACAGCCAGCTGATGTTATTGTCAGCAGCCACGATGAACTTGATCTTCAGTACACCGTCCTCACCAACAGTGCCGACAGCTTTCACTTCCTTCAGATACATCTGAGAAGTGCCTACCTGATCA
>JAFUAY010000032.1 GCA_017460515.1 Prevotella sp.
AAGAGCGCAGAATTCTAATATTAAAAGCGCCGTTTCCCAACGATGGGAAACGGCGCTTTCAGTTTATCTGTTTTTATTGAATCGCTTGCTTAGAAGCTCTTGCCCTTTCCGAGAGGAATGCTCAAGCCTGCGAGTACGTTAGCACACTGTGTGGAATTGCCATAGAAGAAGTAGTCGGTACCGATGTAGAGAGGACCGAGCTTCAGGCCAAGACCGAATGACTTACCAGAGCTCTGAATCATTGAGTAAGAGAGAGCAATATTTGCCCAAGCGCTCAGGTTGTAAGCAGCAGAAAGCGTAAGCTCGCTGATGGTCTTAGGCTTTGCGAAACGACCTGTGTAGAGAGCACCTACCACCAGTTTCTCACCAACGGTATACTGACCACCCAGTGCCAGCGTTGTGTAGAGAGAAGTGGTATAAGACTCACCCTCGCTCTCGTTCATCTCCAACATGTCGTAGTTCACGACCTCATTGTTAGAAACGGCTTTTGCGAAATCATACAGTCCGTATGCTTTCACCGATCCGTCTGTATTATAGGTATTCTCGTCCTGATCCAGATCATACGTTCTGGCCAGTTTTGCATCAACCTGCTTTGACTCGCTCTTGCTCCAGCTGATGAAGCCCAAGTCGGTGATAGCAGCAGTAACCTCCAGGTTATCCATCACCTCGTAGGTAGCACCCAAGTCGATGCCGAGACCGTAACCGGAAATCTTGAAGCCCTTGAAATCAGCACCATTGATATAGGTATTGTTTCCGTTCTTATCTTTATTGTATTTCCATTCCAGACCGCCCATTGAAGCCTTACCAGTAGCCTCTACAGCAACAGAAGCTTTACCGTGGGCACCAATCTCGTTACGTACAGCCTGAAGCAAGCCCGAAGGATCGTTCTTATAGTCACCATTCTTATACTTTGACCAGTCAAGATTTGCGTTCTTGAACGATTCCTGGATGTTCTGCACCTTTTCGATATCGATACCAGTCGGTGTATTCACAGACATCTGCTTGATTTCAAAGTCCATATTGGCAACACCCAGCAAGAGCTTTACCTTACCACCGACCGTCAATTTGTCAGTAACCTTGCGTGCATAACCGATTCCTACCTCCTGATAAACCTGCATAGCGATTTTCTCACCAGCCAGGTCTGCGTTCAGACCTTTCTTCCAAGTTTCGTTATCAAGTGATGCACCGTTCATTTCGTTCATGAAGGTGAAGATGCTCTTTGGTACTACGGCACCCATTTCAATGCGAGTACCCGTGTTGAAGCTCCAGAAGTTATGGTCGTTGAACCAACCGAACGAAATCTGATCCCAAGCCACGTTCATGTTCAGCTTGTTCTCATCCTTCAGTTTGTCCAGGAAGTCTGAACTCTTATAGTAGTCACCATTCTTGTCGAGCATGTCCTCGATATCGCCAGTGCCTAAAGAGTTTGACTGCAAAGTTACGCTCAACGGACCGAGGATGGGGCTGAAGTAACCGTGTGAAGGAACCTGTGCAGGGTTCATCTGCAGTGAATAGGGAACGTCCTGCAAGTACGAAGTACGGAGGAACTGTGCGCTTGCTGTCATAGCCATAGCGCTAGCAAACAAGAACAGACCTGCTCTCTTTGCGGTGGTTGTGAATCTCATCATATTGATAAAAATTAGTAAAACTTAATGTACATTGTTGATTTACAAGTGCAAAAATAAACAAAAAAGAACACTTTTCAAAATTTTTAATTAAAAAAAGTGGCACAACGCTCAAAAAACTTCCTTTTTGGACATTTTTGAGCAAAACTAGGCTTTACGATGAGCAAAACTAGGCTTTGCCCTGGGCAAAACTACGTTTTGCTATTGGCAATCCTATGTTTTGCTCAAAGTCCTGTTAGGGAATCTTCGGATACTGGTCGAAGTCAGGCTTGCGTTTTTCAAGGAAAGCCTTACCACCCTCTTGCGCCTCATCGAGGAAATAATAGAGCATCGTAGCGTCGCCAGCCAACTGCTGAATACCAGCCTGTCCGTCCAGTTCGGCATTCAGTCCTGCCTTGATCATGCGTAGGGCGATGGGCGAACGTTCCATCATGGTCTCTGCCCAACTGACGCACTCGTCTTCCAGCTGTTCGATAGGTACCACTTTGTTGACCATTCCCATCTGTTCTGCCTCGCGCGCCGAATATTGTCGACAGAGGAACCAGATCTCACGAGCCTTCTTCTGACCGACGATGCGTGCCAGATAGCTGCTGCCGAATCCTGCATCGAACGAGCCCACCTTGGGACCCGTCTGTCCGAAGATAGCATTTTCGGAAGCAATTGTCAAGTCACAAACGAGATGAAGAACGTGTCCGCCACCGATAGCGTAGCCGTTGACCATCGCAATAACCGGCTTGGGTAAACGGCGAATCTGCATCTGAACATCGAGAACAGAAAGACGCGGAACGCCCTCATCATCGATATATCCGCCGCGCCCCTTCACGTGCATGTCGCCACCTGAACAGAACGCATGCTTCACGTCGGCCAGCGTCTTTCCTTCGGGCACCTCACTCATAGCACCCGTTAGCAATACCACGCGAATGTTCTGCATCTCCCGACAGATGGCAAACGCCTGCGACAGTTCCAGTGTGGTGCGTGGTGTGAAAGCGTTGCGATAACGAGCACGGTTGATGGTAATCTTTGCAATTCCATTATACTCCTCGAAGAGAATCTCCTCGAACTTCTTAATCTCTTTCCATTGTCTCTGAGTCATATTCTTATTCATTTGTTGTTTTCGGCTGTCAAAGGTACGAATAAGTGAGCGAAACGCCAAAACAAATTGAGTTTTTTTTGAGTTTTTGAAGCCCAGGCAAAACAACGTAACATATTGAATATCAAGCACTTGATTACTCAATTTTGAGTTTTTACCATACTTTCTTCAAAAAAAAAGAAAATGAAACCATTACATAAGAAGTTTTTCGGAAAAAGTCGTTAAAAACTCAAACAGATCTCCTGAAACGCCGTGTGGCAGGGCATTTCAGCTCATCTGACGGATCATCAAAAACTCAAAAAAAACTCAAATATCTCGAAAAGCGTCACAGCTGATACGCTTAGTAACAATTAGGTCATTCATCAAAAAAAGCGGTCCCTCCGAAAGAGAACCGCTTCATTTTATGATGGATGTTAGAGGAAAGATTAATCCTCGTCCTTCATCTCAGCCTCATGCTCCTTGATCAGCTGCTGCTGGATATCGTTCGGCACAAGCTCGTAGGAAGCAAACTTCGTTGAGAACGAAGCACGTCCACCGGTGATAGAGCTCAGTGCGATAGAGTAGTTAGAGAGCTCCTTGAGAGGAATCTTGGCAGACAGTTTCTGATAGCCAGCCTCTGAGTCCATACCCATGATGATAGCACGGCGACCCTGCAGATCACTCATCACGTCACCCATATAGTCGGCAGGCACGTATACCTCCAGGTCATAGATAGGCTCCAGCACCTTTGGACCTGCCTCACGGAAGGCAGCTGAGAAGGCGTTGCGTGCAGCCAGCATGAACGAAAGTTCGTTAGAGTCGACGGGGTGCATCTTACCATCGTAGACGATGACGCGAACGTCACGGGCATACGAACCAGTCAGAGGACCTTGCTCCATACGTTCCATCACACCCTTCAGGATAGCAGGCATGAAGCGCATATCGATGGCACCACCAACAACGCTGTTGATGAATACGAGCTTGCCGCCCCACTCCAGGTCTTTCTCTTCCTTCGACTTGATGTTCATCTTGAACTCCTGTCCGTTGATGGTGAACGATGTAGGATCGGGCATTCCGTCAGCGTATGGCTCCACAATCAGGTGTACCTCACCGAACTGACCTGCACCACCCGACTGCTTCTTATGACGATAGTCAGCACGTGCCATCTTCGTGATGGTCTCACGATAAGGAATCTTCGGCTCCAGATAGTCAATCTTGATCTTCTCGTTGTTCTCCATGCGCCACTTCAAGGTACGCAGGTGGAACTCACCCTGACCATGAACGATAATCTGGCGCAACTCCTTCGACTGCTCGACAACCCATGTGGGATCCTCCTGGCGCATCTTGGTCAGGGCCACCATCATCTTCTCAGTCTCAGCCTCGTTCTGGGCCTTGATAGCACGAGAGTACTTAGAGTTAGGATACTTGATGAAGTCATAGCGCCACTCACAATCCTTACCGTTCAGGGCGTTACCCGTCTTCACATCCTTCAGTTTTACGGTACAGCCGATATCACCAGCCTTCAGTTCGTCGACAGGAATACGGTTGGCACCTGCACAAGCATAGATAGTACCGATGCGCTCCTTTGAACCGCGATCTGCATTGGTCAGGTCGTCACCGCTCTTCACAGCGCCGCTCATCACCTTGAAGTACTGAACCTCACCGATATGGGGCTCAACACCAGTCTTGAAGAAATAGAGTGAGCAGGGGCCTGCTGAATCAGGATTGACTTCCTCACCGCGAGTGTTGCGAACCTTCGGCATCTCACTGACGAAAGGCACAACGTTGCCCAGGAACTCCATCAGACGGCGAACACCCATATCCTTACCTGCGCAAACGCAGAAGACAGGGAAGATACTGCGAGTGACGAGACCCTTGCGGATGCCCTCACGCATCTCGTCCTCGGTGAGGCTCTCGCTCTCGAAGAACTTCTCCATCAGCGTATCATCGTTGGCAGCAGCAGCCTCAACGAGGGCAGCATGCAACTCCTTGGCTTTCTCCATTTCCTCAGCAGGAATCTCCTCGATGATAGGAGCACCACCTTCAGGCTTCCACGAGTACTTCTTCATCAGCAGCACGTCGATAACGGCATTGAAGCCAGGACCTGTGGCAATAGGATACTGTACGGGAACGCACTTCTCGCCATAGATTTCCTTCATGTTGTTCAGCAACGCATCGAAGTCGCAGTTCTCGCGATCCAGCTGGTTCACCAGGAAGATAACGGGCTTATCCAGTTTGTCGGTATAACGGAAAGCATTCTGAGTGCCTACCTCCGGACCATACTGGCCATTAATCAAAATAACTGCCTGATCAGTAACGTTCAAAGCGGTGATAGCACCACCTACGAAATCGTCAGAACCTGGGCAGTCAATGATGTTCAATTTCTTATTGTTCCATTCCACGTGGAAGACGGTAGAGAATACGCTATAGCCATATTCCTGCTCCACTGGGAAGTAGTCGCTCATGGTGTTTTTACCCTCTACGGTACCACGGCGCTTGATAATACCGGCCTCGTAGACCATTGCTTCGGCAAGAGTAGTCTTGCCGCTACCCGCACTGCCAAGCAGCGCAATGTTTTTAATCTCGTTTGTCTGATAAACTTTCATAACAGTTATAGTTTTTAGTTATTAATATGTTGTTTAAAGGTTATCGTCCTTATTTGCGGCGTCTAAATTAGGCATTTTTCTACAAACTGCCAAACACCACTTTCAAATATTAAACTTTATTAGTACTTTCAATCCCATAATTTCTCTGCCTTATACTTTACATGCGAGGGACCAACCAGAATCACATAGAGATTCTTCAGGAACTTCAAGGCCGTTATCACCCATACGATGATGCAGCCAACAAACATTAAGAATAAGGTGCCAAAGTAAAACAGGCCACCAAAGATTGGCAGGAGGATGACGCCCAGGATGATGCATCCAATAAGTCCTCCCAGAATCAGCCAGATACTTGTGAAGAGTGCATAAAATACAGCAACGCATGCGCTCCAGATGCTTATGCCGATACTCATAGAAGCTGTTTTAACTGCATTGATAGCCGAGTCGCCAACCTTTGCTCCACCAAGTACCACATTCTTATGAGCAATAGCATCTTTCAATTGTTCCTCATTGATAGGTCGGAACGACACAAGATAATAGCAGATGAAATAGGCAACCGTCAGATAAAAAATATACCATAGGATGCTATTATCGGGCACACCCTCTTTGGTAACACTGTCGAATATACTGTCGCCAAACCAAGAATGGGGTAAATACTTCACACAATACTGAGCAGCAACACTTCCTACATATACAAGGAAGAAAAACATCATGAAGATGCTGCCGTTATTGGCGAAAGCAACTGACTCCTTGCGGCGAAACAACACATTCAGCACCGCATTGATTATCACCAGGAAAAGAGGCACAAAGCCTAAGAGGATTTGCTGGGTTGTCGAAAGGGAATTAAAGAAATCAAACATAAAGGTTCAGAATTATTGGTTAATGATTATACTGTTGCCACTTGATTGTAGGCATTAAAACAATGCAAAGGTAAATAATAATTTGGAAAATAGAAATAATGTGCCGATTATTTCGTACTTTTGCATTGAAAAAAGGAAAAAGTAACCATCAATTCACATCAATTATACATTGGCAGGCCTTTATATCCATATTCCATTCTGCAAGAGTCGCTGCATCTATTGCGGCTTCTATTCTACAACGCTCCACGAATGGCGACAGCGATATCTTGATGCTGTGTGCCAAGAGATGTTAGAAAGAGGCAAGGATTCAAGTGACAGAATCAACACAATCTATCTTGGAGGAGGAACACCCAGCCTGCTCACCCCCGAGCAACTACAGCAACTCTTTATATATATAAATAAGGTGTACGGATTAGAGCATGCTGAAGAAATAACGATGGAGTGCAATCCTGACGACCTGACTCCAGAATATGTTGAAGCACTCTCACAACTGCCCATCAGCCGGGTATCGATGGGAGCACAGACCTTTGATGCCGAACGCCTGCGCTTTCTTCATCGCCGACACTCGGCAGAGCAGGTGTCGCAAGCCGTAACGCTCCTGCGCAAAGCAGGTATCAAGAACATCAGCATAGACCTGATGTACGGCTTCCCCGACGAGACCATCGACAGCTGGCACCACGATATTGACTGTGCTTTGGCTCTTGAACCCGAACATCTATCAGCCTACGCCTTGATGTACGAAGAAGGCACCCCACTCTATCAGCAACTGGCAAGCAACGCTGTCAATGAGATTGATGAAGAACTGAGCCTGCAGATGTTCAGCGACCTCATAGACCGTCTGTCTGCAGCAGGCTATGAGCATTACGAAATCAGCAACTTCGCAAAGTGGAAATCGGGCAGCGACGGACAGCATAAAGACAGCTACCGTTCAAGACACAACAGCAATTACTGGAACCAGACACCCTACATCGGCCTGGGAGCTGCCGCCCACAGCTATGACGGCCGCCACTGCAGAAGATGGAACATTGACGACATCAAAGCGTATGTCAACGGCATAGAGAACGGACAGCTTGTCTTTGAACAGGAAACCATCAATAGCGACACGCGCTACAACGACCTGATACTAACGGCTCTGCGCACTTGTGAAGGGCTGAATCTCCCTCTCCTACCCGATGTTCAAGCGCAGTACTGCCTTCGCGAAGCTCAAAGATTTATTGATGACGGAAGACTTCTTAGAGAGGGGAACAGACTTCGTCTGACCCGCAAAGGAATCTTTGTGAGCAACATGATTATGAGTGAATTGATGAAAATTTAATATTGAAACATAAAAAATGCACAAAAAATTTGCGAATGAGCAAAAAACGCAGTACCTTTGCACAAAATTTTGTTTAATGTGCAATGGAAAACGGTTCAAGTTTTAACCAATATATCCAAAATTCTATCATCCGCAACTGGGATGCAGACGCACTGACCGACTATCAAGGTCAGACTTTACAGTTCCACGATGTGGCTCGTAAAATCGAGAAACTACACATCATGTTTGAGAACTGCGGTATTCAAAAAGGAGACAAGATCGCTATATGCGGTCGTAACTCATCCCACTGGGCAGTAACGTTTCTGGCCACATTGACCTATGGAGCAGTGGCAGTCCCCATCCTGCATGAGTTCAACGCAGAACAGATTCACAATATCGTCAACCACTCAGGTTCACGCCTCCTCTTTGTTGGAGATTTTATTGCAAAGGAGATCAATCCCGACGAGATGCCCCACGTGGATGGAATCATCAATATCCCTGATTTCTCATTGATGATTTCCCGTTCTGAAAAACTGACTTTCGCTCGCGAACACCTGAATATGATGTTTGGCGAGAAATACCCCAAGAACTTCCGCAAGGAGCACATCAACTATCATGAGGACGCGCCCGAAGAACTGGCACTCATCAACTATACCAGTGGAACGACGGGCTTCTCAAAGGGTGTTATGCTCCCCTATCGCGGACTCTGGACGAATGTCAATTTCTGTATCAAGCATCTTGGCAAGCAAATCCCGTCAGGTTCGTCCGTACTCGACATTCTGCCGATGGCCCACATGTATGGATTGAGCATCGAGTTCCTGTTTGGCTTTTGTAACGGCAGTCATCTGTTCTTCCTGAACCGTCTGCCCTCACCGTCGCTGATTGCAAAGGCATTCACCGAGATTCGTCCCGCCATTGTCATCTCCGTACCACTTATCATTGAGAAGATTATCCGCAAGAAGGTATTCCCCGTGATTCAGACCAATCGCATGCGCCTGCTGTTGTCGATGCCTGTAGTATCGAAGAAAGTCAAGGACAAGATTCGCGAACAGGTGTACGAAGCCTTCGGCGGTCGTGCTTACGAGGTGATTGTTGGCGGTGCTCCGCTTTCAAAAGAAGTAGAACAGTTCCTGATGTCGATAGGATTCCCCATCACCGTTGGCTATGGAGCCACCGAGTGTTCTCCGCTCATCAGCTATGTCGACTGGCATAACTTTGTATCAGGTTCCTGCGGACGTCCTATCGAGAATATGGAAGCATGTATTGCCAGCAACGATCCCCGCAACGTGCCCGGTGAGATTCTTGCCAGAGGTTCCGGTGTCATGTTGGGATACTACAAGAACGAAGAAGCCACACGCGAAGCTCTTGATGCCGACGGATGGTATCATACAGGCGACCTGGGCACCATGGACGCTCAAGGCAACATCTTCATTCGCGGTCGCATCAAGAACATGCTGCTGGGAGCAAGCGGACAGAACATCTATCCTGAAGAGATTGAGGACAAGCTGAACTCAATGCCTATGGTTGCCGAAAGCGTTGTCATTCAAGAGGGTGAGAAACTGGTTGCACTTGTATATCCCGATCAAGACGAGATTGTCAACTTCACCCAGGAGGAACTACTGACCATCATGGAGCAGAACCGTAACAATCTGAACGAACTATTGCCAAACTACAGTCGGTTGTCGGCCATCCGTCTGCATGACGAAGAGTTTGCCAAGACTCCGAAAAAGAGCATCAAAAGATACCTATACCAAGCATAATTACTATGGAACAAATACAAAGCTTCAACAAGCTGATAGAGGAAAGCGTCATCAACAACTGGGATGCTGACGCATTGACCGATTATAAAGGACAGACCCTACAGTTTCATGATGTAGCCCGAAAGATTGAGAAGCTTCATATTCTCTTCGAGAACTCAGGCATTCAGAAAGGAGACAAGATAGCCCTTTGCGGCCGTAACTCCAGCCAGTGGGCAGCCGCTTTCCTGGCCACCCTGACCTACGGAGCCGTTGCCGTTCCCATCCTTCACGAGTTTATGGCCGATCAGATTCACAACATCGTGAACCATTCTGACGCACGCATTCTCTTCGTGGGCGACCATGTAGGAACGATTATCGACCCTCAGCAGATGCCCCATCTGGAAGGCATCATCAGCAACACCGACTATTCGCTGATGGTGAGCCGAACCGATAAGCTGACATACGCCCGTGAACATCTGAACGAGCTGTACGGCAAGAAGTTTCCCAAGTATTTCCGCAAGGAGCACGTACACTACTATCATGAGCAGAGTCCTGACGAGTTGGCACTCATCAACTACACCAGCGGAACGACAGGCTTCTCAAAGGGCGTGATGCTCCCCTACCGTGCATTGTGGTCAAACTATGACTTTGCATGCAGCGTGCTGGGCAAGACCATCCAGAAAGGCGACAACGTCATTTCCATCCTTCCGATGGCCCACATGTACGGAATGGCCTTCGAGTTCCTCTTCGAATTCCTGCACGGCTGTCACACGTACTACCTGAACCGTACGCCGTCGCCCGCTATTATTGCCCAGGCGTTTGCCGATATCAAGCCGAAGATCATCATTGCCGTGCCTTTGGTTATCGAGAAGATCATCCGCAAGAAGGTGTTCCCCAAGATTCAGAACAACCGCATGCGCCTGTTGCTTGGAATGCCTGTCATCTCCAAGAAGGTGCGCGAAATGATTTGCCAGGAGGTTGTCAAAGCCTTCGGTGGTAATATGTATGAGGTAATCATTGGTGGAGCCGCTTTCAATCAGGAGGTCGAACAGTTCCTCAAGCGCATCAGCTTCCCCTATACCGTTGGCTACGGAGCTACCGAGTGCGCCCCGATTATCTGCTATGCCGACTGGCACGACTTCAAGCCCGGCTCTTGCGGTAAAGCCGTCAAGCACATGGAGGTGAAGATTGACTCTCGCGATCCTGAGAACGTCCCCGGCGAGATTCTGACACGCGGTCTGAACGTGATGCTGGGTTACTATAAGAATGAAGAAGCCACCCGCCAGACCATTGATGCCGAAGGATGGTACCACACCGGCGATTTGGGCACAATGGACAGCGAAGGCAATGTGTTCATCAACGGACGCTCGAAGAACATGCTGCTGGGTGCTAACGGCCAGAACATCTATCCAGAGGAGATTGAAGACAAGCTGAACTCACTGCCGATGGTGGTTGAAAGTATCATCGTTCAGCGTGAGAACAAGCTCGTTGCCCTGATTCATCCCGATATGGATGAGGTGCGCAACATGAACTTCTCGACAGCCGAGTTGGAAGACATTATGGAGCAGAACCGCAACACACTCAATCAGCAGTTGCCTGCCTACGAAAAGATATCGGAAGTTGAAATCTTTGAAGACGAGTTCGCCAAGACGCCGAAGAAGAGCATCAAACGCTATCTTTACAAATAAAGAACTTCCTTAGGAGTTCAGGAGTTCATCATCACATGAGTCCAGAACTCAAGCCTTACCGGACAGAAAAGAGTTGCATAGTCTTTTTTCTGTCCGTTTTTTTGTGCAATCGCTTTTTTCTTCGTACCTTTGCAAAGTCGTTTCATCAGAAACGGCTCTCTTTTCATGAAATTAATCAAATGGGGATTCATAGGCTGCGGTGAGGTCACTGAAAAGAAAAGCGGACCGGCTTTCAATAAAGTTGAAGGTTCGTCGGTAGTTGCCGTGATGAGCCGTTCTGAAGAGAAAGCCCGTTCGTATGCTGAGCGCCACAACATTCCCCGTTGGTACACCGATGCCCAGAAACTGATTGACGATCCGGAGGTCAACGCCATCTATGTGGCCACTCCCCCGTCGAGTCACGCTACCTTTGCCATCATGTCGATGAAGGCTGGCAAGCCCGTCTATGTCGAGAAGCCGTTGGCTGCCAGTTATGATGACTGTGCACGCGTGAACCGCATCAGCGAGCAGACGGGAGTGCCCTGTTTCGTGGCCTATTATCGCCGCTATCTTCCCTATTTCCTACGTGTGAAGAAGATTGTGGAACAAGGCACGATCGGTACTGTTATCAATGCCCAGGTGCGTTTTGCCGTTCCTCCACGCGAGTTGGACTATGCTCATCCGGAGAATCTCCCCTGGCGCCTGCAGCCCGATATTGCCGGTGGCGGCTATTTCTATGATTTAGCACCCCATCAGTTAGACCTGCTGCAGGAGATGTTCGGTGTTATCCTCGATGCTCGCGGCATTTGTGCCAATCGCGGGAAAATCTATCAAGCCGAGGACAGCGTCAGTGCTATCTTCCGTTTTGAGAACGGTCTGCCGGGCTCAGGTTCCTGGTGTTTCGTTGCCCACGATTCCGCCCGCGAGGACAGCATCCAACTGATTGGTGATCGCGGTTCGCTGCGTTTCTCCGTCTTCGACTATGCCCCTATCGAACTGCATACCAGCGACGGAACAGAACATATCACCGTTCCCAACCCGCCGTTCGTACAATATCCCCTTATCAAGAATGTGGTAGAACATCTGCAGGGCTTAGGCGTATGCAGTTGCACCAGCATATCGGCAACCCCCGTCAACTGGGCGATGGACCGCATTCTTGGAAAATTCTAAGCAGAAAGATGAAGTGGCCGCTCCTCACTCTTGCGTTCTTTGGATTTTCCTTATCCGCACTGTCTGCAGTTCCGGCTGACTCCGTCTTACAGAAAGAGTATGCAGTTCCGGCTGACTCTGTCTCTGTTCTACCGAACGATACGTTAGCCCCTGACACCCAAGCAATTGAGCAACCACGAAAGCTGGGGCTCATCCGACGCATTATCCGCGGGTTCGACCGTTTGGACGAACGTTATATTGAACCACAGCACTACGTCTTCACCGTCATGTTGCAGAGCACCTACACCTACGATTACTATACGCTGCGCACTTCATTGCTGAAAGGCCAGCACATCAGCTTTGCCCATGCTGGCGACATCAAGGTAGGCCCGTACATCGGATGGAAATGGATCTTTGGCGGATACTCGTTCACACTGGGTCACTCCACCTACGACAAGACAAAGACAGAGATAGACTTCAGTATGTACAGCTCGCAGATAGGCTTCGACTTCTTCTACCGGCGCACGGGTAGCGACTACCGACTACGGAATATTCGCGTAGACGATCATGTGGACACCTCGCCCCTCGACAATGAACCGTTCGACGGACTCCAAGTAGGCATCACGGGATTCAACCTGTACTACATCTTCAATCACGGCCGTTTCTCCTATCCTGCGGCCTTTGCCCAGAGCACTATTCAGAAGATCAGCTGCGGTTCCTGGATGGCAGGCTTTGGCTACAACCGCAACTCACTGGAATTCGACCACTCGAAACTCCAGCAGGTCTTCGACGAGAAATTGGGTAAGAACACCGTGCTGATTGACTCCGGCCTGATGTTCAATTCGGCCAGGTACTACGACATCAACGTTTCTGCCGGCTACGCCTATAACTGGGTCTTTGCCCGCAACTGGCTGTTTTGTGCCTGCGGACAACTGGCATTGGGCTACAAGCAGAGCAGCGGTGATGTGAACGAGCGTTCAGGAATGCCCAAGAGTTTCTCTGTCACCAAGATCAATCCGAACTTGATAGGCCGTTTTGCCCTCGTCTATAACAATATGCGCTGGTATGCAGGCTTCAGTGCCATCGTTCGTTCCAACACTTATTATGAGTCACGTTTCTCAACGACCAATACCTACGGCAACATGAACCTGTACGTAGGATATAACTTCGGACTCAAGAAGAAGTATCGCAATAAAGACTGACTTTTCCCGTTAAATAGAATAGAATGGTGTATAGAACCCTCATATCGCTACTCATTATGCTGGCTTGCTGTCAGCAGGAAGCGCTGTCGCAGCCACTCACCTACTGCTCAGCAGACAGTGCCGAGATTGTGGGATTGTTACGCAGGGGGAGCACTTCGCCCCTGTTCTTCGCCCAGCACTTCATCGGACGGCCTTACGTGGCCCACACCCTTGAAGTCAACGACGATGAGCGTCTGGTCATCAACACCCGTCAACTGGATTGCACCACTCTTGTAGAGACCGTTGCCGCACTGACCCTTTGCGCTCAACACGGTGACAGCACCTTTGCCGACTATGTACGGGTGCTGACCCAACTACGCTATCGTCAGGGGAAGCTGAACGGCTATGCCAGCCGACTACACTATTTCAGTGACTGGATTGCCGACAAACAGGCGATGAAGATTGTGCAGGAGATTCAGAAGCCCAATCCCCCATTCACTGCTGTTCAGAAACTGAACATCAACTACATGAGCCGACATGCTGATGCTTACAAGGCACTGAAGGCCCACCCCGACCTCGTTCCACTCATTGCCCAACAAGAACGGGCGCTTACTGGTAAGACCTATCGGTATATCCCCAAGAACCGTATCGCTAACACCAAGCTTTTAAGAAATACTATTCACGATGGCGATATCATAGCCATCACCTGCAAGAAGCCCGGTCTTGACATTGCCCATCTCGGCTTTGCCGTTTGGAAGAAAGACGGACTTCACCTGCTCAACGCCTCCCAGCTGCACAAGAAAGTGGTGCTGGAGCCAATGACGCTGAGCCAGTATCTAACCAAACACCCGTCACACACGGGCATCAGAATTATTCGTTTATGGAATTACCCGATTTTATGAGTTATGCCAACAAGTTCTCTCAGAGCGAATTTGTTGAGAAGATTGCACGTGTAGCCAAGCGTGCCGGTGCCAAGTTGGTCTATGCAGCCCTCATCCTGTTCTACACCCTTCAGAGTGACAAGATCAGCATGAAGGACAAGACCATCATCGTTGGTGCGTTAGGCTATCTGATCAGTCCCCTTGATGTAGTACCCGATGCCATTCCCATCGTAGGCTTGAGCGACGATCTGGCCGTACTTATCTACGTGCTGAAAAAGGTGTGGACAGACATTGATCCCGACATCAAGGAGCGTGCCCAGAAGAAACTTTCCGAGTGGTTCGATGAGGAAGAAATCAGCGAAATAGACACCCTCTTCGATTAATATCGCCCGCCAAGTTCTCCGGAATACTGAAAACCGCGCTGTTTTTCATTTAAAATTGCTTAATTCTTTTCTCAAATGCGAGAAAAGTAGTACTTTTGCATTCTGTAGAAAACAGCTAAAATGCGTCAGCGGGCTTTAAAATGGCCTTCAGCGCAAAATCTTGAAAAAAAATAATGGATCAGACAATTGACAACGACAGAATCTTAAAGATTAACATTGAGGAAGAGATGAAGTCATCTTACATCGACTATTCGATGTCAGTAATCGTAGCTCGTGCCCTTCCCGATGTACGTGATGGATTTAAGCCCGTTCATCGCCGTATCCTCTACGGTATGATGGGAATTGGAAATACAAGCGACAAGCCGCATAAGAAGTGCGCCCGTGTTGTAGGTGAGGTACTCGGTAAGTATCACCCTCACGGCGACTCTTCTGTCTACGGAGCCCTTGTCCGCATGGGTCAGGAGTGGAACATGCGCTATATGCTTGTTGACGGTCAGGGTAACTTCGGTTCGGTCGACGGTGATTCTCCCGCTGCTATGCGTTACACGGAGTGCCGCCTTTCGAAGATGGGCGAGCACATCATGGACGACCTGGAGAAGGATACCGTAGATATGGATCCCAACTTCGACAACACGTTGGTTGAGCCCAGCGTAATGCCGACGAAGGTGCCTAACCTGCTGGTCAACGGCGGTAACGGTATTGCCGTAGGTATGGCTACGAACATGCCCACCCACAATCTGGGCGAGGTCATTGACGGATGCTGTGCGTTTATTGATAACCCAGAGATTGACACCGACGGACTGATGGAGTACATCCCCGGTCTTGACTTCCCCACAGGTGCATATATTTATGGTTTGCAGGGCGTGCGCGATGCCTACGAGACCGGTCGCGGCCGTATCGTGATGCGTGCGAAGGCAGAGATTGAGGCTGGCGAACAGCATGATAAGATTGTGGTCACCGAGATTCCTTACGGTGTCAACAAGGCCGACCTCGTAGCCTATATTGCCGACCTGGCTACCCAGCATAAGATTGAGGGCATCTCGAATGTCAACGACGAGTCAGGCCGTCAGGGTATGCGTATCGTAGTCGACGTGAAGCGCGATGCGAACGCCAATGTTATCTTGAACAAGCTGTTTAAGATGACTGCCCTACAGAGCTCATTCTCAGTGAATAACATTGCGCTGGTTCCCATTCCAGGAACTCACGGCAAGATGCGTCCGAAGCTGCTCTCACTGCGTGATTGCATCCGCTACTTCATTGAGCATCGCCACGAGGTCACCATCCGTCGCACCAAGTATGATCTGAAGAAAGCCCAGGAGCGTGCCCACATTCTGGAAGGCTTGATTATTGCCGTCAACAATATCGATGAGGTGGTACACATCATTCGCCAGTCGGCAACGCCTACCGATGCCCAGCGCAACCTGGAGAAGCGTTTCGATCTGGACGAGCTGCAGTCGAAGGCTATCGTCGATATGCGTCTGAGTCAGTTGACCGGCCTGCGTGTCGACCAGCTCCATCAGGAGTATGACGACCTGATGAAACTCATTGCCGACCTGGAGGAAATCCTGAATAATCCTGAACGTTGCAAGCAGGTGATGAAAGACGACCTGCTGGAGGTGAAGGAGAAGTATGGCGACGAGCGTAAGACGGAAATCATACCGTTCGACCATGAGTTCAATGCTGAAGACTTCTACCCCGATGATCCTGTGGTGATCACCATCAGCCACATGGGTTACATCAAGCGCACACCGCTCACCGAGTTCCACGAACAGGCTCGCGGCGGCGTAGGTGCAAAGGCTGCCCGTCATCGCGATAACGACTTCACCGAGTATATCTATCCTGCCACAATGCACAACACGCTGCTCTTCTTCACCCAGAAGGGTCGCTGCTACTGGCAGAAGTGCTACGAGATTCCTGAAGGCGACAAGAGCTCGAAGGGCCGCGCTATCCAGAACATGCTCAATATCGAGCCCGATGATGCTATCAACGCCGTGCTGCGCATCAAGAACTTCAACGACGAAGAGTTCTTGAAGACCCACTACGTGATGTTTGCCACCAAGCAGGGCATCATCAAGAAGACCTGTCTGTACGACTTCCGCAACGTGCGTGCTGCCGGTGTACGCGCCATCAATATCAACGAGGGTGACCAGGTGGTAGGCGTTCGTCTGACCAACGGTAGCAACGAGATTCTGCTGGCCAACCGTAACGGTCGCGCCGTTCGCTTCAATGAAGATACTGTACGCACGATGGGCCGCGTGTCTACGGGCGTTATCGGTATGCGTCTCGATGGCGGCGACGATGAGGTAGTAGGTATGGTTTGCGTCAACGATCCGCAGACAGAGACGATTATGGTTGTCTCAGAGAACGGCTACGGAAAGCGCTCCGATATTGAAGACTATCGCAAGACGAACCGCGGAACCAAGGGTGTGAAGACCCTCGCCATCACTGAGAAGACGGGCCGTCTGGTAGCCATCAAGGTGGTTACTGACGAGAACGACCTCATGATCATCAACAAGAGCGGTATCCTCATCCGTCTGAAGGTGGCTGATGTACGCGTGATGGGTCGTGCTACCCAGGGTGTTCGTCTCATCAACCTCGCTAAGAAGAACGACACCATTGCTTCGGTATGCAAGGTGATGCACAACACCGCCGAGGAAGAGGAAGCTGGTGAAGTGGAAGAACCACTGGATACAACCGGTGCTGTTGAGAATACGGGAAACGTTGAAACGACCGATGCCGTAGAGACCGTCGACACACCTGAGAACAATGAACAATAACTGTTAAACCAAAAATTTATACGTAAGATGAAAAAGTTTATGATGATGGCCCTCATGGCAGCAGCTGCCACAACGGCCTTTGCACAGGATGCCCTGATCAAGGACGCCAAGAAACTGTTTTCCAAGGGTGAATACCAGCAGGCAGTAGAGACGCTGACACCCGCACTGACCTCAGCTGAGACCGTAGACAAGAAAGGCGCCTGGAATCTCTTGAGCGAAATCCACTATGGCAAGTATATGGAAGTTCAAACCGAAGCTTCGAAGAATCAGATTGAGAAGAAGAACACTCCTTACGATACGCTCGGCATGTACAACGCAGCCATCGCCGCGTGGGAAGCAGCACAGAAATGTGACGAGTTCGACCAGCTGCCCGACGAGAAGGGCAAGGTGAAGCCTAAGTATCGTTCAGCCCTGCAGAACAAGTACAAGCCCTTCGGCATCACCCTCGTTCAGGCAGGTCAGTACTTCTATCAGGACCGCAAGGATAATGCGAACGCCTTCAAGGCATGGAGTGCATATCTGAACATGAAGAACACTCCGCTCTTCGCTGAGGTGGCCGACTTCCCCAAGGAGCCGTTCTACTATGACATTGCCTACTATACAGCCATCCTCTCTTACCAGTCAAAGGACTATGTCAACGCTGAGAAGTATGCCAAGCTGACTGCTGAGGATCCCGCTAAGGCTGGTGAGGCTACAGAAATCCTCATCTTCTCAAAGAAGGAGACCATGAAGACGAAGGAAGACTCGCTCTCATACGTTGACATGCTGAAGGACCTGCACAAGCAGAAGTCCGAAGAGGAGCGCTACTTCAACCTGCTGATGGACTACTACACCCACGCTAAGGACATGAAGGCTATGCAGGCTTGGGCAGAGGAAGAGATTGCCCTGAACGCTGAGAACAAGATGGCCTGGGCCCTGAAGGGTGAGGTGCTGATGAACAACAGCGAGTGGGATGCAGCCATCGAGTGCTACAAGAAAGCTATCGAGCTCGACCCCGACTTCCTGCAGTGCGTGTTCAATGCCGGTGTATGCTACAACTCAAAGGCTATCGCCCTCAACGAGCAGCTGGCCGACAAGAAGACCGGTGGTCTGAGCAAGGAGAACGCCGCCAAGGTGAAGGAAGTACTTGCTGACGCTCAGGTATTCATGGAGCGTGCCCGCGAGCTGGATCCTAACCGCGAGAAGGTGAACTGGGCTTATCCGCTCTACCGTATCTATTATTCCATGCAGAATAAGGAGAAGATGGCCGAACTGGAGGCTATCGATCCTTCGCTGAAGTAAGCATCTGAATATCAAACCAAAAATCACTGAATGAACAAGAAGCAACATGTTGCCCTCTTGCTCTTCATACTAATGATAACACCGTGCCTGACGTGGGCTCAGAAGAAAGAGCTCAATCAGGCGCGGTCTTACGTGAAGAGCGGTAAGGACTATGACAAGGCCGAGAAGCTGATGACCGACCTACTGCAGAAGCCTGAAAACAAGACCAACGAGAAGATCTACGTGGTATGGCTCGATGCCGTGCGCGGACAATACGCACAGGCCAACGAGCGGCTCTACCTGAAGCAGAAACAGGACACCACAGCCTTCTTCCAACTCGCACACCGCATGTTCAGTGTGGCCGAATCGCTCGATTCACTCGATATGCGCCCAGACAATAAGGGGCGCGTCACGCTCGACTACCGCAAGAAGAATGCCGAGATGCTGCTGGGCTATCGGCCGAACCTCTTCAATGCAGGCGTCTTCCACATGAAGAAAGGCGAGTACCAGCAGGCGTTCGACTATTTCGAGTTCTACATGGATTGTGCCCGCCAACCGCTGTTTACTGCCGCCAACCTCAGTGAGACCGACAAGCGCATGCCTGAAGCCGCTTACTGGGCCACCTTCTGCGGATACAAGATGGAGAACCCCGTGCTGACCCTGCGTCACCGCAAGCTGGCGATGCGCGATACGACGAAGACCAGTTTCGTCTATCAGTACGTGGCCGAATCACGCCGTTGGCTGAACGACCAGGAGCTGTACCTGAAAACGCTGGAGATAGGCTTCCGCCACGACCCCACGTTCAGCTATTTCTTCCCCCGACTGATGGACGCCTACAGTGCTAAGGGACTCTACGACAAGGCATTAGCGCTGACCGACTCGGCCATTGCCGTCTGTGACACCTGCGAGATGTATCTCTTCGTGAAGTCCACGATGCTCTTCCGGCTGCAACGCTACGGCGAGTGCATCAAGGTGAGCGATCAGGTGCTGGCCATCAATCCCGACAATGCCGAAGCCCACTTCAATGCAGGCACTGCCTACCTGAACCTTGCCCTGAAACTCAACGAGCGCAAGGACAAGAAACAGCTGCGCCAGCTCTACCAGAAAGCACGCCCCTACATGGAGCGCTACCGCCAACTGGAGCCCAAGGAGAAACAGAAGTGGGGCCCTGCGCTCTACCGCATCTACCTGAACCTGAACATGGGCAGACAGTTCGATGAGATAGACAAATTACTAAAGAAGCCTTAAAAATTCAAAATAATTTGTCTGTACGTAATCATAATTCCAACAATAACACTATCTTTGTAGGACAGAATCTAACAACAATCTAATCATCAAAATTTATTGATTATGGAAAATAACGCTCAGCTTATTGCACAGTGCGAGGCACTGGCCAAGCAGTGGCTTACTCCGGCCTTCGACGAGGAGACACGTAAGGAAGTACAGGCAATGCTCGATGCAGAGGACAAGAGTGCCCTCATCGACGCCTTCTATCAGAATCTGGAGTTCGGTACAGGCGGTCTTCGCGGCATCATGGGTGCCGGTACGAACCGCATGAACAAGTATATCGTAGGTATGGCCACACAGGGCTTTGCCAACTATATCAACAAAGCATTCCCCGGCAAGCAGAGTGCAGTGGTAGTGGGCCACGACTGCCGCAACAACGGCCGCATGTTTGCTGAGACCGTAGCCGACATCTTCTCGGCCAACGGCATCAAGGTGTACCTCTTCGAGAGCCTCCGCCCCACCCCAGAGATTTCGTTCGCCATCCGTCAGCTGGGCTGTCAGGCAGGCGTCAACGTCACCGCTTCTCACAATCCCCGCGAGTACAACGGCTACAAAGCCTACTGGGACGACGGTGCACAGGTGTTGGCTCCACACGATAAGGGCATCATCGACGAGGTGAACAAGGTGAAGATTGAGGACGTGAAGTTCGAGGGCAACAAAGAACTCATCATCCCCATCGGTGGCGAAATGGACTGGGATTACATCCAGGCAGTCAAAGAGGCAATGGTCGATCAGGACGTCATCCTGCGCCAGAAAGACCTCAACATCGTCTACTCTCCGATGCACGGCACGGGCCGCGTCATCATCCCAATGGCCCTGCGCTCATGGGGCTTCCAGAACATCCACGTAGTGCCCGAACAGATGGTTATCGACGGAAACTTCCCCACCGTTGTCAGCCCCAACCCAGAGAATGCTGAGGCCATGACCCTCGGTATGAAGCTCGGCACCCGTCTGAATGCCGACCTCGTGATTGCCTCCGACCCCGATGCCGACCGTCTGGCCATCGTATGCCGCAACGCCAAGGGCGAGTGGGAAATACTCAACGGCAACCAGACCTGCATGATGTTCTGCTGGTATATCATCGCCAACAAGAAGAAGCTCGGACAGCTGAAGGGCAACGAGTTCCTCGTGAAGACCATCGTAACCACCGAGGTCATCGCTGAGATTGCCAAGAAGAACGGCGTAGAATACATGGACTGCTACACAGGCTTCAAGTGGATTGCCAACGAGATTCGCATCAACGAGGGCAAGAAGAAGTACATCGGCGGTGGCGAGGAGAGCTTCGGCTTCCTGCCGTTCGACAAAGTACGCGACAAGGACTCCCCCGCTTCTATCTGCCTCATCTGTGAGATTGCTGCCTGGGCACGCGACAATGGTATGACGCTCTACGACCTGCTCATGAATATCTACAAGGAGTACGGCTTCTCGAAGGAAGTGACCATCAATGTGGTTCGTCCCGGTAAGACCGGCGCCGACGAGATCAAGCAGATGATGACCGACTTCCGCGCCAATCCTCCGAAGGAGCTGGGCGGCTCGAAGATCTGTCTGTGGAAAGACTATAAGACCCTAGAGGCAAAGAAGGCCGACGGCAGCGTTGAGAAGCTCGACATGCCCGACACCTCAAACGTGCTGCAGTGGTTCTGCGAGGACGGCACGAAGGTATCAGTACGTCCCAGCGGCACCGAGCCGAAGATCAAGTTCTACACCGAGGTGAAGGACGCTTCCTTCAAGGGTGCAGCCGACTACGAGCGCTGCATCAAGGCTGCCGACGAGAAGATTGCCGCTCTGAAGAAGAGCCTGAACCTCGACTAATTCCCTATCAGACCTGCGGGTCATATACAAATCGAAAGACGGACGCAGCTCCAATGAGATTGCGTCCGTCTTTTTATTTACAGCAGAATCAGCAAGCAAGACTATGATCTTAGAGAGACAACAGCTGAAACCTCTAAACACTCAACATTACAACGAATCTAGCTCCTTCGTTGTAAGTAGTGTCCAGAACGATATCACCGCCTAATCTGCGAGCCAGGCTTCGAGCCACAGTAAGACCAATGCCTGTGCCGTCGTAGTATTCATCCAATTGTACGAACTCATCGAAGATGTGCTCTTTCTCCTCTTCAGGAATGCCTACACCCGTGTCCTCTATGACGAAACGTCCCTTGGAGACTATCAGCGTGGCACGTTCTTTCTTCTCCAGTTTCATTTGCGGCAGGTAGGCCTCTGCAGGATGCGTATACTTCTTGGCATTGTCAAGCAACAGTTCAACGACACGTGCTGCCGACCGCAGATTAGTGACTAGCGGCTGTTCAGCCCCCTCTTCCAGTTTCAGTTCGAACAACAGATGCGGGGCTTCTGCAATACCTGATGCAAGTACGGCCTGCTGTGCTATCTGAGCCGATGTAACCTCGTCGGTACGTTCTATGACTACCTCGCTACTTACTTCCGACAGTTCCAGCATCTTATTCACCAAGCCCGTAATACGATCGGTGCTCTCCAGAATCTGTTTGGCAGCATCGCTTTTCTCCTCGTCGCTGAGCACTGTTCCTGAATGGGTCAGCAGTTGTGTGAAGCCACTGAGTATGTTCAGCGGTGTGCGAATCTCATGAGAAATCTGTTTGATAAACGCACTCTTCATGCGTGTCGACTCCTCTGCGCGGGCGTTGGCAATCAGCAACTGTTCGTTCTTCTCTGCCATCTGGTCGTAGGCCACCTGCAAACTTTGATGGGCAGCCCTCAAACGTTTGCTCATCAGGTGTCTGTTCACGCTGAACACGATGAGGAACACGAAAGTCAGCACCACCAATAGTCCCCATACCCAGTTGGGAATCTCGATGGCTCCGAAGTGCGACACCACCTCGTCACCATAGACCTCAGCGATGATACCTTCTTCCTCCATGCGTTTCAGCTCAGCATTTATACAGGCTATGAGCACCGAGTCGTGGCTGGCATAACAGTACTCACGCGGCTCCAGCGACAACTCATCGGCAGTCAGCACACTATTCAGATGTAGCTGCTCGATATTATACTTTGCCTGAAAGCGATAGCAGATGACGCCGTCGTACTTACCTTCCGACAAGTCTTTAATGGCCTCAGCCAAGTCGGTGACCGAATAGTCATCGGCTTCGGCATCTTTCAGCATCAGCCCTATCGGGCGCGATTTCATATAGGCAATGCGCTTGCCTTTCAGGTGGCGAAAGTCAAAGTTGGCATAGTCTTCCTTACGGTATACGATCTGGTAATAGAGTCGGAACACTGCGTCCGAATAGTTTGTCAGTTCCTTACGATAAGAGCTATAGACAAGCATGCCCAAATCATATTTCCCCTCAATGATACCTGGCGACATCTTGTCCCAGTGGTTGGGAGAGAAAGTGAAGGGAATGCCCATCCTACGCATCAGTATCTGCGTAAACTCCACATCAAATCCGCTCGGGCGTCCCTGATTGTCAACATATTGCAACGGTGCATAGCTAGTGTTCATGCCCATTACGAGCGGGCGTTCTTTCGAGAATCCCAGTTGCTCGGCCAATGGGCTCACTTTCAATTCCTGATTGTTAGAAAGGAATGAGAATGGCAGCTTGTCATCGCAGCCTACCAACAGTACAGTCACCGTGATCAGCAATCCTGTCACCATGACCATCATCTTTAGCAAGTTCCTATTTCTTATCGCTGAATATACCATCTGCAAAACACTATTCCCTTTTCGCCTGCAAAGGTACGAAAATTTCGATTAAGTGAGAACAAAAGGAATATATTTCTTTTATAGAACGTGAGAAATTTATTCAACAAGTGAGCAAAAAGTCGTAAACGAAGAAACTGGACCCCGCAATGCTGCGAACTCCAGTCGTTATCCCAAGGGTTATGGTTGACTAACTTTTACTAACTTTCTTGTATTAGAACAACAATTCTTTCAGTTGTTTCTGCAAGTCATCTGGCATATCCTTCTGCTTGCAGGCATCCACGATGAAGCGCGCGGCCTTGTCTGACATCGGGGTCTTCTTCCACCCCTCTATACGGTTCATCCAACGACAGTGGAAGTGGGTTTTGTCAGTCATCACCATATCCTCAGCCTTCAGTGCAGGACGTCCCATCTCGCTGTAGACACCATTCTTGTAGGTGTACTTGCCATACTCATGAGGCATCAAGTGCAGCTTTCCTTTATTCGTGAGGGCAATCTCACAGCAGGCGTACTCGCCGTCGGCACCATAATACTTAAAGGAGGTGTACTTCTGGCCTTTTCCGCATGGCATCTTCTTCTCGCCGTCATACTGCATATACTCCAATGTCCATACGCCAATGAGTTCCTTGTCGGCTACTTTCGCTGTCTGGGCAAACGTCTGCACGGTGCTCATGAGTACCAGTGCCATTACTAACATGATCTTTTTCATAAGGTTTAAGTTTTTAATTTGGTTTGACATTCTGTTTGTTTTGGAATTCCGATGCAAAGATACGGCCATTCGGCTGATGTTCCAAACAATTTGTTTTGCATTTCCTTTGCAATTGCGGATGCAAAGTTTTTGCAAACTTTTCCCTTTGTACTATTCCCTTTACACTATTCCCTTTTCACTCTCCAATGGATCGTATAAACTCATCCCATTCTTTCGAGCCTCCCTTCCGTCCGAACACCTTCTTGTAGAGACGGCTACGCACAGTACTGATAGTGCTGGCATCACGCATGAGTACAGTTGCAATGTCGGTAGGAGCAATGCGCAGTTTGATGAGCTGACATACCTGACACTCCAGTTCCGACATCGGGTAGAGCGAGCGCAACTGATTACAGAAGCCTGGATAGGCCCGTTTCAACTGACTCTCTATCTCCGTCCAGTCGCTATCCTTCAGTCGCTGTCCCGATGTGATTCGGCTTAGCAGATTGTGATATTCATCTGATCCGAAATAGGCTGCAGCCACCTCATCAAGCGCCTGCCGCACAGGTTGCGGACACTGTTCGTGCTCCTCCTGAATCTGACGGAGCTGTAGTTGCAGCCTACGTTTCTCCTTGCGGCTGGCCAGAGCTATCTGGACGATGATGCACAGGAAGATGACAATCCCAACGGTTGCAAAGATAAACACGTGGATGACGCTCTGCTGTTGCCGTTCCTTGGTCGAGAGCACATAGTGGTGAGGCTCGCCGTCAGACGTGCTTTCCGTCTGACTACTGGAAGCAACTGCTGCCTCGCGTTCAGCAATCGCCTGAATCTCACTCCCCCATTCCTCGTAAACATCAGCAGCACGCACCCATCGGTAGCGCACGCCTCGGCGCTGTATGATAATGGCCGAGTCGCCCTCCAAGAACAGCGGATGTTCACCGTCATCTTCCATGTAGAGCCAGTTACCACCGCCCACGCTAATCAGCGTCACCTCACTTCTGCCGCTGGTGCTCACCACGATGGCCGATGCTGTCTGCGTCAGTTGTCCTCGATATAGCAAGCTGTCGCCCACATACATCAGCAAATATCTGTTTTCGACAGGATAATCATAGGTATACCCTTCTGGCGTCACTGCGTTTTCCAACAGCCAAAGGCCCTCAAGCACGTATCCGTCGTCCTTACCGCAACAGTTGCCGCAGCCAGTCAGCAGGGTGCAGACAGCGAGTATCATAATAATTACTTTCATTTTCGTTTAGGTTGATATGGTTCTTTCGTTAGGTTGAGATGCTCATCTTGCAAAATCGTTGCAAAGTTAAGAAATTATCTGCAAACACCCATATGATTTTGTTTGCAATTACTTTGCATCGTCCATTTACTTACGGCAATGCGATGTTTGTGGAAATTTAGAACAATCGAAATCGCTCAAAACTCAGAATTTTTTCAGCGGCTCCACCCTCGCTCAAAAGGAAGCCCGATTTGAGCAAGTTCGTGAGTTATGAAACTGGCGCTATGGATAACGACTCGCAAACATGCGGTTTCCGGGTGCTAAACATAAGGTTTACGAGTGCTAAGTATGCGGTTTGCGAGTGCTTAACCGCATATTTTTTGCAGTCGCTTAGCTTTTACGATGAAGTTACGAGGCTTTCAGGATGAAGTTACGTTGTAACTCCAACCCAATTACTTAGTGATTACACCGTAATAACTGAGTGATTACAGTCTGATATCTAAGCAATTACATCGTGATAACTTCGTGACTGGGTCGTATCTTCGAAACAACTGGAACATAAACACTAAGCGTTTGCAGCACTGCCATCAGCTTTTGTTGGCAGAAAACGGTGAAATCGCGAAGCCGTTTTTCCACTTTTATTATCATTCTAGAGCGAGGAAAGTCTGCAATTGCATAGCTTTCGCATCCTGCATCCCTTAGAGTTCCTTTGGACACACCGCCAAACAGAACATCCTATTGGATATTTCGAATACATTTTTCTCTAGATTGACTCAAAATCCTGCAAAAAACATTGTTCTATTTTTCTACTGATTGTATTTTGTCTGATCACGGTCACAGCTGTGACCAGTTTTTTACTTTTTTCTCATCTTTTTTAAGAATATAGTTCCAATTTGAAAATTTATTTGTATTTTTGCAACTGCATCTGCCCCGTACTCACGCGGGAACAGAGTCTCTTTATGATGTATAAAAACAACCTAAAGTTGAAGATTATGAAGACAATTTGTTTACTCCTATCGTTAATGCTCCTGCCGATAGTAGCAAGTGCACAAAAAGTGAAAATTGATGGTATCTGGTACGCACTGAATTTAGAAAGTAAAACAGCGGAAGTGACCCGGGGAGATTATACAGATAGTATCGTAATACCAATGTTTGTAAGTTACGAAAATATCCAGTATAGCGTGACGAGTATAGGAGACTATGCTTTCTATAGCTGCACTGGCTTAACCTCTATCACCATTCCAAATAGCGTAACAAGTATAGGGGAAAGAGCTTTCTATAATTGCTCTGACTTAATCTCTTTCACCATAGGTAAAAGCGTGACAAACATTGGAAACCATGCTATTGACTGCCCTTACTTAACCTCTATTACTTCGCTGAACCCGACACCTCCAGCAATTGCTTTATATACTTTTTCTTCTAACACAACTTACATGACAGACCTGTATGTCCCCACAGGAAGCAAGGCTGCTTATCAGGCAGCTGACTACTGGAAGGAATTCACAATTATCGAGGAGATTGATGTGACTGGAGTTCAAAGCATCCATGCGGATAGACATCAGAACGCTATAGTTTACGACCTGAACGGACGGAGACACGATGCCCCCACGAAGGGTGTTAGCATCATTAATGGCAGAAAGGTGTTGGTGAAGTAAATATTTGATGTTAGAAGAATGTAAGATATAAAATATAGCAAAGTTAAAATCGTTATTGATATTTGGTTAGACAGAAGAAAATTAACGTGATAACGAAAAACAACGTAACAACAAGATAAAGTAATAACGAGATAACGATACATGAGCAAGGAATCGAAACAAATTCTCAACGAACGCGAGTTGCGGGTGCCTCATCCGCTGATTGCAGCCATCCCCGTGGTGGTGCTCATCGTGTTTCTCGGCATTGCCATCACGCTGTTCGGTAGCGACTCGCTCAGCGGAGGCAGTCAGATAGCGCTGCTGATGGGAATGGCCGTCTGCGTGTGCATCTCGATGGGAGCCTACAGGGTGCCTTGGAAAGCGTTTGAGAAACAGCTGAAGCTGACGTTGGGCGAGGTATCGATTACGCTACTCATCCTGCTGTGCGTAGGCATGCTGGCGGGATCGTGGATGATCAGCGGCATTGTGCCCACCCTAATATATTATGGTGTGCAGGTGATGTCGCCTCAGTTTTTCCTGGTATCGGCCTGCATTATCTGTGCGCTGGTGTCACTATTGTCGGGCAGTTCGTGGACAACGATAGCCACCATCGGTGTAGCACTGCTGGGCATTGGTCATGCACTCGATGTCTCGGAGGCTTGGACAGCAGGTGCCATCATCTCAGGAGCCTACTTCGGTGATAAGATGTCACCACTGAGTGATACCACGATCCTGGCTTCATCATCAACGGGCACTGACCTCTTCACGCATATCCGTTACATGACGTTCACCACCACGCCTACGTTCATCATCACGCTGATTATCTTCTTCATAGCTGGATGGGGAAATGGCAGTGGAGCCGAAGTACACGTAGCCGAATATACCGAGGGGCTGTCGCGCACGTTCCATATCTCGCTGTGGACGCTGTTGGTGCCACTACTGACAGGTGTGCTCATCGCGCGAAGAGTGCCTTCGCTCATCGTGCTCTTTCTCTCATCAGTCATGGCGGGCATCGTAGCTATCATCCTTCAGCCGCATATTCTGCTGGAGATAGCTACCAACGGGACGCAAGAATTCTCCGTTCTGAATTTAGTACGCGGTCTTGCCATCACCTATTATGGTGCTACGGCCGTTGATACGGGCAACTCATCGCTCAATGAACTGATCTCTACGGGTGGAATGGCGGGCATGCTGAACACCATCTGGCTCATCTTGTGCGCGATGTGTTTCGGAGCAGCGATGGTAGCCAGTAGGATGATTGAGAGTCTGACACGGGTCATCGTGCGCCTCATCCGCAGCAGGTTCACGCTAGTGTCATCGACCGTGGGGACAGGCATCTTCCTGAATATTGCCACTGGCGACCAGTTTATATCTATCGTTCTGAATGCTGATATATATAAAGAGGTGTATCGTGAACAGGGCTATGAGTCACGCCTGCTGAGCCGCTCGTGTGAGGACTCGGCCACCGTGACCTCTGTGCTCATTCCCTGGAACACATGCGGAATGACGCAGGCCACCGTCTTAGGTGTTCCCACGCTGACCTACCTACCCTATTGTTTCTTCAATCTAATCAGTCCGCTGATGAGTATGCTCATAGCCGCCATCGGCTGGCGTATCCGCCAGTCGAAAGCGGCTGAACGAGACACTATTTCACAATAACTTTCTTTCCGTCTACGATGTAGATACCGGCAGGCAGTCCCTGAGTGGCCTGTTGGCTGCTTGTCGTCTGACGCAGCAGTTGTCCTGACAGGTTGTATACTTTAACGGCGGTAGCATTGACAGGAGCAAAGGGCAAAGCGATGGATGTCTCCTCACGCGAGTAGTCGCTATTGTTGGTCAGATACATATCGTCGACAACAATGATGCCGTTACCATTTCCCCAGAAGCAGACAATGCGAATATTGTTGGTCTCAAGGGCATTTCCGCTCTTGCCGCCCGATGTGTATTTGGCTGTCTGAAGGTTGACCACTATTTGGTTCTTCGTACCGAAATCTTCTGAGGCACAGCAGTCGCCCCAGATACTGTTGGTGGTGAAGATGTTCAGATGGGCGCCACACGTCTGAGCCTGTTTCAGTTTGATGACCAGATACTTATAGCCCGACATATCAGCACCATTACTGTATTCCCAGCCCATCTGTCCCCACTGGCTGGGGCGGAAGGCGTGGTTCTTCTCGTTGTAAGTGCCCTCACCGAACAGGTTGGTATTAATATACTGAGCCGCGAAGGGGAAGAAGGTGCTCTTCACCTTGAACGTAGTGCTCAGCGTATTGCCCATCGGGTCGGTAAAGGTGGCATAGACATTGGCGATACCCTCACCCATTCCGCGGAGCTGTCCGCCCTGTATCTTTACGATGCTCTCAGCATTGGTCGTATATTTCGCTTTTGCCGCCACATCTTCTGTATGTCCGTCACGGAAGGTGGCTGTCAGTTGCAGCGGAGTGCTATTGCCTACCATAATCTCAAGTTCGTTGGATGCCAGTTCCAGTTTCTCGACGGTCAGCATTTCTGCACTATAGCCCTCGAAATGTTCAGGGAAGTAGTTCTTCTCATCGAATGAAGCCTCAGTTGAGAACCAGTCGAAGTCGGCATAACCCGTCTCCTGAGCTTCTGAACTCCCGGACTCCTGCACTCCTGAATGATAGCAGAAGAGTCCGAAGCGTGCACCTACGAAGACGGAAAGGTTGAACTTCAGCGTGGTCTGTTCGCCCAGATTGGTGAACGTCTTATTATCGAGCGAATAGGAGAACTGCGTCTTGCTGGTGCCGTAGGTAATGGCGGCGCGCAGGTAGATGACGCTGTCGATTTCAACGGAGGAACCGTTGACCGCCTTTGGCGTAAAGTCATCGTTCGTGGTCAGCTGATCCTGCCACCATACCAACTGACGCTTGCCGTCTTTCACCTCGACAGCAATAGCTGCGTAGGGGTCTTGCAGGATGCAGATGCCTGCGCGATCACCTTCTTTCAGATGGCTGACATCCAAACGGATAGTGCCCGTAGATGCCTGCGAAGACTTGTCATGGAGGGCAAAGATGCGTTGCGTCAGCATGTTGCGGGCCTGTGTCAAGCGATCGGCTGCACCCGATGTCTTCAGGCGCAGCCATCCCGGACGTTCGAAGAGGCTCCATGCACCGTTATCGGGGTTATGGTTCCACTCCCACTGCATACCGATGGGGTAAGAACGGAAGTTATTGTTCGTGGGAAGGGCCATAATGGGTGAACTAGAACCTATATTGGGCTTTGTATAGGTGGTATAGGGAATTCCGTTATTGCCCACGATGGGCCAATCGTCGACCCACTTCACCGGCTGGAGGTTCGGCATACGCCCAAAGGCGCCCAGGTCCTGCTGGAGTATCGTCCACCACTGACCAGTAGTGGTCTCTACGAGCGCACCCTGATGGATGGTGTTCGGACTGTTGTTGATAATCTTCTCGACCAGCATCTTCTCTTCGTATGGACCGAAGATGTTCTTCGAGCGGAAGGCAGCCTGTCCGGATGGCCAACCGCCATAGGTAGCATAGATGTAATAGTAGTCGCCTATCTTATAAAGATGTGAGCCTTCCAAGCCATCCTTGTTGCTGATGACGTTCTTCTCCTGGATATAATTAAAATCTTCATCGAGCTCACACATCTGGATATTGCCGATGCCGCAAGCCACGTAGACTTTTCCGTTGTCGAAGAGCATGCCTGGGTCGTAATAGATGCGCGACAACTGTTTCATCTCCCACTTGCCCTCAGGGTCAGAGGCTGACAATACGAAGCCACCGGCATCGTTGCCGTTGATGAGGATATAGAACTTACCATTGTGATACTTCATCGAACAAGCCCACATGCCCGAACCGTAGGCATGTTCACCGTTCAGCAGGTTATAGCGGTCCTTGGTAGAAAGCTTTTCCAAGGGTTGTGCACAGTATTCCCAGTTGATCAGATCCTTTGACTTCATGATCGTTGCGCCAGGGAAGAGGTGCATCGTGGTAGAAATCATATAATAGGTGTCGTCCACACGAATGACATCGGGATCGGGTACATCAGCGAAGATAATAGGATTCTTGTACTTGCCGTTGCCCTGGTCACTCACAAACTTGTTCTTATAGTCAGCATGCGCCCAGTTTACATTGTAATAATCTGCATACCAATCCATGCATGCCTTTGCACATGCCTCTGGATTGCCGTTGAAGGCGGGAACGACAGTTCCGTCTTTCAATAGTTGGTCGATGTCGAAGAACTCATGCGGATGGGTAAGCGTCATCGAGATGTTGCCGTAGTAGTCGTGGCAGGCCTTGAAAGCCTTTCCATACTTCGATGTACTGCCAGTGCCCCAAGTGCCCAGGTTGGGGACAACCCAGTTGCCGTGTTCGTCGTAGTGGCCCTCGCCGTCAGGATTCTCAGGGCTCCAGTCGACCTCGCTGATGAAGATAGGATTGGTGTCAACCACAGGAACCTGTTTGTGGAACTGTGCTATCTTTGCCTCAGGATCGGGATTGCTGTCGCTGCAGCCGTACCAGCCGGGGTAATCGTGAACGGCATAGCCGATGTTGTAACCTTCGATGGGATTGGTGGCATAGCTGGTATAGTTGGCCTGCCATCCTGTTCCCGGCACCCAGATAATACCCGTGAAGCCGTTGGCACGAATCTTGTCGACAATAGGCTGGAAGAAGTCATGACAAGCTTTGTCGTCATCCTCGCCATTGGCATTCTTGATGGATATCGGCTCGTTGGCCAGCTCAATACTCACCTGTCCGGCATACTTTCTCACGTACGCATTCTGCGTGACGAGGTCCCATACGGTCATGAGGTATTGGTTGTAGTAGTCGCCCACTTTCAGCGAGGCTGGACAAACGCCCGGCGGACGAACGACCACATACATTCCGTGGTTCATTGCCTTCTGGATGAGCGGCCAGTAGAGCGAGGAGAGGTAAGTCTTCAAGCGTGTAGGATTGAACTTCGATATGTCGGCCTCGCCACTGGCATCTGACGGCTGGTCGGCAGCACCGCTGTATCGATAACTATCATTGGGGTCATTGGTCCATGCAGGATCGAGGTGCAGACGGAAAATAGTGCACTTCGACTTCTCCATACCCGCGAAGAGTTTCTCGAAGTAGTTGAGACAAGGCGTTACCGTACTATAGTCCCAACCCCAGCGACCGCCATTGAACCAGGCGTTGGGCGTATCCATCACACCGTGTAAGACTACGTGGTTTCCATGACTGTCACAAAGCCAACGGCCCTCAACATGCAACGTAGGGAGCGGCTTCACACCTTGTGCTGACATGCTGGCACTAAGCAGGATGGCACAGATAAATAAAAACAATCTTCTTATCATGAGAGTTTTATTATTGGTAATAAGTCGGTGTAAAAGTACACCTTTTTGACTAATTGACAAAATTTTTTGCAAGTAAAGTGGTGTTTTTATTGGTTTTTCACTACCTTTGTAACCGAAAAGACAGATAGTTCATTATGCACATCGTTATAGCAGGTAACATAGGTAGCGGAAAATCGACCCTCACAAAGATGCTGGCCCGTCACTACGGATGGGAAGCACGCTACGAGTCGGTCGACGAGAACCCCTATCTGGAGGATTACTACAATGACATACATCGCTGGTCGTTCAACCTGGAGGTATACTTCCTCAAGGAGCGCTTCCGCGACCTCATAGAAATTCAGCATTCTGAGAAGACTATCATCCAGGACCGCAGCATCTTTGAGGGCGTCTACGTGTTCATGCAGAACAACAAGGCGATGGGCAACCTCAGCGACCGCGACTATGAGACCTATATGGAGCTGTTCGAACAGATGATAGAGGTGGTTCGCTATCCGCAGCTGATGATCTACCTGAAGGCCTCAGTGCCCCACCTGGTAGGCAATATCCAGAAGCGCGGACGCGACTACGAACAGATGATGAAGCTGGAGTATCTGCAGAACCTGAACAACCGCTATGATGACTTCATCTTTAATAAATATAAAGGTCGCGTGATGGTGATTGAGAAAGATGCACTCGACTTTGAGCATAACCCCAAGGACTTTGCACAAATCGTTGACCGCATCGACCAGACACTCTTCGGACTCTTCCCTAACACATAACACAACAGAAGATTATGCACATTGCAGTAGCCGGAAACATTGGCAGTGGCAAGACCACGCTCACCAAGATGCTTGCCCATCGGTACGGATGGACACCACGTTTCGAACCCGTTGACAACAACCCCTACCTGTCTGACTTCTATGCCGACATGAAGCGGTGGTCGTTCAACCTGCAGGTATACTTCCTCAACAAGCGCTTCAAGGAGGTGGTAGAGATTTCTCGCTCAGACGAGACCATCATCCAGGACCGAACCATCTTCGAGGATGCACGCATCTTCGCACCCAACCTGCACGGACAGGGTATGATGAGCGACCGAGACTTCCATAACTATACCGACCTGTTCGACCTGATGATGTCGCTGGTGAAATTGCCCGACCTCATGATATACATCCGCTCCAGCATACCCACCCTCGTGGCACAGATTCAGAAGCGCGGACGCGAATACGAGCAGACCATGCGACTGGATTACCTGGAAGGACTGAACCGCCGCTATGAAGACTGGATCAGCACCTACAAGGGACAGCTCATCATCATCGATGGCGACAACTGCAAGTTCGGCGACCGCCCCGAAGACTTCAAACAGGTGACCGATATGATCGACGCCAAGCTCTTCGGACTCTTCCCAATGGATGAAAACAATGGATAACAACGGGCAGGGGCAAAGCCCCACCCTATTTATTTTTGTTAATTTCACGGGATAATTGATTGATTAGTCAGTCATATTTATTATCTTTGCGCCCAAAATTAAATAAGTCACTTAATCACACTCATTTTTTTTAAGTATGTCCGAGCATCGTACAATCGTTGGATTGAAAATCAAAGGTATTAGAGAATCAAAGAATCTTAGTATTGAAGAGGTGTCGCAGCGTAGCGGCCTTTCGATTGAACAGGTTAACTCCATTGAGACTGACGAGCAGCTACCCTCACTGGGCCCGCTGATCAAGATTGCACGTGCACTGGGCGTCCGCCTGGGCACATTCATGGATGACAACGATGCGCTGGGACCCGTCGTCTGCCGTGCAGAAGAGCGCGAGAGCAAGAGCAGCATCAGCTTCTCAAACGGCGCTACCGATGCCCGCAAGCACATGGAGTATCACCCGCTGGCACAACAGAAGGCTGGCCGACACATGGAGCCGTTTATCATAGACATCAACCCCGAAAAGAGCCCTGAATTCCAGCTCTCTGCCCACGAAGGCGAGGAGTTCATCTACGTCATGCAGGGCGAGGTGGAGATTGTTTATGGCAAAGAGACCTACAACCTGAAAGAGGGTGATTCTATCTTCTACGACTCGATCGTAAACCACCACGTACACGGTGCTCCCGGAAAGAGTGCCAAGATTCTGGCAGTAGTATATATTCCTTTCTGATTGAAGAAAAAAAATGAAAGAAGAAATAAAAAAACAAGTCTGTTCAGGCTCCCAACCCCCTAACACAGAGGTCAAATTAGATATGGCGGGCAGACCATTGCCCAACAGAACTTACCCTGCAGAAGTAGGTTCTTTAGGTTACCAGCTCTCCGAACGTACACTCGGTCAGTGGCTGGAATACTGGGCAGAGACAACGCCCGACAAGGAGTACATCGTCTATAGCGACCGCGACCTGCGATTTACTTGGAGCAAGTTCAACGAGCGCGTAGACAATCTGGCCAAAGGACTGATCAGCATCGGCGTGAAGAAAGGCTCAAACGTAGGCATCTGGGCAACCAACGTGCCCGACTGGCTCACCTTCCTCTACGCTACCGCAAAGATTGGTGCAGTACTGGTTACGGTGAACACCAACTACAAGCAGAACGAACTGGAATATCTCTGCAAGGACTCAGATATGGAGGTGCTCTGCATCACCGACGGCACGTGGGATTGTAACTACGTGGACATGACCTACACGATGCTGCCCGAACTGAAGACCTGCGAACGCGGACATCTGAACAGCGAGCGATTCCCCTACCTGAAGAACGTTGTCTATATCGGTATGGAGAAATATCGCGGCATGTACAACACGGCAGAACTGTTGCTGCTCGGACAGAATATCGAGGACGAGACGCTCAACGAGATGAAGAAACAGGTAAACTGTCATGACGTCTGCAACATGCAGTACACCAGCGGTACTACGGGATTCCCCAAGGGCGTGATGCTCACTCACTTCAACATTGCCAACGACGGCTATTTCACGGGCGAGAACATGGGCTTTACACAGGATGATAAGCTCTGTGTCTGTGTACCACTGTTCCACTGCTTCGGCGTAGTGCTGGCCACGATGAACTGCCTTACTCACGGCTGTACAGAGGTGATGGTAGAGAAGTTCGACCCACTCGTAGTGCTGGCCTCAATCCATAAAGAGCGCTGCACGGCTGTCTACGGCGTTCCCACCATGTTCATCGCTGAGCTCAACCACCCGATGTTCTCGATGTTCGACCTCACAAGTCTGCGTACGGGAATCATGGCAGGCTCACTCTGTCCGATAGAATTGATGAAGCAGGTCTCCGAGAAGATGTATCTGACCATCACCAGCGTGTACGGACTCACAGAGTCAGCACCCGGTATGACACAGACCTGCCTGAACGATACTTTCGAGCAGCGCTGCACAACCGTAGGACGCGACTATCCGTTCGTAGACGTGAAGGTGCTTGACCCTGAGACGGGCGAGGAATGTCCCGTAGGCGTTCAGGGAGAGATGTGCTGCAAGGGCTTCAACGTGATGAAGGGCTACTACAAGAACCCACAGGCCACAGCCGAAGTCATCGACAAGAACGGATACCTGCACTCAGGCGACCTGGGTGTGAAGGACGAGCAGGGATTCTACAAGATTACCGGTCGTATCAAGGATATGATCATCCGTGGCGGCGAGAACATCTATCCGCGCGAGATTGAGGAGTACCTCTATCACATGCCCGGAATACGCGACGTACAGGTGGCTGCAGTTCCTTCCAAGAAATACGGTGAGGCAGTAGGCGCCTTCATCATCCTCGAAGACGGGGTGAAGATGGAGCCCGAAGACGTGCAGGAGTTCTGCCGCGGAAAGATTGCCCGCTATAAGATTCCAAAGTATGTGTTCTTCATCAAGGAATTCCCCCTGACCGGCTCAGGAAAGATCCAGAAGTTCAAGCTGAAGGAAATGAGCCTGAAACTCTGCGAAGAACAGGGAATAGAGGTGATTTAGTTGAGAGATAAGAGCTCAGAGTTGAGAGATAAGAGCTCAGAGCTGAGAGATGAGAGTTTAGAGTTGAGAGACTTTAGACTCTCTTTTTTTAGCCGAAGAGGATTCCGACGGAAAGCATGATACCGTAGACGAAAATGTTTCTTGCCGTTTCGCCCAGACACTTGTTCAGTTTCCTACCCTGCCAAATCTGCTTCATCCGCAGCCAGGTGTAGATGTGAAGAATCAGATAAAGCATCGGGAGCACGAAGGCAAGGACATTTCCTCTCAGCAGGAAGACGCCGCCCATCAGACAGGCCATGATGCCAACGGAGAGATACAGGTTCAGCGTGGCTTCAGCACCGATTCGCACCACGAGTGTCTCCTTGCCAGCCACTCGGTCGGTATCGCGATCGCGGAAGTTATTGACCAGCAGTAGCCCGTCAATCACAACGCCACAGGCCAGCGAAGCAATCAAGACCTCAGCAGTCAGCGTGTGCAACTGTATATAATAGGTAATGCTGACAGGTACGAGGCCGAAGAACAGCAATACCAGCACATCGCCAAGACCTATATAAGAAAGGTGTGTAGTATACAGAAAGCAGAACACCACACAGGTGATTCCCACGAGTATCATCTCTAATCCGCCAAAGAATACCAGCGGCAGGCCCACCATACAAGCCACACAGGTAGTAATGGCAATGGCCTGCTTCATCGCTTCAGGCGTCACCCATCCCTGAGAACAGGCTCGTTCAGGTCCCAGGCGCGTCTCACGATCATCAGTACCCTTCGCATAATCGAAGAAATCATTCACGAAGTTAGCATCTATCTGCATGATGAAGGCAAACAGCAGACACAGTACTGCTGCCACCCACGAGAACGGCTCATCATGATAACCTTTGGCATCAACCCAAGCTAACGCCAACCCTATCATAACAGGCACGGCAGCACCCGACAAAGTCTTCGGACGAGCAGCCAGCACCCAGGCCTCGAATGAATTCGTTTTGACTTTTTTATCGTTCATGGTTATTGTTTTTTCTGAAATGATTTGCAAAAGTAGATAAAACTTTGTATATTTGCAAACATATTCAACGGAAAGTTATGTTAAACAACACTCCTTCGCTCGATTTGGTTGAATTCATTGAGACGCAGATACTGCCTCAATACGCACAGTTCGACAAAGCCCACTCTATGGAACACGTCATCCGGGTGGTGCGCAGTTCATTGGAGTTGGCTCGCACCACAGGAGCCGATATCAACATGGTGTATACCACTGCCGCCTATCACGACATCGGTATGTCGGGGCCACGGGCTATTCATCATATCACTGGCGGAAAAATATTATCACAAGACGCTCGCTTAAAGCGCTGGTTCTCAGCCGATCAGATAAAAATCATGAAAGAAGCAATTGAAGACCATCGCGCCTCAGCATCACATGCTCCGCGAAGCATCTACGGCAAGATTGTAGCTGAAGCCGACCGCGACCTTTCGCCCGATATTGTGTTCCGTCGAACCGTACAATATGGACTTGAGAACTACCCGGAGTTGAACGAGGAACAGCAATGGCTGCGATTCAAGGAACACATGGACAACAAATACTCCACCCACGGCTACATACGCCTGTGGATTCCTGGCTCGCAGAACGAGAAGAACCTGACACAGCTTCGCAATATCATTGCCGACAGCCGACTACTGAAGGAACAATTCGACAGATTCTTCAAGGAAGAGACGAAGCAATGAAAAGCAATTCGACAGATTCTACAAAGAAGAGACGAAGCAATGAAAAGCAATTCGACTGATTCTACAAAGAAGAGACGAAGCAATGAAAAGCAATTCGACTGATTCTACAAAGAAGAGACGAAACAAAGAATAACCGAATAAAAATTGTACCACTATGACAAACAGAGAACTGATGCAACGCGCCATCGACCTCTCAAAGGAGAGCGTGCGCAACGGAGGCGGACCCTTTGGTGCCGTCATTGCAAAGAACGGAGAAATCATCGCTGAGGGTTCCAACTGTGTAACCATCGACAACGACCCAACGGCTCATGCCGAAGTGTCAACCATACGCAAAGCATGCAAGAAACTGGGAACCTTCGACCTGGAAGGCTGTGATATCTACACCTCCTGCGAACCTTGTCCCATGTGTCTGGGAGCCATCTATTGGGCTCACTTGGACAAAATCTACTACGCCAACGATCGCAAGGATGCCGCAGAGATTGGCTTCGATGATGATTTCATCTACGAGGAACTATCACTCAAGCCACAAGACCGCGAGAAGCCCAGCGAGATACTGATGCGAGAAGAGGCACTCGAAGCCTTCCGCATGTGGCAGGAAAAGGAAGATAAAACGGAATACTAAAGAATCAAAGGACGAAAAAGCAGATACGCCCTTCTTGCGTCACAGTACAAAGAAGTAGATGTAACCCATAATGGCCAGCAGCACGAGAAAGACAAGTGTCTTTATCAGGCAGCTGGCCACCTTCTTGATGATAGTAACACCCAGGATGATGGCTACTATCAGGAATATGTAATAACCTACATTGTCCATTATTTAAACAACTGTCGGAATGCTGTCGGAATGGGGGTCTCAAACTCCATCTGCTCCCCCGTTATCGGATGGGTGAAGCAGAGCAGCCAGGCATGCAGACACAGGCGGTGAAGAGGATCATTGCCATCACCATACTTCGGATCGCCACAGACGGGATGCGACATATCGGCAGAGTGGACACGAATCTGATTCTTGCGTCCCGTTTCCAACTTAAACTCCACCAGCGAATACTCTACCCTACGGTCTAACACGTGAAAATGGGTAATGGCCAGCTTACCGCCGTTATCCACAGGCGAGGAATAGGTGACGTAAGCCTTGTTGTCCTTCAGCCAGTTGCTGATGGTACCCTCATCCTGCTCCATCTCACCGCTTACCACTGCCACATAGCGACGGTCATAGACAATCTCATGCCAGTGATGCTCCAGAATCTGTTCTGTCTCCATATCCTTTGCATAGACCATCAGTCCGCTGGTGTCACGATCCAGACGATGAACCACATGAGCCGTACACTTCTGGCGCGACTTCTTGAAATAATCATCCAGCACGCTCTTCACATTCAGCGAACCGTGACCAGCCGCCATCGACAGGATACCGGCATTCTTCTCAATCACAATCAGCCAGCGGTCTTCATAGACAATCTTCACATAGCGGCTCTTGAACCCCTGCTGGTTGCGTTTCGTCTTGCTCACGGCAACCTTCATGCCTCGCTGAAGCTGATAGTCGAACTGGGTCACCGTCTTACCGTCAACCTTGATACCACGCCCCTGGAGCGTTGCCTTAATCTTCGTACGACTCTGTGAAACATGAGCCAACAAAAACTCTAACAGTCCCTGCGGAGCCTCAACTACATAGTGGTCATAAAGACCTTCACGTTGGTTTTCTGAAATAAATCTCATATTGGCTGCAAAGTTACTACATAAAAATGAAAAAAGAGTTAATCCTGCATACAAATATCGAAGAATTGGACGAAAATATCTACTAACGGACAATTAATAGCTAAGATTTTTTCTCGAATCCTTTTTTATATGTACTTTTGCATCCACAAAATTGAGAAAATGAACAACAAATGAATGAAATGAAAAGAAGTATCTTTTTGCTTACAGCCGGATGGCTTACATTAGTGAGCAGCACTTGGGCACAGAAAGCTTGGACACTCGATGATTGCATCAGCTATGCACTGGAGAACAACCTCTCAATAAAGGAGGCAAAAATCTCAACCCAGTCGGCTGAGGAAGATGTCAAGGGTGCCAAGGGAGCATTGTTGCCCACCCTATCAGCATCGACCAATCACAGCGTTGGCTACACCCCTTGGACAAGTTCCAGCAGCGAGGGCGGAGTGAGTGTCGACAAAGCGTACTATTCAGGTTCGTATGGATTGAATGCCCGCTGGACCGTATGGGACGGAAACAAGAGTACCAACACAGTGAAGCAGAACAAGCTAAACCGCGAGCAGTCACGACTGCAGGAACAAATCACTGCCAACACGATTCAGGAACAGATTGCCCAGCTATACATTCAGATTCTCTATCTGAACGAAGCCTTGAAGGTAAGCGAACAAAGCCTGGAGACAAGCAAGAAGAATGAAGAGCGCGGACAGCAGATGCAGGAAGTAGGCAAGATGTCGAAGGCCGATGTGGCCCAGCTGTCTGCCCAGCGTGCTACTGATGAGTACAATATCGTGGAGATTCGTTCCAATATTGCCAAATACAACCTGCAGCTGAAGCAACTGCTCGAACTGGATGTTCACGAAGCTTTTAGCGTGGCCACCCCCGATATTCCCGACGAACAGGTTCTGGCCATCATCCCCTCACTTGACAATGTCTACGAACAGGCTGTGGCCCAACGCCCTGAGATCAAGGTAGAAGAGCTTCAGGTAGAGAGCAACGAACTGAGTATCAAAATGGCACGTGCCGGCTATCTGCCTACACTGAGCCTTACCGGAGGAGTGGGCACCTCAACAGGTTCCCGTTCGAACGACAGTTTCGGCTCACAACTGAAAACGAACTTCGACATGAGTGCAGGAGTGACTCTCAGCATCCCCATCTTCGATGGTCGACAGACGAAGACAGCTGTCAGCAAGGCTCGCCTGAAACAAGAGATTGAGAAACTGGAAGTCATCTATGCCAAGGATGACCTGTACCGAACGGTTGAAGAATACTGGCTGGATGCAGAGACCAACCAGCAGAAATTCCGTGCAGCACAGACCACCGAACTCAGCGAGCAGCATAGCTTCGACCTGCTGCAGGAGCAGTTCCAGTTAGGGCTCAAGAACATCATCGAACTGATGACTGGCAAGGATAAACTGCTCAGCGCCCAACAGAACAAGCTGCAGTCGAAATACCAGACGCTGCTGGCTCAGCAGATGCTGAAGTTCTACAGCACCGGAACCCTCAAATAACTCAAGTTGGGGAATCGGACAAATACAAACTTGAATTAAGCAAACAAAAAACATTCATGATATGAACAAACTGATGAAATCAGGATTTCTCATCCTGGCAGCAGCAAACCTCATGACAAGCTGCTCAGAAGAACAGAAGACCTCGTTTACTTTCTCAACGGTGGAGAAAGGAAACATTGAAACCAGTATCACCGCTACAGGTACTATTGAACCCGTTACCAGCGTGACGGTGGGTACGCAGGTCAGCGGTATCGTCTCTCACCTCTATGTCGACTACAACTCAGAGGTCAAGAAGGGTCAGGTGATTGCCGAACTTGACAAGACCAACCTGACGAGTGAACTGAACTCAGCCAAAGCCAATCTGAACAGTGCCGAGAGTACGCTGAACTACGAACAGAGTAATTACAACCGATATAAGACGCTCTACGACAAAGGACTGGTCAGTGCCGACGAGTATGAGACGGCCCGTCTGACCTATCTCAAAGCCAAAGACCAGGTGACCACCGCCACCCAAAGCGTACAGAAGGCGATGACCAATCTGGGCTATGCCACGATTACGAGTCCTATCGATGGTGTGGTGCTCTCGAAGAGTGTCGAGGAAGGACAGACCGTTGCCGCTTCGTTCAACACGCCTGAGCTGTTCACAATTGCACAGGACCTTACCGATATGCGAGTGATTGCTGATATCGACGAGGCTGACATCGGTGGTGTGAAAGAAGGTCAGCGCGTCAGCTTCACTGTCGACGCCTTCCCCGAAGACCATTTCGAAGGTAAGGTGACACAGGTTCGCCAGCAGGCTACAACAGAAAGCAATGTGGTGACCTACGAGGTAGTGATTTCAGCTCCCAACAACGATCTGAAGCTGAAGCCCGGTCTCACAGCCAATGTCACCATCTATACCTTAGAGAAGAAAGATATCCTTGTAGTTCCTACGAAGGCACTGCGCTTCATACCCAACGAGATGCTGCTCTCGCCCAACCAGAAGATTGAGGACGTAGAGGCTGCCCAGAAGGTATGGACGCTGGAAGGCGACATCTTCAAGGCACACGCCGTACAGACCGGTACCACCAACGGAATACATACCGAGATTGTGAGCGGTATCAGCGAAGGTACTGACGTTCTTACCGACTTCAGCATCAACAAAGGTGAAGAGCAACAGGAAGAACAGGCCACCAATCCGTTCATGCCAAGACCAAGAAACAACAAACAGAATCAAAAGAAATGAACCAGAAAGTCGTCATAGAGTTACAGAACGTAAAACGCTACTTTCAGGTGGGTTCAGAGACGGTGAAAGCATTGCGTGGCGTATCGTTCAAGATCTACGAAGGCGAGTTTGTCACCATCCAAGGCACATCAGGCTCAGGCAAGTCCACGTTGCTGAACCAGTTGGGCTGTCTCGATACCCCCACCAGCGGAGAGTATTTCCTGGACGGTGTCTCCGTTCGCACCATGTCGAAGACACAGCGGGCTCACCTGCGTAATCAGAAAATCGGGTTCGTATTCCAGAACTATAATCTACTGGCCAAGACCACTGCCGTTGAGAACGTAGAGCTGCCGCTGATGTACAACTCGAAATATTCCGCTAAACAGCGTCGTGAAGCAGCTATCAAAGCACTCCAGGCCGTAGGCTTGGGCGATCGTCTCGACCACAAGTCTAACCAGATGTCAGGCGGACAGATGCAGCGTGTGGCTATTGCCCGTGCACTGGTCAACGAGCCTGCCGTACTGCTAGCTGACGAGGCAACGGGTAACCTGGACACACGCACATCGTTCGAGATGCTGGTGCTCTTCCAGGAACTGCACCGTCAGGGCCACACCATCATCTTCGTGACCCACAACCCTGAGATAGCCGAATATTCCTCACGCAACATCAACCTGCGCGACGGCAAGATTCGTGAGGACACGATCAATACGAATATCAAGTCGGCAGCTGAAGCCCTGGCAGCACTGCCCAAACCAGTAGATGACTAAGCATTATGAACATACTAGATCTAATAAAAGTCAGTTTTAAGGCCGTAACCAACAACTGGGTACGTTCGTTCCTATCCATGCTGGGCATCATCATTGGCGTTGCTGCGGTGATTATCATGATGTCAATGGGTCAGGGCTCGAAAGAGAGCATCCGCAAGGAACTCTCCACGATGGGTACCAATCTGCTGACCATTCGTCCCGGTGCCGATTTCCGTGGAGGCGTGCGTCAGGATCCGTCAGCAATGCAGACGCTGAAGATGGCCGACTATGAACGAATCGTACGTGAGAAGAAATTCGTCACAAAGGTATCACCTGAGGTGACCGCCAGCGGACAGGTCATTCACGGCAACAGCAACACCACCACTACCCTTTATGGTGAGTCTACAGAGTATCTTGACATCAAACTGTGGACCATCGAGCAGGGCGACTGCTTTACTGACGAGGATATCAAGAAGGCATCCAAGAAAGTAGTGGTAGGAACGACTGTTGTGAAAGAACTGTTTGGCGAGGGTGCCGATCCCATCGGCAAGACCGTCCGCTTCAAGTCTATCCCAATGACAATCGTAGGCGTGCTGAAGTCGAAAGGCTACAACTCGTGGGGTATGGACCAGGACAACGTGATGATTGCGCCCTATACGACGGTGATGAAGCGAATTGCTGCACAGACCTATTTCTCCAGCATCGTCTGTTCTGCCATTACGGAAGACCTGAGCGATGCAGCTATTGAAGAGCTGACGCAGATGCTCCGCGATAACCACAAGCTGAAAGGTGATGCTGCCGACGATTTCACTATCCGTTCACAAGCCGAGATGATGGAGACGATGTCGAGCACGATGGACACGGTGACAACGATTCTCGTAGGAGCAGCTGCCTGTGCACTGATCGTTGCCGGTATCGGCATCCTGAGTATCATGCTGGTATCGGTCACCGAGCGCACCAAGGAGATTGGTCTTCGTATGGCTGTTGGCGCAACTGGTGCCGACATCACCCGTCAGTTCCTGTTAGAGCCGCTACTCATCAGCGTTACAGGCGGACTGGCAGGTATCATCCTGGGGTGTCTGGGAAGTGTCTTTGTCCTGCCCCTGATGGGTATGCCGTCCAGCATCCAGGCCTGGAGTATCTATCTGTCATTTGTTGTCTGCGTGGTCGTAGGTATCGTCTTCGGTACCATACCCGCACTCAAGGCAGCCAATATGGATCCTATAGAAGCTATCCGACATGAATAAGCGAACGATGATCTTGTTGCAGGTGGCAGTATGGGCTATGCTGTTTGCCTCACCGCTGACGTTTATCAATCACGCCAACGGTCTGAGCATCACGCAGTTCCTGGTTATGAGCATGACACCAATAATCATGATGGTGGTGTTCTACCTGAACTACTTCTACATGATTCGCCATTACTATGTGGTAGGCGACAAGACCAAGTTCTGGACCATCAATCTGATGCTCTGTGTGGTGTTGGGCATCTTTCTGAATATTTGGATACAATATGCCCACCACCATTTTGAACTCATCAGAGCCCATATGGAGGAGCCTGATCTGATAGAAGAGTGCTTCTTCACCCTCCGCCATATCTTCAACCTCATGGTGACGTTCACCGTTGCACTGGCCATCCGCCTTTCACAACGATGGCACCGTTCGGAAGAGGCTCGTCATGAGGCAGAGGTAGCACGTACCGATGCCGAACTGCGCAACCTGCGTAACCAGATCAGTCCGCACTTCCTGCTCAACACGCTCAACAATATCTATGCGCTCACCGCCTTCGACAGCCAACGGGCACAGGAGGCTATCCAGGAGCTGTCAAAGATGCTGCGCCACATGCTCTACGACAATCAGCAGGAAGAGGTAGAGTGGAACGATGAGGTGCAGTTCCTGAAGAGCTATGTAGCGCTGATGCAGATCCGTCTGTCAGATGCTGTCGACGTTTCTTTCATCGCTGAAAACGCATCACAACCGCTATTGGAAGGTGACCAGCCCATTCCTGCCGCCTCTCCGAAGGTGGCTCCCCTACTCTTCATCTCACTCATTGAGAATGCGTTCAAGCACGGCATCAGTCCCACCGAGCCCAGCTTCATCCACATCCGTCTGACAGCCGATGAACAACAGATTGTCTGCGACATAGAGAACTCCAACTACCCCAAGAGTTCTGATGACCACAGCGGTCACGGCATCGGTTTGAATCAAGTACGCCACCGTCTGGAACTTGCCTACCGAGGGCGCTATCAGTGGCAGCAGGGTGTCAGTGCCGATGGGAAAGTATATCACTCACGGATTACAATTCAACATAAATAAAACATTTACATAAGCTTTATACCTTATTGATTTTATGATACTTACAACCGCAATTATTGACGACGAACCTCTGGCAGCGCAGCTACTGGAGAGCTATATCAAGAAGACTCCCTATTTGCAACTGACGGGTGTCTACAACAGTGCCATTACCGCCATGCGTGACTTACGCGAGCAGCCCGTACAACTGCTATTGCTCGACATCCAGATGCCGGAACTATCGGGGATAGAGTTTGCCAAGATTCTCCCCGCTGAGACAAAGATTATCTTCACCACCGCCTTCCCCCAGTATGCCATTGAGGGATTCAAGGTGTCGGCAGTCGACTACCTGCTGAAGCCCATTGCCTATAACGACTTCATCCGGGCTACCGACAAAGTGCTTGGTCTGTTTGCCAACGTTCAGCAACAGCATGTCAATAAGAGCCGTTTCATGTACATCAAGAGCGACTACAAGCTGGTACGCGTGGATTATGACGATATCCTGTATATCGAAGGACTGAAAGACTACGTTCGCTTCTACCTGAAGTCGGGCGAGAAGATTATTTCGCTGATGAGCATGAAAAAACTGGAGGAACATCTCCCCCAGCCTGAATTTATGCGTACGCACCGTTCTTATATTGTCCACATGACTGAAGCCCGGTTCGTCGACCGTCTGCGTATCGTCTTCGGAGAACAGTATATTCCTATCTCAGAAAACTTCAAGGAAGTGGTTGTAGGCTATCTGGACAGTCATACACTCGCCTGAAGCGGATGATACCTCAGCCCGTCTGAAGCAGTCTGAAGCCTACACATCAAGTCCAGCTATCCACTCCTCGCGCATCATCTCGTCGATGAGTTGTTCAGCCAGCACCTCCACCATCTCGGCAGGAATCTTGAAGCGAGGATCATCACTGTGCGGGTTGATCGACGCAAGGAAATGAGGCACTTCCTTCTTGTAGATTTCCTTCATCCTGTTATTCTCGCTGTCTGCACCTAAGCAGGAATAGGTGATATTGGCCACGCGATCACAAAGTTTCACAAAGGGGGCATACGGCGTCGTTCGTATGCCTTCATAGTATTTGTCGTTAGCGCGTTCAGCCCTATTGCGCCCCTTTTCGTTGGTCAGCGCATAGACAATCTCAGTAGCCAGCAGCGCCTGCTCGTCATTCATAAAGGTCTTTGCCACCTTCATCACGTCGTTATACGTCAGACGCGCATCCTCAATGCTGTCGTGATAGTAGGCACCAAACATGATAGGCACCACATCCTCTTCGCTGACACAGTTCAGATAGGCAAAATCCTTCGCCAGGTTTGCCACCATATCCAGATGGAAGGCATAAGGCTGATCCTTCCCATAGGTCTGATTCACGCTGGCATGCAACTTATGTGCCGACTCGCATATACGTTCTATGACTGATGCATTCTTCTCATAGACACGCTCAAATTCTTGTTTCTCCATTTTTTGCTTATTTTGTCGGCAAAGATACAAAGAATTCGGCACGAAGTGATGATTTTTCTTTGTTTTTTATTCTCACGTCGCGATTTTTTCTTATATTTGCACTACCTAACCATCATTTTCTAATTATTTTCGCCCTTATCGCCCACTAAGACATGATGCTGTTCCTGCTGCTATCCTCGTTTCTGACACTCGTTGAACTGAACTGCGAGAATCTCTTCGACTGTCGTCACGACTCGCTGAAGAACGACCTGGAGTTCACCCCCGACGGTGATCGTCACTGGAACCGCACCCAGTACTGGAACAAGCTCAACCGTATCGGCAAGGAGATTCTCTCTTCGTCAGACGATCTGCCTGACCTGGTGGCACTCTGCGAGATAGAGAACGACACGGTGATGCGAGATCTCTCCCGTCGTTCGCTGCTCCGTCATGCGGGCTATGAATATCTGATGACAGAATCGTCCGACCTGCGTGGTATTGATGTGGCCCTACTCTATCAGCCAACGCGTTTCCGTCCGCTGTGTTACGAATGCATTACCGTTCCCACCCTCGCGGACATGCGCCCAACACGCGACATTCTCTATATTAAAGGCATCTATCAGCAATTCGACACGCTCCATCTGTTCATCCTTCATGCACCCAGTCGTTTTGGCGGAGAACCTCGTACACGTCCTTTCCGCCAGCAGGTCGTCAACACGCTGCTGAAGGTTCTCACCCCTCTCCGCCATCAGCACGTCATCGTGACAGGCGACTTTAACGACTATGCCGAAAACGCAGCTCCGCAACTGTTAGAGCAACACGACGTTGTCAATATCTCCAAGTCAGCAAAGGGCAAGAACGGAACGGCTCAAGGCACCTATTGCTATCAGGGCGAATGGCATTCCATCGACCATATCTTCCTGTCGCCATCGCTCATCCCCCTTGTCAGCGAGGTGTATATCAACGATGCACCCTTCCTGCTGGAGGATGATCCGCTCTATGGCGGACGGCGTCCACGTCGCAGTTTCAACGGTTACCGATACCAGAAAGACGGCTTCAGCGATCATCTCCCCTTGGTGCTGAAACTCAAAAACTAACGTCTACATTCCAGAACTAACGTATAAACTCAAAAAATAACAACAACAATGAGAACAACACTTCTTCTTACCCTGATGCTGGGCTTGACCACAAGCATCACTGCACAGAACAAAAACGGTGGTATCTCTGAGAAGATGCTGCGTGACATTCAGCAAGAACAGAAAGCCGAAGGAGCCGAACGTGCGCTGATGAATGCGCTGGCAGGCAATTCCATCGACGATCTCTCCCGTAACCATTCGAAGGCGGGTGCCCTCGACACCTACTTCAGCGTTGAAACGAAGAAACAGTCCATCACTGACCAGCAGCAGTCCGGACGCTGCTGGATGTTCAGCGGTATGAACGTGCTTCGCGGTGACTACCAGCGACGTACCGACTCGCTCTCCGTGAGTTTCTCGCAGGCCTACCTCTTTTTCTGGGATCAGCTGGAGAAGGCCAACCTCATGCTGCAAGGCGTCATCGATACCGGCAACAAGCCCATCGACGACCAGCGCGTACAGTTCTTCTTCCACTACCCCATCAGCGACGGTGGCACGTTCTGTGGCATTGCCGACCTGGCCGACAAGTATGGCTTGGTGCCTTCAGAGGTGATGCCTGAGACCACTGCCAGCGACAACACCTCGCGGACACGCCAGCTGATTGCATCCAAGCTGCGCGAGTACGGCCTGCAGTTGCGCGATATGGTACAGAAAGGCAAAAAGGACGGTGCACTCGAAAAGGCAAAGACACGCATGCTTTCGCAAATCTATCACATGCTGCAGTTCACCATCGGACAACCCGTCGAGAAGTTCACCTACGCCTTCCGCAACAGCAAGGGACAGGCCATTGGCGAACCCAAGGAGTACACGCCCCTCTCCTTCTACAAGGAGGTGGTAGGCAAACCGCTCAACGGTACGTTCATCATGGCTATGAACGACCCTCGTCGCGAATACTACAAGACCTATGAGGTGGAGTATGACCGCCACACCTACGATGGACATAACTGGAAGTATGTCAACCTGCCGATGGATGATATTGAGCAGATGGCGATTGCAGCGCTGAAAGACGGGCGCAAGCTCTATTCCAGCTATGACGTTGCGAAGTTCCTGGATCGTAAGCGCGGCTATGCCGACTTAGAGAATTTCGACTACGGTTCACTCTTCGGCACCACGTTCGGTATGAAGAAAGCCGACCGCATTGCTACCTTCGACAGCGGTTCCACCCACGCCATGACGCTGACTGCCGTCGACCTGGACAGCAAGGGAAAGGCCCGTAAGTGGAAGGTAGAGAACTCTTGGGGTGGCAGCTGGGGACAGCAGGGCTGTCTGATTATGACTGACGAGTGGTTCCGTGAGTTCATGTTCCGCTTGGTGGTACCCAACGAGTATGTTCCTGAGAAAATCATGAAGGCCTTCCAGTCACAACCCGTGATGGTGATGCCTGAAGACCCTCTCTTCCAATTAGATGAGTAGCGAAATTACTTCATCTAACTGTATCTTTCATCTATCATTTATCATCTAAAAACCAATGAAGGAGCTAAATCTTTAGCTCCTTCATGATTTCTGACATACGCTGTAGTGTTGAGATGCGCGTGGGAACCAGCGGCAGTCGCAACACGTTCTCAATGAATCCCATCTCGTGCAGCATGGCTTTCACGCCAGCGGGGTTTCCGTCGACAAACAGCAGTGAGAACAAGTCCGTGAAACGGTGATGAATCTTTCGGGCAGGATCATATTCGCCATTCATCTGCAGTCGTATCATCTTCGAGAACTCCTTCGGCAGTGCGTTGCCAATCACTGAGATAACACCCACAGCACCACACGACACCATTGGGAACGTCAGCGCGTCATCGCCTGAGATGACGTCAAAGTTCTTCGGCTTGTTCTTGATAATCTCGTCCACCTGTTCCAGGTTACCGCTGGCCTCCTTGATAGCCACGATATTATCACAGTCGCGAGCCAGTCTTACCGTTGTGGCAGCCTGCATATTCACACCCGTTCTGCCAGGTACGTTGTAGAGCACCACCGGCAGCTTCGTTGCAGCGGCAATCGCCTTGAAGTGCTGGTACAGGCCTTCCTGCGAGGGCTTGTTATAGTAAGGACAGACGCTCAGCACACCGTCGATGCCTCTGAAGTCGCCCACTTGCAGCTCCTTCACGACAGCAGCCGTATTGTAGCCACCGCATCCCATCAGGATGGGCACACGTCCACGTACGCGATCCACTATTAAGTCTTTAATCTTCTGTTTCTCGTCGGCAGTTAGTGTTGGTGTCTCGCCTGTCGTTGCAAGAATGCAGAAGAAGTCGGCACCGTTATCCAGTTGGTAATCCACTAGTCGCTTGATTGCATCATAGTCAACTTCCCCTTGCTGGGTGAAGGGAGTGATGAGGGCAATACCTAAGCCCTTGAAAATGTTACGTACCATAAAAACGTCGTTGTCTAATTCGCGTGCAAAGGTAATGATAAAAATTCAGAATCTTATGACAAATCAATAAAAAATTTCAAAGACTGTCGAAATTGCAAACGTTTACACAAAATATTCCACTTTTCGTATTTATCGTTCCCGTTTTTCTCCCTACCTTTGCAATCGGAATTCAAACAACTTAAAACAACATTTATAAATTTTACAGCTTTATGGAAAGAACTTGGAGATGGTTTGGCAAGAAAGACAAGATCACACTTGCCATGCTGAGACAAATCGGAGTTGAGGGAATCGTTACTGCCCTTCACGACGTTCCTAACGGTGAGGTTTGGACCCGCGAGAAGATTCGCGACCTGCGTGAGTATATCGAGAGCTACGGCATGCGCTGGAGCGTTGTCGAGAGCCTGCCCGTATGCGAGAGCATCAAGTACGGCGGACATGATCGTGACCATCTCATCGAGAACTACAAGGAGAGCCTGAAGAACCTCTCGCTCGAAGGCATCCACTGTATCTGCTATAACTTCATGCCTGTGCTCGACTGGGCTCGTACCGACCTGCTCCATAACAATCCCAACGGAGCCACCAACCTCTACTTCAACTATGCCGAGTTTGCCTACTTCGACATCTATCTGCTGCAGCGCGAAGGTGCTCGTGAGGAATGGGCCAAGTTCCGTTTCCCCGAAGGCGTTGGCGAAGGCCGTAACGTGCTGGAGGAGTGCGACGCTCTGGCCAAGACCATGACACCTGAGAAGGACCACGCACTGGTAGAGAACATAGTCATCAAGACGCAGGGCTTCGTCTCCGGCAACTTCAAGGAGGGCGATGAGCATCCTCTGGAGCTGTTCCGTCAGCTGCTCGACCTCTACAAGGGTATCGACAAGCAGCAGCTGCGTGAGAACATGAAGTACTTCCTGGAGGCTATCATGCCCACCTGTGAGGAGTACGGCATGAACATGTGCGTTCACCCCGACGATCCCCCCATCGAAATTCTCGGCCTGCCCCGCATCGTTCGCACCCAGGAGGACATCCAGTGGTTCCTCAATGCTGTGCCCAACAAGCATAACGGTCTGACCTTCTGTGCAGGTTCGCTCTCAGCAGGCGCCTATAATAATGTGGTTGAGCTGGCTAAGGAGTTCGCTCCCCGCACCCACTTCGTCCACCTGCGTTCGTGCCATATCTTCCCCAATGGCGACTTCACCGAGGCAAGTCATCTGGGCGGACGTGCCGACCTGATTGAACTCTGCCGTATCTTCGAGAAAGAGAACCCGCAGCTGCCCATGCGTGTCGACCACGGTATGACCTTCACCGACGAGCCTGGAGGCATCATGGACGAGTCGAGTCACGGCCACAACGCCGGCTATACCCTACTCGGCCGTATGTTCGCCCTCGGACAGGTACAGGGCATCCTCGCCACCGTCGACCGCGAACTTGGCATCGAATATAAGCAGCCAGGATTCTTTGACTAATTAAGAGTTAAGAGTTAAGAGTTAAGAATTAAGAGTTAAGAAAGAATGAAACTGAACGACATATTTAGCGGTAATTACAATGCCGCAGAATGGGAGCAGAAAGGTTATGAGCTCCCCAAATTCGACATCAAGGCCCTTCGCGAGAAGACAGCTAAGGAACCCACATGGGTACACTTCGGCGGAGGCAACATCTTCCGCGCTTTCCCCGCCGCCATCCTCAACGATGCCCTGAACACGGGCAAGTATGATCGTGGTGTCATCGTAGCTGAGACCTTCGACTTCGAAGTCATCGACAAGGCCTACGCACCCTACAACAACCTGTCACTCTGTGTCAATCTCTGCTCCGACGGCTCTATCGAGAAGAAGGTGATAGCATCCGTAACCGAAGCTTTAAAAGCAGATTCACAATTTGCTGACTGGCAGCGCCTTATCGAAATATTTAAGAATCCCTCTTTGCAGATGATTTCTTTCACCATCACGGAGAAAGGCTACACCTATAACGAGGCCGACCTGGCTCGCGGACTGAAGCCTCTATTCGCTATGGGAAAGGTTTGCGCACTGCTTCTGGAGCGCTACAATGCCGGACAGCTGCCCCTCACCGTTCAGTCTATGGACAACTGCTCGCACAATGGCGACAAGGTGAAGGCAGGCATCTTTGCCTATGCCGAGCGCTGGGTCAGCGACGGACTCGTTCCCGCTGCCTTCCTCGACTACCTCAAGGACGAGAAGAAGGTGACCTTCCCCTGGTCTATGATTGACAAGATCACCCCTCGTCCCCACGAGAAGGTGAAGGAGTTGCTTGCTGCCGATGGCTTCGAGGACAACAACTATATCGAGACAGAGAAGCACACCTTCACAGCCCCCTTCGTCAACGCTGAGGAAGTGCAGTACCTCGTCATTGAGGACAACTACACCAACGGACGCCCCCCACTCGACCTGGGCGGTGCGCTCTATACCACCCGTGAGACTGTCGACAAGGTAGAGACCATGAAGGTCACCACCTGTCTGAACCCCCTCCATACCGCCATGTCTATCTATGGCTGCATGCTCGACTACACCCTTATCTCTGCCGAGATGAAAGACGACGACCTGCGCAGTTTCATACAGAAGATTGGCTATATCGAGGCTATGCCCGTGGTAGTCGATCCCGGTGTGCTGAACCCCTACGAGTTCATTGGCGACGTCATCAACCGTCGTCTGCCCAACCCCTTCATGCCCGATGCACCCCAGCGCATTGCTATGGACACCTCTCAGAAGCTGCCCATCCGCTTCGGTGAGACTCTGAAGAAGTACTGTGCCCGTGGTCTCGACAAGTCGAACCTCGTGCTCATCCCCCTCACCCTCGCTGGCTATGCACGCTACCTGAAGGGACTCAAGGACGACCTTACCACCTTCGAGCCTTCACCTGACCCCATGCTTGCTGAGCTGCAGGCCATCGTTGCTCCCCTCGAAATCGGCAAGCCCGATCAGGACTGGAGCTGCCTGAAGACGCTCTACAGCCGCAAGGACGTCTTTGGTATCGACCTCTACGAGGCTGGCCTGGGCACTCAGATTGAGGGCATGGTGAAAGAGCTTTATGCCGGCAAGGGTGCCGTTCGTGCCACGTTGCATAAGTATGTCTCTGCCCGATAGACCATCTATATGAAAAAATAGACCATCTATTTTAAAAACTTCATAAAGCATTTCAATGATTCGCTCCGGGTGTTGTGAAAACACTCGGAGCGTTTCTTTAGCTCCATACAGATCAATCAATAGGCTTTTGAGTTGTAATCAATATGTTTTCACGTCGTAATCATAAGGCTTTTGCATCGTAATCATAAGGCTTTTGCATCGTAATCATAAGGCTTTTGCATCGTAATCATAAGGCTTTTGCATCGTAATATCAAAGTAACTGGATCGTAATCTCAAAGCAACTGGATCACAGTATGTAACCATCTCTTTCATTTTTCATCTTTCATCTATCATCTTTCAATCATCTGAGCAAAACATAGTTTTTCTCATAGCAAAGCCTAGTTTTGCCCATAGCAAAACTAGGCTTTGCTCCCTGAGAACCTGTGCACTCGCACCAACACATACGGCGACGAGAACGAGCAGTGCGGTGACAATAGCTCTTTTATTCATATTTATTTCTCTGTTGGTCATTTACTTTTTTGAAAAGTAGTCCCCGTCATCACGACGGGAACTACCAGAATTAAAACGAGAGAGTCTTTATGAAAAAACTCGCGTGCAAAGGTATGGAAAAAGAAAGGAACGACGAAGGGAGATAAGCGGAAGGTGGATGCCGAGGGCGAAAGTCTTTACTTTGGTAAAGGACTTGGAACAGCAGGCACTCAGATTACCGCCCGAAGGTAATGTCACGCCGTATCATTGAAATGGTCTTTGGACTGATGTTGAGAAACGAGGCGATAACGTTGAGGGGCAGATGCTCAACAATTCCAGGACAGCGGCGCATCAACAGCTCGTAGCGTTCGCGTGGTGTGGTTCGATGGAAGTCAAGATACCGGGCACGGGCCTGGTTGAGCAGGTGCTCGCCAATGATGCTGCGAAGCTCCATCGTGTCCGTATTCCGATAGTAGAAACACATCAGTTGTTCACCGCTAATCCTATGTACACGGCTGGGCATCATCGCCTCGATGGTGGTCTTAGACGGTTGGCGGTCAAGGCAGCTGGGATAGTCGCCCACGAACTCCCCCGCAAACGAGAACCACGTGATGTGCTCGTGCCTGTCACTGATGCCCCTTGTCACATACTTGAAGCAGCCCTCCACCACAAAGCCAAACCACTGTGACGGTTGACCCTCGCACTCTATCTGCTCGCCTTTCTGGTACTGCACACTTTGGCCTTCCTGCTCGCAAAAGACGCGTAGCTGCTTCACGTCAATGGTATTGATTCCGAATTTCTGTTCCATATTCTAATTTCTGTTCCTATTAATATATACACTCAAATTGCGAAAAGATGACGTCCATTGGCGTTAATTCTTCTTAATCACGGGCATAAAGAAGACGCGGTGCTGATTCCGCATCCAGTCCAGAGGCATCGCCAAACGCCGTTCTCCCAGATAAAGTATCAGCCCGCGCCGAAACGCGAGCATCAACTTTTTTCTTCTCGGGAGATTATTTTGGCGAAATTCCTGGACTGAGAATCAAAAAGTCAACGCAACCTTCTTATGTCGTTTTGTCTATGTGGGTGCAAAGTTACTTCATTTTTTTGAAACGCCATTCGTTTTGGCGTTAAAAGTACAAAAAGAAATGTACGGAGTCACTATTTCAAAAAAGTTAAATCTACGACGTGGATTTAACGTTCAACGTCGATGATTTAACACCTCGTCAGATTCAAAGTCTGTTCTTCTCGGCATTTCCGGCACCAGTACCCTTATACTTCGACGGAGTAACATTGAAGCGGTAGCGCAGGGAGAGCTGGATGCAACGGGAGTCGTTGTCCTCTGTCTTGCGGTACATCATCCTATTGCTGTAGAGCAAGACATGGTTGATGCCGCCATTAAAGAGATCATTTCCTGTCAATTTGACATTGAGACGGTGCTGGAAGAAGTCTTTACTGACACTAAGCGAGAGCATGGGATTGGTGCAGTCAACCCAAATGTTTGAGCCTGTATTGCCGTGAGTGTGCATGTTGAAGTCGGCCTGTATGAGCCAGTCGTGAGGCAGCGACACTATGTTACCCAGTTGTAGGGTCAGCATCGGATGGCTGAAACTCTTCTCCTGACCATTGAACAATGACTTGAACCAAGGTTTCATCAGCGACACGTTGTATTGTGGCGTCCACGTTATCCTGTCGCTTAATTTGACGTTCTTTTGTGCGCCCAAAGTAACAGTGAGCCAGTCGGCATGATCATAGTTCAGGTAAGTCACAAAATTCACCTTTGAATCCTCTTCCAAACTGCCCGCCGTATAAAGGATAGGATCAACACAATGGGAGAAGTTGGTCATCAGGTAGAGCCACTTCCACATCACCATTGCATTCAGGTTGTGGTACTTGATAGGCTTCAGATAGGGATTGCCCGTCTGTTGATTCAAACGATTCTCATATATGACATCGCTACTTAACTGCCAATATGAAGGACGTGTTGTCCGCTTTGCGTAGCTGAAAGAAAGCTGGAGATTCTTTGCTGACGTAGAAACAGAAAAGGACGGGAAGAAGTCATCGTAGGTACGGCACTGCTCATCACGACGAAGTCCATCAACAAAGTATTCTGACTCTACATGCTCATAGCGCAGCCCTGCCGACACCTGAAAACGTCCTAACTTTTGGCGCAGTTCAACAAAGGGAGCAATGTTGCTTTCGTGCTGTTCGTTGTTGCTGTTGGCAATGTATCCTTCCAGATTGTCAAATCTGCTTTTCCAACGCGTATTGGTATACTCCTCGCCCACCTCAATTTGTCCTTTCCACAGTGGATGCGTGACAAAGAGTTTCTCAGCAAACATCTTACTACGTGTCTGATTCTCAGTATTCACGTCGCGGTCATCATACTCGGTACTAAGCTCTTGTTGCTGGTTGCGACTCAATTGTTTGCGAGAAGTATAGTCAGCATTAAAATCGATGCTGAGTTGACCCACTTTGCCTATGTAGTAGAGATTAATCTGATGGTTGGGGGTGTTCTTGTCATGCCGAACGTTGTTGTTCTGTAGATGCTCGTATAGCTTTCCGTCAGCCAGTAAATCATCATCATACTCGCTGTGAGTCTTCACGTAGTCGTAAGTATTCTGATAGAATCCGCCGAAAGAGTGTTTATCGTTGATCTGGTAGTTGAAACCGAAGCGTCCTTCTAAAAAGGGATTACGTACATTATTCTTCTGCTTATTGTTAGTTACCCACAGTGTATCGGCAAAGACAGTCTGTTCAAACTCGCCACGACCCATCGTTTGTTGTAGGCACCAAAGAGGTTGGCGAAAAGCTCCAGTCCGCCCGTCCGATAGGTCAGATTGATGCGCTCGTTATTGGCATAGCCACGTCCACTGCGAGACCACGATGACTGCTCCACGCCCAGACCTTCGCCTGCTGCCCGTTTGGTGCGGATAATGATGACAGCATTAACCGAAGCATCATAGCGAGCACCTGGATTCTGGATGACCTCGACACTGCGGATAAAGTCCGACTGTATGTTTCTCAGCTCGTTCAGGTCGGTCAGCTTGCGATTGTTCAGATAGATAAGCGGAGTCCCTTTGCCTAAGATTTCATAACCTTCGCCTCGCTTAGCAATCATAGGAACACGTGTAAGCACATCCTCGGCAGTACCCATCCGTTCCATCACTGTTCCTTCCACATTCATCATCAGTGAATTACCTTGCAATACGACCTTGGGGCGTTCACCTTGTACAACCACACCATTCAAGGTATAGTTATCTGGCTTCATTCTGATTGTTCCCAACACAGACTTTTCACACAGCCGATAAATAGTCTTGTAGCCCACGTAAGAGAAACGGACAAGCACTCGATTTTGCTCGTATGGAACAGCGAAATAGCCGCTCTCGTTACTAACGCCGCCACTGAGCAGTGTGGAGTCGGCAGGATTAAGGATAGCAACATTGGCGTATGCCACGGGCTGCCCCTGTTCATCAATGATGGTCCCTGTCAAGTGGCGGTCGGTCTTATGGATACACTCCACGTAAATCTCGTTTGTTCCGCTTTTGACTACTCTGACAGGATAGAAACCTACTATCTGATCTAAGGCTTCGGGGATGGACTTGTTTTGAATATGGGTTGTTACCCTGAAGTCTTCAAGTTCATTATATATAAACGTGATGTCGTAATTGGTGGTTTGTGTCTGAATGTATTTCAAGGCATCAGAAAGGGTAACATCTTGAAAGTTGCGGGTAATTTTCTGCGCGTTTGCTGCTGATGCTATGGTGCACAATAATAGTATGAATGATAGTCTGTTCATAATTGTTTGAGTGTATTAGCAGTCCTTGGCTGGGATAGCCGTGGTTTTTATGAATAAGGTATCATTCTCTGATTGAATCTGTATCCACTCAAAGTTGTTCATCATCTCTACAACCTTCTCGAGTGTGTACTCAGGCTTCCAGCGGTAGAACAGACGCAGACGGGGCGCATCTTCGTTCTGATAAACCACTTTAACGTTGTAGCGATTGGATACATCCTGGAATATCTCGCCTAATGGCACGTTATCGTAAAGCTTTGGCTCTGTTGATATCGTATCAGTCTCTGCCGTTTGATGGCGAGTGGTTGAAATACGCGTCTTCTGTGCAGGGGATTGCAAATCAGCAGCACCACTGTTTACACCAACGTGACGAGATATGTGGATAGCTGCCAAAGTTATGCCAGAAAGCATGAGGACACCAATAAACACAGCAGCGATTTTGCGAAGTGAAGACTGAATAGTGATATGTGACGAATGAGGCTGTACAGGAGAAAGGCGTTGCCATTCTACATCAATCATCTCGTCGGTGATATCATTTTCGGCATGGGTTGCATTGATGGCACTCTGTGTTTTCGACATCAGCGTGTAGAGCTCACGACATTCTTTGTCGGCAAGTATTTCCTGCCACTCTTCATCCGTGTAGAGCTGAGGTTGCTCCATCATCTGGAAAAATAGATTGGTCTTGTTCATACGCTCATTAGTTTCTTTAGTTGTGTACGTAATTGATCAAGCGCACGGCGCAGATGCTTATAGACAGTGGTTTCGCTAACACCTTGGTGCTGGGCAATCTCCTTAAAGGTTACTCCATCGCGATAGTGCTGGATGATGATGTCCTGGTAGACGGGCGGATCGAGTTGAGCAATGCCTTTTTGCAAGGCTTTCAGCTCTTCATCGAGTTGTTTCGCTGGTAGGATAGTAGTGTCGATGTCAAGAATATAGAGATGTTCCACACGTTCTTGAATTTTTCGGCTACGTATCACGTTCAAGCATCGATTTTGTACGCATGTAAGCAGATAATGCTCGGCTGTTTCTTCCCGGAGATCTTTTGGATCATCGAGTAGACGGGCGAAGATGTCGTGCACTACATCCTTGCTCTCTGCATCGTCGTGAAGAAGTATGGTGGCCTGCCGATACATCTGACGGTAATGCTGGCGAAACAGCTGTTCGAGTTTTCTTTGATCTGTCATACACTTATAATACACACGAAAACCGATTTACTAAACCCCTAAAGGCATTTTTTTTGCTAAGTTATTAATTTGACATTAGTACGGGCTGTCGTAGTCCTTGTTACGGCGACAAAGATACATTTTTCAGGCAAATATCGTGCGGTTGTGGCGTAAATTATACGAAAAGCAGGAGAAGATGCGCCGTTTTTGCTATCTTCGCCCGTCATAAGATTACTATTTCAGCTCAAAACGTGGTGTCGCAGCGAATCAGCATGTCGTAACGCCCACGGGCCGTAGGACAGACAGCGAGTCAAGCGAGCGGGTTTTGGCAAAAAAATTTGCGCCGCTCAGATATTCTTAGTATCTTTGCCCGCAATTTGGAAAAAGAAGCAAATGAATAAAACATTGGACTTGAATCATGCACGCGTCGAGATCTTTGGATTTGAAGGCGGAGGCGACGTGAATGAATATCATGTGATGATACACGCTGAAGGGCGTCAGCGCACCTTCCAACAGCAGATGGATGCCGTGCTCGACGCGTTCCACCATATCCTGAACGATGAACTGAAGGGGGCAACGGCTGTCTTCAAGCGATACTTCCTGAGCGATGCGGCTAACCAGGCCGACGATGTGCTGATGGCTGACACGAGCGACTGTGCCAAGAGCATCATCGAACAGGCACCTCTCGACGGGTCGAAGATTGGACTGTGGGCATACCTTATGACGGGTGTCAGCACACAACTGCTGCCCAGCGGACTCTACGAGGTGCGTCAGGCTGGCTACCGCCACCTCTGGAACGGTAGTGCACACAACACCGCAACAAACTCGGAATACCAGACACGACTGCTCTTCAACGAGTATATCATGCAATTGACGCAGGAGGGATGCACACTGAAAGACAACTGCATACGCACCTGGCTCTTCGTCAACGATGTAGACGTGAACTACGGAGGCGTAGTGAGAGCGCGCAACCAGGTGTTCTTCACCCAGGGACTGACGGAACAGACGCACTTCATTGCCTCAACAGGCATCGGAGGCAGACAGCAGGACCCACAGGTAATGACACAGATGGACAACTACGCCATCGACGGCATACAGCCCGAACAGGTGCACTACCTCTACGCCCCTACCCACCTGAACCGCACCAGCGATTATGGCGTCAGCTTTGAGCGAGGCACATATGTTGACTTTGATGACCGCAGGCTGGTGATGATCTCAGGCACCGCCAGCATCAACAACAAGGGACAGATAGAGCACCCGAAGGATGTGGTGAAACAGGCCCATCGGATGTGGGAGAACGTAGCGGCGCTGCTCAGTGAGGCAGACTGCAGCTACGAGGATGTGGGTATCATGATTGTATACCTGCGCGATGTGGCTGACTATGAAACGGTCAGCGAACTCTACAAGAACCGTTTCCCCGGTAAGCCCTATATTATCGTTCATGCTCCTGTCTGCCGCGCCGGCTGGCTCATCGAGATGGAATGTATGGCTATCAGGAAATAGCTGCCAGTCGCTGCTTGTAGGCTTTTTTCAGGCGGCGAAGGGCTCTGTTACGGATCTGACGGACGCGTTCGCGCTTCAGTTGCATATCTTCAGCTATCTCAGCCATCGTGAGATGATCCTGTTCGATGCCGAAATAGGCGGTAATCACCTTGAGCTCACGCACATCGAGTGAACGCAAGGCGTACTCCACAGCTGCTGCAACGGAAGAGTTGTACACACGGGAATCAGCCAAGGGGGAATTGGCATCTGCAAGGACAGACAACAGACTCATATTGGCACGACCACCCAACGGGGCATCGACAGAACGCGACTGTCCGTCACGGGCGTTCTCAACACGCTGCTCGGCAGTCTCCAGTTTCAGGGCTTTCTCAATCTGCTGGCGCACGAAGACTACAGCATAGTTGACAAAGCGCAAACCACGACTTCCATCAAATTTCGATGCTGCTTTCATCAGTCCGATGTTTCCCTCACTGACCAGATCATCCATCGACAAGCCCTTGCCCTGATACTGACGGGCAATGGCAACGACAAAGCGCAGATTGGCCTCAATGAGTTTATTGAGTGCCCGCTCGTCGCCAGCCTGTATACGTGAAGAGAGGCGGCACTCCTCTTCTGCAGTGAGAAGAGAAGTGCGACCAATCTCGTCTAAATAGATATTTAATGCGTTATCAATCATGATTGAAGGAGTAAAGGGGTGAAGGAGTTAGCAGACCTTCTCCAGTCGCTTCATGATGGTAAACATGAAGAGAGCTGCCAGCACACACAGACAGGCAAAAACAGCCCATACCGTCCAGAGAGGCAGGTCGCCCCAGAGGATGCCACCCACCATCACCAGCTGATTGCCAATGGCGGTAGACACAAACCATCCACCCATGCAGGCGCCTTTGTACTTGGGAGGTGCCACCTTCGACACGAATGAGATGCCCATCGGAGAGAGCAACAGCTCGCCAAACGTGAGGACGAGATAGGTAGAGATGAGCCAGTAGGACGACACGCGGGGAGCTGCCTCACCCAGCGCAGCCTGCTCGTTGGGAGAAGGAAGGGTAAAAGATGCATAGAGCATCAGACAGAAGGCTACAGCTGCCACAATCATACCATAGGCAATCTTACGGGGTGCCTTCGGTTCCTTGTTGCGAGCTGCCAACCAACCAAAGATGGCCAGCGAGACAGGGGTCAAGGCTACGACATAGAAGGGATTGAACTGCTGGAAGATAGGAGCTTTCACCTCAACAGCGCCATCCAGTACACCGTAGTTATAACCCAGGAAAGCAAGGGCGGCAACAATCACCAGAGCAGCAATACCCTTGCTCTGGGCGGTCTTGCCCTGGAAGAGTGAGAACGAGGCATACACCATAAATATAATAGCCACGAGATTCCACACGTTGAAAGCCATCGCCTTCAGACCCTCAGCACTGGTCTCGTTGTACTCGTTGGCGAAATAGGTCAGCGAGAGACCGTTCTGATGGAACGACATCCAGAAGAAGGCTACTACGGCAAACACAAGGCCAAGGGCAATGAGGCGTTCTTTGGTCTGAGCAGGCGTCAGGTCGTCAACGACAGCAGCATCGCCAGCCTTCTTCTTGCCACCCTCCACATGACGGAAGGTGCTGCGGGAAGCATAGTAGATGGCGATAGAAAGGATAAGCGACGCACAGGCCACAGCAAAAGCAAAGTGGTAGGAGTCGTTCTCGCTGACACCCATAGACTGTCCCCACTCCATGATGCGGATGGCGGCAGTAGGTGCAAACAATGCACCGATATTGATAGCCATATAGAAAATGGAGAAGCCTGCGTCGCGCTTGTCGGCATACTGAGGATCATTGTAGAGATCGCCCACCATCACCTGCAGGTTGCCCTTGAACAGGCCCGTACCAAAGCCAATTGAGATCAGGGCTGCAAGCATCACCATGAGGGCGAAAGAATCACCGCCCAGGGGCACTGACAGCAACAGGTAGCCAGCAAACATAATAAGGATACCCGTGGTGACCATCTTGCCGAATCCGAACTTATCGGCCATGAATCCGCCTATCAGGGGGAAGAAATACACAAACATCAGGAACGAACTGTAGATGATACCGGCTGTACCAGGATCGAGTCCGTAGTTTGCTCTTAAAAACAGGGCGAAGACGGCCAGCATCGTGTAGTAGCCGAAGCGTTCGCCGGTATTGGCAAGTGCCAACGCATAAAGACCTTTCGGTTGTCCTTCGAACATTTTCTTTAAGTTTTTAGGTTATTATTTAATTTTCGGGTTGTCTGTTTTCTGTAAATCGAAGAGATAGGTCAGCTTCACAACAATATTAGTCAGGTTGGAACGACCAAAATAGTCGCGCTTCGAGTTACGGTAGAGATCGCCCAGACCGTAGTAATAACGGGCTTCAAGCATGAAATGGCCCACCTTCCGGTGAGAGAACTCCAGTCCTGCGCCTGCAGAGATACCATAGTCCACCTTGCGCTCAACAGACATCGTGTCCTGAGCCACAATCTTGGAGGTGCGCTGTGCGGAATTGCGCTGAGAGAACTCAAAGTTCGACTTAGTCTTCTCGCCCAGATAGAAACCAACCTGCGGACCTGCCTGCACGAAGAACTGAAGACCACGTCGTTCACGTCCCCACCCCATGCGGGCAAAAACGGGAATCTGCAGATAATAGATAGAACGCTCATACTTCTCAGGACGACCTGTAACACTGTTGATAACGGGCTGGTCATCGGGGGTGAGCAAATCTTCCTTCCACCCCACCCTCGCGAGGTTGAGCTCAGCAGATACCGCACAGATACTATTGAAATATTTCTCACAGGTGTAACGGGCTGCCAGACCAGCCATCAGACCATCGTACATTTTCTGAGGCACTTCAGGCATAAACCCCACGTTGCTCAGCAGATAGCCCACGCCACCGCCTACGGCAAAGTCATTACGATACTCGCCAACCTGAGCACGGGCAGCGCTTAGCGACAGCATGAGACTAAGGAGTACTAAAACGATACGCATCACTTCTTTCCTGTAGAAGACATTAGTAATTGACTGATTCAATTTTGTGGTCGGGCATGTAGTGGATGAACATAAAGGCTTTGTTCATCATGCCACCATTGCCAATGCGTTCGAACTTCAGCGGCGTCTGAACAGGAGTGATATCCAGGCTACCAGGAATGCCATCGAAGCTCTTACCGTACTTATGCAGTCCACGCAGGAAGAAATAGGCATGATCGAAGCCTGTCAGGGCGAAACGAGGCAGTGACTGCATCATGTCCTGATGAAAGTTCCAGCGGTACTTCAACTGCAAGCGCTCGGTAGCTGCTGACAGCACGTTGGTATAGAAAGTGGTGGGGATATACACATTGTAACGGTAGAAATTGTCCAGTTGATAAGCTGCATACATCAGCCAGTCGGTATAGCCGAACATCGCAATATGGACATCGGGATTATTGGAGGCTACATCGCTCAGGCGACCAAAGGCAGACAACAGCTGGGGAGAACGCTGGCTGTTCAGCACCACGATATTCTTCTTGTTGGAATCGAAGGCACGACGAAAATCCTCATCGCTCGACGCCTTCAGACTAGTAATATTATAGCTGATGCCACGTTGGTCGAGCGCACGACGCAACTGTGACGTAAACAGTGCCTTGGTACTCAGCGAATCGGAACAGTCGACGATGATGGGATGATAGTCTTTGAACCACTCACAGAAACGACGTATGGTAGACTCGTTCTGATCATTGGGATTCTGATAGACCTGGAAGATGTTGCGGTTCTTATGAACATCAGGGGCATCTATCGAGAAGGGGATCACCATGCGGATATCGTGCTTTTCAACGAATTTCGACATTGCATGAACCTGCTTGGAATACAACGGACCGATCAGCAGATCGAGCTTGGCAGCATTGGGATCATCCAGCAGTTTGCTAACATCACCATCCTCAGACAGGTTCCACGCAAAGACATCGGTAGAAACACCCAGTTTCTTCAGACTGTCGCACGCCATCAGCACACCACGATAGTACTCCACCATACGGCGACCATCACCGTTATCATCGTGCAAGGGGAGCATCACACCCACACGGATAGCACGATTGCGCACATCATCGACAGCAGCCGACTGAGCATAGCCAGAGACAATGACTGCCAAGAGCAGAAGGACTGCCGAGATACGGAACGAAAACTTGTAAAATATCCTTATCATAATGCTTGTGAGTTCGAATTTGAGTGCAAATTTAGGAAATAATCCCGAAATATAAGCGTTTTATGCAAACTTTTTACTATCTTTGCGACAAATTTCAATTAACTCATCAATATCCCATCTATGGCAACAGTAGACGACAAGAAAGTTATCTTCTCAATGGTCGGAGTGAGCAAGACCATTCAGCAGAACCAGAAGCAAGTGCTCAAAAACATTTACCTCAGTTTCTTCTATGGAGCAAAAATCGGCATCATCGGTCTGAACGGTGCCGGTAAGTCAACGCTTATGAAAATCATTGCAGGACTGGACCAGCAGTATCAGGGCAACGTGGTATGGAGTCCAGGCTATTCCGTCGGCTACCTGCCACAGGACCCTCCACTTGACGAGACCAAGACGGTGAAGGAGAACGTGATGGAAGGCGTGCAACATGTATATGACGTGCTGAAGGAATACGACGAAATCAACGTGAAGTTTGGACTGCCCGAATATTACGAAGATCCCGACAAGATGGACAAACTGATGCAGCGACAGGCTGAACTGCAGGACATCATCGATGCTACTGATGCGTGGAACATGGACTCGAAACTGGACCGTGCGATGGCAGCACTGCGTTGTCCGCCAGGCGACTGGAGCGTTGAGAACCTCTCAGGCGGTGAGCGACGCCGTGTGGCGCTATGCAGACTGCTGCTACAGAAGCCCGATGTGCTGCTGCTTGACGAGCCGACGAACCATCTGGATGCGGAATCTATCGACTGGCTGGAACAGCACTTGCAGCAATACGAAGGAACGGTCATTGCCGTAACCCACGACCGCTACTTCCTGGACGATGTGGCAGAATGGATTCTGGAACTGGATCGAGGAGAGGGAATCCCTTGGAAGGGCAACTACTCATCGTGGCTGGAACAGAAGAGTCAGCGACTGGCCCAGGAAGAGAAGGCTGCCTCAAAACGACGCAAGACACTGGAACGCGAGCTGGAATGGGTAAGGATGGCCCCGAAAGCGCGCCACGCCAAGGGTAAGGCACGTCTGAACAGCTACGAGACGATGCTGAACGAGGAACAGAAACAGAAGGAGGAGAAGCTGGAGATCTTCATCCCCAACGGTCCGCGTCTGGGCAATAAGGTCATCGAGGCAGAACATGTTGCAAAGGCTTATGGCGAGAAGACACTGTTCAGTGACCTGAACTTCGTACTGCCTCCTAACGGCATCGTAGGCGTCATTGGTCCCAATGGTGCGGGTAAGACCACACTCTTCCGTCTGATCATGGGACTGGAACAGGCTGATGCAGGTTCATTCGCAGTGGGAGAAACAGTAAAACTATCCTACGTAGACCAGCAGCACAAGGATATTGACCCGAACAAGAGTGTCTACCAGGTGGTAAGCGGTGGCAACGAGACAATCCGCATGGGTGGCAAGGATGTCAACGTGAGGGCTTACCTGTCACGTTTCAACTTCAGCGGAACAGATCAGGAGAAGAAATGCGGTGTGCTGTCGGGTGGTGAGCGAAACCGCCTGCATCTCGCCATCGCATTGAAACAGGAAGGCAACGTACTTCTGCTTGACGAGCCAACCAACGATATCGACGTGAATACACTGCGTGCACTGGAGGAAGGTCTGGAGGCTTTCGCAGGCTGTGCTGTAGTCATCAGTCACGACCGTTGGTTCCTGGATCGAATCTGCACACATATCCTGGCATTCGAAGGAGCTTCAGGCGAGAAGGACACGAATCCAGGGGATGTGTTCTACTTCGAAGGAAACTACTCTGAATACGAGGCAAACAAAGCAATGCGTCTGGGAATTGAGGAGCCCAAGCGTGCACGTTATCGTAAGCTGATGGAGGAATAAGGACTCTGCGAAGTTTAAGAGCCAGGAATAAGGACTCTGCGAAGTTCGGAAAGAGCAGAAGGATTATAATGCTAATTCTTCTGCTTTTTTGCGCGCTGGCTTTCCTGTCTCGGTAAGAGGAATTACTGACACCTGCACATAATGGCGAGGCACCCAGTGTTTGGGCAGCACACGCTGGCAGACAGATTGCGCTGCAAGAGGATCGCCAACAGTAAGCAGGACTACTGCTTCGCCAAACTTCTCATCCTTTCGTTTAGTAATCAGAAAAGAGTCAGAGAGGTGGGGAGCCAACAGGCGCTCCACTTCTTCTATCTGTATCTTCAGACCACCAGAACAGATGGTGTTGTCCCTGCGCCCCAGAATACGGAAACGTCCGTCGGAGCGTAATTCTGCCACATCGTTGGTCACGAGACGCTCGGCACACACCTGTGGGGCATCAATCACCAGACAGCCCTCAGCAGATAGTGAAACAGAGACAGAAGGGAATGGAGCGTACCACTCACTGGCATCAGGACCGCTCAACCGTCGGAGTGCGATATGCGACAACGTCTCTGTCATACCATACGTACTCCAAACGGCATAGGGAAAACTGCGCAGTTGGCAAGCCATTGCATCGTCAACAGCTCCACCACCGATGATAAGATGGCGTATTTGCATGAGTCGCTGGCGCTCTTCAGGAACTTGAAGTGAGTTATAGACCTGCAGGGGAACCATCGCTGCAAAATCAATAGAATCGTGCACATTCGCCAGCGGATGACCACAAGGCTCAACGCTGATCAATTGGAGTTGGGCTACCAGTGAACGAACCACCATCATCTTGCCTGCAATATAATCAAGCGACATGCAGAGCAGGGCAACATCGCCAGGACGAAGATTCAGGAAATCACAAGTAATTCGGGCTGAAGCCTCCATGCGTCGTTTCTCAACCCATAGAGGTTTCGGGACCCCCGTAGACCCACTAGTATGCACCAGCACAACATCGGAAGCATTATTCCATTCAGACAGAAACTCTGATAACGTCATTCCCCCAACTAAAGTCTCTAAACTCTCAACACTAAACCAAAAACTTCAACATCCCCACAATTCATCGCCACGAATGGTGAGGGGCATGGGAATATTATCAATAAACAGTTGTCCGGTACCAAGTCCCTGTGGCATACGAACAGACGGGCCATACACATCGGCACAGAACTGTGCAATGGCATTCAACCCGATATTGCTCTCAAGGGCAGAGGTTATCCAAGAACCGATCCCTTCCTCACGTGCTATCTCAATCCATTCCCGGCAGCCTGCCATACCTCCGTGGAGCGAAGGTTTCAAGACAATATAAGCAGGCTTGATGAAACGCAGCATCTGACGCTTGTTATCGGGATCATTCACGCCAATGAGTTCCTCGTCAAGAGCGATGGGTAACGGCGCCTCGCGACATAACTCAGCCATCATAGACCATTGGCGCTGACGGATGGGTTGTTCAATAGAATGAATAGCATATTGGGAAAGCAATTCCAACTTGTAAAGTGCTTCGTCTGGTTTGAACCCACCATTGGCGTCGAGACGCAGTTCCACCTCATGATGCGAGAAACGGCTACGGATAAGTTGGATGAGTTCCATCTCACGATCGAAATCAATGGCACCCACCTTCAACTTCACACAATGGAAGCCTTGGGAGAGTTTCTCTTCCATACGCTGAAGCATCTCCTCATAAGAACCCATCCACACCAAGCCATTGATAGGAATGCCCACTTCGCCACGCGAGAAGGGATTCTCATAAAGAATAGGTAATGAAGAGGGGGAAGGACACTGACTGTCAGCATGCTGAAAGGCAAGCAGAGCCGTCTCTAAGCCAAACAGCATAGAGGGATAGTCGCGCAAAGCCTCAACATCAATCGTACCAGTCTGTTCAACTATCCGGCAGAACTGCTGTAATTGCTCCACATATTGTTCGGGCGGAAGGGCATCACAACTCAAATCAGGCAGCGGTGCACACTCACCCACCCCACTCCGCACGCCATCAGACATACGAACAAGCCAAGAACGCCGGACAGTATAAATACCACGCGACGTTCCTGCTGGTTGCTTAAAATGGAGCAAGCGCTCCTCAATCGTAATCTTCAATATTATATTTGCTTTTTCAGTACTTCTTTCCATTTGTTGTAAGCTGTCAGGTAAGCATCACGCTGAGCAGCATCTGGCTCGATGACCTGTAACTTCTCAAGCGTTGAGAAAGCTTCGTTATGGTCTTTGTAGAGGCCTGCACCCATACCGGCGCCCTTGGCTGCACCTACGGAGCCATCAGTTTCATAAAGTTCAATAGTAGCACCGCTGACACCTGCCAACGTATTGCGGAACAGGGGCGACAGGAACATATTGGCCTTGCCTGCATGAATCTTCTGGATGTTCATACCCATCTGTCCCATAATCTCCATACCGTAACAGAAAGAGAACACAATGCCCTCCTGAGCAGCACGAACCAGATGCGGACGGGCATGCTTGTTGAAGTTCAAACCATGAATAGAACAGCCCAGTTCTTTATTTTCCAACACACGCTCAGCTCCATTACCGAAAGGCATGATGCAAACGCCATCACTACCGATAGGTGCCTGAGCAGCCAGGTCGTTCATCTCGGCATACCCCATGTCGAAGGTCACATTACGGTGCATCCAGGCATTCAGGATACCTGTACCATTGATGCAGAGCAGCACACCCAGACGGGGGTCGGCAGCAGCATGATTGACATGGGCAAAAGTGTTCACGCGACTCTTGGCATCATAGCCAATCTCGCCCAACACACCATAGACGACACCACTAGTACCTGCAGTAGCTGCAATCTCGCCAGGTTCAAACACGTTCAGGGAGAGGGCATTATTGGGCTGGTCGCCACCACGATAGGTAATTGGTGTACCGGCTTTCAGACCCAATTCGGCGGCTGCTGCAGCTGAGACAGCACTCTGCTCTGAGAAAGTGGGGACAATGGTGGGGATAAACGAAGCGGGAATACCATAGTAATCCAGCAAGAACTGAGCAACACAATTCTCCTTGAAATCCCAGAACATGCCCTCAGACAAGCCACTGACAGTAGTATTTACCGTGCCACTGAGACGCATAGCAAGATAATCGCCAGGAAGCATGATCTTATAAATCCGGTTGAAAGTGTCGGGTTCGTTCTCTTTCACCCATGCCAACTTCGCTGCGGTAAAGTTACCTGGAGAGTTAAGCAGATGGCTCAGACACTGATCAGCTCCCAACTCACGGAAAGCGCGCTCACCATAAGGTACTGCACGAGAGTCACACCAGATTATAGCAGGGCGCAGGGGCTTCAAATCCTTGTCAACACAGACGAGACCATGCATCTGGTAAGAGATACCGATGGCACAAATCTCCTCTCCCTTCACATGGGCATCAGCCATAATCTTCTGCAGAGACTGCTTGGCATATTGCCACCAAGAGTCGGGTTCCTGTTCTGCCCATCCTGCCTTAGAAGCCATAATAGGAGCCTCTTTCTCAGGGAAGAAAGCTGATGATACACACTTGCCGTTATCGGCGTTAACGAGCGATGCCTTGACAGACGAACTGCCTACATCAAATCCTAAAAGATATCTTGTCGCCATTATAATAATGTTTTTGGTTTATCTTCATTCATAATACGATTCAGCCACAAATTTCCCTATTTTTTTTCATGTCAACAAAGAATTTGGCAAAAAAAATGTTTTTTTTTCCATATTTTGCACGCTATTACAATATTTTTTCTAACTTTGCACGTTAGAATCGAAAATCTTTTGATTATTAAATACGTATTTCATATATGAAAAAGAAAATTTTAATCCTTGACGACAAAGAGACAATTGCAAAAGTTCTCTCGATTTATTTGATGAGTGATTACGACGTACAGTGGTTACCAGACGGTCTGCAAGGCGTCAAGTGGTTACAGGCAGGCAATACGCCTGATTTGATTATTTCCGACATCCGTATGCCGGGCATGCGCGGTGACGATTTCTTGGAATGGATCAAACAGAATGAGTTGTTCCGCCACATCCCCGTCATCATGCTTTCCAGCGAGGACTCCACCAGCGAGCGAATCCGCCTGTTGGAGATTGGTGCCGAAGACTACATCGTGAAGCCCTTCAATCCAATGGAGTTGAAGATCAGAGTCAAGAAGATTCTGCCTTAAAGTAATAAATACAATTCTTTCGCACGGGCTTTAACCTTTTATAATTAAGGAATTCACGCGCGAACCTATCTAATTATATACATTATTATATAAAATGATTGGTGTCGTCTATTTAGGGAAAAATCCTCAGACAGAGGAGCGCTTGAAATATCTTCCGGGCAGACAGGTCAGAATGACCAGCAACTACAAGGAGGCTGCACTCGCATGTACCTCCAAGAATGCTGATGACCACTTTATCGTGTTTGTCGAGAAGTCTGTACATGCCGAAGATGTCACTGCCATCACCTATCTGCGCAATAATTGCAAAAATATCTACGTCATCCTGCTGACAGCGCCCATGAACGACGAGGAACGCGGCATTTACCAGCAATGCGGTATTAATGACACACTCGATGTGAATGCTTCTGTGACAGACCTGAACAAGAAATTGCAATTCATCTGCGATCGTGAGAGCATACTCTTCGACAACAATATCTCAAAACAGAAAATGCTGCGTTTCAAGATTCCTGCATGGAAACGCACATTTGACATTATTGTGTCCATACTCTCCATCATCATCCTGTCACCAGTACTTATCATTACCGCACTGGCCATCAAGATTGAAGACCCCAAAGGTCCTATCTTATACCGTTCAAAACGAGTGGGAACCAACTATGCCGTCTTCGACTTCCTGAAATTCCGCTCCATGTATAATGATGCTGATAAGCGCCTGAAAGAGCTCAGCAAGAATAACAATCAATATGCAGAGCATAAGGATGACGAGACGAAGGTGATGATCACTTCGCCACTGGGAGAAGAGGCAGAACAGGCAATGTTCGACATGGGAGTAGACTCAGACATGATGATCAGCGATGACGAGGTGATGCTCGTAGGCGATGACTTCGTTGTGTCAGAGACAGACTTCAACAAACAGAAGGAAGACGAAATCAATAATGCCTTCGTCAAAATCGAGAACGACCCCCGCATAACGAAAGTGGGAAGATTCATCCGTAAGACCAGCATCGACGAACTGCCGCAGCTATTCAACATTCTCAGGGGTGACATGTCGGTAGTCGGCAATCGCCCTCTCCCACTCTATGAGGCAGAGAAGCTGACTGCAGATGCAAGCATTGACCGATTTGTAGCACCCGCAGGTCTCACAGGACTGTGGCAGGTGGAAGAACGCGGCAAGGGCGGAGCAATGTCGGCTGATGAGCGCAAACAGTTGGATATCCAGTACGGACAGACATACAGCTTCTTACTCGACATGAAAATTATCTGGCGAACATTATTCTCTTTCATCCAGTCAGAGAACGTATAACACCATATCAGATACCAGTAAGAAAGAAATGAAAAAAATAAGAAGGCTATTCCTAACCATCATCTCACTTGCCATCGGAACAAACGCCATGGCACAGGAGACATTTGATGATAGTGGTATCAGCGCAGGCTTCTTTGATTCCAGTTTCAGTAAGGATATCAACTTCTCGGATTTCCATCTGCCACCCCTCGCTGTACTCTTTGAGAATGCAAAGGCCAACCCATCCATTCTGCAAATGGCCAAACAGCAAGAAATTGCACAGGCAGAGGTAACCAAACAGAAAAAACATATCTTCTCCTACGTGAACGGACATGCCAGCTACAGCTATGGAAAAACGGATATGTGGGGAAACAACTCGTCTACTTACAGCACGATGATATACCAGTTTCAAGGCTCAGAACAAAGCTACTGGAACATCGGTGTCAACGTCAATGTACCGCTGGAAGATATCCTCGACCTTACCCATTCAGTGAAAAGAAAAAGACTGGTCGTTGAAGAGGCTCAAATCAAAAAGGACAAAGCCTTCGACGACTTAAAGCTACAAATTGCCACACTCTACATCCGCATCACCAACAACCTGACAGCCTTGAAAACGGCAGGTATCAGTGCTGCTATCTATCAGGGTGCCAACTCACTGGAAGAAGAGGAGTTCCACCAAGGCAACATGGCCATTGGTGAATACGCATACAGTAGTCTGAGAGGTCAGAACGCTGTGAACACCTATCAGGGTCTGCTCACACAGATTACCACGGATATCGTAACACTCGAAATCCTTTCCCATACGCCTATCCTGACGAATACGACAACAGAGATTACCCTTGAAAGCGGACAGCACAAGACGGTGAAGCAAATCAGGAAAGAAAACAAAGTCGTCCAGAAGCAAATCAAGGAAAAAGCTGAGGAACAGGAGGAAATAGAGAAAGCTTTCTGGAAAGCAGAAAAAGCAAGAGAAAAGAAAGAGGCCAGAGAAGCTGAAAAAGCGAAGAAGGCTGCCGCCAAAGCAGCACAAGACAATAAGGCTGCAAAAGGCAAATAAAAAGAGCCCCTCTGACTGCAACATACTATAATGACATAATTGTAGACACTATGGATATTTTCAGATATATCGTCAGATTCCTATATAAGATAAGATGGTATCTTGTTATTCTACCGATGATCTCACTGATTATCGCATGGTTTCTGACGCGCAACATGGAGCGACAGTATGATGCCAATACCACCATCTATACTGGTATGATCACAGGATACAACCTGGAAGGCGGTTCGGGTATTGCTGGCGGTAATGCCCAGACAAACATGCAGAACCTAATGCTAATCATCCAAAGTGACAACACCATCCATGAGGTTTCACTACGACTCTTTGCACGCTGCATGATGTACGGCAACCCGAAAAAAGACAACAACTACATTACAGCCGAGCATTTCCGCAACTTAGAGGCCAGCGTACCAGCAGACGTAAAAGCACTTATCAACCACAATAGCGAGAATGCAACATATGCCAACCTGAAGGCGCACGAGAAAGCCTCACAAGACAACTATCTGTTCGGTATTCTGAATAGTCACCAGTATTTTGGCATTGACAATATCACAGCTCAGCTGAAGGTCCTACAGATTAACAATAGTGACCTGATTGATATCGCCTACTCTGCCAACGACCCTGGCATCACCTACAACACGCTGGATATTCTCAACGAAGTATTCACACGTCAATATCAACACCTTCGCTATGGTGAGACCCACAATGTTATCAAGTTCTTCGAACGTGAGGTGGCCCGTCTGTACAAGCAGCTCACCAACTCAGAGAACGACTTGATTCGATACAACATGAAGCATGGCATCATCAACTACGATGAACAGACCAAACAGTTGACCATGCTGGAGAGTCAGCAGCAGATAGCCGTTAATGAGTTGCGCATGAATACCGTGACGACTCAGGCGCTGATAGCTTATCTGAAGAAACAGCTGGGCGACCGTGCACAGATTATTGAGTCGAACAAGGAATTTACTTCGATGGTACGCGATATCTCCCGTCTGCAGTCACGTATTTCAAATCTGCGTCTGATGAACAGCGAGAACGGCGGTACTGACTCTGAAGCCCAATACGAATTGGCAAAGGCTGAACGACAGTTGCGCGAAGCCACCTCACAGGTACGTGAACTGACACGAACCATTGAGCGCAACACCTATAATACTGATACAGGTGTGAAGGCCTCATCACTGATTGACAAATGGCTTGACCAAATGTTACTGCTTGAGAAGACAAATGCTGAAATCACCGCCCAGGATATCATGCGCCAATATCTGGACGAGCAGTATGACAAATTCTCTCCCATCGGTGCTACGCTGGAGCGCAAGAACCGTCATATCACCTTTATTGAAGGTAACTATAGGGAGATGTTACGCGCTTTGAACGCAGCCCGTCTGCGCCAGCGCAACCTGCAGATGTCGACAGCCGCCCTGAGCATCCTGAACCCGCCCATGTTCCCACTCAACGCACAATCATCAAATCGCATGATGATTCTCTTGGGTGCTTTCATGCTCACCTTCTTCATGACAGCCATCTACTTCTTCATTATCGAACTGCTCGATCGCACCTTGCGTGACCGTATGCGCTCAGAACGTATCACGAAGATCCCAGTGATGGGCTGCTTCCCCAAGGAGAGCACCTTGCGCTACCGCCGCTTCAACAAGACAATCAGTGATATGGCTCTCCGCCAGCTCAGCAAGGCACTGCTGCCTCATTTCCAGAAAGGACAGCAGAACGTGCTGAACTTGCTCTCTACTGACGCTGCCAACGGAAAGAGCTACCTGGCACAGGAACTGGAGAACTACTGGGTGTCTATCGGATTGCAAGTGCGACGCCTCACCTATGACGAAGACTTCCTTGCTGAGGATAGCCGATATATTATGGCAAAAGACGTGAAAGACCTCTGCCCAGATATCCAGCCTAACGAAATTGCCATCATCGAGTATCCGAACCTTGATGACAACTCCATTTCGTCTACCCTACTGAATATGGGAACCATCAATCTGATGGTAACGCGTGCCAACCGTACCTGGAAAGATGTGGACCAGAAGGCATTGAAAGAGATTCAATCGCGACTGACCAATCCGAACACGCTATTCATGTATCTCACAGAGGCTAACCGTTATGCTGTGGAAGAGTTCGTAGGTCAGCTGCCGCCATATACGAAGTTCAACAACTTTGTATACAGAATTTCTCAACTTGGTCTGACAGCCATCGAGAATAGTCATGCCCGTTAAGGGCGCTATGTAGCCTATGAAGATAGCCTACAGCAATAGCAATGCATCATCTGAATTTGGTGGAAGAAGAGGAGTCTTTCTCCTCCTCTTGTTTGCCTTGTCCATCTACCAGCTCATCAATTCTGGATTTCCAGCTTTCGCTGTTGTTTGTGCTATCCCCATTGTCCTGCTGGTTGTCATCCTCGGCTTCAGACAAAGCATGACGCTTTTCTGGGTACTGTTTATCGTCAACTATTTCATTCACTTTGCAGGACGCCACAGATATCTCCCTGCTGGCATACCTACCTCACTCTATGATGAAGCACTGGAAGTGCTGCTGCTGATGATGGCAGTGATTGACTCTTCCAAAGATCCGAAATTCGGGCGTGCTATGAACCTGATGATGCTTGGCATCGTCATCTGGTGCAGCTTTGGACTCATAGAGATATTCAACGACACCTGCGGACTCGGATACAACGTAGGTGCATGGTTTGCGGGCTACCGACTGCTCTGTTTCCAACTGATGTGGATTATCCTGGTATTTACCGTATACATCAATACGCCTGAAAGACTGAAAAAACTCTTTAAACTATGGGCTGGTCTATCCATTTTTTCCGCCTTATGGACCTATAAACAGAAGAACATGGGATTCACGCCTGCGGAGAGTGCATGGCTAGCATCCAATACTACCCACATCTTACAGGGCGGCTCCCTGATCAGATATTTCTCTACTTTCTCTGATGCAGCCAACTACGGATGTAATGCTGCTGCGACAGCTACGACCTTCATTGTACTGAGTATCACCACACGAATCAGGAAAGAACGTCTTTTCTACCTATTCACGGCATTCATCGTTATGTGGGGCATGTTCCAGTCAGGTACCCGAACAGCAATCTTCTGTCTGGGATTCGGTCTGGCAGTGTTCATTGTATTGTCTAAATCGGTGAAGATTGCTGTTCCGTCTGCCATTGTATTTGCGCTATTCGCATTCATGCTTATCTTTACCAATATCGGTAATGGCAACCAGCAGATAAGACGCATGAGATCGGCCTTCAACAAAAATGAAGCATCAACCGAACAGCGTAAGATTAACCAGGCTGTCATGAAGAAATACATGGCGGATGCTCCGTGGGGAATAGGTATTGGTATGGGCATGGACAATGTGCCGTCTAACAACAAGTTCAGGAAACTGTCCACCTTGCCTCCCGACTCAGAATACATCTTCATCTGGATTCGCACAGGTGCTATAGGCATCACCGTATTCCTTGTTTCGATGGCAATCATGTTCCTCGGAGCCTGTTGGATTGTTTTCTTCAAACTAAAAACAAGGTCGCTCATGGGAGTTGGAGCAGGTATTTGCGGGGCCTTTGCCGCCATGCAACTCGGCGGCTACGGTAACCAAGTACTCTATCAGTATCCTAATGGCTTAATCTTCTTCGGTACCCTTGCCATAGTATATGTACTTCCTCAGATGGAACCCGAATGGGTGGCCTACGAAGAAAAGTTATTCGCAAAGCAGGAGGAAGAGAAACGGTTAAAACTTGAAAAGAAACGTGCAAGCAGAGTATAAGCTATCATTTATAACGGTCAATTACAACGGACTGGAAGACACCTGTGCACTGATTGACTCTATCATCTCTTTGCAGATTCAGTCAGAGGTGATAGTTGTCGACAATGGGTCAAAGACGAATGAGGCCGCCATCATCTCCCAACGCTATCCCACCCCATCAGGTTCACTACTTCCCTGTGTGACAGCCATTCGCAGCGAGGAGAACCTTGGCTTTGCCGGTGGTAATAATCTGGGAATCAAATCGGCTACAGGCGATTTCCTGTTCTTCATCAATAACGATACTGTCATCGATGATGTCACCAAAGGACTCTCTAAACACGATGGTGAGCATTTTGACAAGATTGAATTGCTCATCAGGCGAATGGAGAGCGACCCGAATATTGGAATGATTTGTCCGAAGATACGATTCTTCTGGGAACCCCAGCCTATCCAGTTTGCCGGCTACACGCCTCTGACTACTATTACGATGCGAAACAGCGCCATTGGGTTTAACGAGATGGACAACGGACAATACAACACAGCCCACCCTACTCCTTACGCCCATGGAGCAGCCATGCTCGTTAGCAGGAAAGCACTTCAACATGCTGGTATGATGCCCGAATGTTATTTTCTTTATTATGAAGAGCTCGATTGGTCTGTCATGTTCCGCAGAGCGGGTTTCACCATCTGGTACGACCCCGCATTAACCATTTATCACAAAGAGAGCAAGAGTACAGGCCAGAACAGTCCACTGCGAACCTATTATATCACTCGCAACCGACTGCTCTTTGCCCGTAGGAACCTCTCTTGTTGGCAACGTCCACTCACTTACCTCTATCTGATAGGTCTGGTTATGTCTCGTGATATCATCAAATATATCATCCAAAGACGCTTCGATCTCATGAAGGCAGCCTTTGCAGGGGTCAGAGACTTTATATGTGGAAGACAAGGAGTACGTGAAAAATAGCGGAAATAGTCCTTATTTCTTGCATAATTTGAAGAAAATAGCTATTTTTGCAACAAATTTGTATGTACTATGGATTTCTGGTGGATATTATTCATCTTTGACGGCATCCTATTCTTCTTTGTAGCGCTCACGGTGCTATACGTCCTTGTATTCACCATAGCCAATGTCTTTGGACGTCACAATGAGTTCTCAAAGGCGAAATACCAGAAAAGATTTATTATTATCATCCCCGCACACAGAAAAGATGAGGTCATACTTCAATCAATCAACTCTGTATTGGGTCAGACCTATCCACAACGACTATTCGATATTGTTGTGGTCTCTGATCATGAAAGTGAGATGACTAATATGCGGTTAGCACAATTACCTATCACCCTGCTAACCCCCGATTTTGACAAGAGTTCTAAGACCAAGTCAATCCAATACGCAATTCTGAACCTCCCACAGTTCAAGATTTACGATGCAGTGATTGTGCTTGATGCTGACAACATTATAGAATCCGAGTTCCTTGAACAGGTGAACGATGCTTTTGAATCGGCAGGAACAAAGGCTATTCAGGTACACAGGCTCTCACGTAACCGTGACACCTCAATAGCACGCCTTGATACCATCTTCGAGGAAATCAACAATGCAATTTTCCGTAGAGGTCATAATGCGTTGGGACTTTCTTCCGCCTTAAACGGTTCAGGCGCTATCTATGACTTCGAATGGTTCAAGGAGCATATCATGAAAGTCCGTACAGATGGTGGAACAAAGGAGCTGGAAGCCATGTTGCTCAAGGAGGATATCTATATTGACTATTTCGAAACGATACACGTCTACGATGAAAAAACGCGCAAGATACGCTCGTTCAAGGAACAGCGTGGCCGTTGGGGAGTCGATCAACTACATTCACTCATCAACAACCTTCGCTATCTCCCTTGGTCAATCGTCAACCACCACTACGATTTTGCCGATAAGATCATCCAGTGGATTCTCATCCCTCGCACTATTGTAATGGGTATTATCATGGTAATGGGAATATTCCTGCCATTCATCTATTTCAGTATGGTTATCAAGTGGTGGGCAGCAGGAGCCGTTTTGATGTTCGCATACTCTCTGGCTACCCCCGATGAATTGGTAGATAAGAACTGGGACCGTGATTTCCTGAACGCACCAATTGTCATTATGTGGGGACTGTTGAACATCCTGCATGTTGGTGCCAGCGAGTCAGAGACTCGTATCAAGTCTACATCACGCTTTGTCCGCATGCTCCTTCCTAAGAAGAAATAATCATGGTTTGGCAAGTCCTTCATATTACGGAGTTACTACTTTGGATGGCCTTAGCCGGCTCAGTAGGTTACATCCTCTTCTTCGCTCTCTTCTCCTGGCGGCGAAAAGGTCCACTGTCTGTTCAACAGGAATCGCATGATTATACCCGGTTCCTCGTGATAATCCCCGCATATCGTGAGGATCGTGTCATTTGTCAAAGCGTAGAGGCGATTCTCCATCAAGACTATCCACAACATTCGTATCGAATTGTTGTGGTCTCTGATCACATGCAACCAGCTACCAACGAACGTCTCTCTACTCAAGAAATCACGCTCCTTCAGCCCGACTTTGAAAAAAGTTCCAAAGCGAAAGCCTTGCAATTCGTTATGCAGCATATCGATCAAGAATCTGCTCAAGGAGCATTTGATGTCCAGACATACGACCGCGTTGTCATCCTTGATGCAGACAATATCGTACAGCCCACATTCCTCAGCCGCCTTCATGCTGTTTGTCTTCAAGGCTATGATGCAATCCAGTGTCATCGGACAGCTAAGAATGCAGACAATAATATTGCCGCCCTTGATGGCGTAAGCGAGGAAATCAACAATTCCATTTTCCGTCGCGCCCATAACAACATCGGCCTTTCATCAGCACTCATTGGCTCAGGCATGTGTTTCGATTACCAATGGTTCCACGATCATGTTTCCCATCTCTCGACTGCCGTTGAGGACCGTGAGTTGGAATCATTACTCCTGCTCGATGGTATCTATATTAAATATGAGGAAGACATCTTTGTCATGGATGAAAAGGTCAGTTCCAGTGACAATTTTCAACGACAGCGATTGCGCTGGATGACTGGACAGATTCAAGCGCTGTTCAGCATGCTTCCCAAGATTCCGTATGCTCTCCGTACTGGCAATATCAACTATATCGACAAGACTATTCAGCAAGCACTTATCCCACGTAGCATTCTGCTTGTACTACTACCCGTCATTGCCTGTATCATCACCTTCTGCTCCTGGCAGTACGCTATCAAGTGGTGGGCACTGTTTGCTTGTCTTTGCCTTGCTCTCTTCATCGCAATTCCGCGTCAACTCCTGACGGCATCACTTTTCAGCAAGGCGTTTGCCCTGCCTACATTGGTTTGGCGCATGATGAAGAACATTGTCCGTATAGACAAGAGCGACACCACCTTTCATCATACGGAGCACGGAAGCAATAATCTTTGAATTTCAGAAAACTAGTAACCCTTGAATTTCAGGAAGGCAGTAGCCCTTGGATTCAGGAAAGCAGCTGCCCTTGGATTCAGGAAATCAATCATCTTTATCTTATCCTTAACAATTCTTCAGGTCGTTCCACAAACAGATGAGCGCCATGCTGCATTAAGAATGTGCGATCACGGAACCCCCAAAGCACACTGGCACAAGGAATGCCAGCATTCATCGCCGTTAGCAAATCTACATCGCTATCACCTACATATAATGCTCTTTCCTTTTCTACGCCTAACTGCTTGAGAGCCTCAAACACCATATCCGGTGCAGGCTTCTTTTTAATACCTTGTTGTTCGTTCTCGCCTATTGCCACCTCGATTTCAGGAAAGAAATGAGCCACCAGTTCCTGCGTGGCAGCCATCATCTTATTACTCACTACGGCCATCTTGCACCCCTGCCGTTTCAGTTCCGTCAATAGTTGAGGAATTCCTTCGTATGGACAGGTTGTATCTAACGAATGCTCCAGATAATGAATACGAAATGATTCAAACACATCCTCAAACTGCGGGTTCTCAGCGCCATTAGGAACCGCTCTTTCAATTAACTTCCTGACACCATTGCCCACAAATTGTCTGATATCGTCTATCGAATGTTCTGGCATTCCGCATTGCCGCAGTGCAAAATTCGTTGACGAAGCCAGATCTTTCAGCGTATCAAGCAATGTTCCGTCAAGATCAAATATAAAAGTGTCCTTACTCATCTCACGCTACTGAACTTTGAAACGGTATCGACAAAGGCTGCTGGGTTACCCATATCAAAGCGTTCACCATGCAGACGAATACCCATCATGCCATAACGCTGTCGAACAGCATCAAGAGCCGAGGTCAGTTCAATTTCATGAGTCATATCACCCTCAGCATCTGCCTTGCGTATATCTGCCTCCAACTGCTGGAATACTTCGGGGGTCAGGATATACTGTCCGAACACAGAGCAATACTCTTTCTCGCCATTGATGCCACGAACGCCCAAGAATTCCTCAGCATAGCTGGCCTTAGGCTTCTCATTGAGTGATGTGACCTGCAGTTTCGTGCATTGCTTGTCTTCCCATACACCACTCATAATACCAAAGTGGCTAACCGTCTTCACGTCAACAGGATAGAGTCCAAGGGTCAGACAGTTACAACGCTCATAAGCCTCAATGAGCTGTAGGGCACATGGTTTGTTCGATGTCGTACGATATAAAGTATCGCCCAGCATCAGCAGAACAGGCTCTCCGTGAGCAAACTCAGCAGCTTGATAGACAGCATGACCGAATCCACGCTTATCCTTCTGATAGACATAGTGGAGACGTTTTCCAATATCAAGTATTCTGTTTTCATATTCCTGACTCTCAGCATTGAGCTTGCGCAGGTGTTCCTGCGACAACGGACGCTCGAAGAAATCGGCATACATCTGGCGCTCTTCCTCGCTACCCAAGACGAGACAGATCTCTTCAATACCACTCTGCAGCAACTCTTCCAGAAGAATCAGGATGACAGGGCGCACCATTCCGTCTGGACAAGCTATGGGGAAGAAATCCTTCTTGATAGAGCGGGTTGCGGGATACAGTCGAGTACCAAAGCCTGCCACAGGAATAATCGCCTTCCGAACCATGTGGACAGGCTTTATGGTCAACGAATAGGCTGGCATTCCCTGAGCGTTGAGGTAGTCGACCAGTTTCTGCTGGTCCTCTGCACTACGAGCAAGGAATTGCACTGAACCGTCGCCATGTGATCCTACGCCCTTACCGCCATAGGTAAGAGCCTTAATCTGTTCATCAGCCAATACAGCCTTGAGCTTCGGTGATGTCAGTTCTTCAGGACACATGGGGGCAACCTGACGATCGAATAGTTCTTCTGTCTCCGTCATCAGTCTTCCCAAAGCTTCGCGATCACCTTCAGCCATATACTTGACTGCACGCTGTATGAACTCCTGATTGCGGATGCCAAGGGCTTCATGTTCCAGTTTCTCCTGTTCAGTAGTGGCAAACGGATATGCTTTGTTCAGGTCAGAAAGAATCTTAATGGTATTTTTCTCACCGCAAAGATCAGCAAAGACCCAATACAACTGTTTCTTCACATTCAGAGGCTGTACTTCAACCTCGTCGCCATCAAACGTCATGAGATTGGGCTTCACGCCAAAGGCACATGCCTGATCCAGACGTCCGCAACGTGAGGCAGTGCGCAACTCTCCCACATATGCGATATTCATCTCCCCCATCGTATTGAGGTTCAGGTTATATAATAAGTTGAACGCACGTGCCACGAGCACACAGATGGCAGCACTCGAACTAAGTCCACTCTTCATAGGTAGTGTCATGTCTGTGATCTTGATGCGCACACCACCCACCTTATACCATTCCAGCATGTAGGAAGCCACACCAGCACAATAGCAGAAGAAATCTCCCGAACGGGCTATGCGCTTCAATTCCTGCTCATCCATTCGGCAAGCGAAATCGTGCCAACGTCCTGACATGGAAGGAGCAGTACTCTGTACCTCGAAGATTGTAGATTTCTCCACTTCGGCATAGATACCCTGTTCAATACCTGTAACGATTGCAGCACCCGCCACGATGTCAGCATTCATGGTGCGATAATGTCCTGCCCAGTCAGTATGCTCACCAAACAGACAGAGGCGTCCTGGAACGAATAGTTTTATCATAAAAAATCTTACCTTTACAATTAGCTTTTACTTACTAACTGCAAAGGTAAGAAATATTTTCCGATAGTGGAATAGTTGGATGGATTTATTTCGTCTTTTCCAATAAATCAATCTCTACGATGCGTAGTTCAGTCTTTCCCTTGGCACTTTTCATGCGATCCATTTCGTTGGCAGCACCACCTGCCAGCTCTTTAATGAGTCCGAACTTCTTGCTGTCCTGAACAGGTGCAACCATTTTAACCGTTAGTTCTTTGGCAGCAACAGGCTTCTCAATTTGAATGTGAACGTAACCAAGTGTTGCAGGGGTAATGCCTTCCCATACTTTCTGCTTTCCGGCATATACCTCCAGCGGATAACACTTCTGTCGCCAACCTGTAAGCTTCATGGTTATCTCACTGATGGTTGCCTTACGAGCTAACTTATAGGTTATCCACGCATTTTCACGCTGACCATCGCTCTTCCACTCCGTCATCTCGTTGTCGTCAAATGAATTACGAGCATCTGCCTCGTTACTTCCTACCTTCACCTTCGTGATATCAACCGTAGTGAAACTATCACGATAAGACGGAGCCGATGGTGTCTCTCCACGATCCAGTACAGGTTTTAGCGTCAGAGCGGGTAGTACCTCAGCAGCAGGTGCCTTTTGTGTCTTCAGCGTCAGATAAGCAGGGCGCAAGCCTTCGGCAGTCACAGAGAGAACAATCTCTCCAGGATTTGGCGTACTGCGAACAAACACACGATTGACGCCACACTCAACGGGCAAAGACATTTTTCCTACATAGTTGTCGCTGAGATTCTTCTTATTGGCTGAATCGAGCAGCGAAGGATCTTTCTTCTCGCTGTCTTTCAGGAAGTCCTTATTATTGCGGGTAGCGATACCACCTATCCACTTGCCTTCGCCATGCATTGCGAAATGAATCATAGTGTTGTCGAGCGGACAGCGGCGACCCTGTTTGTCAACCACTTCTACCTGTACAAGAGCCATATCAGCACCGTCAGCCTTGAAGCCTTGAGGATTCTCAATAGCCGACATCTTCAACTGATAAGGTTCTCCCACTGTCTCAATCTGATAGCGTGAGGTTTCCTTACCGTTCGTATAGGCAACTGCCTCAATCTTTCCAGCTTCGAATTTCACGCCCTTGAAAGTGAACAGCCACTGGAAGGAGCGCTCGCCCTTTCCCTGCGACTTACCGTTGACAAAGAGTTCCACCTCATCGCCAGTAGAGACAACATAGACAGGCTTCACCGTACCAGTCTTATAGTTCCAATGACCAACAATATAAGTGCGGTCATTTTCAGGCGATACCCATCCGTCCCACATCACTTGATGTGCAAAGAAGGCATCCTTGGGAATACGCATTGCATCCGTGACGCCACTGGTGCGATAGTTCGACTCTCCACGATGGTGGGTATTGGTATCGCTAAACACAATCTTCACGCCTCCAGAGCTGACACGTCTGCCTGTTCCGGGACGCTCCAGCCAATATTCATGCCAGCGCTCCACCATACCGCAAGCCAGGGCATCCATATTATGGTTATAGTCAAGTGCGGGGGCGCCACGATACAAGGGGCCATCGCCCTCCTTATGATAAGGATAGCTGTATTCATCCCAATACTTTCTGAGACCTTCATCGCGATAGTACTCCATTGACCACATCGGCTTCTGTCCGCTCTTGTTGATATAAAGCATCTCACCGCCATATTCAGCTTCAGGGCGGTTCAACATCTCACGACTACCGATAGCTCGTCCGCCATAGGGATCAAACTCATCACGAATCTGCTTCATCTCTTCCATGTGTTCCTTTGAGATACGGAAGTTTCCGCATTCATAGAAAATGATGGAAGGATTATTGCGGTTATAGATAATGGCCTCACGCATCAGTTGGGTACGCTGCTGCCAACGGGCGCCATCTACGTCCTTTTCCGCATCGCCAGCAGGCATTGCCTGCATCATTCCCACGCGGTCACACGACTCAATATCCTGCTTCCAAGGGCACACATGCATCCAGCGCATCAGGTTGCCGCCGCTCTTCACAGCCAGGTCGTTTGAATAGTCACTCAGCCAGGCAGGAACACTGATACCTACGCCAGGCCACTCGTTGGAAGTACGCTGAGCATATCCATGAACCATGATTACGCGGTCGTTCAGATAGAACTTACCTTCTTTGAACTCCGTCTTACGGAAGCCCGTGCGTGTCACTACATCATCAATCTTCGAACCATCGTCAGCCTTCAGCAGGGTCTTGACGGTATACAGATAGCCGTAGCCCCACGACCAGAAATGCAATCCGCTGACCTCCTTGGCTACAGATACGGTTCGCGTCTCGCCAGGCTTCATCGTGAAGCGCTCACCATCCAGATGTGCCACCTCCTTACCATCGATATCCAGTATTTTGGCAAAGAAAGTGAAAGAGCGCTCCTTCGCGTCCTCGTTACGCACTTCTGACGTAGCATGAATGGTAGCCTTATGATTAGGCACATCGAAATCAGTAGCATAGATATAGGTGCCCACCGTCTTCAGATTGGCATAGAGGGGCAGCGTCTGATAGAGGCGGTCGGTGATGTGCAGATAGACATTCTTCGGCAGACCTCCATAGTTAGCGTTGAAGTTCTTGTCGTTCCACTGGTAACGGCTGTTCAGCACGCGATCGCGATAGTTCCAACTGTTGTCACAGCGCACAGCCATCACATTGCTACCCGCTTTGACGAATGAAGTGATATCAAAGCCAAAGGCCATCACACCATTATCGCTGAAGCCTACTTTCTGTCCGTTCACGTAGACATCAGCACCTTGGCGGGCTCCTTCAAACTCAACAAACACTTTGCCTGCAATATCTGATTTCTTTAGGTCAAAAGTCTTACGATACCAGCAAACAGTATCCGTCAGGTCAACGATATCCAGTTTGAAAGCCTCATCGCCGTTGAAGGCAAAGGGCAGTGTGACACGCTTCCATTGCGAGTCATCGAAGTCAGGACGGGCAGCCTCAGCGAAATCTCCTATTTCCAGACGCCAGTCGGCATTGAAGTTCAATTTTTGTCTCTCTGTTGCTACTGCTGAAAGCGTCAGCATGAACAACACAAGTGATAAGCAGATTTTTTTCATCGTTTTTTGTAGTTCGTTATAGTTTTTCGGCAAAGATATTACGAAATAAAGAAAACGGACAACGATAAATGTCCGTTTTCCTGTAATATCATTCAATAGTGCTATTTGATATTCACGTTCTTCACCACGCAGTTCTCAATCAGCGAGGCATCGAAGGCCTTCTTCTGGTCAGTAACATCGATATTCTCGAAAGTGAAGTCCACGAGACGGTATTTCTCACTCTTGCCTACATCAAAGAAGTTTCTGCAATCCATCTTGATGTCACGGATGATGATATTATTGCATTGCGAGAGGGGCATATCGTCACGCTTCTCAGGCTTGAAGAACTGTGTCCAGGGACGAACCACGAGGAACGAAGCGCAGTCGCCCGTCAGTTCACTCACCTTGACATACTCATAATGCTGAGGGGTATCGGGGCGCATCTTCAGCCAGATTACGCGGTTGGCCTCATGCACCTTGCAACGACGCAGAATCACGTTCTTGTCGTGTAGCGACTCTGAACCCAGTGTCATACATCCATGCACCTTTCCGTATTCACAATCCTGAACAATGATATTCTCGCAAGGTCCATTATCCGGGTCCTTGTCTGCCCAGGTTCCCTTGCCGCCCTTCAGTACCACTGCATCGTCGCACACACTCATATAGCAACCGCTGATGAGCACGTTCTTACATACATCCAAGTCGATAGCGTCACTTGAGGGAGCCCCGCGCTTGGGATCGACAGGCGTTACATTATTCGTAGGAGCGAAGATATAGCAGCCCAGATAGCGCACATTCTCACACTTATACAGATGATTCGTCCAGAAAGGCGAGTTGATGATGCGTGCATCCTGAACAGTCACATTCTTACTATTAGAAATGTACACGTTACGCGGGCGCATAGCTTCCAGGTTCGTACAGTTCTTATTAAACTGCCTGCGAATCCAGAACTCTTCCCAATAGGCCTGTCCGTTGCCGTTGATAGTTCCAGGGCCAGTGATGGTGAATCCGTCACAGCCGTCAGCATTCACCAGCGCTGCGAAATAGTTCAGCGTCTGACCCTCCATGCGGGTCTTCACCAGGCGGAAGTCGCGAATACGGTCACTACCGCGCAGTTCGCCATTCTCTTCAATCAGCAGATGGGTGCCGGGCTTGAAGAACAGCGACCCACTGATCACGTGGCCACGGGGAATAACAATCACGCCCCCACCCTGACTGGCAGCCAAATCAATCACTGCCTGCAGTTTCTCCGTCTGCACCTGGTCGGAATAGTTCTTCACGCCATAGTCAGTAACCACATAGCGTTTGCCCAACTTGCTGACATCCACACGACAGGTATCGCTGAACCAAGCAGGTATCGGCGTACCGTCGGGCCACAAGTCTTGCTTCACTTCCTTCTTCTTCGCCAGAGCCATCGTGCAAAGCAACACCAGCACAAGGCTCATACAAATTCGCTGTCTCATTGTCATTTGTTTCTTTCTTAGATTAGTTTGTGGGTGCAAAGTTACGAAAAAACGAGCGAAATGCAAAAGGAAAACTTGTTTTTCTTTTCATTTCCGAGTGCCAGTAACTTCGGTGAAGCCAAAGTTACGAAAAAAGCTTGTAAAGAACAACGGATTTTGGAAATTCTTTGCAAGCAAAGCGTCCTTTTGGGCCGAGCGAACGCAATTCGGCCTGTAATAAAGGCAATACGGGGATTTAGAGCCCCTTGATAAGGGGCGGCTATAATGCAGGGATATGCAAATTAGAGAGGATCGGTGAAGGAGTTAGGTTGCCAAATCGTAACCCAATTGAAGACCTTGGAGACGAGGTAATCGACAACGTAAATTGGTACAGAATGACGCACCTTTCACTGCCCATTTTTAAATGTACCGAATTCGGTATAATTAAAAATGAGATTGTAGAGGTCTGTTCGGCTTTTGTTTATTTGGGCGCGAAGGTAATTCGTAATCATCAAATAGGCTCATTCTAAAAATTTCTTGTTGTGAAATAACACTTCAGGGAAACAAAACCCTAATGTCTGCCGAGCTTGCTCATCAGAAAGCAGACAAGCATCTTTGTGGGCACTCCACAGGAAACTGCGTATTAGGCTACACCCTTCTATGGCATTGCGAGCAGAAATCTTTGCGGAATACTGCTATAGCAAGGGAAAGATAGCTCTTTTTCTTAATTTATGTTCACAAATCATCCTATTCTCGATAATTTTGATTATATTTGCGCACAGAACGCTCAATGTTTGGCAAGAATAACTAAAAGCAATATGGAGATACAACGCTATAACAGACTAAAGATAGTATTAGCTGAGAAAGAAAGAACAGGCACGTGGCTCTCAGAGCAGATGGGTCACAGCATCAGTACTGTTTCACGCTGGATGACTAATAAGGTGCAGCCATCTGTTGAACAGCTCTACGAGATTGCACGCCACCTTGAGGTGGATGTGAAGGATTTATTAATATCCACAAAATAAGTTATCAATGGCTGCCTGGAAGAAGGAATTATTAACGAGAGAAAATGGAGGACTTGTAGAAATGCAAGTTCCTGAGATTGTTTCTGCTAGTAGGAGTACAGACATTCCTGCTTTTTATGCAGATTGGTTTTTCCATCGATTGAAGGTAGGTTATTCGGCATGGACTAATCCATTTAACGGTGTTAAAGGATATGTTTCATATAAAAATACTCGTTTTATCGTATTCTGGTCAAAAGACCCTTCCCCACTTCTTGCTCATTTAGAGGAATTGAAAATAAGAAAAATTGGGTGTTATATCCAATACACCTTAAATGATTACGTCAAAGAAGGGCTTGAAAAAGGTGTAAAACCTTTAGAATATAGAATTGGCATATTCAAACGTTTGGTTGAAAAGTTAGGCTTTGGAAGTGTTATTTGGCGATTTGATCCTCTGATGTTCACTGACACAATTGACATTGATACGCTACTTGGTAAGATGGAGAAAATAGGTGACCAACTGAAAGGTTATACAGAGAAACTTGTTTTCAGCTATGCAGACATTGCTATATATAGGAAAGTCAGGTCGAATCTCGAAAAGAATGGCATTAATAGTAGAGACTGGACTGAAGATGAAATGCGAGAGTTTGCAGATGGATTGGCTAAGCTTAACAAATCATGGGGATATACTTTAGCAACGTGTGGTGAGAAAATTGACCTGAAGCCCTATGGTATAGAACATAACCATTGTATCGATGATGATCTGATCATCAGGCTTGCGTATAAAGATAAGGCTCTAATGGATTTTCTGAAAGTCAAGATACATCCAATGCCAAGTCCTTCTATCTTTGGAGATATAGAATCACTGCCGTCAGATGCGATTATTCTTCCCAATAATACTTATGCCACACGTGGTGACAACAGGGATAAAGGACAAAGAGAATTTTGTGGATGCATGAAGAGTAAAGACATTGGCGAATACAATACATGTATTCATCTCTGCGAATATTGTTATGCGAATACTAGCAAACAAACTGCAGTAAAGAACTATAATTTACATAAAGAAAACCTTTTTGGAGAAACAATTACAGGGATATGAAAGAAAGTAAAACTATATATTCTTATCTGATTGAACACATGGAATCTCCCTCTTTTAAGAAAGTGAGATATCTTGCATGTGATTTCGTTCGTAAACTTCCTCAGGAATTGTGTGATGAATTACATAACTCTCTTAATAGAGGAGTGGACATTATTGATTCTGAAGCATTGCTACAGATGTACTTTTATGCGTTTGGAGAAATGCATGCTGCAAAATTAAACTATGCTTTTGAACATCTTCAGCAATACATTAAAGAGGCGGAGAAAGTAGAATTAATAGATTATGGCTGCGGGCAGGGATTGGCTTCAATTTGCTACCATGATTTTATTAAAGACGTGAACCCTTCACAAGAAATATCAAGAGTGACTTTGATTGAACCTTCCGAAATGGCATTATCAAGAGCGAGTTTATTATGCTCAAAGTTTTATCCAGATGCAGAAATAGTAACAGTTAATAAAGACTTTGAGAATCTTTCAGAGAATGATATTGAACTTTCAAGTTCTATTCCTACAATTCATTTGTTTTCAAATATTTTAGATGTAGAATCTTATAAAATTGAAAAATTCGCTCAAATAGTTAAGACTATTTCTTCTGGTGAGAATGAATATGTCATAGTCTCCCCAATTCAAAATGCCAATCGCATGAAGCGATTAAAAGATTTTGTTACCACCTTAGATAACAACCAATATTTTGAGCAGTACTTAGACAAACGTGAATTTAGGGGTGATAAAGATTGGACGTGTGCAGTTCTGATTTGTTCAACTAAAATAGACAAGAAAGAAGTAAGATTTGACCTTAATGATGTATATGAAACAGCTGTCTCAATAATTGAGGGAAGGGATCGAGATAAAGCAAAATGTACAGAAGTGTTTCATATGCTTAATATTGGTGCTTTGACTGGTGACATGAAATGTCAAAATGCTTTGGGGTGTTTCTATTGTAAAGGAATTGGAACAGATAAAGACTATAATAAAGCTTTTAAATGGTTTGAAAAATCTGCAAATCAGGGTTTTGATAAGGCATTATTCAATTTGTCCATTTGTTATGAAAAAGGTGAAGGAACAGAAGTTAATTATAAAAAGGCGGTAGAACTTCTTATAAAATTGTGTGATTCTGGATTTATCAATAGTTACAATAATTTGGCTATTTGTTATATGGAGGGAAAAGGGGTTGAGATAAATGAAGAAAAAGCAATTGATTTATGGAAATATGCTTCAAATCAAAATGAATCAAGTGCTTTATATAATCTTGGTTATTGCTATTTAAATGGAATAGGCGTTGAAAAGGATATGGATAAAGGAGTTAAGTTTGTAAAAGCTGCTTCAGAACAAAACAATGTAGATGCATATTTGCAATTAGGAGAGTGTTATAGAAAAGGGATGGGCGTTGATATAGACATTCCTTTATCAATCCAGTATTTCACTAAAGCAGGTATGATGGACGACAAAGAATCCATCATCTCCCTTATTGAAATATTTGAAGAGAAAGATTATAAAAATATGTTTGGGGATGAACAATTTGATGTATTTGTCAAGGCGGTTCATCTAGGAATTCCTGAGATATCAAAGATTACTGCTACATGGATAAATAAAGAACCTGGAGGTTTTAATGATGGTAATGTGGTATATGGTTCTAATGGTTTAAGAATTGTAACAACACGAGGAAAAGAAATATGAGTATTTATGTTGAAGAGAAGGTACTCGTTAAAAATATAGAGTACTATAGAGTTAAAGAGGGTGTCCGAATGTTATGTGACTATGCTTTCTCTGAATGTAATAAGCTGAGAAATATATACCTTCCTCCATCATTGAATTTTATTGGTCAATACACTTTTAGAGGATGTTCGTCTTTAGATAAGATAGAGTTACCAGAATCATTGGTATATATAGGTGACGGCGCTTTTTGTTGTGAAGATCATTTTAGAAAAAGGAGCATTCCTTTTAGAGTAACGATACCTCCGTCTGTTGAGACAATAGAAGGTAATCCTTTTTGCAATAATACAATCATCTTTTCTCATAATGAACGATTTAAAGTTGTAGACAAAGTCTTGTATAGTTCTGATGGGAAAGTTCTAATTTCATATTGTTCCGCGAAAGAAGTGTTTGAAGTACCTGATGGAGTTGAAAGAATTGGTGTAGGGGCATTCCGAAATACCCCTATTAAAAAGATTACCTTCCCCAAATCACTTAGAATTATAGACAAAGATGCTTTTAAAAAAGCAAGTGGACTTGAAAATGTCGTATTTCCCAACTCACTGAAAGAAATAAGGGAAAATGCTTTTCAATGGTGTGATTTTAAAACAGGAAGTGTAACATTTCCTTCAAATATCGAGAAGGTATCTCCTAAAGCATTTGACTTTGGCTGGGATATAAAGATGATAAGAGTTCCTAAGGGGAGTTTCAAGCATTTCAAGTCAATATTGCCAAAAGATGTTTATAACCAAATATATGAAGACGAATTTGTATTTGAGAATAATATGTATTTTAGTTCTGACATGACAGAATTGATAGCTGTTATTTTAGGCAATAAAAACATAGTAATCCCTGAAGGTGTTGTAAGTATTCGTGATAATTCACTCGAAGGAATACATACAATTGACTCTGTTCGCCTACCATCAACTCTGAAGCATATAACAAATAAGGCTTTTGATAGAGAGATATGGGAATTGAATAAGATCATCGTTCCCAAGGGTATGAAAGAGTATTATATGAATATTTTGAAGAGATTTAAGAAAGTGATTGTGGAATGCGATTAATCAATAGAGTACATAGTAAATAGTTTCCATGAATAATATGCAAATAGATTTTGGTGATGGGGTTAATAAGAGCGCACCGTTGTATCAGCGAAAGTCTATATCCTTGTTATTAGGCGCAGGTTTCTCTGCCCCTATGGGATATCCTATAGGCAATGATTTAAACGAGAGATTATTGAACTTTGATGATAAAGATGTTGATTTTGCCCCTTCTGGAGAACTTGCGATCTCAACAGATGGCCAAAAAACACAGTTTCAGATGTATGGAATTCGCAATTTCCATCAAAAACGTTTCGAATTCTGCAAACGGCTTATTAAAGAGTATTATGTGGCGCATAACAATATGTTTGACTATGAGCAGTTTTATGACTTCATAACGAGCAGAGATGAAGCAATGCAAGAACGTTATCAGAAATTGTGCATAGATCTTATAGATGAATGTGAAGACTATACAAATCTGTTATGTAGTATAGATCACATTTACAACCAAATGGTTGCTTTTTTGTTAAAAGATAGAAATGGGAAATGTCGTTATGACGATGAACCATTTAAAGTTAATCATGTAGATGGGTATAATGGTTTTCTTCAATATCTTTCAGAAATAAGCAAAAGCCATATTGTTAATGTGCATACATTAAATCATGATATGCTTTTTGAATCATTCAATCATTCAGGGTATATCAATGGAAATATGTCTGATGGTTTCGATGAATATGGTTCAGAATATTATGGTAAACTTCTACATGATAAAAGAACATATCATTGTAGATTGGAACGATATACAGGAAGGTATAATACCTCCATTCGTTTATATAAACTTCATGGCAGTATAGACTATGTTCCATTTTATCGTCGAGATGAGTATGGTTTTATAAAACCAGAAAAGTATGTTAAGATAAAGTGGGGAATGGGGGCAGGAGATATCATGAAAGGACGTAAATCAAAAATCGGTTATGATTTGTCTCCATTCGAGTATCATGCAGATTTCTTAACAGGAACTACATCGAAGATACAACGTTATAATGAGCCACTATTGTTCAGAAAACTCTTCAAAAGGTTTAAAAACAATCTCCGTAAAGCCGATATGCTGATAATAATAGGATATGGCTGTAAAGACGTGGGTATTAACGAAATGATAAAAGAGTATTTTGATTATCAAAACAAGCCGATATTCATTATTGACAAATATGCAGGTGAAGAAGTCGAGAAATTTAGTGATAGCGTTCATGCTAAGCTTCATAAAGTCGATATAGAAAATATTAACACGTCTATATTTGTGTAAATTGGTTTTGAAGTAAAACGAATTAATGAGAATTATGACGTATTTTGATTGGAAGAAACTTCGAGAATATAGTGTTAAACGCTGGCCTGAATGGATGGGAATGACGCATGGCGTAGAGCATTGGGATAGAGTGGCTAAGTTTGGACGCATACTTTATAAGGAAGGAGCAGATATGGATGTCATCATGGCTTTTGCTTATCTCCATGATTCGGAGAGAGAAAACAATGCTTATGATGTTGAGCATGGTCCAAGAGCATCAAAACTGATAGATACTATTCGTAACACAGAGTTGGCAGCGTTGAATGATGAGCAGATTGCTAAACTGAAACGAGCTAGTGAACTACATACAATCCAGCATAGAACAGGTGATATAACGATAGATATCTGCTTTGATGCTGATCGTATGGATCTATTGCGAGTCGGTATCATGCCTTCACCTGAACGAATGGCTACCAAACAAGGTGCTGATTATGTCTCAGATCCTCAAAAATCACGGGGACGGTTCTCTGATCCATTTTAGAAGAATATAGAACAAGAAATAAATACGTTATTGGAGATATGGCAAAAAAGGAAAACAACGAATTAGAGAAAAGGAATCAAGCATTCTTGATTTACCAAGATGAAAACGGAATTGCTCGGGTTAATGTGCGATTCGAGGGTGAAGATGTATGGCTCAATGTGGAGCAGATGATGGAACTGTTTGATGCTTCGCAACAAGACATAAGCTATCACATCAACCAGATATATGATGAAGGCGAGCAAGACCCAGAACGAACTCACAAAAAATTTTTGTTAGTTCGACAGGAGGGCAACAGAAGCGTGCGTAGAAACATGAGCCACTACAATCTGGATATGATTATTGCAGTCGGTTTTCGTGTGAAGTCGCAGGTGGCTACTCGTTTCCGTCAGTGGGCAACGATTCATTTGCGTGAGTTTATTCAGAAGGGCTTTACTCTGGACGACGATAGGCTGAAAGGTAAAGGCAGCAGGTATTTCCGTGAACTGTTGCAGCGCATCCGTGATATTCGTAGCAGTGAGCGTAATCTGTATCAGCAGGTGACAGACATTTTTGCTACCAGTATAGACTATGACCCACAGGACAACTTAACTCGCATGTTCTTTGCCACTGTACAGAACAAATTACATTATGCTGCCCATCGGCATACTGCCGCAGAGGTCATCTACGAGCGAGTGGATGCAGAGAAGCCGATGGTAGGCATGACCAACTTCAAAGGCGACTATATCACTAAGGAGGATGTACAGATTGCAAAGAACTATTTGACTGAGCAAGAGTTGACATACTTGAATCTGCTGGTTTCGCAGTATCTGGACTTCGCAGAGGTACAGGCTTTGCAACAGATTCCTATGAAGATGGTGGAATGGATCAAAAAATTGGATGACTTGATGACCTTGTCAGGCAGGCAATTACTTGTGGGGAAAGGAACTATCTCACATGAGGAAGCCAAGAAGAAGGCAATTGCTGAATTTGAGAAATATCGTAAGATGGAGATGCTGCAATATGAAAGCGACTATGACCGTGCCATCAAGGAACTGATACAGAAAGAAAACAGCCTGCCAGCCAAAGGTGAAGCTGACAATGAAAACAAATAAAGACAAGACAAAACCGCAATGCTTTCCATTGAAGGACGTAGCCTAATACGCACTTTTCTGGCAGGTGCCACAAAAGATGCCACAATCTGCTTAGTGAGCGAGGAGCAAGCTCAGAATAAAAAGATGTGAATAGATTTGGATCTTTCGAAAAGAATGATTACCTTTGAGACTATGTCTCGAAGTTACTCTCGTTCGAAAATACTCAAATAAATTTGGGGTTTTGCTCACTTATTCGTAACTTTGCACCCGATGATGAGTCATAAATGGTTGCAGGCTCAGCATCAGGTGTTCATTGAAAGCAATTCATAGCAGAATGTGGAATTGAGTACGGTTGCCAATTCGTAACCCAGATTTTCCTCAATCCCCCAGACAGCCTTTATACAAAGAAAAGCTGAGAAAT
>JAFUAY010000033.1 GCA_017460515.1 Prevotella sp.
GTTCGGTTCACTCTTCGACGCTAACCAGACCATGGTTTCTAAGATCGGTGACGGCAACTCTCTCGTACAGGTTGTTGCTTGGTACGACAATGAGAACTCTTACACTTCTCAGATGGTTCGCACCATTAAGTACCTCGCTGAACTCAAATAAGCAGCAAGAGCAAACAAAAGCTCGCTTTCAGTTTGCCGAGTCGCGTATTTGAGTCGACGAAGTCAACTGAAATAAGCAATGAATGCTAAATAATTGTGCCGTCCGATTTTGTCGGGCGGCATTTTTTGTGTATATTTGCCGACGCTATGAAACAGATGATAACGATACTTGGACCTACGGCTAGTGGAAAGACACCATTGGCGGCTGCACTGGCATTACAGATTAACGGAGAAATTCTGTCGGCAGATTCTCGGCAGGTGTACCGCCGCATGGATATTGGTACGGGTAAAGACCTCGCCGACTATCGCCCTATTGTCGACGGTTCCCCCGTCGATATCCCTTTCCACCTCATTGATATCTGTGAGCCAGGTACGAAGTATAATCTATTCCAGTATCAGCAGGACTTCTTTGATGCATATCAGGACATCCTTCATCGCGGCAAACAGCCTATTCTCTGTGGAGGTACAGGACTGTATATCGAGGCTGTACTGAAAGGCTATCATCTGTCGCCCGTTCCACAGAACCAAGATCTTCGTGACCGTTTGGAAGGAAAATCGCTGGAAGAACTGACAGCAATGCTTGAACAATTGAAGAAGGAGAATGGGAGCGTGATGCATAATAAAACTGATGTGGACTCCTGTCAGCGGGCTATCCGAGCCATTGAGATCGAGACTTATAACAAGGAGCACCCGATGCCCCTGCGCGAACTGCCTGCTATCAATTCGCTCATCATTGGTGTGAACATCGACCGCGAATTGCGCCGAGAGAAGATAACCCGTCGCCTGAAAGCCCGACTGGATGAGGGAATGGTTGACGAGGTGCGGGCATTGCTGGCTGAAGGAATTCCTGCAGAAGATCTTATCTACTACGGCTTGGAATATAAGTATCTGACGGAATATGTTATCGGACATTTGACCTACGAAGAGATGTTCCGCCAACTTGAGATAGCTATCCATCAGTTTGCCAAGCGACAGATGACGTGGTTCAGGGGTATGGAGCGTCGTGGCTTCACCATCCATTGGATTGATGCTACGCTGCCTATGGAGGAGAAAGTGGATCAGATAAGGACGCTTATGAAATAGAGAGGGAAGTAATAAAAAGAATAAAGGTAGCCACGATTGTGACTACCTTCTTCTTTTGTAGAGCCTCTTGTCGGATTCGAACCAACGACCCCGAGATTACAAATCACGTGCTCTGGCCAACTGAGCTAAAGAGGCGGGTGGGCAAGCGGTCTGCATCGCGCCGCTACAACCAAGTACCTTTGCTACGTTCCCGTCCTGGAGGATTCCGAGGGAGCTGGCCGTACAGGACTTGCCCATTTCTTCGCTTCCTTTCCGAAAGCGGATGCAAAGGTAGTAAAAAGTTGGCAGTTAGTAGGCAGAGTGGGAAGGTAATTTTCTGTATTTAACATTTTTTGTGCGGCAGCCTACAAAAAACTACCGATGTCGCCCGATAAACTCCTAACTTTTTCGTACTTTTGCAGCGTCAAACGTAAAGAGCAGTCAATATTGACACCACAAGAATATATACAACTGAAAGCCTTCGCCCGTGTTGACGGGGCGTTGACGGCTTTGCTATGGGTAGTGGCATTCGCTTTCTACATAGCAGGACTGACACAGCCGGAATGGTTGCTGGCATCCATCATCCTGATGGTGGCCTCACCTTTTTATATTGCCCGACGCCTGCGTCTGTTTCGTGATGAAGCGCTGGGCGGCGTGATCTCGTTTTCGCGCAGTTGGGGTTATGTTGTGCTGGTGTTCTTCTACGGCAGTCTGCTGCTGGCATTGGCTGAATATGCTTATTTTGCTTTCCTTGACAGAGGGTTCCTGATGCAGACCCTTCAACAGTTGTTGGGCAGTGCCGAGACACAGCAGGCGCTGGCTCAGTATGGAATGAAAGAAACGGTAGCCGATAATATGGCGATGCTCCAAAGCATGCGTCCCATTGACTTGGCAGTGAATATGCTGACAACCAACCTGATGCTGGGCATCATCATGGGATTGCCCATCGCCTTTCTGATGAAAAGGAGTGTGGCGAGGGTGAAGTAAAGAAAGCGCAGTTGTCAGAGGCTTTTGTTGATTGAAAATACAAAGAAACGCAATACGATAATGGATATATCAGTAATAGTACCTCTTTATAATGAAGAGGAGTCGATAGGAGAACTCTATAAGTGGATAGAGCGCGTGATGGACGAACATCACTTCAGCTATGAAGTCATCTTCATCAGTGATGGTTCGACAGACCGTTCGTGGCCCATCATCTGTGAACTGAAGCAACAGTCGGAACATGTTCATGGCATCAAGTTCCGTCGGAACTACGGAAAGAGCCCGGCTCTTTACTGTGGTTTTGCTCAGGCACAGGGCGATGTGGTGATTACGATGGATGCCGACCTGCAGGATTCACCCGATGAGATTCCTGAACTCTATCGTATGATTAAGGAAGACGGCTATGATCTGGTGAGCGGTTACAAGCAGAAACGCTACGATCCGCTGTCGAAGACGCTGCCTACAAAGCTCTTCAATGCTACGGCACGTAAGGTGAGCGGCATCAAGAACCTGCACGACTTCAATTGCGGACTGAAGGCCTATCGTCGTGATGTGGTGAAGAATATCGAGGTGTATGGCGAGATGCACCGCTATATTCCCTATCTGGCAAAGAATGCTGGCTTCGACAAAATTGGCGAGAAGGTGGTTCAGCATCAGGCCCGCAAGTATGGCGAGTCGAAGTTCATGGGCTGGAACCGTTTCGTCAACGGCTATTTGGATCTGTTGACGCTGTGGTTCCTGAGCACCTTCGGTAAGAAGCCGATGCATGTGTTTGGCTTCCTTGGCTCAATGGTGTTTTTCATCGGCTTTATTGCTGCCTTTATTATTGGTGCCGATAAGTTGTGGTGTCTGGCTAATGGCATCCCGCAGCGACTAGTGACCGATTCACCTTATTTCTATATAGCCCTGACGATGATGATGATTGGTACGCAACTGTTCCTGACGGGATTCATTGGCGACCTGATCAGCCGTTCATCGCAGAACCGTAACGACTACCAGGTAGAGGAAAAGATATGAAGCACCTCGTTACAGCCGTATTGCTGCTATTGCTCACCGCAGCCTGTTCATCGATAGAATGTCCGGTGCAGAACACCGTGGCATGCTACTATCAGGTGAACGACACGCTGAAGGATACGCTGACCATCTTCTCACATCGGAAGAATGGTAGTGATACGATATTGCTGAACCAGAGTCAGAATCCAACATCTTTCAAGCTGCCGCTGAGCTATCAGAATGGGGTCGATACGTTGCTCTTTACCACAAAGAGACTGGCAGTAACGGATACTGTCTGGCTGTATAAGAACGATATGCCGCACTTCGAGTCGGTAGACTGTGGCGTGGCTTATTTCCATGAGATTAAGGATGTCAAGTATACCCGCAAGGGCATTGACAGCATCATCATCCAAAAAACGTTCATAGATTATGACCTTACGAACCCTCATCTCCGCATCTATTTCAAGAGTCGCGATTAGTCTGCTGCTCTTGACTGCCTGTAGCCTGGAGGCTGGAGCACAGCGGTTCCTGAAGCTTGAGAAAGATTCAATACCGCTGTTCAGAGGATTTGCCGTGTCATTCGACCTGGCAGGCTTCGCCCAGTTGCAGTTAGGTGACTATGGACAGTATGAGGGAGCCTTGCGTCTGAACCTGCATGACCAGTATTTCCCCATCGTTGAACTCGGAATAGGCAGGGCCAATCATGATGATGACGAGGTGACGGGCATTACGTACAAGACGACTGCACCTTATTTCCGTATCGGTGCTGATGTGAACATCATGAACAACAAGCATACGGGTAATCGCGTCTTCGTGGGATTACGATACGGCTTCACCAGCTATAAGGTGGATGTCAGCCATCCTGTGTTTGATGATCCGGTGTGGAAATGGGACAGCACATTCGAACTGACTGACCAGCATTGCAATCAACAGTGGGCGGAAGTGGTTTTCGGACTCGACGGAAAACTCTTCGGACCTCTGCATTTAGGATGGAGCGGACGATACAAGTTCCGCATCTCAAACAATGATGCATCGCTCGGCAGTGCCTGGTATGTACCGGGTTATGGCATCCAGGACTCATCAGTCCTTGGCTATACGTTCTACATAGCCATTGATATATGACGGCTAATCCAAAATGATATAACTGATAACGCTACAAAAAGACCTAAATAATGACAGACAATACTAACCCAATGACAACAGAAGCCCGTAGGCGTAAGCGACTATGGTGGCAGGTGCCTTTCCTTGTGTTCCTGATTCTTGGCACTATCTACATCGTGCGCCAGCAGCAGTCAATGCCTTATCAGAAGAATCAGGGCTTCGTATTCGGCACAACATATTCAGTGACCTATCAGGGAGAGACCGACTTGCAGACGGAAATAGAAGCTGCGCTGAAACAGGTGGATGACGAATTCTCTATGTTTAATGAGCAGTCGACCGTCAGTCGCATCAACCGTGGTGAAAAGCCTGTGCTCAGTCAGATGTTCCTTGAGGTGTATCGGCTGGCCAAGAGCGTCAATGAGGATACCGAAGGCGCCTTCGATATTACGGTGGCACCATTGGTAAACGCATGGGGCTTCGGCTTCAAGCACGAGCAGATGCCCAGTGCTGCTCAGGTAGACAGCTTGCGTAGTATCATTGGCATGAAAGATTTGTCGCTTGACGAACAGGCACATGTTCTGGCGAAGAAGGATCTGCGCATGATGCTCGACTTCAGTGCTATTGCCAAAGGTTACGGCTCAGACTGTGTGGCAAAAGTGATGAAGAAGCATGGCATCAAGAATTTTATGGTGGAGATAGGGGGCGAGATTGTTGCACGAGGCATCAGTCCCAGTAGACTTCCGTGGCGGATAGGGGTGACCAAGCCCGTTGACGACTCACTACAGACGCAGCAGGAACTGCAGACTGTGCTGAATGTGACCGATCGTGCGATGGCTACCAGTGGCAATTATCGTAACTTCTATTATAAAGGAGGGCGCAAGTATGCCCATACTATTGATCCACATACAGGCTATCCCGTTCAGCACAGTATCCTTTCAGCCACCGTCCTAGCTGACGACTGTGCTACAGCTGATGCCTATGCCACTTCGTTTATGGTGATGGGCATCGATAAGGCAAAGGCTGTGTTGGAGCGTCACCGTGATATGATGGCTTATTTCATCTATTCCGATGAGAAAGGCGACTTTGCCGTCTGGTATTCTCCATCATTGAAGGATAAGATAGAGAAGTAATCATGAATGCCTCAACACTATCGTTTCAGGAACAACTGCATCAGTTTTCGCTCTTTCAGGGCTTTAGTAATCCCGAGATGATGCAGCTGACGGGTAATACGCGCTTCGATTTCCTCAAGGTGGATGCGGGAAAGACGGTAGTGAAAGAGGGGGATGTATGCAACAGCCTGTATTTTCTGGTCAAGGGAACGGTGAGTGTAGACACCTATCCCGATGACCGCAGTTATCGCATGAATGAGGAGTTGGGCGCCCCCTGGCTCATCCAACCAGAGGTGATCTTCGGACTGTCACTTCGGTATACCTTTACGGTAAAAGCACTCGATGAGTGTCGTTTTATCCTGCTTTCAAAAGATGATGTGCTCAGACTGTTCGATGATATTCTCACCTTCCGGCTCAATATGCTGAATCTCTTAGCTTCATTAGGTCAGCAGCGTCAGCATAAGTTATGGCGAAGGGCGCCACAGACGCTTCGGGATCGCATCATTCGCTTCATCACAGACCACTGCGTCTATCCGGCAGGTCCTAAGAAACTGTATATGTTGATGCAGCAGTTGGCACTGGAAGTCAATGATAGCCGACTCGATGTGAGCAAGGCTCTCAACGAGATGCAGCGCCAGGGACTCGTAGAACTGCATCGCGGCTGTATCAATATCCCGATGCTCGAATACCTGTTCCGTTAGAACTTATTTCGTTATCAATTTATTCTTTATTTGTAAAGATTAGGGAAAACTCTACCGCGGTTTAGGGTTTTTCCCTTTGAAGGATGTTGGAAATGCCTTATCTTTGCACCGTGAACTAAAGCGAAAAGAGTTTCGAAATGTTTTTAAGTTCCATAGTTAGATTTGTTTTTTAGGTTATTGTTTGCTTTTAGTACATGATTGTATCGGGCATCTTCGATGTGAATCGGGGATGCCTGTTTTCATGTCAGAAAGGACTCTCCAGGCGTGTTGTTGGCGATTTGTTGACGAATTGTTGAATAAAATCAAAATTTCTTTTGCGAAATGTTTGTCTTTTACATCATTTTTTCTTATCTTTGCCCCATCAATAACTAAAATATTATGAAGAAACTGTTCATTTTCATGGCTTTGTTCCTGATGGGAGCAACTGCTGTACAAGCTCAGTATAAGGTTTATGGTGTGGGATTCTATAATTTGGAGAATCTCTTTGACACCTGTCATGATGCTGGCAAGAATGACTATGAGTATCTGCCAGACGGTCGAAACCGCTGGAACGGCTTGAAGTATTCCCATAAGTTGAAGAACATGTCGCGTGTACTTTCAGAGTTAGGCACGAATATGCTGCCTAACGTGGGTTGTGCTATCATTGGTGTCAGCGAGGTGGAGAACAGCCGTTGTCTGGAGGACCTTGTTGCTCAGCCCTCATTGAAGTCACGTAACTACAAGTTCGTCCATATTGAAGGACCAGACAAGCGTGGCGTCGACTGTGCACTGCTTTACAATCCACAGCTTTTTACCGTTCGTAATGTGAAGCTTGTCCCGTATGTGTATAAAAAGCCGGAAGACAAAGACCGTGCTACACGTGGTTTCCTTACTGTGAGCGGAACATTGGCGGATGAGCATGTTACCGTAGTGGTGTGCCACTGGCCCAGTCGTGGTGCTACCTCTTATTATCGTGAAGAGGCAGGTCGACAGGTACGTGTGTTGAAGGATTCACTGCTGAAGGATGACCCGAACGTGAAGCTGTTCATCATGGGAGATATGAATGATGATCCCACCGACAAGAGTATGACGCAGTGTCTGGGCTGTAAAGCTGAGATTAAGGATGTAGGCCCCAATGACCTGTATAATCCTTGGTATAATGTGTTGACGAAGAAACGCACCGGTACGTTGATGTATCAAGGCTCATGGAACCTGTTTGATCAGATTGTCATGTCGCCCAGTTTGTTGCACAAAGAGGGTGCCAATGACTATAACACGCTGAAGTTCAGAAAGAATGAGGTGTTCCGTCGTGACTATCTCTTCCAGAAAGAAGGTAAATACAAAGGTAATACCCTGCGTACACATGCTGGTGGCGTATGGCTTGATGGCTACAGCGATCACCTGCCGACTGTTGTCTACATAATGAAACAGGCAAAATAAGAACAAACAAGGCAAAAGCCCCATATACAACGCGAATCTTTCACTTAGAAAAAGGTATTATGACCATCATCGGAATAGCTGGCGGCACAGGTTCAGGCAAGACCACCGTCGTAAAGAAAATTGCCAGTGCACTGCCGGCACATTGTGCTGCTGTCATGCCGCTCGACTCGTATTATAACGATACTACAGGCATGACCGACGAGGAACGTAAGGCTATTAACTTCGATCATCCTGATGCCTTTGACTGGAAACTGTTGACGGAGCATATCAAGAAACTGAAAGCGGGAGAGGCTATCGAGCAGCCCACCTATTCGTATGTGCTATCCAACCGTCTGCCAGAGACTGTTCATGTGGAGCCGAAGCCCGTCATTATCCTGGAAGGAATCATGACGCTGCATTACAAGAAACTGCGCGATATGATGGACCTCAAAATCTTTGTTGATACTGATGCCGACGTACGACTTATACGTAATATTCGTCGAGATGTGGTGGAGCGAGGCCGTACTGTCGAGATGGTATTGGATCGTTATGAGAAGGTGCTGAAGCCCATGCATGACCAGTTCATTGAGCCTACCAAGAAATTTGCCGATCTTATCATCCCTTCGGGTGGGGAGAATAAGACCGGCATTCATATTGTCAAGACCTATATCGAGGGAATCGTTACTGGGGTGTAGACGTGCTGTCAGCAGCAGGGGTCTCACTCTTATCAGTAACCTCCTTACTTCCTTCTTCCTTGATTTCCTCAGCCTCTTCTGATTGTATGAGTGAGGCTTGAGCCTTTTCCCACTGACGGCGACTGAAGTAGAACAGCATGCTGTTGGTGGCTTCCACGATGCCATAGAACAAGGTCAGCCAGCCCAGTATATACAAAGCCGTGCTGAGCGGACTCATGGGCTTAATCATGAGATACAGGCCTGCCAGCAGGATAATTGAAGGACATACCCAATAGAACAACGACACACTGCCAAACTTGCGGGCAGAGATAATCGTCATGAACTGTCCGATGGCTCCCAGAATCAGGATGGCTCCAATGACGTACATCAGGAACGAGATGAACGTGGAAGGCATCAGTGCCAGGATAGCACCAAGGATGATGCTGCCGATACCTACGATGGGAAACATCGGTGTCTGACCTGCTATTTGACGACCTTTTGCGTCATAGATCACATAGTCAGAAGCATGACGCTTGGCATTCATGTAGGACAGAACGGATATGATTCCCGACAGCAGAAACAGCACGCCAATGGTGATGACAATGCCGGTCACCGTGTTGTCAGGAAACTTAATGAGCAGTACGCCGATAGCTATAGCTGTCAGGGCGCGGAAAAACGAACTTTGAAGAATCTTCATTTTCTTATTATTTTACGTTTGTTCTGAATAATGAGTTTCTGAGACGAAGATGCAGGCAGACTGATGCCATTGAGTGAATACAGCTTTCCATCCTTATTCCCGTTGTGAATCTGAACGGGTGTCATGTCGGCAGTATCGTATTCTTGCTGATTGCTCAGCATGATGCCTCCTGCATTCTGAGCATTGGTGATGTCTGCCACTAATGAGTTCAGGTAAATCTCAACATTGGTATAACCGTTGCCTGCGTCTTTAGCACCATCTGTCTTGTCGTTCGGATTCAGTCCGTGAGCAGTCTCCCATTCATCTGGCATGCCGTCCTGATCCGTATCAGTAGGGGCGGGGAGTGATGCAAGATTGGGCCATGCTTCCCAATCGCTGCCAGCACCGGCAGGCTTATTGTCTTCCTGAGAGTCAATGATACCAGGATTATCACCACTGGCTTTTCCTGTGTAGGAAGCAACTCCGTCACGTGTGTCATTGACTATCAGCTCATCAACCCAGTCGCGATGCAGGGATGCACCTGCATATGCCAATACCTGTTCGTAGGCTTGCTCAGCGGTATGAGTCGTAACGTTCTGAAACAGGATAGGTAGGCTCACTCGCATGCTGTCTTTCGTAGCTTGTGTATAGGTGCCGTCGTTGCCATTAGCATCCACTTGATTATACATGCCGTAGGTCCAGTTGTCGTTTGTGACATTCTTGAACTTCGGGTTCACATTGCCATTAACGTAATACTTTCCCCATACGTGCCACATGACGTCCCATTCATTCGGATTACTTGTGTTATGCTTGGTGTATTCCGAGGTACGAATGTTGATGGCGGCTATACGTTGCTGAATCGTATTACTACGTTTAGCTGTACCAGGTCCGGGCTTGTAGTAGTTATTCACGATGTTTACCTTCATGCCTTCTCCACCATAGCATCCGTTGCCACACCAGTTATAGATGACATTGTTACGCATGTCCATCTGTTCGCGGGTTTGAGTACTGGGGCGCGGGCCTAACCTTGGCGTACGGGAATCATGATGGGCCAGCAAGTTGTGGTGATAGGATGCACCGGCACCGCCCCAGTTGCCACCGTAGCCATGATTGCCCTTAGAGTGTCCGGATGCTCGCAGGCTCTGTGATACGATACACCACTGTACCGTTAGATTGTCTGAGCCATAGACTGACAGGCACTCATCAATGCTCCAACTGACTGAGCAGTGGTCGATGATGATATTCTTTCTGTCCATTCCTCCCAGTCCGTCACCCTCATGTTTATCCACATTCTTGTTGCCCAATCGGAAACGCATATATCGGATAATCACATTGTTGGCTGCCACCACAAAAGGATAATCGGCAATACAGATGCCGTCGCCAGGAGCCGTTTGTCCAGCTATAGTGACGTTGTCCTTCCCAAGCTTCAGTTCTGAGGTCAGGTGAATCGTACCACTGACGTCAAAGACAATGATACGTTTCTTGTTCTGATTGCAAGCATATCGGAAGGTGCCCTTCTGCGTTCCGTCTTCGAGTGTGGTTACGTGAATGACTTCGCCCCCGCGTCCTCCTGTCGTGTACATGCCAAAGCCTTCAGCACCAGGGAAGGCTGGCGTGTCGTCAGCATAGCTGTTCATACTTGCAGAAAGAAGAACAGTGAGCATAAAAGCCTTCAAGGAAAAAGTCAGCTTCATAGAATTCTCTTTTACTAAAAACAGGCACGCGCCCTGTTTCAGAAAGCGTGCCTGTTATTTATGAATTGTGATTTGTGATAGTTACTTCCACCATTTCTTGGCACCAAGATCGCTTTCACTCAGTGTCGCCTTGATGTTGAAGTTGCCCTTGGCAGGTTCTTGCCAGAGGTCGTTCTCAGTCATACCGAGAGACTCAATACCGCTGATGCCGTATGTCTTGGCAGCCTCGCCCTCACCGATTGATGTCCAGTCGAAGCTGGTGCGGAAAGCGCTCTGCACATTAACAGCCTGCTCAGCAGGATTAATGAAGATAGAACCGTTGGTTCCAGCCTGGAAGGTCTGAACGGTCTCGCCATCACAGTCTTTTGTCATCATAGATGGACCGAACAGGCTCTTCTCGATATTAACGGTAACCTCGTTGGCATTACCATTGAAGCGGAGCAATGGAGTGTTCGCATTTGCTGTTGTCTCAATAGGAGCGTAGCAGAAGGTACAGTTACGGATGTTGAACGAGATAGCACCAGCTGTTGCACGCAGGTCGCAAGCCATTACCACATTTGTTACGGTACAGTGCTTCATGGTGACGCTACGGAAGTCAGCAGCCTTGTTAGTAGTGGTAACAATGCCCTGGTCGCCAATACCGTTGATGGTACATCCGTCAAAGTATACATGATGGATAGCATCGTTTGCATTCTGAGCACGTACAACAGCACGGTAGCCCTCGATGAGGCAGTTCTTGAATACGATAGAGTCGAGGGTTGAGTTCGTACCGTTCTCATTGAATACCTGACGTCCGCCGAATCCTTTCTCAGTACAGGTCTCAACGGGAAGGTCTCCCAGGGCCTTGTCGCTATAGAAGTCGATATCAATAAATTGCAGTTTAGCAACATTCGCACTCTGACCCTTTACCAAGGTCATACCACCACTGCTGATAAAGCGGGCATTACCACCGAGAGTAGGACCAGTGACAAATGTTACGGACTTGTCGAACGTAAGCGTATTATTCACCTTATAGTCCTGCTCACCACGAAGAATGATAGTGATACCTTCTTTCAGCATAGCCTGGAACTCAGCAGTCTTTAGTGTATCCTTAGCCTCGTCCTCGTCCCATTCGCGAATATCGATGTAGTTACCTGCACCGTATTTAGCATCAAAGTCGGTAGGTTCCTTCGTTGTAGCTATCATCTTACCCTTATAGGTGTCGTTGTTGAAAGTCGTCGTGCTGTTGTAGGTCTTGAACGCGTAAGTTGTTGAGTTCTTCAAGCCATAAATGTCCAGTTGGCCGGAAGCATAGTCGGTCTTGCTTACCTTAATGGTCTGGACAGCATCGGCAACACCGTCTTCAAACACAAGAATACATTTGATGGTGTCATTGCTAGTACCATCCCATGTCAGTCTTGCAGCTGCATCGATAGTCTTGACATTTGACAGGATAGAAGGGTAGGTGATAGATACATCGCTCGTCTGGTAGTACATGGAGGCCTTATCGCCTGCGATGCCCTTAATCTTCACCATATACTTCTCGTCCCATGCAAGTGATTTGAACGTATAGGTCGTTGACGATGTGCGTGCTTCCTGAACCTTCGTGTAGGTAGAATTGCCGCTCTCGTCAGTAGAAGCAACACTATAAAGCTCCAGAACATACTCGCTGGTACCAGTGATGGACTTCCAAGTGACGAGCAGATCATTGCCAGTAGCACTTACTGAAGCGATAGGACGGAACAAACGCGAAGCAGTGTTGTTGTCATCGTCGTCCTTACAACTGGTTACCGCAAAAGTTGTGGCAGCCAGCAGTGTCATTGCTATGATTTTATTCAGTTTCATAAATGGAAAGTTCTTAATTGTGATTACTTGTTACGAATAGCATAACCATCGTTTGACAGTACACCGCCAGAAGAGGCAATACGTGTCTTGGGGATGGGGAATACGTAAGGAGTTACTACTGAACGGAGGGCAGCAATAGCTGATGGAGAGCCTGTTCTGATGGCTGAAATAGTATTGCTGGTAACACCAAAGAAACTGGTTATAAGTTTCTCGCTCAGTTCATATCTCTTCGGTGTGAAGCTGTTGCCTTTATCATCTTTAATTTCAGTGATGAACTTATCTGTCAGTGAGATATAGTAAGTACCGGGAATAGTGGCACCTGCACCCATTGCTTTGATAGCATCATCAGAGAGAGTCGTAGCTTCCTTGTAAGGAGATACTGAACGGTCAATATAGGTGTTATAGTCGTTATCCATGACTACGGCACCTGCTGCATAAGTGTAGTAGAGACGAGGAGCAATTCCCATATCAGTGATAGTCAGGGTCTTGTCCTGAATCAAACTGTCTTTCGAAGTATCGTAAGCCAGCTGATTATAGTTCATTGATACAATGGTAGTCCACTCAATTACATCGGCAACGGCATTACTGTAATAGTTCCAGCGTACGAGGTCAAACTTACGAATGTTCTCACCGCCAAACTCCCATGCGCGCTCGTTACGGATAGCCTGCATGAAATCAGTTGTGCTCAAAGCGTCTACATAGCCGTCAACTTTAGCAGCCTTGTTGGGCGAGTTTACGAATGCGCGGTTACGTACTTTCTTCAGATAGGTCTTGGCATTCGCCATATCGCCAGTCTGGAAGTAAGCTTCTGACATGAGCAGCAGTGCATCAGCATAGCGCATCACAGGCCAGTTGATACCCGTACCCTTGCTGGCAACGTTGGTCACTGAGAGATCCATGCGGCACCACTTGGCAGGCTGAACGCCCTCACCGTCTTGAGCAGCCTGGGTATTGTCGGTAATCCATTTATAATTGGCGCAAGTAGCATCGCGGCGCTGGTCTTCTTTGTCGAAAGAGCAAGCATAATATGGAGTCAGGTTGGTATAAGTCTTACCTGCACCACGTGTACCTCCATCGACTGAGAGTCCGTGACACCAACCGATATCACCGCCTGAGTTAGGCGTGAAGCCCATCTCGAAGAGCACATCGCCATCACCAGGGTTGCAGCCATTGATTTCGTTGTCGAAGATAGCCTTGAAATTGTTACCCAGCGTATGAGTGGTCTGTGATTCCAGTACCTTGCCAAAGTTGATGGCCAACTGATAATAGTCGGCAGGAGTGGTAGCAGTTACGCTGTTACCATTGACGTCGGTATAGGTAACCTGATACTCTTCTGAGCTCTTGTCGCAAAGCTTCATCGTGCCGTCAGCCTGCATAGAATAGCCGGCGCGGAACATAGCCAAACGGATAATCATACCCAATGCAAAGTCTTTGTTCATACGCTCTACAGAAACATCCTTTGCCGTCTGCATCTCAGGATAAACATTAATCAGATCCTTGATCAGGTGGGTGTAGATGATGTTCTTGTCTGTACGAGGATCATTGTGCATATCATCCTTCGTGGTGGGAGTTGTTGCGAAGGGCACATCACCCCAGAAGTTACAGAAGAGCCAGTACCAATAGGCACGCAGACAGTAAGCCTCGCCGTGCAGCTGTTTCATATCCTTATTGCCGCTCTTGTACATATCGGCAGCTTCAATGCCTACGATGCACTGGTTGGCAAAGTCAATAGCCTTCAGAGTGTTATCCCAGCAGTTCTGGATATCTGAGAACTCAATCATATTGATGCCCCATACACTGCGGCGGTCGCCCTTCTCTGCATTCTCTTGATCAATCCATCCTATCTCCACATCAGTATTCTGCATCCAGTTGGTGCTCATACGTGAGGTATAGGTGTCTTCGCAGAAGTAGGAATAGACATGGTCTATCATTTTGCGTGCATCCGTTGGGTTAGAGCACAGGTATTCAAGGTTGTCGGTTGACAGGTCTTCTGTGTCAAGCGTATCTTCGCAGGCAGTGAATCCCAATCCGGCAACGAATGCGAATATATATACTAATTTCTTTTTCATAAGAATAATTGTTTTTTTAGAATGTAACGTTTACACCAGCAGTCCAAGAGAATGCTCTTGGGTAAGCAGAGAAGTCGGCACCAGGTGTCATGCCGTTGGCCTTACTGCCACGGAGTGAGGAGTTCACCTCGGGATCGTAGCCGCTATAGTTCGTCAGGCAGAACACATTGTTCAGTGTGCAGTAGAGACGCAGTTGGCTGCAAGCAAACTTCTGAGTCCATACCTTGGGGAAGGTGAAGCCCAGCGTTAGTGTCTGCAGGCGCAGGAACGAACCGTCTTCAATAGCATAGTCAGTAGCAACGGGGTTATTGTCTGAAATGGTCAGCGGTGACCACATCGTTGCGTTGGCATTCATGGCTTTCAGGGTGTTGTAGTCAGTAATGATCTTTCCTGTAGCCTGATCCATATAGGTGAATGCGCTTCCACCCATCGTGACGGGAATCATGTCTGTGCGTAATGCAGCACCTTTCTGTGCGCGGTAGAACTGTGATGCCAGCATCTTGTCAACGTTGTAGATGTCGTTGCCTACAACATATGTGAAGTTTGCTGATAAGTCAAACCATTTGTAGGTGGCGTTCAAGCCAAAGCCGCCTTGGAACTTGGGCTGTGTGCGACCAATGATGGTGCGGTCCTTATTGGTGATTTCGCCGTCACCATCCAAGTCCTTCAGTTTCATGGCACCCGGACGCAGACCAGCGTTTGAACCTGCGGTAGAGTAGGTGTTCTTAACGACGCCGTCCTTCAGTACATAGTTGCCAGCGTCCATAACGAACTGTGTGTTACCGCTTGCGTCAGTAGTTGTCTTGAAGTCATCAACCGTGTAGAAGCCGTCGGTCTCAAAGCCCCAAACCAATCCGAGAGGCTCGCCCACGATGACGCGATAGTCGTCACGGTCCTTCATATCAGTACCGACAGCGTTCGAGAAGGCCTGCATATAGGTCTGTCCGTCGGCCAGATTGTCAACCTTGTTCTTGTTAAAGCCAATGTTGAAGTTCATGTTCAACGAATAGTCCTTGTGCTGCAGAATAACGCCGTTCAAGGTCAACTCGATACCGCGGTTAGAAGTCTGACCGATGTTCTGCTGCATTTCGGTATAACCGATAGCAGTAATAGGAGCAGTTACGAGCAGGTCCTTTACGGTGTTCCAGTAGAAGTCCAAGCTACCAGACAGACGCTCCTTGAAGAAGCCGAAGTCGATACCTATGTTACGCGTGATAGTGGTCTCCCACTTCAAGTCGGGGTTAGCCAACTGGCTGTTGTTCAATGTGTAGTGAGCATTCTGCTGATTGCCAGCACCATAGTATTTCGTGCTTGCATAAGCTTTATAGGTAGTCTCGTACATGGCATCGCCAATACGGTTGTTACCAGCTGTACCGAATGAAAGACGGAGCTTCAGGTTGCTCATCACGTTCTGCAGAGGCTGTGCGAATGGCTCCTCCAGAACGCGCCATGCAAGAGCGGCTGCGGGGAAATAGCCCCAACGGTTGCCCTTTGAGAACTTTGAGCTGCCGTCAGCACGCATCGTAAAGGTAAGCAAATAGCGGTCTAAGAGTGAATAGTTGATACGTCCGAAGAAAGAGATTGTGCGGTCTTCCTTACCGAGTGATGATGAAATGGTCTGTGCACCCTGAGCATGTGAGTTCGACTGCATGCTGGCAAACATCTTCTCAGGCTTGATATCCTCCTGGAAGTACATACCTACCATCTTGTTCTCTTCTTTGTTGGTTGCAACATATTCCTGACCAATCATCACGGTAAGGTCATGAATCTTGTTGAACTTCTCCTTCCAAGTCAAGGTCTGTGTCTCACGACCCTTCCACGTGTCTCTCTTTGTCCATTCGCCAACAGGCAGCTCACCGCCATCCTTGAATGCTTTGCTGCTGTACTTGCTGTACCAGTCTTTCTGCTGGAAGAAGGTGTATTCATATCCACCCTCTAAGCGATAGGTGAACTGCTTGTTGATATTCCATGTGATACCGGCATTGAAGTTATAGCGACGCTCGTTCTTACGACGCCAGTAGTCGTCAACCTGATCCTTCATGGTACGAGTGGCTTTCAGCCATTCCTGATAGTCCTCATCACTCATCATGCTGGTGTCTACATCATCATTGCCTGCATAGAGCACGTTGATAGGAGCCTTCATGACGGCATCGTATGAACGAATCTTATAAGTGCCACCGCCAGTACCCATACCTTGGGTCTCTGTATCAGAGATACGTGCTCCGAAGTCGAGCTTCAAGCCTTTATAGAGCTCATGGTTCAATTTGAAGTTCAGGTTATAGCGGTTATAGCCGTTACCTTCCATCAGGCTTTTGTCTGTAGCATAGGTTCCGCTCAGCGAGAACTTCGTTTTGTCACTACCGCCTGAAATACTTACGTTATGAGAGTGTGACAACTCGTGGTTGTTGAACATCTCCTTTTGCCAGTCGATACCACTGTAGTCCTTGTAAAGTTCCAGGTCTTCAAATGCACCATAGCGTGACTCGAAGTCATTGATCTGAGAAGTGCCGCGCAATGCTGCTTTCTCATAGTTCAGCATGGCAAATTCGTAGGGTGACATGGTGTCAATCTTCTTGCGGATGCTCTTCTGCTGGATATAGCCACTGTAGCTTACGCTCGTCTTACCGCTCTTCGCGCCCTTTGTGGTGATGAGGATAACACCGTTAGCACCTTGAGAACCGTAGATGGCAGTTGAGGCAGCATCTTTCAGTACGGTGATGTCCTCAATATCACTTGGCGAGATATCGCTCATGGTAGAAGCGGGGAATCCGTCTATAATATATAGTGGTGTGTTATCACCAGTGATAGAACCGCCGCCACGTACCTTGATAACCATTTCGGCATCAGGTGAACCGTCGGTAGCAGTAATCTGCACACCAGCCAGCTTACCTGTAAGAGCCTCGGCAACATTTGTTACGGGAATCTTTGCCAAGTCATTACCCTTAACAGTATTAACGGCACCTGTCAGATCCTTTTTGCGTACAGTACCGTAACCAATAACCACCACATCGTTCAGTGTAGTGTTGTCGTCCTCCAGTACTACGCTGATTTGCGTCTTTCCTTTCGGGTCGACAGTCTTTGTCTTCATTCCAATGTAGGAAATGCTAATCTGGTTCTTGCCTGTGAGTTTAATCACGCAATTACCATCGAGGTCGGTGATACCACCGTTGCGTGTGCCTTTTTCCAGCACACTGGCACCGATGACTGCCTCACCGCTCGAGTCTTTCACGTTGACCTTGACGGTCTGCGCAGTGATGCTGCCCACCAAGAGGAGGAAGGCACACAAGAGCGCCGTTCGGAAACTCTTTTGTTTTAGTGACATAAAATTAAGTTGTTTAAAATTAATATTAATAATATTTTTGTGGTTTTAGTTAGTTCGTTAGTCCCCAACGATTTTTGACTTCTTCGGGTTTTACTCGGCAAATGTACAAAAAATAAATTAAATTCACACCATTTTTATTAAAAAAGTGTAGCGCAAACGATTTAGTAATCAAAAAAAAACGACAGACACACCGTTGTGCCTGTCGTTTTCTTTAATAATTGCTTACTTCAAGTGAAGCAAATCCAGTTTCTGTTTACTTGATAAACACCTTCTTGTTGCCGATGATGTAGAGGCCCTTTGTGGGCTTCTCCACACGCTGACCGTTGAGGTTGTAGATGGCGTTGGTGTCAATGCTCTTCTTCTGGTCAATGCTCTTAACACCTACAGTCTCTTCGATATTGATTCGCTTCTTGAACTCTTCGGGAGCGTCAGCAAAGATCACAGCTTTTGTATAGCGTTCAGCCTGTTCAGCCGTGAGAATGGTTTCGTATTTCTTGTTGCCAGTAGAGTGGGTGAACTCAATGACGTTGCTGGCAGGAGAAATGACATTTCCGCCCTCGTCAATGGTGTTGTACTCATAGAATGCATCGGCAGAAGCATTCATGCCGGCAGCAGTGAAGCGACTTGAGACAAGCTTTGAAGGCTGCTTCAGGATGGTGTTCATCCAGAGAAGACCTGAGTAAGAACCCCATGCGCGTCCCCAGTTGAATTCCTTTGAGTGGCAATCAACGGTACAGCCGTTCATTACGTAACCGAATTGCTTAGCTCCGTTGGGTGCAGCAATCGTTACACCACCTGCGCCCTCAGTCATTTCGCGGCTCTCCAGATAGAAGGTCGTTGTCTCGAAGTAAACGTCACCGCCACCACAGACGAAGTCAACCAAACCGTGAATCTCGCAATCCTTGAAGAAGAGCTGTGCGCTGTTGTTGGCGCTGTAGTAAGTGTCCTGATAAGACAGCATTGTAACGTTGCGGCAAACGGTGTAGTTACCCTTATCCTGCAAGCAGACAGCTCGTCCGGCATTTGCAGCAGCCTTACCAGTAGCAGGATCATAGTAGGGATAAGCATTCTTCAGTGTCAGTTTCTCCAATGTCAGGTACTGGCTGGTGTTCAGCAGGGTTGCAGTTACACCGATGCCTTCAGCCGTTGGCGTGTTGACGATGATGACGCCATCCTGACTCTCACCCTTGATGGTGATGTTCTTTCCAGAGATTGTGGTCAGGCAGTCATTGCCCAGGTCATAGGTTCCGTTAGGCAGATAGATTGTGGCATCGCCTGTGCCGTTAGCCTCGTCGAGTGCGCCCAGGAAGCCTGCTACTTTACCTGCGGTAACTGTGTAGGTCTTTGTTTCAGCGTCATAGGCGTAGAGCGGCTGTGACTGGTTGGCAATAATCATCTTGTGTACATAGCAGGTGCCGTTGAAGTTGATAGTCAGTATGCCTGCTTCTCCAGTGTACTTCAGTGTCTCGATGGCACCGTCGGGGCTCACCTTGGCATTCTCTATCTTGGCCACCTCAGTGCCCTCAGTGTTGGTCAGCGTGATAGGAGCCTCTGCAGAATAGTTGCATAGGTAGAGTACGATGTTGGCTTCGCCGCCTACGATGATGTTCACCTTATCGCCATTGTTGAATGCCCATCCGTGAGTAGTGTCGTGGAACTTGCCGCTACCTATTGGCTCGAAGGCCTCATGGTCTTCAGCATAGAAGTATTGGTCGTTCAGGTCGAACGTATAACGATCGTTGGGGCTTGCCAGTTCGATAGCTGTCTTGACAGCATAGAGATTGGTGTTGGCTGTGATCACATCGCTTGTCGTAAACTTACGTCCACCGTCGGCAGCGACGAACCATCCGCGTACCTTCTCGCTTTCAGGAGCGATGGCGTTGTTGTAGTCGTAAGCGAATGCTCCGATCTTGGCATCTTTCTCCACGAGTTGTGTACCCATTGTGGTGCCGTCAGTATTATAATAGGTGAGGGTGAAGTCGGGCTTCTGAACGAAGTTGGCCACGTAGTTGAGCGTAGCTTCGCCCAGTGTTACGGGGATGATTACTGTACAAGCAACCTCAGTGGAACGATAGGTCACGGTGCCAATCTCACCATTGTCAGCAGTGATGTCGCTGATGGGGTTCTCGTCAGAGATCATCTGTTCCTTCTTCGACAGCTCAATCGTTGCGGCCATCGTGCCGTCAGCCTGTTCTGTGAAGATATCACCTGCAATATATTCTACACCATTGGCCTTAAATGTGCCCAAAGCGGGAGTATTGCTCATGTCGACCTTACCATAGATGGCGAGTTCGAACATGTAAGCATTCTGGTTGTTGGTCAGGTTAGTCCAGCGCAATTGCACGTTGGTGCGGTTCACGTCGGCTGTTACCTCGCTCCATGCTGCGGGATTGGCAGTGGCATCGCTGATTACTACCCAGTCTTTGTCGCCGTCGCCTTTAGCTTCGAGCTTCCATCCGCGGTTGCTTCCTGTAGCACCGTGTATGAAGCGAACTTTTGTGACAGAGGCCAGTTTCGAAGTTGTCACGTATGGGTCGGCAGCCTTGTTAGCCTGCCAAGCCATGTGAGGAAGTTCGGTATAGCCTGCAAACTTTGTGTCAGTGACGCTCATGACAGCGGTGTTGTAGATGCTGAAGTTCAGCGTCTCCTTGCTGTACTTAGTGGTCTTTGTTACGGTAGACTCACTGGTGGCTGCCTTAGCAGCTGTCCAGTCGCTGAAGTCGGTAGCATAGAGTTCCTTCTCCTGATAGGGTGACTTCTGTTCCACCTTGATAGAGATGAGATACTGGCCCTTGTTTACAATCTCTACGTAGCCCTTAGCAACGTCAGAGGTCTTGGCTGTGTAAACGGTAGTAGCCTCTGTAGCATCGATACCTCCAATAGAGTAGGCGAAGTAGGGGGCTGCATAGCCTACTACAGTCACAACATCCTTGTTGCTCTGAACGGGAACCTTGAACACTACGCCGTCGCCAGTCTGGATGCTGTTGCCGTTGTTGCGGATGTTCTTTCCGTTGGCTTCAACGGTAAGCAGCAGACCATTATCCTCCACAGACTTGATGGTGCCTGCCTCATTCGTATTGGCAAAAGCTACTACGGCTTCTACAACAGTTGCATTGGTGAAATCCCAAGTTGCGGTAATGTCCTCGGCAAGGATACTTGGCTGAGGCTCTGGTTCGGGGCCAGGCTCTGGCTCAACGCTTCCACCACGTTCACCTGTTATTTCAATTTTGGTGATGAAGAGGTTAGTGCCAGTGATGGCGCGTGTCATAGTAATTACGGTGCTACCGTCAGCAGCTTCTGGTACTGTCAGTTCAATGGTGTTGGGCTCTGTGCCACGGTTTGAGTCTTCGGCAGAAGCATCAGAAGTGTCAATGTTGACAAACTCAAGACCTGTAGTAGCTGTTGTAGCAGTACCGCCCTTATCAAACTTCAGAAGAGCACCTGTCTGTTTGTTGGCAGCATTCTTGTTGCGGTAGCCTGTAATAGCAATCTTGTCGCCTTCTTTCAACTCGTTGTCGAGTGTCAGTTTTACTACATTGGTTGAGAAGTCTTTTGCACCGCGCAGACGGATTACACTAAATGTTGAGTTGGCAACATTAATGTCTTCACTTGTCAAATCTGCTCCACTCGCATCGGTGGCAGATGCTGTGCCACCAGTCTGGATAGCACCGTCGGCATTGCCTTCCCAAGAGAATAGTGCTCCGCTCTGTGGCTGAGGCTCAGGCTCTTCACTGCTTACTACAGGCAGTGTAATCATCAGACGGTTCCAGTAGTTGTTGGAAACCTGCTCGATGGTTGCTGTAGCATTGCTTGATGGGCAATAGTAGTTTGCTGTAGATTCGTTGGTTTCCACATTGTCTGTACCTCCATTGAATGTCATAGAAGTTGCATCGTTGTAAGTAGTTACTGCGATGATGGCATCCTTGCACGAGGGGACAATGACTTTGGTACCCGTGTTTACCTGATGCCAGCCAGTGCCGTTTGCAGCAAACTTACCGTTGGTGGCGTCTACGTCTGCTATAACATCAATGACTTCCTTACCGATAGCTGCCTGAGTAACGATGAAGCCGTTTTTGCCCTCAAACTTATATTGGGCATAAGCACTGGCATAGCCGCTGAGATTGAAATCGATGGTCACAGCCTCTGTGCGGTCGGCGAGCGATACGCTATTCTGAGCGAATACGGCAGTCAGGTTGAGGTTGGCAGTGGGTGCAATCTCGTCGCCGGGCTTGTAAGTGGTCTCACCATCAGTCCATCCTGTCAGCGTGTAGCCTTCCTTATACAAACCATAGTTCTGAGGAGCCTTGATCTTTTCACCAGCATTGACTTCAACGTCAGCAGGTACAGTGCCTGTAGCGTCGCCAGCTGCGAAGGTAACGGTATAGGTTGTTACTTCAGCGGGGAGGTCGGCCGGATCGATAGCTTCTACAGCGAAGTAACCTACATAGTCGCACTTGCTGAAAGAAAGGGTAGTGGCCTCATTGGTGCGATAGTATGCTACTGCCACGCGGTCAGTATTGCTTGCATCCCATGTATTATCAGCCTTGTTGTTTAGCTTGGCAACTTCTGCTCCGGCAGCGTTGGTTACAATCACTTCACTGCCATAGTTGCTGTTTCCGTAGGTAATCTTTACTGTGCCCTGAACGGGAACGCTGGCTGTAAAGTTGGCCCATCCGTATTGAGTGCCGTGCCATTTTCCATTGAATACAGCGGCTGCATTTTCTGCATCCTTAGCGACGCGTGAGAGTGTGCCGTCAGCAGCCACGGCAATGCCTGTAGATACGTCATCCCATTGTGCTGCACTTTCAGGAATCAACGATGTGCTGGTCAGATTGGCCTTGATGTCCTTAAAACTGGCTGGCTCTGGCTGAGGTTCGGGCGTTGTACCTTCTTCGTATGCAACTTTGATAGACTTGATATAGATGGCTTTTGATGAGGTCTGCTCGAAAGTGAGCACTACTAAGCCGCTAGCATCACCCGTGAACACATAGTCAGTAGCAGTGCTGGTCAAAGAGACAGAATTGCTTGCATTGCAGACGAATCCTGATTCACCAACTGTAACAGTCAGATTGGCTGCGATGTCTGCAGCACCAGATGTGTTGACAAGAATCTTCTTGATTTTACCAGAAATGCCGTTGGTAAACAGTTTCAAAGCCTTTGAAGATTTCTTGCCACTGCCGAACTGTTGTCCCTTGGTACCATCATAGCCAAAGTAGCCCTCAGCATCATCGCTGGTCATCTCTAATGACCAATTAACATCGCCAAGTGCCTTGGTCTCTTCTTTTGCTGTAAATACCTTTTCGGTGAAGTCGTATACATAATTGTAGTCTTCGGGCTCAGCAGCCTTTTCTGTAACCGTCAGCGTATAGCTCTCCGAGCTGGGCTTATAGGTAGCGTCGCCTGCATAGTTGGCGGTCATGGTAGTTGTACCAGCTTTATACAGCTTAACCTTTCCCTCGTAATAATCGGCAACGGTAGGATCGCTGCTGCTCCAGGTGGGAAGGGTTTTGATTTCGGTCTCACCAGCAGTGATCTTTACCTGAGGCAATTCGAGCTCATCACCTACGACACCCTCTTTCTTGTGAATGCCATCAACGAATGTCAGCGTCAGCGTTGTGGTTGCACGGGTGTCGGTTTGACCGCCTTCTACCATTTTATAGAGTTGTATGGCTTCTTGACCGCTCTTATAATAACGGAAACGGTTTTGGTTGCTTGCTTTGTTATAGCGTAATGTCATCGTGCTACCTTCGAAGACCGCCGCTATTACAGCATTTCCATCTTCATCGATGGAGAAAGCGTTTTTATAGGCTGATGCATCAGATGTAACTTTCAAGCTATTGCTGTTAGACGAAACACCGATGTATTTGCCCGATGCACTTTGCAATGTGCCCATTGTTACATCGATTTTAAAGAAGGCATTGTCAATAGCTTCAGTTGATGCAATCTTGTTGTTCGCAATCTCAATGGCAACGGTGTCGTTTACTGCATCAAGGGCATCTAAGGCGCCATTGAATGCTACATTAGCAGCTTCATACACAATCAGGTATTTTCCACTCGTGATGTCATCAGTGGAAGTGACCTTCTCGTAGTCAGCAAACACATTCCCGCAGAGCATCACTAAGAGGCTCAGCAAGGAGTACTTAAGTAATTTGTACTTCATAATGTTTTTAGTTTTAGTTGTTATTAATAAAATAGGTATAGTCAATAATTGGGGCAAAGTTAGCAAAAAATCATGTATCATGCAAATTATAGCGTTGTTTTCTTTTCCGTAAACGTGTACGTAAATTTTTTTCTGAGAAAAAACGGAAAAACAGAACAATCGAAATCACTCAAATTTCGAAAATTTTCCAGCAACTCAACCGCTGATGCAAAACGGGGCCGGTTTTAGGTTTAGGAGTACAGGAGTGAAGGAGTGACTGGAGTGCAGACGATAGACTTGCTGTTGAATACGCTTTTACAGTGGGTTTTCCTGCAATCACTAAGGAATTACGATGCAATTACATAGTTTTTAGATGATAAGCTACATTGTAACTACGATCCAAAAGCTTAGAGATTAGACTGTAATTACTAAGCAATTGAGAGCCAGTTTCTAAGTGATTACATCGTAATAGCTTAGCAACTGCGTTGTAATTGCTATGTAACTATGTCAGAAATACTGCGTGGCTTCATGGTAATTACTATGCTTTTTGGGGGCGAAATGCTATTGTCAGAGCGAAAAAATGTGAGAAACCGACTGCTGTTTTTCCTCAATTTTTATCATTCTGGGAGACGGAAATGAGGCAAAAACATGGATTTTGACTTCCGATAGCCTTCAGAACGACTTGGCGATACCACCAAACAGACCAATCTGTTGGATATTACGAACATGATTTTCTCTAGATTGACACAAATTCCTGCAAAAAAATATTGTTCTGTTTTTCCGTATTAAGCTATTGCAATTAATAGGGTTATGACTGCAAAACACCGTGAATAATGTTTGCTAACGATAACGATTACGGTAAAAAACAATATAAAAAATACTGAAAAGTTGTATGTTTCCTTACTTTTTCGTATTTTTGTAGCGTGAAATAAACTTTTTTATAAACAACTAAAACTATTTCTTATGAAGAAAATCTTTACGCTTATCGCTGTCGCAATGATGGCAGTTGGTGCAAATGCACAAGAAATTCTATTGTTCGAAAATGGGGGAACCTATGTAGACAATCAGGAATTATCTACGGAACACACTAAATTAGTACTGGGTACTGATATCAAGAAGGCTACGAAATGGGATTGCAAAGCAGCATCACACAAAGCTTATCTTGAGGATTTCTCACAGATTGTTCCTGTTAAGAATGAGGATACTGGTGAAAATGAGGATAAGCCACGTATCGTTTATATCGTTGGAGGTAATAACCCCAAGGATGATATAGAAAACAAAGGTGGCGGCTTTAATGGTGCTGGCGAAACAGGTAAACTGCCTCAGTCGGGTACTTATTTTATGATTACTCCTTCTCTGGATGGAACGATTAAGGCTGGTATTATTTTGAATTCCGATAAAGAGTTTTTTATCGTTGATGCTACTGACAAGCAAGAAACTGAAGTTGAAGGCATAAACTATTTGACTGTTGTGAATGCTACTGCAAACATCACACATGATAATTATGTGATAACAGCTGACGGCGAAGAGGGCGAAGTGCTGGCTTATACTAATGATGCTCCTACAGAGGGTAATGGCCTCTTTGATGGTGGCAAAGGTGGTGTGAAGGTTGCTGAGAAGACTCAGGGCACTGTTCAGTTCGAAGCCTTGGCTAACCACACCTATTATATTTTCTGCACAGGTTCTAAGCTAAGCTTCTTCGGCTACATCTTCACTCCTGCAGGTGAGGCTGGCATCCAGAACGTGAATGCTGCTGCTCAGAGCAACGTGATCTACAACCTCGCTGGTCAGAAGGTTGACGCAAGCTTCAAGGGTATTGCTATCAAGAACGGCAAGAAGGTTGTGATTAAGTAAGAAGTAGGAGAGGGTAGACATCCTCCCACACCTTATTATATTAATAAAGGCTGTAATCGATCAATCGGTTACAGCCTTTATTAATGACGCGTCCAGTACGAACGACATTGGATTCTATTCTGCGATAGATTGCTTATTTCACAATCACTTTGCTGACTTTCTGCTTTCCGTCAGCAGTACGTTCCATACGCATGTTTACACCTCGCTGGGGCTTGCTGATGCGATTGCCGCGCAGGTCGTAATAGACAGTGGCTGAAGCGTGAGGCAATGACAGCTCCTGAACTGCTGATGCATTGGAAGCTACGGTGCCCGTGATGCTCACGTTGGCCAGTCCCATCACTTTGTTGCTGGCCACATCGTAGAGATGGATAACCAGTGAACTGGTTCCCGTTGAAGCCTTGCCAGAAACGTTCTCATCAATGGTGGTAAACTTCGAGTCGGCGTTGTTGTCGCGGTTAGCCTGTTGCTCTTCAGCAATCTCAATACGCGTACCGTCATCATAGAGCCAATAGGCTTGGAACTTGGTGCGGTCGGTGCCAAAGCGGGTGATATTGAACGATACGTGGCTGGGCTGGAACCGATAACCTTCTTTCGGCGTGATGTTGAACTTGATGGCATTGCCCTCAGTAGCGCTGGCGTCTGTGCTCTCATCATTGATGGTGAAGGTGGTCTCTGTGAGGGTACCAGCATTCTTTGTGCCACTGACCTTCATGTGTGAACCCAGGGTCATAGTGGGCTCTGCCAGATAGTCGCCAATGGCTGATGAGAAAGCATAGGCGGGGGTAGCCGTTCCTTCAGAGAGTGACCAGTTGATATCGCCCGTAACGCCCTCAATGGGCTTAGGATCGTCGCCACCGCCATTGATGGCTTCTACTTTTGTTCCGTCTTCTTTCGTGTAGGCGGGATAGTACTCCTCAACAGCACTCTCAGCATCGGCATTTCCATTCAGCATGATCTCTTGAACCAACGAGTTGGCGTATACCTCCACATTGGTGTAGTACTTCTTCGGGTCGAGCGTGTACAGTTGGGCATCGGTCGCACTGTTGGGGTTCAGTCCGTTGGCTGTCTCCCATGCATCGGGCATTCCGTCTTGGTCTGTATCAAACCCTTCGGGGCGACTACCTGTTCCGAAGTTAGCTTCTGTATATCCATTTACGTCAGAAACGAGGTCGATGCGACCTTTCTTGCCAGTTACGGAGCCACTGTAGGTGGCTGTGCCGTTCTTGGTCTCAGTCATATAGCGTGTGTCAACATCATCGGGTGTCAGTGATGAACCGCAGTAAGCCAGCACCTTGTCATAGGCTTTCTTTGCCGTATGAGTGGTCACAGTGCCCATAGGTCCGGGCTCATCCAACTGGATGCAGATGCAGTCCGTGTTGCTGGTGTTCTTGACGTAGGTCTCATTGGCACCGTTGTAGTGGTTGGGGTCAGGACTGTAGCGCTTGCCGTTGATGACATAGGTTCCGTCATCATAGGTCATGTAGCTCCATCCGGCATTGGCCGTGCTGTTGATTTGGTTGCCACTGAGGTAGTAACGGCTGGTCATGGTCCAGTAGATAGGATAACCGCTGGCATTGCCAGAAGCACCTACGGTAACGGTGGTCAGTCGACTGGTAGTGGCAGCAGGACCTGTCTTGTAGTAGTTGTTCACCATATTGATCTTACCACCGCCAGGACCTCCGTAGCAGCCGTTGCCGCAGTTGTAGATGACACAGTTGCGGAAGTCCACATTCTCAGCCTGTACCGCATTCTCCCAGTTATATTCGCTATAGAGCTTATTGCCTGTATAGCCAGTCCAGTCATAGCGTGCACCATTGAATCGGGGCGTGCGGTTAGAGTGGTGAATCAGCAGGTTGTGGTGGAACGAGGCCAGTTTGCCGCCCCAGATGCCGCCATAGCCATGAGCACCCTTCGAGTGACCAGGATTGACGAGGCTCTCGCCAACGGTACACCACTGCATGGTGAAGTTGTTGTTATCGTAGAATGATGCCGTCTCATCGATACTCCATGAGAACGAGCAGTGGTCGAGCATCATGCCTGTATAGTGGCGGGCTGTTGATGCATCGGCACCATCGTTGATGTCTTTCTCCTGTCCGCGACGGATTCGGATGAATCGCATCACGATATTATTGCCAGAAGGATTCACGTTGTAGTAGCGCAGGGTGATGCCGGGAGCAGGTGCTGTCTGACCCAAAATGGTGGTGTTGGCACCAATGTTGACATCGCTCTGCAGCGCAATCACGCCAGCCACATCAAAGACAACGATTTTCTTGTCAGTGCCCTTTACGGCCTGACGGAACGAGCCTGTGCCAGAGTCGTTTAAGTTCGTGACGTGTACAACTTTACCGCCTCGTCCGCCTGTGGTGTAGCGTCCGTGTCCTTCAGCACCAGGGAAAGAAGGTGCCTGTGCTTGTGCGGCCATTGTGAAGACCGCGAGAGTTAGTGTAGTAAGTAGCTTCTTCATATTCTTTTCTTTTTTTTTGCGACTGAGCCGCAACATACGTAACTTTTTCTTTTTTTGCGACTGAGCCGCAACATACGGATTTTTTTTGCTTATCAATCTTTGGGTTTTATTGCATTTGACGGAGACCCTCCCAGCGCACGTTCCATGTACCGTCCTTGGGGAATCCTGGATTATTGCCGAGGGTACAGCCGTCCCAACCGGCACACATCATGGCTACGGCAGTGAGTAGGGCGCCATTGCCAGGCAGGTAGAGACGCAGGCGGTCGGCAGTCTGGAAGTTATGTCCATTCTTCAGATAGGTGTTCTTTTGGGTATTGATGAGCAGAGCTTTGAGTGCCGTATCGGGCTGTCCCAATCGGGCAGCGGTCATTGCCACCATGCCGTAATCCCATCCCCAGGTGGTCTGCCAGTTCCAGTTCTGCATTACCCAATTGAGGGTGGCTGTCATCTTCTCTTGGGAGAAGAGAACTGAGGGACTAGCCGCTCTAGATTGGCTAGAAATACTAGATTGGCTAGAAATACTAGATAGCATAGAATTGTTTGGCAGAAGTCCGCAGGCTCCCAGTACTGCGGGGTGGTCGTTGCGGCATTTCTCCGCAAAGGTCTCGGTGGTCACGGCTTTTCTGGAATCTCCGGATTTTCCGGATTCTCCGGCTTTTCTGGCTTTACTGGATTCTTCGGCTTTGCTTGCCTTGCCATTTCCTCCCACCGTGTCGAACGGATCGAAGCTCTTCAGACCTGTAGTATTGCCTTTGGGCAGACCAGCGGTGTAAATACCGTTTTGCTCTGGCAGGGGAGTGAGGTTGCTGATGATCTTGTCCCATTCAGCCACACGCTCCTTACCCTGACGCTCGCGCCACTGCTGGGCAACACTCAGTCCATACTGCCAGTAGGCCAGTTCGAAGGGATGGTTAAAGCTGAAGTCCTTCGACATAGACTCCTGCATGGCGGTAGCTCCTTGCAGGAAGTATTGAGGGCGTCCGGGTTTTCCGGGGGTTCCGGATATTCCGGACTTTCCGGTTTTTCCGGATATTCCGGAATTTCCAGCTGATTCAGAGACGAAGTCTGCCATGAATTCAGCAGTTTCTTCTACCTGCTTACCATATTTCTGAAGTATTTCTTGCGAGGGGGTAGCCCTGTAGAGTTCTTCAGCCATATATATATAATGTGGCTGCTGCCAGATGAGGAATGAACCTGTGTTAGAAGGTGCTTCACCAGCCCAAGGATCCGTCATCTTCATCCAACGGATGCCCTTGAACCCTTGACGTTCAGCAATCTTCTTGGCCTCAGGATAGGCAACTTTGTTGTACCAGTCAAGCACTTCGGCTACTACCTGCGGACGATTCCAAAGGGCGAAGTCAACCATGTGCCACCAGGTCATCTCCAAATGAGGACGCCCGAACCAGGAGTTGTAGGTCAGTCCAGTCTCTTGTGGAGGCATGTTGTTGGCACAGTTTATCTGTGTCAGATACTGCGACAGCACCACGCGACGCTCCAGTTCCTTCGCGCGAGGATCGGTGCAGGCAGAAAAGTCAACGATGGCTCCGGCATTCCACCAGCGGTTCCATGATTTGAGGACTGCACGCAGGCGCTCGTCGTAGACAAGGGGCTTGTTTGTCGTGACTTTGTTTGTTGCGTCTTTGTTTGTTGCGACTGAGCCGCAACATACGGGACTATAGGAGGCCTCAAAGGAGAGGACATCATCGGTGGTGGTCAGCTCGAAATGATGACGGTCGCACTCATTGAGTGTGGCATTGCCTTGCCAGCGCAGGTGCAGGTAATAGCGTGTATCATCGATTATGTGCTCGATAAGGGCTGAGTGAGGGTCAGCAACTGAATTGCTGACCACACGAGAGGTGTGACGTTCCGGCTTGGTGAAGTCGGCAGCAGCATCGGCATGCTTGCCGGTGGGATAGGGCAGGCGGATGGAAACGCGGGCACGACCGTCTTTCAGCAGTGAGCTCTTGATGCGGTAAAGCATAGCATCCTCGTTCTGCAGACAGGCGGTGGTTACATCAACGGGTGTACCATTGACTGCAAATCGCGATTCAATGACTCCATCGTAGAGCTTCAGTTCCTGACGGATATCCTTCAAGTCTTTCAGCTGTACGTCTTTTCCATCGGCTTTCTTCATGCTCAAGCCGATGATGCCCAAATTCAAACGGTGCGGGTTGATGCGGAAATATTCCGTAGCCTGAATATTGCGGGGGGTGACAGAAGAACCCTCACCCATGTGTTTCTGCTTATACTCAACGGCATAAACCTCCTGATGGCCGTGGCCCAGATCAAATGATTTCTGAGACTCGGCAGCTGTCAAGCCAGCGGTGTTTTCGAACTTATGCCATCCCCAGTCGGACATGGCTGTCAGAGGCACACCTGCCTCGTAATCAAAAGGGAACGACTGCAGGCCGGTAACGTCGACCGTCGTTGCAAAGTGTCCGTTTCCTACTGTGAGTGATGCCAACGGGTCGGCTTCGGTAATCACGGGGTTATTGCGTGAGACAACACTCTGACGGCGAATCTTCTGCATCACGTTGTCGGTCGTAAATCCCATCTGTTCCATTTCGAGTGAAGCCCATATGAACGGACCCGCACCTTTCGCATCGTTGTCGCGAATCTGCTCAGAGAGATAATAGTTGTATGAACCGTCGCGACGCTTGTTCTCCTTCGCCTTTGCCTTGGGATTGATCTTCTTCAGTGCAGCCTCTACCTGTGGACTGATGCCAGGGCCAAGGCCCGCAACAGAACAGCCCTTCGTGAGAGAGATGGTCTTGTCGGCATTCACACGAATGAAATTATTGATGATGCCGCGATAGGCTTTGATGCCAGCCTCACGATACTGTGTTCCTACATACCCTTTGCGGTAAGCCTTCAGGAGTGCGTAGGCAAACATTGATGAACAGGTGCTCTCCAGATAGTTTCCCTCGCGTTTGGGAGCGTCCATCACCTGATACCAGACACCCGATTTCTTGTCCTGCCATTTGATAATGGCGTCAAGGTCCTTCTTCAACAGATCGATGACCTCTCCACGGCGGGCGTAGTCCTCTGGCAGTGCATCAAGCACCTCGATGAGTGCCATTGTGAACCATCCCTGAGCGCGTCCCCAGCAGTGCTGTGAAAGACCTGTCTCCTTGTCTGCCCAGAACATGTTGCGGTTCTCATCGTAGGCATGACGGTTCAGTCCGGTCTTGGGATCGAGTGTACGCTGATAGGTGATGAGCAGCTGGTTGACGGCATCGTCGTAGATAGCAGTCAACTCCTTTTGAATGGCTGCTTTCTGTTTGGCAGTCTTTGCAGGCTTAAGGGCTGTGGTGATAGGTGCTGTGAGTACTCGGTAGGGCAGTCCCATGAAGATACCGTCGAGCCATACCTGATAGGCGTAGATAGCCTTGTGCCAATACACTTTATCTGCCACGGTGCGGGGCTGGTCCTGCAATTGCTTCATCAGTGTCTGCATGGCCTTGAGGTTTTTCTCTTCGGGCAACTGCTGGTACATACGGGTAACGAAATGGCCCGTGCGGATATTGTCGAGATTATAGTCCAGGATGTTATAACCGCGAATATCGCCCTGAGCATTGATCATCGTGTCAGTATACAACTTGCAGTAATCCAGAATCTTCTGGTCGCCATATTTAAGATAGGTATCGAGCATACCTTCGAGTTCGATGCCCATCACATAGCTCCACTTCGGACGGGTAGAGAAGTCCAGCATATATGAAAGAGGTGTACGCTTCATCTCGGAGTAGGTCATCCACTGGGCATAGCTCTTATAGGGCTTCTCCAGCAGGGAGAGACCACCGTTGATGAAGAGATTGTCGAAGCGCACGTCGCGCGTCTTGCCACTCATGAAGTTGCCTTCCTGCACACCATTGAAGTGACAGTTCTTTACGTTGATGTCATAGACGTAGGTGTCTTCGTCAAGACCGATAATCTGTACACCGTACTGCGATTTCTCGCTGGTGATATTCTCAATGTTCACGTTGCGAACGATGGGGTAGTAGCCACGACAGCATATCTCGTTGTGCTCATAGTCGAGGTTGATTTTCAGCACAGACTCCTTGCAGACGCCCACCTTAATATTTCGCGCGTTGATGTTCTCAATGACGCCACCACGGCAGGAGTTGGTCTTGATGCGGACTACGCGCTCCAGTTCGGGCGAGTCCATCACACAGTCGTGGGCAAACACGTTCTGACAACCGCCAGAGATCTCTGAGCCGATGACCACGCCACCATGACCGTTCTTCATCTCACAGTTGCGGATGATGATGTTCTTCGAGGGCATGTTGCGCTCGCGTCCGTCACGGTTGCGTCCGCTCTTGATGGCGATACAGTCGTCTCCAGTGTTGAAGAAACATTCCTCTATCAGTACGCGGTCGCAGCATTCTGGGTCACAGCCGTCACCATTAGGACCATCGTTGATCATCTTTACGCGACGAACGGTGATGTCGGTAGAGTGCAGGGGATGAATCACCCAGAACGGTGAACGCAGCAAAGTGATGTCTTCCAAGAGGATACGCTCACATTTATTGAAGTTGACCAACTGTGGACGCAAACCGTCCTTGGCACCGAATACGCGTTCAGGAGTGCGCTGTCCTTTCTCATCATACATGGGAATACCGTCTTCTCCGTTCTTCAACAGACGGGGACGAGACTCAATCTTCTGACTGATCATGCCTTGCTTCCATCCATACTGGGCAGCACCGCACCAGGGCCACCAAGTCTCATTGGAACCACCACCGTCGATTGTTCCCTTACCCGTGATGGCAATATCAGTAGCCTTGAATGCGTAGACACAGGGTGAGAGATTGAAACATTCCAGACCCTCCCATGATGTCTCCACGATGGGATATAGCTCTGGCTCGAAAGCGAACAGCAGTACTGCCCCCTCTTCAACATGCAGGTTGACGTGACTCTTCAGCACGATAGCACCAGTGGTGAAAGTCTGGCCTGCAGGGATAATCACACGTCCGCCACCTTTCTTCGAGCATTTGTCAATTGCTTTTTGAATGGCTTTCTGGTTTGCGGCAGCCGAGTTTGATGGTTTGGCACCAAACTTGGTGATGTCATAGTCTTTTCCGACAATCTGCGGAGTTTTAATACTTTGCTCAATCTGCTTGTAGAGTGCTTCGTCCCATTCGCGGGCCGAAAGGGTTGATACTGGCAGCAACAGAGCAAGAAGCAAGATTTTTAAAAGTCTTGTTGTCATAACAATGTAGGTTGCTTTTTTTGATAATGTTTTAGCTACGTTTTAGTTTATGCGTGCAAAAGTACAAAATAAATACGATTCATCCAAATCCGTGGAGCGTTTTCTTACATATTAGCGTAATTGGGAAATGAAACTGTCGAGAAGTGGTACATCGATGACGGCAGGCGATGATTCGAAATGAGTGGACAAATCGACGCCCTTGAACAGCGGATGACTGAACGAGCGAATCAGGGCTGCATCCTGAGACGTGATGTCTCCTCCCAAAAGGAAAGGCTTGCAGTGTTCGTAATGCGCTAACTGATTGAGCACGAATTGCTTATCACTATCATCGTTGGGTAATAAGAATAAGAAATAATCCACGCAGTCCTCATACTGCTGACAGGCTGAGATACCCTCGGAATCCTCCGTATGGATGGTCTTGATGAACTGGATACCGCCACTGATGGGATGCTTTTCTGACGTGTCTCCATAATAGCCGGGATCAATGCTTCTGCGTAGATTCCGGATCAACGTAGGAGTCTCCCGTCCGTCAAACTGAACGAAATGAAGGCTGAAATTGACCACACGTGTGATGATGTTCTGAGCCATCTCGTCAGTAAACACGCCCACTCTCTTTGGTGACTGATGGGTAGTAAGCTTTGAGAGGTCAGCCTTGTCAGGGATAATACCTGCATGGGTGGGAATCATGGTGACATTGCGAGGGGAGTCAGTACAGAACACCATACCTATCCAGTCGACACCTAATTTGGATACTTCGTGAATATTATCGCCATCACGCAGGCCGCTTACCTTAATAGTCATTCTTTCCTTTTTTGTGTAATATGACGCAAAAATACAACTTTTTTATGAGATAATGCTTTTGTAATAACAATTTTTTCGTATATTTGCAGCACGTTAGAGGAATATTATTACTAATTTGAACTTACATAATGAAGATTTATCGTAGTTTCACGCTGGTGACTATGGCTCTTTTGAGTCTGTCACTTTCAGCACAAGAAGAGGTGCGCTCCTCTTCAAGTATATATCTCACGGTAGCACCGAAGGCTGACAATGTATTGTCGTTTTCAGCCAGTGCCGAGGGAAAGAAGTATGAACCTGAATGGGGCTTGGATCTTGCTTGGATCAATGAAGGTAACCTGATTCGCGGACTGAACCATATGGGTAAGGAGAATGTGGCTTTTGGCCGCTCTTCCTATCGGGTGTGTGCACCTCTGACGGGCGATACCGCTCTGGTAAAGGCTATGTGGCAAGGCATGCGTGATCGTAATACCCTTTTTGATAAGGTGAATAAGAACTTGCCCTTGATCTTGAACTGCGATAATGGCTATAGTCCATCAACGACGACTGGTACCAATATTGATGAGTATTATACCAAGAACGGAATGGCAAACATTGCCCATTGGGCAGCTATGCTCAATGCGCATGTGGCTTGGATGACGCGTAATGCGAAGGCGCATCCAGTCATTGGCGTCTCTGTGATGAACGAGCCCGATTTCAACGGTAATGAAAACGAACTGATACAGGGAACGGCAGCTGATATCCGTGATATTGCCAAGAAACTGAGAGAGGACTATCCGCTGTTCAAGGATTTGGTCATCACGGGTCCGAACACGCTGAACAATGACAAGGCGCTCTCATGGTATAACACCTGTAAGAATTATGTTGACTGGGGCAATACACACCAGTTAGCTGGCTCTTTTGCCAACTATGTAGGCTTCCACGAGCAATTGCAGAAAGACGGAAAGGTGGGCTTCAACGATGAAATGCATAATGTAGGCGAGGCTTTCATCGGACTTGAATATGGTATGACAAAGGGTATCTGGTGGGGCTTTGATAGTCGTGCGCGTGGCGAGTTTTGTGATATCAGTCGCAAGGGTTCCCGTCTGGCCTATACCGAGAATCGTGGTAAATGGACGGCAGCCTGCGTCTATCGTAACGACAATACTGGTGCGGTCAAGGCATTCATGGGCTGTTCAGAGCGTCAGGCCAATACGACGAGCTATCAGTTTGTGTCACTCGATGATGTGGTCTATTATGACGGCAAGGGTCCGTTGCGCGAGTTGCGCATAGAGATTCCCGGAGGTGATGCAGGTACTTATCAGACCGAGAAACATCGTAATGCAGAACGTGTGATTGACGTTACCTGGGGTGAGGATGTGGCACCTGGTATTATCAATGGTGACTATGTCATCATGAACAAGTATAGCAAGCAGGTAGTGGCAGAGGTGTCAGGCGATATCCGCATGGCCCGCTATTCGCAGGATAAGAGTCAGCAATGGACCATCAAGCCTGTCAGCGATAGGGTAGGCGGCGATTTCAGTTTCTATGACATCATCTCCCTGAATGACAGTAAGCGTATCAATGTGCTGAACCATTCTTTGGAGTCTGGGGCTAACCTGATGCCTTATGATGCTGGTGGTGATATCAACGAACAGTGGTATCTGGAATATGCTGGCGACGGGTGCTATTTCATCCGCAACCGCGAGTCGGCTCTTTACCTGTCGGCTGCTGAGCGTAGTCTGACGAAAGACAATATCAATATCTATCAGGCACGTCATCTGACGGGCTTGCAGGAGTCACGTCAACTGTGGCGTATCATTCCTGTCGACGCAGAGTGTGAGACTTTCGCACCAGAGGTTCCGAAGGGACTGGTGGCAACCTCTCAGGCTGCTTCTGTCCGCCTGCAGTGGGATGCCAATACGGAAGCAGACCTTGAAGGCTACATGATTCTGCGTGCCGATGTCCAGACGGGTAAGTGGAATATGATTGCCCGCAAGGTGAAGACAGCCTATTTCATTGATAACACCTGTCTGCAGGGACATACTTATCAGTATAAGATCAAGGCTATCGACCGCAGTGACAACCAGTCGGATTGCTGTGAGGCTGTTGAGGCTGCTCCTGTGGGCAACCGTTCGCTTATAGCCCGTTGGCAACTGGAGGGTAATGCCTATGATTCTACACAGAATATGCTGGATGCAGTCGTTGGTGGTGCTGAAGGCTACTCAGAGGGACACACATCGGGTGAGAAGTCGTTCACATTGACTGGTTCCGGCAGTTATCTGCAGCTTCCTTACGAGATAGCCCACACTGATGAACTGACAATCGCCATGTGGGTGAACTGGCAGGATTATAACACGCGTACCTGGCAGCGTATCTTTGATTTCGGCTATGATACCAATCACTATATGTTCCTCACGCCCAATGCAGGCAGTTGTATGCGCTTTGCCATCAAGAACGGTGCTGATGAACAACAGCTGGATTGTCCGTCAAAGCTTTCAGCCTATGTATGGAAACACGTCGCAGTGACTTTTGCCAAGAACAAAGTGGCTATCTATGTTGATGGCGCCGAGGTCGCTTCTACCGCAGGCATCACTATCAGTCCCAAGGAGTTACATCCGCTGCTGAACTACATCGGACGCAGTCAGTTCTATTCCGATCCTTATTTCAAGGGCTATGTTGATGATATCTGCATCTTCAACTATGCGCTGAATGCTGATGAGGTGATGGAACTGAAGGGCGGTACGATTCCTTCAGGCATCAGTCAGCCAGCTGTTGATTTGGACAGTGAGCCCACCGTTGTCTATGGTCTGGACGGTAAGAAGCGTACAGCCTTGCAGCAGGGGTTGAACATCGTTTCAAAGCCTGTTAGCGGCAGTGCTGTGAAGGTCATCAAGAAATAAGCAATAAACGAAGCAAATGAAAAGCGCCGGGTTGATTGATTCAACTCGGCGCTTTGTTCTATTGTATGAAATTCTGTAATGAATTACTGAATCTCCCAACCAACGGCACTGGCTCCCAGCACAGCAGCTGAGGCGCCATCGAGTCCGCTAATCAGGAACTGTGCCTTACCGCGGAAGATGGGCATCACATGAGCATCGTATGCCTCACGGATTGGCTTCATAATCAGTTCACCAGCCTTTACCATTCCTCCGAAGAATATGTATGCCTCTGGCGATGAGAATGCCGTGAAGTCAGCACAGGCCTCGCCCAGCATCTTGCCTGTAAAATCATAGATCTCCTTTGCCAGTTCGTCCCCCTTGCCTGCGGCAATCGATACGTCGAGTGAGGTGATATCCTCAGGATTCATTTCGCGTAGCAGAGAGGGGCGGGTAGTGGTGGCGAGCAACTCACGTGCAGTACGGGCTACTCCGGTAGCGGAACAATAGGCTTCCAAACAGCCGGTACGTCCGCAACCGCAGGTGCGTCCTTCAGCACCGCGCACCATCGTGACGTGACCCAGTTCTCCGGCAAAGCCGTCGCTGCCATAGAGCAATTGCCCGTTGACCACAATACCTGAACCTACACCTGTACCCAGTGTGATGACGATGAAGTTCTTCATGCCGCGTGCTACACCATAGACCATCTCGCCCAGTGCGGCAGCATTGGCATCGTTGGTCATGGCTACGGGAACACCCAGACGGTCACTGAACATCTGTGCCAGCGGAACAATCGTCTTGTGAGCCCAGGGCAGGTTGGGTGCCATCTCAATGGTTCCTTTATAGTAATTGGCATTAGGTGCGCCAATACCCATGGCTTTGATGGTCTCTATGCCTCCCACTTGTTCGATGATGGGCTGCAGTGCCTCGATGCAAGCATCCACATATGCCTCTGCCGTTTGGAATCCACCAGTCTTGATGGCTGTTGTCGCCTTGATGTCTCCGCGTGAGTCCACAATGCCGAAGACGGAGTTCGTTCCTCCTAAATCCAAGCCAATTACGTATGGCTTTAAGGTCTGTTGTACGTTCATAATGATGATATGTTTAGGTAATTATTATAATGGTGTCAATCATTGAAGTGAAAAACTTTGGCAAAGATAGTAGAAAAAAATGACAGATGGGAATTTTTTTTCGTTTTTCCTCTTTTTTTTCAGATATATTTTGTATCTTTGCCATCGAGGATGGTGATAATACGCCATCAGAGCGAAAAAGAATAGTATTAACCTTTAGACCTAATAAACGCTTATGAACAAGGAGGATAGATTTGTTATTACCATCAGCCGCCAGTTTGGAACAGGCGGTCATGAGATTGGTGCTGAGTTGGCACGCCGTCTGGGTGTAAAGTTGCTTGACAAGCAGATCCTGAACGAAGTGGCCTGCAGATACCATGTTGTAGAAGAGGCTATGGAGAAGCTGGAAGCCCGCAATCCGCTGTGGCGCGATGACTTCACAGACTTCTACCGTCAGTATATGGCGGGAGCCGAGTACAACGGACAGGAGCAGGATATCACTTCCCATCAACTGTTTGAAGCCCAAGCTGAAGTCATCCGTAAGATTGCCAAAGAGGAGTCGTGCGTGATTGTTGGCCGTTGTGGATTCCACATCTTCCGCAATCATCCCAACTGTCTCAAGATTTTCGTCCATGCTGATGATGACTGCCGTAAGCGCCGCATAGGACGTAAGTATGACATTCCTGAGAGTGATGCCCTTGCCATGATTGTTGACAACGACTATTCGCGTGAGCTCTACACGAAGACCTATACGGGTAGCGAATGGCAGGATGCACGTAACTACGACCTCTGCCTGAACGTAAAGAAGTTCGGTGTCAACGGTGCCGTCGATTTCATCATGCAGAGCATCATGTAATAAAAAAATAGGGAGTTAAAGATCTGTCGGTCTTTGACTCCCTATGTTCTTAAGAGAAGAGTTATTGCTCAGCAACTGGCTCTTCTCTTCTTTTTAGTTGGTTTTCTTGATGAATACCAGGTAGTTGTCTTTTGCAACCTCTGGGGTGACAGTATCATTCTTGACATACTTCTGCAACTTACCATAGATAATGACCTCGTCACCTTCCTGAACCTTATTGTCAACGGTAAAGTCGCCGCCTTCAAAATACTTGCCGCGGAACACGGTGAGCTCGTCGGTAGCGCCTTCATCAACGATGGTGTAGTCGATGTTCTTATACCTCGTGATGCCTTCGTCTGTGGTCTTGACAGTCTTCACCTTACCCTTGATATACCAGAATTTCTCTGTTGTGGCATTATCTGACAGTTGGCTGATAGCAGTCAGCGCTTCGGCAACACTCTTCGGAGCATCCAGTGTTCCGATGGTCTCAGGCTCTTGTGTGGGCTCAGTCGTAGGATCATTTCCTTCTTCGGGAGCAATGCCGTTGATAGAGACGATGTAGCAGCCCTGGGTGAACTCAGGCGTGTTGCCCTTAAAGTTAACGAGCTTACCGCAGATGACCACTGAGTCACCTACATGCAAGAGGTTCTCGTCAGTGACATTCTCGCCCTTGAAGCTCTTGGCGCGATAAACGGTGAGCACATCGCCGCCTTCCTTCTTGTCGGCAATCTTGAAAGTGGCATTGCCGTATGTTGTTGATACTTCAGTCAGCTCGGTAATGTAACCAGTAGCGTAAACATCAGTGGTTGTGCCCACTTCTCCTACTTCCTTACACATTGCCAGTGCAGCGGCTACGTTGTAGGGAGAAGCAAGTGTTCCGTCGCCCTTCGGTAGGATTATATCGTCCTTTGTCTGTCCATTGATGGAGTAGATTTCACTGCCTTCTACAATTTCTGCGGTTCCCTCGTAGAGACCAATTTTGCCGTAGACTACGATGGTATCGCCATAATCGATTTCCTCGTTGGATACGAACCCTGCTCCTGCGAAGGAATATCCTTTGTAGACTTTCATCGCATTGTTGAGGGTGCTGTTGTCACCGAGGGTGTAGGTGCGCTGACCAGTTTGTGGAAAGATAGCACTTCGACCTATTACAACGCCTTTTACGTAGACAGGTCCAATCTGCTGCGAGCCTTCAAGCGTGCTACCAACCTTCAGAGCTGCAGCCACATTGTAAGGATTTTCTACTGTACCTTCTCCGGCAGCACCTTCTTGCATGTCGACAAATTTCAGACTGTCAATGGAGTTCAGCAGATACATAGTGTGACTTCCCCCTTTTCCATAGATATGGAAAGAATACTGTGCCTGCATAGCAGTAGCCAGTAGGCAGAGAATTGAAATGAGTAAACTTTTTTTCATAGTTGTTTTGTTTTTTCGTTGTTATTAAAGTTGTTGGCAAAGTTACAATGTTTTTTCCATATTGCCAAACGATTTCCACATTATTATTAATATGTACGCGTGAAGGTAAAGAAAAACCGCAACATCCTGTTGGGTGTTGCGGCTTTTCGTCAGTCTATAAGTTATGATTACTCAGCGTATGTGATAACCATTTGCTTAATTCGAAGTTGATTCTTTGAATTCGCTTCATTGTAATTAGTTATCTTAATATCAGCTGAATTCAAGCCGGAAAAAGAAACCTTCGTATCACTTTCTTTTGAAATGTTTACTTTTGTGCTACCTCCTTCTGCGAAAGCGCCGTCACTACCATTATACTTGTCTGAAGAAGAGGGATCAGTAGTGGTTATCTCTATTTTTGTTATATTCTTAGAGGCTTTAATTGTAACTGTATTATTTGCATATACTCTCACAGATGCATAATCTCCGTCATAATATGCAGGAACAGTGCTGCCGGTATTTTTATCAAAATAAATTTTTGTGCCATCGACAAGGGTCGTGGATGTTGCATTACCTTTTGCAAATCCAAATTCTGCCGCATTAATGGTAAGGGTATTACCGCTAACGGTTCCTGTTCCTGTTACATCGGTTGTCTCATCTCCGCCTTCACCTCCTTCGTTACCGCCTTCGCCACTGGTGTCTCCATTTACTTCAGCACCTGGCTTTAACAGTAGAGGCAGTCCGTCACCGCTATCAGTAGCAGTAAATTCGTTATATTTTGCTACATACTGAATTGTCATGCCTGTTCCTGCATTCTTGATTGTAGCGGTTCCGTCACTTGTTGTTGATACAGTCCATACAAAGTTAGATTCAGGCATGGTTGCTGATACTTGGAAACTCTTATGTTGTCCATCCATATAGTAGTAACGGCCTGAAGCGTCCTGAAGGGTAAATCCACCCTCAGTTGCTGTAAAGGTGAAGAGGTTAGCCTCGTCATTATCCAGCTTGTTTTCTGTAATCTTGGCGTCTGCAAAGAGCATATAACCATAGTCTTTGTCAGATGCAACTGGCGTACCTACTTTATATGTTCCATTCTGATTGTAGATAAACAGATACTGTCCAGCCTCAAAATCTGATGGTGCCGGTGGGTTGGGGGTGTCGCCACCGCCATTGAGCACAACAACATAGCTGCCAGTAACCTCTGGGGTAGTGTTGCCATCTTTCACGTACTTCTGCAGTTTACCAAGGATGATCACCTCATCGTCTACTTTTACCTTGTTGTCAACAGTGAAGTCGGCATTGTCAAGATACTTTCCGCGGAATACTTTCAGTTCGTTGGTACCATCGTCAGTGATGATGTAGTCGATGTTCTTGTATTGGGTGATGTTAGCATCGGTAGTGATGACCTGCTTTACTTTACCTTTGATATACCAAGACTCCTCAGTGTCTTTGTTCTCCGTTTCAAGTGCGTTGATAGCAGCCAGAGCCTCAGCAACGGTCTTTGGAGCATCCTTCGTACCTACGGTTTCTGGTTCGGGTCCGGGTTCGTCGCCACCGCCCTTACCGTTGATAGAAACGATGTAGCAACCCTGAGTGAACTCAGGCGTATTGTTCTTGAAGTTCACGAGCTTACCGCAGATAACCACTGAGTCGCCTACATGCAGGAGGCTCTCGTCAGTGATGTTCTCGCCCTTGAAGCCCTTGGCGCGATAAACGGTGAGTGCATCACCACCTTCCTTCTTGTCGGCAATCTTGAAGGTGGCATTGCCGTACTGTGCTGATACTTCAGTCAGTTCGGTGATATAACCGGTGGCATACACATCCTCTGTTGTTCCAGTTTCACCCACTTCTTCACACTTGGCCAAAGCAGCGGCCACGTTGAAGGGAGAGGCGAGTGTACCTTCACCCTGGGGATCCACCTTTGTGTCGGTGCCCAGATATTTGTAGGGATTGTTGTATGGCTCTGGCACATCCTCGCAAGAGGTGAATGTGCAGGCTGCGATGGCTACGGCCATCATGCTTAAAAATAGCTTTTTCATATACTTTTGTTTTTATTGTTCGGTTGGATAGTAACTATTCAATACTGATAAGTTTGCTGTTGGTGATTTCAGGTACAGGAGTTGCCGTACCGTCTTTCACGTATCTCTGCAGATTACCATAGACAATGACTTCCTTGTCGACGGTTACCTTGTTGTCAACGGTGAAGTCAGCTCCGTCGATATACTTGCCGCGGTACACTTTCAGTTCGTTTTCGCCGTCATCAGTGATAATGTAGTCAATGTTCTTATATTTTGTGATATTATCGTCTGTGGTGATGACCTGCTTTACCTTACCCTTGACGAACCAAGACTCAGCAGAGTTCTCGTTGTCTTTATCGAGGGCAGCAATAGCAGCCAGTGCCTCAGCAACAGTCTTTGGAGCATCGGCAGAGCCTACATCCTCAGTGGGAGCAGGTTCTTCACTACTTTGTCCGTTGACAGAAACGATGTAGCAGCCCTGTGTGAACTCAGGTGTTTTGCCTCCGTAGTTAATAAGTTGTCCACAAACGAGAACCTTGTCGCCCTTCTTCACGAAGTTCTTGTCGGTAATCTTTGCTTTGTCAGGACCTGCAGCGCGATATACTGTCAACTGGTTGGCGCCGTCCTTCGTATCAGAGATAACGAGAGAAATGTTGCCATAAGTAGAGTTATAATCGCCAACCTCTACAACATAGCCAGTAGCATAATACTCCTGAGCGGTTGCTGTTGTTCCAGCCTCAATACATTTTTCCAGTGCAGCAGCCACGTTGAAGGGATCTTCGAGTGTACCTGTTCCACTCGGATTGATAACTTTTGGCTCGTAGGTTGAGGCCACCACATCATCGATGCTGCGGATAATCACCTCCCACTGGTCGCGATAGCGCTTGAAGATACCCGTTACGTTCACCTTGCCCTGAGGCAGTTTCATAGCTGCGAAGTCAGCATAGCCGCTGTTGAACATCTGAACGGTGGGCTGTTCGGTGAAGTACCATGAGGTGTTGCCTCCATCGACAGCGTAGGTAGAGTTTTCATTGTAAACGATGTTGGCACGCTTAGCAAAGCTGTAGCCCTTGCTGAAGGTGACGCCCACCAGTACGCCCAGTCGTCCGGCGTCAGCATCCAGGTCGAACTTGCCCATTCCGCTTCCCAGTGAGAACGTATCGGCCTTCACTTCCAGTTTTCTGCCTGTATAGGCGAAGTGGTCTTGCCACTGGTGGCGGCTTATGTTGCCGATGCTCTGTGCACCGTCGGTATTGGTGTAGGGCACACCGATGGCGGGACATTTCTCGCTGTGACCGATATAGAGACCGTCAAGGTCTACCAGTATCTCTGTGCCAATGGGCAGAATACCGCTCATGCCGCCCTGTGCTACCTTGATGAAGATGGCATCGGTAGAGTCCTGAATGGTAATCTCATTATAGAGGTTGCCCTGGATATCATTACCAGTGACCACACCCTTGATCTGGGTAGCCTTGTTGATCTGTGTGAAGATCTTTGCCGAGTCGGTACCAAAGTAAGCCTTGTACTTGGTCTTCAACTGCTTGATGGTGGTGAGGTTTGACTCAACGATCTTGTCATTGCCCCATGCATTGGTAGTCATCGGGTCATCCCAGTCTTTGTTCATGCAGGCGGTCATGGTGCTGCATACAAGTGCTAAAAGCAGATATTGTATTTTCTTCATAATCATTTCCTCCTTACGTTTAGAACTTATATGCAATATTCAGCATGCCGTTGATGCCGTAAGCGTAGTACTTCTTCGGGTTGCGCGAGAAGGAGTAGGCGCGGCTCTTACCGCTGCTGGTGTAGTCGCTGCGGCTCTGCTCATAGCCACCCGTCACGATGTCACGGTTGTTCAGCACGTTGGTCAGTGAGAGGTTGATGCTCATAGAGCGTCCGTGCTTCAGCCAGAGGCTCTTGCCGATAGACAGGTCGAGCATGAAGCCGCCGTGTCCTTTCTCCTGTTCCAGTGCACTTGAGAGCACATTGCCGGCATTGTCGGTAACCGTCTCGCCGGCTGCCTTACGAGCCTTGATGGTCGACTCATAGCGATAGCAGGGAGAGTAGGAGAGGTAGATGCGGTCATAGTAGTTACCATTCAGGTCGATGAACCATCCGCCCTGGTGATAGCTGAGGATGAAGCTCAGTGCGGTGAGCGGTGTACCTGCCTCACGCATGTTCTTGTTCAGCACCAGCTCAGGCTTGTGGTTGTTGGCATCGTTATAGGTACCGCTGGTAGAACTCATGTACCATACGCGGGCATTGTTGGTATTCTTTGCCTCGCTGACAGTACCGATGGCCTTGAAGTCCAGTGCACTTGACAGTTTGAATTTCAAGCCCCACTCAATGCCGTAGTACTCTTTGTTGATGCCAGTCATAGACACGTATGAGAACGAGTTGATATCGTCGAAATAGAAGTTCTGCCACTCGGTAGCGTCCTTCACCTGACTGTAGTAGCCAGAGATGTTAGCCTTCAGCCAGGATGTCTGCAGCTGATAGCCTACCTCAGCGCTCAGCACCTTCTCGTTCTTCAGGTCTACCACGAAGTCATTGTTGATCTCAGGCGATACGAAGGCAGTAGAGGCCTGTGGAGCCTTCAGCTCATAGCCTGCACCCAGTGTAAACGCGTTGCCTGCACCCAGGTTGACGGTGATGCCAGCCTTACCGCCAGCCTCGCCGAACTTACCCTTCTTGCTCTTGCCGTAAGAGTTGTCGGTGTCCATACCGCTCTTCATCATACCTTCGCGCTGCATCTCTATGCCAGCCACGCGTCCGCTGATGAATGAGTGAATACTTCCGCGGTCATATTTGAAGGTCAGCCAGCCGGCAGCCTTGTTCACGTAGATGTTGTAGTCATAGCCGAACTTGTCGCCTTCCTTCACCACACCGTTGGGATTGTTGACGTCATACTGCACCTGTGGGTCGTTCATGGAGTACTTACCCAGTGCGTAGGTGTTGATGTTATGGAATACGGTGGCGCCCAGCAGGTCCTCCATCGTCTGGTAGTGCATGCCTTTGTTGGTAGCCAGCTGAATGCCTGCGCTCAGTGAGGCATACTGGTTCAGCTCCTTGTTCAGGCTTGATGCGAAGGCCAGGTTCAGGTTGTTGTTGTTCTTGGCCTGGATGAAGTACATAGCGTCCTGACCATTGGCTGCGGCAGCGCGGTTGGCAGCATAGAGGCGGTCGAAGTCTATCTGACGGTCTGCCTTGTAACCACCCATGATGGTACGGGCACGTAGCCAGTCGGCCTGGCACTGCTCCGTGCGCAGGTGTCCGAGTCCTTCACGTTCCCAAACATCATAGTAGCTTGAGGGCAGGTTCTTCCAGTAGTCGGGCTGGGGATTGTCAGCGTTGTTGTAGTTCAGCTTCGTGCTCTTGTAGATAGAGTAGCGACCGGTGAGGCTGGTGGTCAACTTCGTATTGTCGTTGATGTTCCAGTCCCAAGTGGCCAGCAGCGTGGGAGCGAAGTCGGTGACAACGCGTGAGTTGCGCTTCTTGCCGTTCTGATAGCCCCAGTAGGGGTTATAGTAGCGGTCGTTGGCCAACCAGTAGCTCTCGTCGGTGGCAGCACCCTGTCCGGCACGCTCTGTGGGGTTACCCCATGTCACGATAGAGAAGTGGTGCTTGTCGCCCAGGAACTTCTCAGCACCCAGGAAGTAGGATATTGAGTTGTAGAATGTTCCCTCCACATAAGATGTGTTCATGTTGGCCCAACGGTAGGTGAGGTTGGCTGAGAATGCCCATCCGTCCTCTCTGACGCCTGAGTTGTAGGTGTACATGCCGCGGAAGGTGTAGTTACGATTGGCACCGCTGAGGGTCAGTCGCTGTCCGGTGGCGAAGTGTGACGGACGGAAGTTGTAGTTGTTCGAACCGCCCATTGCCGACATGCCGAAGGAGTTGTTCTCAAACGGTAGCGCATTGTCTACATCGCGGGTCTGCTGGTTCAGTCCGCCCACGAGTGAGTAGCGGAACTGTCCCGTCTCCATGTCGTTCATCTGAACACCGTTGATGTAGATGTCGTTGTACTTTTGACTAAAAGCGCGATAGCGGAAGCGTACGGGACTGAACAGATATCCTACCTGTGAGGCATAGATATTGTTGTTCGAGTTGATGATAGTCACGTTCTGCGACATATCCTCATCTTCTCCCAGCTGAGCTTCCGTGAAGGTGAAGGCCTGCTCGTCCAAGACGCCGACCGTAGAAAGCGAGTCGCTTTCCTGAGCCATAGCCGTCATCGACAGGCATAGTGCCATCAACACGAGTTTCAGCTTTTTGTTCATAAATGAAATAGTTTTAAATGTTTTTATAGTTTAATGTTTTTTATGGGGCAAAGGTAAACAAAAATGTAATAAAATCCAAAAAATCTGCCATTTATTTTGGCGTTTTTTTGCAAATTGGCTTTTTGCTGCATTTTCCAGAAGTGTCAGTACTTCCGGAAATGCAGTCTGTAGCTTTCGTTTGAAAGGATCATACGGCTGTCGTTCAGTGTCTCAATGAGGAACTTCACTTCCAGTTTTCCGTCTTTGCCTGTAGTTGCCGTCATACCATAATGAACCAGTGTGGCAGGGTTGCTCACAAGGCTGTCTGATATATTGCGGTTGTTCTGTACGGGGTTCGTGAGTACGAGGCTGTCGTTACGCTGTTCGAAGCGGAACAGAATGCCTGTACCGGTGTCGTCAGACTTCCTGAATTCCATCAGTCTTACTTGTACGGCACATACTATCTTGGAGTAGCGCATGTCGCCACTGCTTCCAGTTGCCAGGGTGTCCATCTGTTGCAGTTGCCAGAATCCGTCCAGGTCACCGTTGTCCGAGGTCTCGAAGTCGCATGCTGCCAGTCCTATGCAGGCTGCGATGATGATATAGAGCAGGTGTTTCATGTCTGTGTGGTCTTAGTGTTAGAATTGCTTGATGTCAAAACGTCGGCTGACGGTTAGCTGTACGCCGGTATTGTTGCCCAACAGTCCGCCGTGATCAAGTCCGAAGGCGGCTTTCACGCCCCATCCTGCCAACTTGTGTGTAAGGGCGAAGCGGTATTCGGCTTCAGCCAGCAGACTCATGTTCCGTTCCGGGTCAGGCAGTGGCATCGTGTAGGTACCCCATCCTCGTTGCCAGGTAGCCAACAGGCGGTAGTGCAGGTTGTCTATAGGATCGCCGCTCAGTCCAATGTGCCAAGCCCAGAAGCGGTTGTTCTCCACGCGGATGAGGTGGTCGTCGTTATAGAGCGGCGAACGGTAGAGCGGGTTGCCCATCACCTGTCCCCAGTGTTGCCAGCCAGTCTGCATGTAGTTATTGTAGTAGTCGTCCAAGCCAGCTATATGGTCTGATACATGACGGGTGCGGTCGTGATAGATAGGACCGCTCTGGTATTTCGTGTAGAGGTATTCCACCACGATATCGTTCACCCATCGCTGTCCTTTCAGTTTCAGTTCGGCTCCCAGCATGATGTCCTTCAGGTCATACACCAGCCATCGGCTCTCCTTCCACTCGTTATACTCCTCGCCCTGTCCGTAGCCGTCGTAGTCGAGGAAGAACATCTGTGAGTGGTCCTCAAAGAAGTGGTCGGCATAGAGCCCCAGGTACCATTTGTCGTAGTCCATGTTCACCCGGATCAGGTAGCTGCCCAAGTGGTTGCCCGAAGCGTTGTCGTAGACGCCTTCGCCTTTCTCTCCGTCACCGCCAGGCACCAGCGCGCTGATCATGCCCTTGATGCCGTCCTTGTTCTTGATGCTGACGTATTCAACCGTACCGGGCACAGTAGGATAGGGGTTGAACGTATAGGTAGTGCCGCCATACTGACACGCCATCTCCAGTCCCAGTTCCACGCTGACGGGCTTCCCCTTCTTTCCGATGCGCAGGTAGCCAGCCTTGGTGTGTATCTTTGCGTGTTCCGTTCGCTTGTCATCCTCGGTGAGGAACTCCTTCTGCCAGTTGTCGTCGGTCATCATCCCGTAGCTGATATGGCCCTTCAGTGCCAGCCATCCGCGGGTGTAGGGCACGGTCCAGTAGTCAGGCAGCGCCAGTCTTACGCCTGGTACGGGTCTCGCATTGACGCCCAGAGTCTGTGCACCGCTGCTCAGTTCCTGGTTCTTCAGTTCCGCTCGCTGTTCCTTGGCGCCAATGGTGAGCAGTCCTTTCAGCCAGCGCACGTCAGCGTATGCCTGATGCACCACCGCCTTACTCGTGAATCCCGTAGCTACGGCTATGTCGGCTCCGTAGCCGATAGCCCATCTGCGGGCCGAGTCGCACTCTATAGAGTGGAACAGTCCTGCCCGCAGGTAGCCGTTGTTCGTCTTCACCGAACTCAGTCCGTACTTGTTTGCGTTCAGCCAGAGCGGGTTATGATCGCCAGAGCCGACGGTGGCCTGTGCCTCTGTGCGCACTTCCGTCTGTGCCATCGTGCAGGTGGCGCCTGCGCAGAGCAGTATTCCGCAGAGTATTGTCTTTTGTATGTTCATATCCTCAATCGTGATTAAGATACATATTCCGTATAGTTGTCCATCCATCTTCTTGCAGGACGCCAGCGCATCAGCACCTGTTCGAAGAGTGCCACACCCACCAGCGCGGTCGCGATGCCTGCCAGTACATCTATGATATAGTGATGACAGGAGTAGACCGCCGTCCACCAGATGCCTGCGGTGATGATGCAGCAGACGGTGATGAGCCATTTCTTCTGTCGGCTGATGACGGCATAGAGCGTGGCAACCGTCATATAGGCAGCATGCAGAGAGGGTAGGGCGGCATAGATATTCGAGTTGTTCACGTAGATAGTGCTGAACACCGGAATGCCTATCAGTTCGTCGAAGCGCGCCAGTCCTGCCACGTTGCCCACCATCGAGTAGTCGGGCTCGAAGCCGTAGTATAGTGCGTACCAGGGCGGAGCCGTTGGATGCAGGTAGTAGCCAGCGAAGCCAATCAGGTTGACAAACAGGAAAGCCCACGTGAAGCGGAGAGCATAGCCGCGCTCGCCCTTGAAGAACAGCCAGATTGCCAGTGCGATAGGTCCGGGCACCCAACAGAGGTAGAACAGTCCTGCCAGCAAGTCAGCCACCGTCGAATGGTGCAGGTTGAAATATTCGCAGGGAATCATCACCGTTCCGTCGACAGTGATACCGAAGAGTGCTTTCTCCGTCTCGTAGATACCCTCTATGTCGATTGCGTTCACCATATAGTTCGGGTACAGGCGCATCCAGTCGTAGCTCATCTCGAAGAAGGCGAACGGCAGCAGCGTCATCACCAGCTTGCGCGTCATTGTGTGGCCGAAGAACAGCAGGTTGAACAGCACCACCATGATGATATGCCCTGTGATAAGTCCTACCACAAGCCATTGGAACAGCAGAAACGCTATCGATCCAGTCAGTACAATGACAACTTCTTTCTTCATCAACTCTACACTCTCAACTCTACACTAAAGACGATAGTCTTTCATCTTCCTATAGCAGTGCCCAATCCTCCAGAAGGCGGTGATGTTAGCCAGTACCGCTATCAGCATCATGCCGCCCGCCAGCCACCACAGGTTCTCCGTACATCCGGCAATGATAGCAGCTAAGGCAGTAACCACCACCCGTTCAGGGCGCTGCATCAGTCCCACCTTGCATTCCGTGTTCAGTCCTTCAGCACGCGCTCTCACGTAGCTCACCATCACCGAACCCACCATTGCCGCAAACGTGATCACGCCCGTCCAGAACCAGTCGGCCTTGATAAACAGCATGCAGATGCCGAACAGCGTCACCAGTTCACTGTAGCGGTCGAGCGTAGAGTCCCAGAGCGCACCGAACTTCGATGACTGTCCGCCCAGTCGTGCCAGTCGGCCGTCCATCATGTCGAAGAGTCCTGCTGCCAGGATGATAGCACCTCCCCAAGCCGTCAGCACGTACGGGTCGCGCTCACCGCTGTCCATGCATTGTGCTGCATCCAGGAAGAACCACATGGCCACCAGGTTGCCTGCGAATCCCACTGCCGTAACAATGTTCGGTGTGATACCCATCTTCAGCATCATCCTGATCAGCGGGTCAATCACATGGTAAATCAGTTTCTGTAATATATCTCTGTAATTCATTTTCAGTCCTCCATGCTAATCATATCTATCATTTCTCATCTCTCATTTATACACAAACCTTCGTTGCATCGTATAGTTCCATCCCACCGCCACGATGACCGCCACCAGTGCCTTTCCCAGGATGAAGTGCTGCCCCGACAGTTCGGTAGCCGCATAGGTGCCCAGCGTGTTCAGTGCGATGCTTACGCCCCATACCAGCAGGTATCTCAGGGCTATGCTCCTCTTCGTCCCGTGCGCGTCAAACACCCATCGGTAGTTGATGCAGCAGTTCAGCACCCCTCCTGCGACAGAGCCTGCCAGCGAGGCCCACACATACCACAGTCCGCATCCCTCTGCCAGCAGCACCGTCACCAGGAAGTCGGTCATCGTTGCCACCTGTGCCGACAGCTCTGCCTTGCAGAATGTCCAGAGCTCGTGTCCTACCTTCCCCATATTATTATAATAAGGTGTAGCATGATAGCAGCATAGACACCAGCCAGCAGATCGTCGGCCATCACCCAGAACGCCCCTTTCCTGCGGTCGAGGGCGCGGATGCCCAGCGGTTTCACGATGTCGAACAGCCGGAAGAGCAGCAGTGCCGCCAGTGCCTCCTGCCAGCCGGTAGCTATCAGCAGCGGTATCCATACCCCCACCATCTCGTCTACCACCACTCTTTTAGGGTCATCGCCCCAGTAAGGCTGTAGCCGTGCTGTGGCCCATGTGCCCACGATGGTGAACGCCCCTATCAGCAGCAGTGTTGCGACGGTCAGCAGGGTAGGGGTGAGCCAGCTCCATAGTCCCAGCCATACGGCTGTTGCCAGTACTGCTCCTGCCGTACCTGGTCCCCAAGGCCAGAATCCCGTTCCGAATCCCGTCCCTATCACTACCGCTATCGTTGATGGTCTGCTCATTCAGTTGCAAAAGTAGTCATTTTTCTTCAAACTATGCTCATTGATTACAGAAAAATATATCGGTGTATTCGTAAACGCCATGTTTAGCTCCCCTAAACACCATGTTTAGCTCCCCTAAACTATATGATTACGAGTTGTAAACATGATGGTTATGGGGCGTAGTCAATAGAGTTTTTTAAAAAGAAACAGAAAAGCAATCCAACAAACGTATCATCTGTCGGGCAGCCCCCTCTGAACCCTCCATCCCCCTTCATATTTCCGTCCCCCTATAAGGGGGACTCCAATATGAGGGGTGAGGGTTCCAGACCCCCAAGAATAGTGAGTCAGCCATGAAAAATGCTTGCGAAACGGGAGGTAAGGTATAAAAAAGAATAAAATCTTTTGTGGTGAGCCAAATTTGCAGTACCTTTGCGCTGTTTTTAAAAACTATTGAAATGAAAAATACGAATGTTGTCCCAGCAGCAGGAAAACTGGGTATCATGATAGTAGGCAACGGTGCAGTGGCCACCACCTTTATGACGGGTGTGCTGATGGCTCGCAAGGGACTGGCAAAGCCCGTGGGTTCAATGACGCAGTATGACAAGATCCGCGTGGGTCGCGGTGAGGAGAAGCAGTATCTGAAGTATGCTGACATTGTGCCCATCGCCAACCTCAACGATATAGTGTTCGGTACGTGGGATGTGTATCCGCAGAATGCTTACCAGGCAGCGATGTATGCCGAGGTGCTGAAGCCACAGGATATTGAGCCGGTGCGCGATGAGCTGGAGAAGATTGTGCCCATGAAGGCCGCCTTCGACAAGGACTACGCCAAGCGACTGGATGGCTCTAATATAAAAGTCGCCTCCAACCCCTCTGAGGGAAAGGATATTCCTACCCGTTGGGAGATGATGGAGATGCTGCGTGAGGATATCCGACGCTTCAAGCAGGCGAACGGCTGTGAGCGCATCGTGGTGCTCTGGGCTGCCTCTACCGAGATCTACGTGCCCGTGGACGAGCAGGTGCACTACCGACTGGCTGACCTGGAGGCTGCGATGAAGGCCGATGACCGTGAGCATGTGGCTCCGTCGATGTGTTATGCCTATGCAGCCCTGAAGGAGGGTGCTCCCTTCGTGATGGGTGCTCCCAATACGACGGTGGATATCCCCGCAATGTGGGAACTGGCTGAGCAGACGAAGATGCCCATTGCCGGCAAGGACTTCAAGACGGGACAGACGCTGGTGAAGAGTGGCTTTGCACCCATCATCGGAACCCGCTGTCTGGGTCTTGAGGGATGGTTCTCGACCAATATACTGGGCAACCGCGACGGACTGGTGCTCGACGAGCCGCAGAACTTCCGCACGAAGGAGGTGTCGAAGCTGTCGACGCTGGAGACCATCCTGAAGGCCGACGAGCAGCCCGACCTCTATACCGACTATTATCATAAGGTGCGCATCAACTATTATCCGCCACGCAATGATAACAAGGAGTCGTGGGACAATATCGACATCTACGGCTGGATGGGCTATCCCATGCAGATCAAGATCAACTTCCTCTGTCGTGACTCTATCCTGGCTGCTCCCGTCTGTCTGGACCTCTGTCTGCTGATAGACCTGGCTGCACGCGCAGGCCGATACGGTACGCAGCGCTTCCTCTCGTTCTTCCTGAAGTCGCCCATGCACGACTATACCCAGGGCGAGGAAGCCGTCAACCACCTGTATCGCCAGCACACCATGCTGAAGAACGCCATCCGCGAGATGGGTGGCTATGAGGCTGACGAAGAGATAGACTAAACAACGGCCGACGAAACAGCAGGCAAGACTTTTCAAGAAGCGAACCCCATTGAGACGATTCACAGTATTCTTTTTAAGCCTTCTCCTGACGACGGCAACGGCACTGGCACAGATAAGTGGTGTGGTACTGGATGCCGACGACGGGGAGCCCGTTCCCTATGCCAGCGTGGTGTATAAGGGTAACGACGTGGGCACGAAATGTGATGCTGAGGGGCGGTTCACCATCGGCCGGCATAACGGCTGGCGACTGACCGTCAGTACGGTGGGCTACCGCTCGCAGGTGATCAATGTCGGTCCGGCAACGCCCGCCTCGATCACCATCCGACTGAAGGCCGAACAACAGGCGCTGCAGGAGGTGACGGTGAAGAGCAAGCGCAAGACCCGCTACAGCCGGAAGAACAACCCTGCCGTAGAGTTGATGCGCAAGGTGATAGCCGCCAAGAAGCGCAACGACCTGAAAAAGAACGACTTCTACCAGTACACCAACTACCAGAAGATAGGACTCGGACTCAACGACATCAATCCGCAGATGCTCGACAAGGGTATCTTCAAGAAATATCCCTGGCTGGTGAGTCAGGTGGAGGTGAGCCAGTATAACGACAAGCTGGTGCTGCCACTGACGGTCGACGAGACGGTGACGCGACAGATGTACCGTAAGGAGCCGCAGAAAGAGCGCTCCATCATCATGGGACAGAAGTCGTCGGGCGTCAACGACCTGTTTCAGACGGGCGACATACTGACCACCGTGATGCGCGACGTCTTTGCCGACGTGAACCTCTACGATGACTATATCCTCCTGTTCCGCCATAAGTTCAGCAGTCCGATAGGCCGCGATGCCATCCTGTTCTACCGCTACTATATCACCGACACCGTCTACGTGGGACAGGACCGCTGCATACACCTGGACTTCACGCCCAACAACCCGCAGGACTTCGGCTTCCGCGGACAGCTCTATGTGTTGGCCGACAGCAGTTATCAGGTGAAACGCTGTGAGCTGTCGCTGCCGCAGTCGAACGCCGTGAACTGGGTGGAGGGCTTCCAGTGCATGCAGGAGTTCACCCGTCAGGCCGACGGACAGTGGCTCCTCACCATCGATGACATGATTGTGGAGCTGATGGCCACCGACTTCCTGGCACGCGCCATCATCACCCGTACCACCCGTATGAGCGACTTCGACTTCTCGCCCATACCCAACAGTAAGATGCGAGGCGGCACACAGGAGGTGGAGGCCAACTCGTACAGGCGCAGCGATGAGTTCTGGGAACAGCACCGACAGGTGGAGTTCACCAAGAGCGAGCGCAACATGGGCACCTTCCTCGACCATATCGAGCAGTTGGGCGGATTCAAATACGTCATCTTCGTGCTGAAGGCGGCCTTTGAGAACTATCTGGAGACCGGTTCGAGAGAGCATCCCAGCAAGTTTGACTACGGTCCCGTGAACACCACCATCTCGCAGAACTTCTACGACGGCTGGCGACTGCGCGTAGGCGGACAGACCACTGCCAACCTGAATCCCCACTGGTTCCTGAAGGGCTATTACGCACGCGGCATGAAGTCGAAGGAAGACTACTACCGTGCTGAGCTCACTTACTCGCTCGACCGCTGCAACTACCTGCCGCAGGAGTTCCCCATACGTCGCATCAGCTTCGCTTCACAGCGCGATGTGGCACTGCCCAGTGACAAGTTTATCGTGACCGACAAGGACAACGTGTTCTCATCGTTCAAGGTGCATGAGTTGGACAAGATGTTCCTGTATAACAGTCAGGCACTCAACTTCGACTATGAGACCCGTCAGCACGTGCGCTTCTCAGTGGGCCTGAAGACGGAGCACATCACGCCCATCGGCAACATAGCCTTCGAGCCGCTCTCAACGAAAGTCTCTCAACCTTCAACCCTCAACGCTCAACCCTCAACTGAAGTCTCTCAACCCTCAACTCTCAACGCTATTAGATACACCGAGTCAACCTTCGGCATCCGCATAGCCCCCAAGGAAAAATTCTTCAACACCAAGCAGCGCCGCCGCACGCTGAACAAGGATGCCTGGTATCTGAGCCTGCAGCACACACTGGGCCTGAACAACGTGCTGGGCGGAGAGTACAGCTATAACTTCAGTGAGATGGAGTTCTACAAGCGAACGTGGCTGCCCATGAGCTGGGGCACGATGGATGTGACGCTGAAGGGTGGGGTACAGTGGAACCAGGTGCCTTATCCGCTGCTGATCATGCCACAGGCCAACCTCTCCTATATCGTGGACTACAACGCTTATTACATGATCAATAACATGGAGTTCCTCAACGACCGCTATGCTTCGCTGATGCTGAAGTGGGAACCGGGCGGAAAGATCCTGAACCGCATACCGCTGTTCAAGAAGCTGAAGTGGAGAGAGATAGGCGAGTTCAAGGTGCTCTGGGCCGGTCTTTCCCACAAGAACAACCCATACATGGCGGAGAATGCGGGCAGCAGCATCCTCATGCAGTTCCCGGAAGGCTGCTATATCATGGACGGCAAACGGCCGTATATGGAGTATGCGGTGGGAGTGGGCAATATCCTGAACTTCCTTCAGATAGAGTATGTGCGCCGACTGAACTATCTGGATCTGCCTACGGCGCAGAAACATGGCATACGCTTCGTGCTGCGTCCCGCCTTCTAAGAAAAAAAAGAAAACCGAGAATGTCTCACGACAGTCTCGGTTACATTTTCTAACTAACTTATTATCAACTATTCATTACTCATTTCTTCCTTTTGTTGGCTGCAAAGTTAGTGACTTCCTGCTTTTTTTCAAAGCAAGAAGTGAAAAATAATAACGTAAACGTTTGCGTGATTCGGAAGTTTTATGTACTTTTGCAATCGATTGAAAACAACTATTCTTTATGGCTACACATCGTGTATCGTTGAAAGACCTGGCTAAGCAACTGGGCGTGAGCATTGCCACCGTGAGTCGTGCACTTCACGGTAGTCCGGAGATTGGAAAAGAGATGCAGGCCAAGGTGAAAAGCCTGGCCAAGGAGCTGAACTACCGACCGAATCCGTTTGCACAGGGATTGCGCAGTGAGGCTCCGCGAATGATTGGCGTGGTGGTCCCTAACCTGGTGACCCACTACTATGCTGCCGTGCTGGATGGCATCGAGACGGAGGCCCATGAACACGGCTATAGCGTCATCAGTGCCAATAGTCATGAGCGACAGAGCGACGAGACGTTGGCGATTGATAATTTCAATACGCTGCATGTGGAGGGCATCATTGCCTGTCTGGCTCAGGAAACGACTGATTACAGCCATTACGAAGAGATCTCGCGTATGGGTATTCCCCTGGTGTTCTTTGGGCGTACCTGTCTCAGCAAGCAGTTCTCGTGTGTGACCGCCAATGGCGATGTGGCTGCTCAGGAGGCTACGCAGCACCTGATTGATACGGGCTCGCGACGAATAGCCTTCATCGGCGGACCCAATCATCTGGATATGGTGCAGCGCAGAAAACATGGTTATCTGGAAGCTTTGCGCGAGAACCGGCTGCCGATTATCCGCGAACTGGTGGCATGCGACCGTATTGACTATGAGGTGGCCCTTCAGTCGGCTCTCAGACTGCTGTCGATGCCCGAACCGCCCGATGCTATCCTTGCCTTCAATGATATCATCACCTTTGCCGCCTTCACTGCCATCAAGCAGAAAGGACTGCGTATACCGGAGGATGTGGCGCTGATAGGATTCACTGACGACGTGCACGCCAAGTATGTCACACCGCGACTGTCAGCCATCGAGGACCAGTCGGAACTGATGGGGCGTACGGCTTGTCAGCTGTTGCTCCGCCATATCAACGGTGATACAAAGGTGTATCGCGAAATCGTACCCCAGAAGGTAGTCATTCGCGAAACATCTGCTAAGAAATTGTCTGAAGGAAATAACGGCTAACGGCGACGGTTGCTGTTCATTTCACGTACCCTGCTATTTGCTTGGTTCATCCGGTTACCAATGTCCTGACGGGCGGAACTGCTGATGCTGCTGTTGCGTGCCGATGCATTTCCGACGCTGCTGCTGCGGGTCGGCATGTTGCTGATGCTGCTCTGTCGGCTGGGTGCTGAGTAAGTGCTGTTTGGACGAGAGCCGTTCTGACGAACAGTGGTCTGCCTGCTGCCCATCGATTGGATATCGTGCTGTCGGGATGAACCGCTGGCTGTTCCTGATGTTCGAGGATAGCCGGTAGTGATGCCTCCGCGGTTGCGGTCGTTGCCGCCGCTGCCACCAGCATTGTTGTAAGTGCGATTGCGGTTGTTACCAGTCACGTGAGTAGAACTGTAGGTATTGCGGTTCGAACCGTTATAGTCACCACGTGCCCAACGGTCGCGCATGCCGTGATGGTCGCGTCGGTCGGCTACTGCATGATAGGCGTGATGATGATGCTCGTAGTAGCTGTGGCCGCCATTATGATGCCAGCTGTGGCCTCCGCGATAGGTGGCATAGAAATGCGGGCGTCCGAAATAGAAGTAGGTGCGATGCGGATAGCGGGCATAGACGGAGAAGTGCCAGTAGCCAGCCTCCCAAACGAGGGGACGGTAGAAATAATGGGCGGCGATGAATGCATCCCACTGCCAAGGGTAGAGGATGAAGCGAAGATCCGTATTGCGATGTTCCCATGAAAGGCTGAACACATCATGACGACTCGTGACGCTCATCAGGTAGTCGAGGTTGATCTCGTAGGCTGCCTCATACTGTGCATCGTTCAGATTCAGCTCGTAGGCCATCTTGTCGGTCAGGAACAATGCTTCGTTGCGAGCCTGTTCGTAACTCATGGCGTTAGCCTGCATAGTCATGCTGATTGCGGCTATGAGGGTGTATAGAAACTTTTTCATAATGGTATACTATTTTTGTTCAACATTCAGTGATTATCTCTCTGTGTTGGCAAAAGTAGTATAAAAAGGGGGAATAGAAAAGGGATTTTCCCTAAACGATGTGAGGAAAATCCCTATATTAAGCAATAAGCTATTGCGTTATGATATCAGAGAGTGAAAAAGCTACCCCCCCCCATTATCTTTATCCAATTTACTGTAAATGGAGTTGTTGCTCTTGTATTCGGGGACAATGGCTTTCATCACGCTGACGGTCTGCATGTTGTCGTAGAGAGTGGCTACTTCGGCCAGCTTGTCAATGGCTTTGCATACTTCCTCATAGTCGTATTCACGAACGGCAGCGATGCGGATCTTCTCGTGGAACGAGGGCTTCGTCGACTCCTTCTCGTTCAGTACTTCCTCATAGAGCTTCTCGCCCGGACGCAGACCCGTGTACTCAATCTTGATGTCTTTCATGCCACTGAGCATAATCATGCGCTTAGCCAGGTCGGCAATCTTAACCGGCTCACCCATATCGAAGACGAAAATCTCACCGCCGTTGCCCTTCGTGCCTGCCTCAAGCACCAGCTTACAGGCTTCAGGAATCAGCATGAAGTAGCGTATAATCTCAGGATCGGTAACAGTGATGGGACCGCCATTCTTGATTTGTTCCTTGAAGAGTGGAATGACAGAGCCGTTGGAACCCAGTACGTTGCCGAAACGTGTCGTAACAAACTGGCAGTGGTTGTCTTTCGTTTCAGGACTGTTGGCCAGATGCTTGTTGAGCGACTGTACGTAAATCTCACAGATACGCTTTGAACATCCCATGACATTGGTGGGGTTCACGGCCTTGTCAGTAGACACCATCACGAACTTCTTCGCACCATATTTGACTGCCAGGTCGGCAATGACCTTAGTGCCTAAGATGTTGTTGGTGACGCTCTCTGAAGGGTTGTCCTCCATCATGGGCACGTGCTTGTAGGCTGCTGCGTGGAAGATATACTGTGGACGATACTTCTTGAAGAGGTATTCCATGTGCTCCTTTTCACAGATGCTGCATACAATGATCTCAGCCTTGATGTCGGGCCATTGCTTCTGCATCATCAGACGGATGTCGTGCTGGGGCGTCTCAGCCTGGTCGACGAGAACCAGCTCGGCAGGCTTATAGGAAGCAATCTGGCGAACCATCTCACTGCCGATACTGCCTGCAGAGCCTGTTACCATGATGCAGTTACCCGTAAGCTGCTTGGCTACTGACTCCATGTCAACTTGTATCTCATCGCGTGGCAGGAGGTCTTCAATACTGATCTCCTTCACCTGAGGACGGCCGAAGTCTTTCTCCCATTCCTGCTCCTCCTGCGTAATGAAAATCTTGATACCGGCATCAATCAGGGCGTTCTGGAACTCCTTGTTGGCACGGAAAGCTTTCAGGCGGTAGGGGGAAACAATGACGGCCTCGATATGGAGAGATTGCATGATGGGCACAATCTCATCGTTCAGCTGATAGACTTTCTCGCCCATCAGGATATAGTCGCGATGGTCGCGGATATCGGTGATGAAGCCCTTCAGCTTGAAGCGTGTGGGCTTCTCGTTACGGATATGCTTGGCAATACCGATACCGCCGTTCTGAATACCATAGATAAACGTGCGCTTGGCGTGGGTGTTGGCGTAGGAGGCCTCGTAGACAGTCTTTACAAGCATGCGGATAGCCCACATCAGGGTGGTTGCCATCACTGAGGCAACGATGATCTCACGACCGCGCAGGTGGTTGAACGGTTCAACGCCTGCAAAGACATAATGCAAGATGTAGGCCGATACCGTACCGAACAGCATGGCGTAGGCCACACGCTGCAAGTCGACGAACGACGAGTAGCGGAAAATGCCGGAATAGGTTCGGAGCATGCGGAAGCCTGCCACATAGAAGATGATGTATATCAGGGCATTCAGCGTGATAGACTGGAAGTCCTCTACAAGTTCTAAGCCTGAGCGGAACTGGATATAGGTAAAGAGGTAGGAGAAGTACGTGATGGCTACATCCAAAGCTAAGATGCACCAATAGGGTAGCGCCTTCTTCGTAAAATACCAATTTGCGATTCTATTAGTAACCCCCATTATTTCTATACTTATATTTCTAACTTAACCAACAAAGGATTTGTTTTCTCTATAAATTCGGCTGCAAAGGTAAACAAAACTTTTCGATAGAAACTATTTTTTCCCCTCTTTTTGCAAAAAAGCTGAAATAAATTTACGGTTTTTAAAAATAAATGGTTAAATCTTCTTGCCAAAAGCTATGCTCAGAAATGTTTTGCTGATGATTTTCATGTCAAAACTCCACGACCAGTTCTCCATATAGTAGAGATCGAGTTCCAGACGACGAAGCATCTTCTCCATAGTGTCGGTATAGCCGTTGTAGAGGGTGGCATACGAGGTCACGCCGGGGCGGATGGCATAGAGACGTTCGTAGCGTGGGTCTTTCTCCATAATCTGATCAATGAAGTACTTGCGCTCAGGTCTCGGACCCACGAAGGCCATATCGCCTTTCAGTACATTGAACAGCTGGGGCAGTTCGTCGAGATGGTGGGAGCGCAGGAACTTTCCGAACTTTGTCAGGCGTTCATCATCGACCTCGGCCAAAACGGGAACACCATCGTTCTCGTTGTTGACCACCATAGTGCGGAACTTGTAGATGTTAAAGGGCCGTCCGCCTTTGCCGATACGCTCCTGTACGAAAATGGCAGGACCCTTGTAACTCAGTTTTTGTCCTATATATATAATAAGGTATAGGGGAGAGAGCAACAGCAATCCCACCAAGGCACCTGTGAAATCAAATATGCGTTTTAGAAAACTATTCATCTGACTCTTTGATAAGGAATACGGGCAATCCTTTTTTACGGATGGCAATATTTACAATCTGATGGAAGATGATCCACACCGTGATGTCGATAACAACAATGTAGGTCGATTCGATATTTCCGCTGAGCAAGAGGTTCACTCCGATGAGCGTCAGTGCAAGCAGCAGAATGCAGCCCAGTGTCTGATGTTGGGTTAGTCCAGCACGTATTAGCTTATGGTGGATATGGTTCTTGTCAGCCTTGAATACGGGAGTGTGGTGGAAAAAGCGGGCTGCTGACACACGTACAACATCGAACGTGGGTACGATGAGAAACGTATAGGACAGCAGCAGACAGTCAGGACGCCAGAACATGACATTGGGATTGTCCATAGAATATTTCACGGCGAGAAAGCCAAGGATGAATCCCAGGGTAAGACTGCCTGAGTCACCCATAAATAGTTTTCGATTCTTTGCTGGGTCGCCAAAGAGATTGAAATAGAGAAATGGAACTAGCACTCCCATCAGTCCTGCAATCAAGATGCCGTAGAGTTCCAACCCCTCATTGACGAGACATATCAGGAACCCCGTCAGCGCAATAAACGATATGCCGGCAGCCAAGCCGTCGATACCATCAATCAGGTTGATGGAATTAGTGATAAAGACTATCAGGAAGATGGTTAGGGGCGCACCAATATAATAAGGAATCTCCTGGATGCCCAGGAATCCATAGAAGTCGTTGAAATAGAGTCCAGCCAAAGGCATCAGGAAAGCCGCCATGATTTGAGCTGAGAACTTCGTCTTCGCGCCAAGACCAATCAGATCGTCAATCAATCCTACGCCATAGACTAACGCCAAACTGATAAAGAAATAAAGGGACCATAAACTGAATGTCACCTGATCGTAGCCCGTAAAGCTATTAAAGAGGAACATCGTGCCAATAAAGGCAAGAAACATGCTTGGCAAGAAGCTGATGCCACCCAGTCGCGGAGTTGCATTCAGATGCATCTTCCGCGAGTTCGGAATGTCGTATAGATTCTTCTCCTTGCAGAAGTTCAGAATCATTGGAATAAAAATGAATCCGCACAGCGCACTGAGAACGAAAGCAGCAGAGACCAGTAGTAGAGTTCCTGTCATATAGTGTTGTTTTTAAATATATAACAGAAAAATTCATACTTTATTGCATGTCTCCTTAATTTTCCTCAATGCTTCAGTTTTTTTCATTGAGAGTTTGCATCAAACTTACTGAGAGTTTGCGTCATTCTCCAAGAGTGTTTCAGTCATTCTCTGTTTTAATGCGCCTGACTGCACAACTTTTAATTAGTAAAAAAACTTATATATAATAATTGATACGCAAATCCGTTATATCATTATACAATACACAATATGAAAACAATAGTTCTTCTGCTCTCAGCAATGTTCTTACCCCAGTTCTTGCATGCAACGAACTGGTTGTTCAAAGACGGACATTCCGACTATACGATTGTCTTATCGAAAGATGCCTCTGCCACGGAACAGCATGCCGCGCAGGAACTGAGTGCATACATTCAACAGATAGGAGGAGTAAAGATTCCTGTTACGACATCTCTTCAGGTCTCAGATAAACACATTCATGTAGGTTTCAGTACGCGAGTAGCATCACTTACCGGCGACACCTGTCCTGCCGACTCAGCCGAGTCGTTCACCTACATGACTATTGGGAACGACCTAATTATATATGGTGGCCGAAAGATGGGTACAGCTTATGGTGTATATAATTTTTTAGAACAAGAGTTGGGCATCCGTTGGTACAGTACCGATATCACCAAGGTGCCTCGCCTGACACAATACAAGCTTCCCAAGTTGAACCGCTATGAGAGCCCGTTCTTTCGCCACAGACACGTCATGTACTACCAGATGCACCACAACATGCAATTGAACGTTCATAACAGGTTGAACATGCGTTTTGGTGAATGGATAGACAAAGCCGGCTATGGAAAGATAGAGGCCTTCTGGGGTGGGCATACCTTTGAAGTGCTGATTCCACCAGGCAAGTATTTTGCAAAGCATCCTGAATACTTCAGCCTGCGCGATGGCAAGCGAATCAGTGACGGGCAGCTCTGTCTTTCAAATTCAGAAGTCATTCAAGTGCTCAAAGAACGCATGTATCAGATTATCAAGGAGAATCCGGGCTTCGCTGCCTATGGCTTGTCACAAAACGACAACCAGAAGTTCTGTGAATGCCGAAATTGCCAGACACTTGTTCAAAAATACGAGTCACAGTCAGGTCTGCTGATATGGGCGGTCAATCAGGTGGCTGAAGCAGTTGAAGCTAAGTTCCCGGATACCAATATCTTTACTTTTGCCTATCAATACACCCGAAAAGCTCCACGCGGCATACGTCCCCGAAATAACGTCATTGTCAGACTATGCAGTATAGAATGCTGTTTCTTGCATCCCATAGAAGGAACGGAAGAGAACATACCTTTCATGACGGACTTAAAGTCATGGGCAACGCTCACCCAAAACCTCTACATATTCGATTATGTAACGGGCTTTGCACAATTTACAGCCCCTTTTCCCAATTTTCACGTCATGGCAAAGAACCTGCAGACCTTCAGGCAACATCATGTCATCGGAGTCTTGGAGTTAGGCCAGTATCAGTCGAATGGCGGTGAGTTTGCAGAGATGAAACAATGGATGCTGTCAAAACTTCTCTGGAATCCTTATCAAGACGTTGACAAACTTGCAAATCAGTTTATTGGCGACTACTACGGTCCAGCAGCACCTCATGTGCTGAAATATTACAAACTGTGTTGCAACCTTGTAAAAAGCAATACGCACATGAAATTCGATACCGACTGTTTCAACCCTATCTATACTGAATCTTTCTTGAAAGAAGGGCGTAAGCTGCTCGACAATGCACTGAAGATGTGCAGAGACGACTCAGCCATCACCCGACGGGTAGAGCAAGTAAGAGCCCAGGTTCTCTATCTGCAAATGAAGCACAGCCCCTTTATATCAACATTCGACGGCACAGCCAAGTCGTTCTACCAATTAGTAAAACGCGACAAGATCTATGTGCATGAAAACCTGCCGCCAGAAGAGTTCTTTGCAAAATCGAAACGCGGCTTCCTGTACTGAGGCTTCATACTAAATGAGCTCAGACCTTCTTATCAGAAAGGGTCTTGCAAATGCCTGCAATCACATTCGCCGTAAGTTCCCAACTGAAGCGTTTCACATTTTCGAACCCTTTGGCTTGCATTACTGTTCTACATTCAGTATGTTTCTCAAAGAACTGATTGATGGCACTGCGAATGCTCTCAATGTCATAGGGATTGAAATAAACTGCCGCATCACCACACACTTCCCTCAACACAGGTATGTTGGAAGCCAGAACAGGACAGCCACAGTGCATAGCCTCAATGGGCGGCAGTCCAAACCCCTCATAGACAGAAGGGAAGATAAAACAACAGGCTTGGTTGTAGAGTCTGATCAGTTCGCTGTCTGTCACCCTGCCCAAGAACTTCACTGAGGCCAATTGTTGGGAACAGACATTACCTGCTGTAAACACTCGATTATATGATCCTACGATGTACAGCCTACAACCACTGAGACCCTGAAAAGCACTGATGAGGGAAGAAAAGTTCTTCCTTGGATCAAGCGAAGAGACAGCCAGCACGAAGGGGTCGGCAGATGGCTGTATAGATGAGTCTGGCTGAAAGGCTTCGTCTGCCGCACCATAGGCTACGGTGACATCATCCGACTTTACGAAAGGATAGAAACGAAGAATTTCGCTCTTGGAAAAGCTGCTTACAGTCAGCACATGCCTGGAAGTTCTGACGGCTAAAGGTGTCATCAGCTTATACCACCAATAATAGGCCTTGGAGAACCAGCGTGGATTCTCTAAAAATGAGAGGTCGTGAATGGTCATCACTTTGCTGCTTACTGCCACAGGTCCTAAGCCCGTAAAATTCAGTAGCAGAAAATCTTTCTTATTGAAAAAAAAGAATGGCAATACCAACTGTTCCCAAAGATGGGAACTACCATATCCATAATAAACAATATTGAAATCTCTCACGTCATAACTTGAATGAATCTGAGTCTTAGGACACACAAGTGTGATTTCTTGTCCAAGTGACGACATCGCTTTGCACACCCTGTAGGCGTAGCGCTCCACGCCAGACATCGGGCGGATCAGGAAACGACCATTGACATAAATAGTACCCATGTCTTTATAGTTCATTATAGATGTTTTCCATCAGTTCAACAGCTTTCGACTCGGTAAAAAGACTGGATGCACGCTGACGGGCAGCAGTGGCTAACCTCGTACGCAACTCACTATCGGAAAGCAGACGGTCGATGGCATCGGCATATGCCTGCAGATTGCCTAAGGGAACCTCCAGTCCTGTTTCGTCCTTGATACTGACCCAGTTGACACCTGAGCCTTCCAAATGGAACACCACGGGAACACAGCCACAGTACATCGCCTCTGCCAAAGCAATACCGAAAGCCTCTGCCTTGGTATTGGAGGTAAAAGCAAAGATGTCAGCCGCATGGGCATAGCAGCGCAGTTCGTCAGCAGGAAGCTTTCCTGTAAACTCCACCTTTGGCGAGGTATTCTTGCCTTTAAGTTTCTCGGTCAGCGGTCCCTGCCCCGCAATGATGAACTTACAGTCGCTTCTCACCATCTGTGCAATATCTAAGAGCCAGTCAATACCTTTATAATGAATATGGCGTCCAATAAACAGCACAAGTGGTTTGTTGTCATATTTTGCCTTAATGTTTGCTATCCTTTGTTCGTCGTTTTCCTTCATGTCGAAGTCGGAAGGTACCATGCCATTTTGCACCACAGAGATTTTTTTCCTGTACGCATAGATTGGACTCGACGGATGGATATAGTTTGGACTCGTAGCAATGATTCTTGATGCCTTTCTTAAAACATAACTTTCAAAAGGTTTAACGAACTGATAGAAAATGCCCTTTGAAAGGATGTCAGAATGCCAATGTAATACGAGTTTTGTCTCTGGCCTGATGATTCTTGCCACTAATGGATAAACGAAAGGATTAGGGCAATGCACATGGACATATTCCGGCTTGTATTCTGACATCAGATACTTTAGTTTCCCATAATATCCAAAGGCAATATCCTGACTCATCAAGGAGAAATGCACCTTGACACGATAGACGATGACACCATTGACTTCATCCACATGGTCCTCCCCGTCGGTAGCAAAACACACGACGACATTATTGTAGTTGGTCATGCCCTCAGCTAACGACCTAGCCAATGTTTCTATACCGCCTAAATACGGATAATAATATTTTGAAACGTGCAGAATGGTTTTCTTCATAATCAGTGTATGTGTAGACGAAATTTGTTAAGGTAGTAAGTAAACAATGAACCATAGCCAGCACTGCGTAGCATACGGTATTGCTTCATGTTAAGCTGTATCATCTCTTTAAAGTGTCTTAGTCGATAAAAAAAGGTGAAACGTGTACCATCAATGGCACCAATAGTATTATTGTCATGGTTCCGATAATCCATGAGTGAATCATTGATGGCATAAACGATACCATTTTCGGCATAAGTACGAGTCGTTACCCACCCGTCGTGCATAAGGGCATGTTTCCATGACCGACTAATAGACACCTCTCTTGATTTCCTATTGAATAACATGGCGCATCCCAATGTGACGTTGATAACGCACTCCTTGAAACAAGTGACCTTTTCGGGATAGATATGGCCGTATTCTCTGTATGACGGGTGGAGCAAACGCAGATTACCATCGACAACTCTGACATCGGTATGAACGATAATTGGCTTTTCAGGGTGCTTGGCTTCTTGCTCTTTCATTGCCTGATACGATTTCTCTATCTTGGTGGGATGCCAAACGTCGTCCTGATCAGAAAACATGTAGTAGTCAGCCTCAACTTTTTCCAAAAGACTCATAAAATTCTGTAATGCACCACCTTGTATCGGGTAGTCCAACAGCTTGATTTTTGATGGATAGCGAGATTCATACTCTTTAATGATTGTTTTTGTTGCATCTTTAGATCCATCATCGTGTATGTAAAGACACCATTGTTGGTAAGTCTGGTTTAGGATTGAGTCTATCTGTTCTCCGAGATAGCGTTCACCGTTATAGGTTGCCATGAGGATGGCAATAGTTTTTTCCGTTTTCTTTTGTGGTTCCATTGTATATAAATAAAATATATTTTCTGACAATTAAGTTGCGCAGGCAAATAGTTGCTCCCTGAAGACCATTTTTTCATTGTTTTCAAATGGTAAAAATGCGTAATTCGCTATTTTTTTTCACATATACCATCTTTTATACCTTTGGCAAACATACGTAATTTATCACGTTTATTGGTCTCAAGCAAAATGATGCGGATAAACCGTAAAATAAGGTTTTCTTTAATGATTTTGATTTTCTCATTCCGGTTGAGCCAGCCTTTATGTCGTCGATAGAGGCGAAGGTGTCCTCGTGTAATGGAATACGTGCGCTGAATGTTATAATTGTTGGTCATCAGGTGTAGCTTTTCAGATTTAGAGGGAGATCCTAATGTATGAAAAAGTTTGCATGTAGTAAGGCATGCAATCTTGCCCCCCGCTTTCTGTATGCGTATAGACAAGTCACAGTCTAACGCATCAAGAGGAAAAGTCTCGTCTGCACCGCCGACGGCTGTTAACACATCCGTAGGAATGACAGTCCCTGAGTTGATAAACATTCGTCGGAAGTGTATAGGAGTTTCTATCGCCCATTCGTCGTTACCTAATACGTATGGAGTGAAAACCCAATGACAACCTTGCTCCCATTTTTTTTCAATTTGCCGACGGTAAGCCGCAAAATCTTCCCACTGGCTGTCTTGATCCATAAGAAGCAGGAAGTCCAAGCCATGTTCTTTGGCATAGTGCCAAGCAAAGTTGATTGCCTGTGCAATACATCGGTTCTCGCCGTCACCTTTCCAAATGATTTTTTCTTTAGCATCAACCAAGTCATGAAGTATTGATGTCTTAAGATCCTTCTCCAATGATGAGTTGTCCCAAATGATGAGAAAATCCAAATCATGCACATACCGCTTGATGTTGGCAGAAGCCTCTTCAGGAATGGGATTGTAGAGCGTAACTAATCCCAGCATTTGGGTTGTATAACTATATTGACACATGTTCTATCCTACAAGTATGTTTCTTTGAAGCTTTGTCATAATTAATGCCGACGAGTAGAACGTTGCTGGTCAGCTGACTTACCTTGCCTGCATATTCCTTTCGTTTAATCTGGCAGATTGCAGTGTCTGCCGCTTTGTCATATTTCAGTTCAAGGACAATGGCAGGCTTGTTCACTCCCTTACGAGGAATGAGGACCAAATCTGCAAATCCCTTACCTGTAGGCAACTCTCTGACAATAGCATAATCGTTGCGAGCATAATAATATGCAATGCTTAGTACACAAGCCAGTGAATTCTCGTTATTATAGGAGAGAATACTTGTATTTTCATCATGAGCAGCATCTATCCCCTGAGCCACTGCCTGTTCGTCGCCATCAAGAGTGGATTGCAACAACTTTCTCGACTGTTCAATAGAAGTAATCAATTGTCGCCAATTCGTACTGTTCACAGCATTTATTAACTCGCCTTCCACCTCACGATTGGGTGTATAGCATTCGCTCGTTTCCCACTCATAAGCCAGATAGCCCAAATGGATAAGCACTGTCAGTGCATCGTTTCTGCTTTTGATAACCGACATATCATTTTGGAAACCAGAGGGATCGACAACACAACGCCCTCCTGCCAGCATCTTGATGACGTTGTCCTTTAATTCATCGAAATTCATCTGTATATAGGCCGCCACAGCATCGTAAGAACCTGTGGAAGCCCAGAAGCTGCGGCAACGTCCTTCCCATAAGGCCATCATGACAGAATTTGGATTGAACATGGACAGCTCGCTACCAAGCTTGTAGCCGTCATACCATTTGGACATCTCGTCATAATCCATATTGTGTTTTTGGCAAAGAAGCCTCACTTCTGTGGCGGTAAATCCAAAATAACGGTCAAGCTTTCCTGGATTCACCATGGAATATTCGGTAAAATTGTTTAATGCCGATTCTGTCTTGTATTTCTTTATAGGCAGAATACCTGTCATGTAAACACAGGCAAAGACGGTAGTAGCATTCACTTCTTTGAACATACGTCGAAGCCAGTTCACATAATTATCCATTACGTCAGTTCTTGCTGCATACTCACGGCAAATGGCATCCCACTCGTCAATAATCAAGACAAACTGCTGTTTCTTCTGAACTGCAATCCTTGTAAGCACAGCCATAAAATCGTCATTCGCTGCCACATCGACATCAGGATAAGCCGTGAGGACATCTTTAGTCAATTCCTCTTGTATGCACGAAACAAGTTCATTCTCCTTGAAACGGGTAATAAAGGCTGACACGTCAAGGTAGATAACTGGGTACTTGTTCAGATACTTTTCAAAACTTGGGTGCCGAGCTATTTCCAGGTCCTTAAAAAGATGGCGGGAATCGCATGAATTATCATAATAGGCGCTGAGCATCTTTGCTGCCATAGATTTACCGAAACGGCGACATCGCGTCACACAACTGAAGCGATGTTCGGTGTGAAATGTGCTATTAATAACAGCTATCAATCCAGACTTGTCAACATACTCGCCGTTACGAGCGGATACAAAGCCTTCATTACCTATATTGAGATACAAAGACATAGCATTTTGTTTTTATAACTTTTGCAAAGTTAATGCAAATCAATGAATTATGCAAATTATTGGTGTCTTTTCTTTTCCGTTGAGCCTCAAATGCGCCAGAAACCTTTGGCTTTCCCTGAGAGGATCTTGTTAAACTGAATGGCATTGATCAAGATGCCAGGCACATTGCAGAAACACATGACTGCCATGAACCACACGATGTCGTGAGTATAGCTGCTCACCGCCCATGCCAAGGGAATGAACACAACAGCCATGACCGTCATGTTAAGCTGCATGCGCAAGGCCCCAATACCATTAAGGAAATAGGAATAGCGAAGACTTACCACTAACAGAAAAACATAAACTGCCATCATAGTTGTCATGGACAACGGAACCTCACAGGAATCACCTATCCACACATCATAGACCCACGGGGAGACCAGTGTCATTAGCAGAAGACCTACAGCAACAATCATCGTAAAGACACTCATACGGTGATTGGCCATGCGAATCCAGTCAATATCGCTTCGTTCATAGGCATCGGTCGTGGCGTTCCAGAAAGGCATGCACACTACAGAGAATGCCACAAACACAAGGCTTATGTAGCGATAGGCTATCTGATAAGGAGTAACCATCTCTGGCGAAAAGAAATTTGATATGAGAAGATTAGCCGTCATGAACTGTATAACACCGGCAATCTGGAGCCAAAAGAATTTCACGCCCAGACTTCCCGTCTCCAACACAGAAGAGAGATCAACACATCTTAAAGCCGGGCGCAGCATTGGGAAACGGAAGTAGAAAGTGTAGGGATAGGCAAGCATATACACCAAAAGAGGAGCCATTGTGTTGGCAACAACGACATAAAGGAAGGATGCTTTGCCTGAAACATAAAGCAGCCATGTGGCAATCAAAGCGACGGTCTGCCCCAGAGCCATCAACAGGTTGCTGACTGCGGGCATCTGCACACCCATATAGACATTGCCTATGAATTTCAAGACAAAAGTCATGCAAACAAGTGTCACGGCACTCATCAAAGCAAGGCGAAGTTCGGGAACCTGCGTGGCTGAAACATTCAGCAAGGCATAGATATCAGTCTTCCAAACCAAAAGTAAAAGAACAAATAAGACAGGAAGAACAATACACAAAAGCATGGCAACAGTGGAACTGACAACCTTTTGTGCATCGCTCGTTTCGCCACGAGCCAAATGAACGGCCAACCGATTACGAAGGCCGTTGCCCAGACCAATGTCCATCTGGTCAATCCACATCAACAAACTGCTTACTAACAGCCAGACACCATTTTGGTAGACACCGAGACAATTCAATGTAAGGGGTACCAAGAGCAATGCCACCACCGCAGCCCACCCCTTAACGAAGAATGAAGCCACGACATTCTTCAAGAGAAGACTGGAACGTAGATTACCTTTTCTTTCTTCTATTTTATACATTTTAGCTATAGTTATTCAATCTCACGCACATTATCATCCTTTACATCCAACTCCAGAGCCTCTTGGTGGGCTGTTTCTCTGAAATATACAGAATCGTCCTCGTCGAGAATACAAGTGTAGGGATAGAAGAAATTATAGAAATAGGTATCCGTTGTGTTATAGTGACCAAAGTAGAGCACAAAGAGAATAAGCAGTGTCCAAGCCGTCGTTCCTAATCTGATGAGGAAGTGTTCCTTTATGCGGAACAAGGTATATACAAAATCGGCTAATGCTATAAGATAGAAAATCTGTACATAGTTATAGAAACGAATGAATCCGACCATAGAGCTGGCAATAATACCAAGAAGTACCATGAATGCCATAATCCGCTCCTTTTTCATTCTCAGTTCTTCAGATGGTTCCATCAGAAGTACCGTGTACATGATGATAAAGGGAAAGACTAGATAGGTCAAGGCAAAGCGGAAAAAGCCGAAAAGGTTGGTTGCCTGAAAAGAGTATAGCATCACCTTCATGACAAATGCCCCCATTCCTCCAAGAGCGACTGCAACAACTTTCTGCAGCAAGATATCGCCGAAAAACCACAGCGAGAAAGCCAAGATAAAGGCATAAGCCAACGTCTTCCATGAAATAGAAAACCGGGAAAAAAGAATCAACAAGGAGATAGCTGCAGAGACATGGAACATCAGGGCTATGGGAAGCATTACAAAATACAGCCATTTCTTCCCACTCAGATAGCCGTCGATACCATAGAGAATAAACGAAAGAGCAAAGCCTTCGCGCATGACTTCGGTATTAAACACAAAGTATTGTAGCGTAAAGAAATAGATGAGCAGAAAGAGAAAACACCTATGCGTATAGCGGCTCACCATGTAACAGACAGCAATGTTGATTGCCGCACTTTCTAACAGCTGTACCGCATAAAACGAATTGAAGACGACTTTACAGACAGCATTAACAACTGTCCAAAGTGGCATCTCACCCTTAAACATGATGTTGAATTGGATGTAGTCTCCCAGTTCAGACAGACTGTCCGGATAATATTCAAATTCCTCCATGTAGGTGAACTTGTCGGCGCCCAATCCGTAACTGAATCCAGCCAGACATATCAGATAAAAACACATCAACCACAACCTGTGCTGCTTATGTGCATCATACTCCTCAATATAATCATATTGAAAAGAGAAGTAAGCCGTTAGTGCAATGAATATAAGATAGAATATGCTCACAGGCTATTTGTCTGACTTATGAGAACTCGTTACACCCAGAAATTCAAAACCAATCAATAAGCTCTTTATGAAACGCGTAAACGATAGTACCCATCGTTGCCAAGAACAACATTATAGCCACAAATATCATGCGCTTGGGGCCGTCGGGCTTCACCGGTACGGTGGAATTCAACAATGTGGTAAAGGCCGGTATCCGTTCCTGAAGTTTGGCTCTTGCACTTTCAAGGTGAGTGTTCATGCCCGTATAAACACTATATTTAAGTTGCATCTCGTTTTCCAAATCCGTGATCTTCATCTTCACGCTCTCCAACACCGCGTCACTATTGGCATCGCAATATGAGGTATATTCGTTACGAGCCTTTTCATAGTCCTCCCATGCTTCTTTCTTCAATTTCTCATAATGTCTACAATCTGAACGCGCCTTCTTGGTTCTGTAGTCTGTGATAAAGAGCTGCAGATGCTGTTTCACACTGTCGGCCATCAACGCACAGACCAATGGGTCCTGATCCGTCACAGTGATGGTCACCACTTCATTTGTCCTGCTGTATGTACACTTTAGCTTTCCACTAACATTCATCAGGATTTCATGGGTCTTTTTCGACAGTTGGAAAGGATCAAAACGTTTTCCAGCCTTGCAGGTGTCAGAAGTATCCTCCACCGTGAAAAGCGAGTGAAACCAGTTCTTCAATTTCAGCAGCGGCAAAAGCAGCCAGTTTTGCTTCTGGTGATCCTTCATGTAGGTATAATAGTCAGTAGTTAGCTCACCATCTTTTGTGGTTACCGTAACATCCAGCAGCCCAACAAGAAACTCCGTCGATTTGAACAGGTCTGGATAGAGTTGTGGATATATAGCATCGCCTGTGGAACTGCTGTTTCCCAAATTCATTCCAAAGTTAGAGGCCAATGAAGCGAGGCTTCCGCCTACTTTCATCTCACCTGTTTCTGGTGCTATCGACACCGTTGTCGTGTAATAGCGCGGTTGTGGAAGAATCCACAAGCAGGCCAAAACAAATGTTATTATCCAGACCTTGAGAAACAGCTTCTTATTGCTCCGGATTGTAGCCCACATCTTCTTAAGGTCAATCTTAGTATTGGTGTTTTTGTCAGCCATAGTCTTTTTTACTTTATTTAAGTTTCGCAAGTTAGGAACTTGCGAAACTTGAATTACTTTAATATATTTGCCAGGGTTGCAATCATTGTGGCGATAGAGGCGATACCTGTACCAACGGTGATAGTCTCGGCGGTGGTCATACGACTGATGGCTTTCTGGGGCACTACAATCTCACTACCGGGAAGGACCTTTGTACCGCGCTTCACCTTCGCAACGTCACCGTTCATATATATGATATAGGTTTTGCTCTTCTTGGCTTTAGAACTGTAGCCACCAGCCATGTTGATATAGTACTTGGCTTTCTTTCCAGGATGATAGCCTACGGTATTGGGGTACATCACTTCACCGTTGATCTTGACGGTACTGGTCATTGGGGGGACTATCAGACGGTCGCCTTCGCGTAATACCAGGTCGTATTCGCTTCCTGGCTTGGCCAATGCCTTATCTAACTCGATACCTACGGGATAGGTCTCAGGAATCTGCAGCTTTTCCTGAGCAGCCGCATTGGCTGCCTGCATCTCGCTGATAGAACGGCTACTCTTCAGAGCCTGTTCCATGAGGGCTGCTTCGTTCTGCTGGCGCTGCATCTTGACAGATTCCTCATAACGAAGACGCTCTGCCTCGTTTAGTTTGCGCTCCAGACGGGCACCAGCTACGTAGGCAATGTTGGTAAATCCACCTGCTTTCTTTATCAGGTCGCTCAGACGTTCATTCTGCTTGGTAAGCGTATAGTCACCTGCAAAGAGCACCTCGCCTGAAATGGTTACGTTCTGTTGCTCCTGATAACCAGGACTGCGGCGCACAAAGACTTCATCGAAAGGTTCAAGCGTGAAGCCTGGTTCACCATCGATGACAAAGCCGTCCTTCAGTGCGAAGGTGAACGACTGACCGATGATAGAGTCGGAAGTGGTGGCCTTGGGATTCACGATACGGCGTGAGACGAATACGTTCACCAAGGCTGCTGTCTCTTTCAGACCACCAGCCTGAAGCACGAAGTCCTCCAGTGTCTCATTGGCTGCATACTTATAGACACCAGGGTATTGAACCTCACCGTGAATGGTGATGGTCTGCTCTTCCTGTACTTCCTGCTTGGTGGGGATGAACAGTACGTCTTCGTTTTGCAAGACAATATCGGCTACCTCACCGCTGAGGATTCCGTCAACATCGACAGCGATCACTTCAAGGGTGCGGTCGGGACGCATGCGATGCATCACGGCGTGGGTGACAAAAGCATCCTCAGTGACGCCATCAGCATTCTCTAAAAGTGTCTTTACACTGTTGACGCTTTCGCCCAACTGATACATGCCTGGACGGAAGACGGCTCCCTTCACTTCAACCATATTGGAATAGCGGGGTAGGATAGAGTCTACCAGAATAGAGTCGGCATCAGCCATACGGAAAGAGGATACGTCGAACTCGCCAACATTGAATACGGAATAGCGGCTGCCTTCCTTACGGATGACGCGTACAGACTTCCTGTAAGCATCGCCAGCAAAACCACCTGCATAGTCGATGAGTGACTTCAGGCTCTCACTGCGCTTCATCTCATAGTACATAGGGCGTTTCACCCTACCACTGACGTTTACCATGCAGTCGTAGGCGCCTACGGTGACCACATCATTGTCGGCCAGGCGGATATTGCCGCTCTGCTTTCCGTTGAAGATATAGTCATAGACGTCGACGGTAGTTATCAAACGGTTGTTGCGATATACCTTGATGTTACGCAGTGTTCCCAGTTCGTTGGGACCGCCTGCCATATACAGTGCGTGGAATACGGAGGCGAAGGCTGAAAGCGTATAAGAGCCTGGTGTCTTGACTTCGCCCATCACGTTGACGGTAATAGTGTGGGTCTGACCAATTGTCAGTTGTATCGTTGAATTGGCATAACGTACACCTAATACCGAACGAACACGTTTATTGGCTTGCTCGGTTGTAAGACCTGCCACGCGTATAGGTCCAAAATCTTCCACAACAGCGTAGCCGTCGGGAGTAACGGTGCACTTGACGTTCTTTTGTGAAGCTCCGTAGATATCGATATACACTTCGTCGCCAGGGCCCAGTACGTAATCGCTGGGGGTTGCCATATTGACTGCAGGCTCGAAGGTCAGTTCCTCGTTCTGGAACAAATCGTGGCCGAAAATCTTTTTCTTTGATTTCTTCTCATACTCATCTTTCGCTTTCAGGTAGTCCTTAATCACTTTCCGGTCATAGATATCGAAAGAATCGGGCATGAACTCATCCAAGGTGGTCTTAATATTCAGTTGCTCCTCATCCTGCTCTTCCTTAAGTTGCCGGCTACGCTCATTCTTGTTCTTCATCACCTTGCTCTGCTTTTCGTCCTTCAACTTTTCGGTAGAGCGTAACTTTCCATTGTTCTTACGCAGACGTGAGTTGGCATCGTCTGAATCCAAGCTGCGATCATCGGTAGTGCCAAGTCCTTGCTCTTTCTTCAGTCGCAAGGCCTTCTTCTGAACTCGTTTTATTTGCTCAGCAGTTACACCTCGCTGTACCAACTTCATCGCAATCTCCTGTTGCGTTGAACCAGCCTTTTGTTCTTTGATAACGAATTTGATTACCTGATCGTCAGTCATAGACGACTGAGCTATCACGGATGTCATGCCGCAGAAGAGCATGACCAATGAGAGAATGTATTTTTTCATTAACAATATTGTTTTCTTAATAGTAAAAGCGCTACAATTATAACTCTTTTTTGGCAAAATTATTGCAAAGGTACACATTTTATTCCAAAAAAAGGTGATTATTCGAGAAAAGTTTATAACTTTGCAGTCCAAACGCATCATCTGCTTGCGAAGATGTCGGTAATTTCTTCATGGGGTTGACTGGATTTGACGGCGAGATGAGATGGTACGTAAGCACGCGGAGCTGGGCTATGGGAGGCTCCTAAATCTCTTCTGTAGGAAAATTAATTGGCAACAATGAGTATGCTCTCGCTGCTTAATCGAAGCACAGTAGATTATGAGCTTAATTCCTTTACAAGGTAGAGGAACGAGACGTCGCTCCAAGGATCTGGTTCCGAATCTGAAGATCAAGCGGCGCAGATGAAATCGGAAATAGTTGTGGCAGGCCCTGATGTCATGATGAAACTTTAGGGGATAAGGTCGTGATTGGTGGCTTGGGTCTTGTCACGACTCGAAAATGAAGGCCAAGATAAGCGTGTAGAAAGCGTATGGTTTCCTTGTGCGGACGAGGGTTCGACTCCCTCCAGCTCCACAATGTTACGCAGAGGGGCCTCACCCTCGTGAGGGTTCTTTTAGTCGCTACGCTTTGTAAAAGCGTCACCCCTTCAGGGATGCCGAGCGCGACTCCCTCCAGCTCCACTACAGTTTATTCCCTCGCGAGGTCTTACCCTCGTGAGGGATTTTTGAGATATCTTCTGGCTATCGTAGCAAGGTCGTTCCGCCGTCGTTCGTAGGTCGTAGCAAGGTCGTTCGTAGGTCGTTGCAAGACTTCTCCTTTGGTGTTCTTTAGAATACAGTTGCAATCTTACGGATTTTCTCCAAACGCTTCATGAAGGAGCGGTCCTGCTTCATTTTCTGCATATTGTAATCAGCCTGCAGGCCTATCCAAATGTTTGCATCTGTGCCGAGCGCAGCCTCCAACAACAACGCGTATTCTGTTGTTACAGGACGCTTACCGTTCAGAATCTCATTAAACACAGTATAGGACACACCCATCTGTTGGGCCAAGTCTTTTTGAGTAAGACCACGTGCCACAATCTCATCTTTTATCATCTCGCCCGGATGAATTAACATAGACGACATCATGTTGTTTGCCGTTCTCTCTTTCACATAATCAATCTTAGCCATACCTTATTATTTATAGTGATTTGACAATTCCATAATATTACATATCGTGACTACAGGTTCTTCTTCCGACTCATCCAATGTGAACTCAATTCTATACTGATCGTTTGCCTTGATGGAATATCTGCCTTCTTTGTCGCCATGTAGTGCTTCAAAATGAAGAGACTTAAAAGGATACAAATCTTCTTTCCGCTTTGCCTGAATCAGATATTTAATTCTCTTTTGATACCCTCTGACTATTTGCGGCTGAAACCAAATCTTTTTTGATCCGGTCTCTCCTTTAGAATAGAGCTTCTCCAGGTAGTCTTCATTAAACGTTACAACCATTATAGTTAATATTTTGGGTGCAAAGATAATAAACAATCTACAAATTCGCAAAAAATCGAATTTCTTTTTCGTCATTTGATTTATTTTTTATCCAAAATGCACAAAAAAAGAATCGCTACCAGCAGATGATAGCGACTCTTGAGTTTGGGTGTCGAGGTCTTCACCTTTTGCGAGAGCCTCGGACAGGGCTAATAACCAAAGTATTTCATTTCTTCGCCCTCGTCGAAGACAATCTTGGCATAGACATCTTTGTTGTCATCGCGGATGATGTAGAAAATGACGACGTATTTGTCTTTCTCCTTGAACTCGCAAATCTTGCCATTGATGGGACGATTGTTGTAATTGTCGACAGCGCCCCACGAAAGGGCATAAGTAGACTGCTTGCTAGAGTAAGTTGTCCATGTATCATACTCGCCAGTAAATGAGTGATAGATGTGATAATATGTTTTAACTTTATAATCATAATCCTTATACTCATATTCATACCTCATACTATCGGTCATAGCACAGAATCCGAAATCACGTTCTTCGGGGATGCTCTGGATGTTCTCAGTCTTGAAACCTGCATTGTCAACCTGGAACACACGGTCTGTCCAATACCAATTCTTGTTTATACATGCATCATCGTCTTCAGTAAAGTGTTTGACAGGCCGATTAGCTCCGCTCATGTTGTTTTCTCCGAAATTCTTCTCAGCCGTGAATCGGAACGATCCGTAGGTGGGATACTGGAGGTTAAGGCCGAGAGCCTTGCTGGTCACGTTGAGCGTCACTCCGTCAGCGAGCACAGTGTTATCCTTGAGGTTATAAGCCTTGGCGAGTTTCGGGTCGTCGAAGGAGAACTTGTTGATGGTGAGTTTGTCGACGTAGATGGTGTCAAACTCCTCGATGATGGCCTTGACAGCAACGCTGCCGCCACCGAAGCCCTCGCCACCGTCGAACTTGCCGATAGCAATACCGTTGTAGTTAGTCTTGACGGTGTCTGCCTCCATTGTGCCATTGGTAGGCTCAAAGACAACGGCTACGCCTTCCTTGGTGCGCCACTGGCCTTCGTCATCGGCATTGTACTTCACGAACTCTTCCACCTGATACTTCACATCTGCCTTGCCAGCACGGGTGGCCTGCACGCTGTGTTCAGGCTCGTCGGCATCGGGGGCGGTGAAGCGGTAGTCGTAGTAAACGGTGTGCCACTCCTTGGTCTCCTTGTCGCGGTCTTCATCGCCAGTGATAAGCGTAGCCTTGAGCGTAGCAGGGTTCTCGTCGGTCTGGGTATAGACAACGTCGACTTCGCCGTCCATGTTGGTATAGAAATAGTCGGCACCCTTCCACTGCTCGCTGTCTATCTCGCCGCCGCCGTTCTTCTCAATCTTGACGCAAGCCAGCGGGATGCTGTACTCGGAGCCTGTGATGGCGTTGTAGCCCTTCACGCGGTACTTCACATGACAGGTGTCGCCCTTCATCACGTTGCGGCTCAGTCGCTCGTCGGCTATCTCAATCCTTGATGGAATGGCAACGAGGTCGCGGTCCACGAGATTGATGGGGTCAATCTCGGCAATCTCCTTCTTCCACTTCCAGAGTTGGAGACTCAGACCCAGCGTGAGGTCGATGCCGGCACTGATGCCTGCATTCCATCCGAAGAAAGGCTTGTTGGCTTCTGCCGAGCGGGCATCAGCATAGGCACGGACATAAGGCTTCGGATTGATGGTCGGAGCCAGGACGTCGTAGATGCCGATATTGATCTGTGGCCACACGTAAGCCTTGGCTTCTGCATGGGCTTCAGCCTCCACTTCCGGCTTCACGATTTCGTACTGGTAGTCGAAACTGCTGATAGGATGGGTGCCACGATCGGCATCCCATTCAACACCACCCTTGAACTGAGCCTGTGCGCGTACGCCACCGCTGACTGAGACTTGCGCCTCTGCCTTCGCCTCGACGCTGGCCATGAGGTCGCTCGACAGGTTAATCCATACAGGTACGGGACCTACCATGAACTTGACGCGATAGGAGAAGATGTCCTTCACGAGCGTCTTCTCAACGCTGGCCTCCACGCCCTTGGTGAGCGTGTACTTCAGGATGAGGTCGGTGTTGAAGTCGCCGTCGAGGTATGCCTTGAAGTTCTTCAGGTCGCCAAAGCGGACGTTCTCCCACTCCACATCGCCGAAGTCGAACGCGAAGATACCCTTCAAGCCCACGTCGAACTTACATTCCTGCCAAGAGACGTTGTGAGCGCCCTTCTCCCAGATGACGGCACCTGAGTTGTCGTATTTGTATTCGAAGATGTTGAATTCCTTTTCGAGCTTCGAGTCGCGACGCATGGCTCGGTTGTAGACTTCAGCCACAGGCTTGCCGTTCTGCAAGAGTTCGATGGACTCTGGGTAATAAATAGGGCCGCTGATAGCAGGCGCATAGCTGGACTTAGGCGTTGGCCCACTCTCGCTTGGGTCGTAGTTGGGGTCGGAGCACAGCGTGAACTGCTGGTCCTTGAACAGGTTACCCATCTTTCCCTCACGAGTATCAAGCTGCACCTTCGTGTCAGAGAGCTGCTGCACGTCATCGATGATGCGTATCTCGTAGGTCTCGTTGCCAGGCAGGAGGGTTACGTCGTGGTCGCCCATCACGGGAATGGGGGCTTGGAACACGAGCACGGCACGTCCCGTCTCGCGGTTGTAGCTCTCCACACTGGTGCGCTCCCAGTTGATGTCGATATAGCGGCTGTCGCGCTTGCCGTACTGTACCACATAGATGGTGTCTCGCATCGTGGCGTCGTTCTTGTTGACAAAGGCGATATAGCCCAAGCGCTGACGGGTGTTGGGGTTCATGGCCGCAGCGAAGTAGAGCGAGTCGGTATCGTCGCTGGTATGACCGAAGGTAAGCCAGCGGTCACTGGGCGTATAGTCGTATGTGACATTGCTGCGCAGCTGGAAAGCGAACGTCTGCCCGTCGGCACCTACGAATACGGTGTCGGGATGAGCAAAGAGGAACTTCGGGTCGCCAGCAATGCTCTGCACCTCGTCGAAGGTGAAGGTTGTCGTCTCCTGTTTAGGATCAGCAGGTGTCTCGCCACCCTGTGAGGGTTCCGGGTCTGCCTCCTTATAGACGGTGAAGGACGGCGGGTTCTGCTGGAAAGTCACGCTGTCGAGCTTCGAGACGTCGTAGGTTGTCTTGTTTCCGTTCTTATCCACAATGACGAACGACTGGGCTGTAGCCACCATGCTGAGCATGAGCAGCCACGCGGAGAATAATAGCTTCTTCATCTGCGTACTACTTTAGTGGTTACACTTCCATCCTTAATGATATACGTTCCTTTGGGGAGTTCAGAGAGCGAGCGGATCTGCTTCTTCACCAGCTTTCCGCTGAGGTCATAGACAGCACAGTCCCTCGTAATGTCGAGCTTAGCGGTAGTCTTGACGTCCTTGATGTCAGTAGGTGGTGCTGCAACAGCCTCGAAGGTGAACTTCTGTAGGTTGGCGAGAGACCACGACATCGTGGTTCCGCCGTTCTGCAACGACACGTTCCCGTCAGCATACTGGAACTCTGGCATCTGGTTGAACAGAATCTCCGTCTTGTTGCCGTCCTTCTGCCAAACGATGATCTTCGCATCCTTGGTTTCTTGTGCCCACATCGCTGTCGCGAAAAAGGCAAGAAACATTGTTAGCAGCGTTGTTTTCATAAGCGTAATAATATTTATTGGTTGGTTTAAAAAATAGACAATATAAGGTATAACAATTACATAGAAACGAAATGGTTGGAGTTTAAGAAGCTACCCCTCTCGATTTCTTCTCTTCTTGTGCAGGAACGCCTTCAGCGAACAATTTCTGTAAGCCTTGTTCGTAGGCTTTCAGGGCTTCGCGACCCAAGCGGGTGATGTGGCAGACACTACGGGCGGTAGGGCCGGAACCACTCTTGCTAACCTCTAAGTAGCCTGCATCCTTGAGGGTGGTAATCTGGACGCTGAGGTTACCGCGTGTACTACCGGTAATCTCACAAAGATACATGAAGTTGGCACTCTCCAGACTGGCTAGCGCCACCATGATTTTCAGTCGCAACTCATTATGGAGCAGCGGGTTAATGACTTGAAACTTAAAGGGACTCATAGTTTTTTACATAGTTGTGAAACAGATGACCAGGAATAATCAGGGCGATGACGGAAATGAGGGAGGCTACGAGGAGCTGCCACGGCCATAGATCGCCTTGCAAGAAGAGGGGCGTGACGGAGAGAAACGAGGCAATGATGCCACAGATGGTTTTCGGACGGAAATGCAGGATGATGCCCGTCATAAAGCAACCAAAGCCAACAAGCAGTCCCTGATAGGCGCAATAGCACAACGGGAAGATGCCGACAAAGCCCATAGCAACACCACCTACACAACTGGCAAAGCCAACGAAAATCCACATCATCAGAATAATGTTCTGTTCGAGTGTGCGACAACCCGTACGTTCGTAGTCCTCATTCAGGAAATAGACCATCAGTGGCGTGCCAATGAGCGGAATACCCACCCACAGCCACATACACCAGTCTTCATTCCATATCTGAAGCGCCAAAAACTCCAGGAAGAGCACAATAGCTGTAGGATATCACCAAGCCAGAAAAAGATTCTCGCCTGTTAGCTCACGATGACTCATCACCTGAGCACGGGTGCTACGGATGATGTCCAGTTCCTGACGGGTAGTGCTTGTTATGGTTTCCTCATTGTTCATGGGCATTATTTGGTTGGTAGTTGTATCATAGTTTACCGCAAAGATAATGTTTATTTCTTAAACAATCCCTAAAATAGTACATATTTAACAATAATTTAACAAAGACGAGGACAACAGGTCAGCGTCTCGCTGTTGATGAGGAAGATAATCTCGTATTTGTAGTATCAGGGACCTGATAGATAACACAAACAACTATTCCAACGATCTCTTGCTTAGAAGCTGCCAAGAGAATTGCCAAGGAGCACAAAAGGAACACTAAAGGAGGACTAAAGGAACCCTCTTCTTACTCTCTTCTTGGAGTCTTCTTGCCATACCGAAACTCTACCGAAGGTATCTCGAACCTCTCGGCTCGCTCTATCCTCGACCTATGATACGCTTACCGAACTCATATCGGGCACTAATTGATCTCAGTCTGCAAGGGTAGGATATAGAGAGAGAAGAATTGGCGATGCCATACTTCAGGCTGCTTCTAGGCTGCTTCTAAACAGCTTCTAGCCATACTCCAGCCATACTCACGAGTATGCTTAGAGTATGGCTAGAGTATGGCTAGAGTAAGCTTAGAGTATGCTTAGAGTATGGCTAGCGTATACAAAAATTACTTTCCGAAAGGATGCAGATACCAGTCGGCATGGGCAGCGCCGTTGGATGTGGCCCAAGGCAGGAAGTCTGGATAGAGCTCACTGATCTTGCGCTTCTCGTTGGCACGCTCCAGTAGGGTCTCCTTGAAACTGCTGATGCTGACGCCTTCAAGATAGAAAGCGAAGGGATAGTCACCGCTACGAACGAAATACTTGCCCTCAGCAGGTACCGACATGTCGTCTTCAGTGCCAAAGAAACTGGTAATCATTCTGTTCGTAGGAGCTTCGTAGGGGAGATGTACTTCCCAGCGACCTTCTGACATCGTGCGGAAGATGAAGGGCTTCACAACAGCTACGTTATTAAGCTTGGTGAATCCGTTCCTATAGTTGATCTCAATAATATAGGTGGTACCGATCTCTGCCTTTACATCGTTAGTGAGCAAGTAGGTCTTGCCATCAACCTCAAAATTGACTTCAGTCGTGTCTTTGGTAGCGGGATTGACCTTTTTCATGACGATGCTGGAAACAGGCTCTTTGGTCTCGATGGTAGCAGCGAGGCCAGTCTTCAGGTTGACGATGTTCTGATAGGTGGTCAGAGAGTAGATTTCCTGACGAATCTTATAGTCCTGCTTGCCCACGGTGACAGAATAGGTCTTCTCGCGAGTAACCTCGGCCATCACGTCATTCATGTCGTAGTCGCCCTTTGAAGGCCATAGGTCTTCGAAAGCATAGACACCTGTTGACGAGGTCTTCTTGTCTTCAACAAGAGGAAGTTTTGAGAAAGCATTGGCAGGCTTCAGCGCCAGTACGATATCGTCGTAGTCAAGGTCGTTGCAGGCGTCCTCAAAGCCTACGATAGCATATTCAATACCATCTTCGTTCTTATAGGCGAACTTTGCTGTACGGCTCGAACCATCGGGATTCTGAATCTTGCAGTCATCCTTTTTGAGGCCGTTAGTGTTGCAGTAAGACAAGCCATCGGTAGAGGCGGCCCATACGTTATACTGTCTGGACAGTGTAGCTTCATGGTAGCGGTCTAAGCCGTTATAGCTGTTGAAGAACTTCTTTCCGTCACGAGTAGCCTGCATACCCCATCCGTTAGACTTCATGATAAAGCCGATTTTTGTACCCTTGGGGAACTTGGAAGTAGCTCCGCTCAAATCACCATTGGCGATATTGGGATAGTACATCAGCTTGACAACATCACCACGCTCCAATGCAATGTTTCCATAGAAATTGGGATTCTTACACCAGTCACGGCGCCATTTGCCGTCCTGGGTGTTGGGGAACAGCATGATAATGTTGAGGTCCTTCAGGCTGGTAGGCTTGTTGGCATCATTATAATAGAAATAACCCAGCGTGTTGTTCCAGCAGGTCATGCTACCCAGGAACGTAGCAGAAATCTCAGACTCACGCTCTACGGTAAGGTCGGCCTGGATGCGATACTCTTCGCGACAGGTCTGATTGGCTACCAAAGCGTTTGCAACTGTTTCATAGAGACCTTCCATCTCTTCGTCAGAGAAAATCAGACGGTCATCAGCAGTAGCCTTGTCAAGCAGGTAGTTGGGACGACCACTTTCCATATCCCAGGAACCGAGGGGAGTGAACCAGTCTTTGTACACCTGATTTCCGGTATTGGCACCAGTGGTGACGTCAACCTCGTATGAGAGCTGATAGAGATAGTCCAACTGATCGGTCTGGGCTGCTCTGTTCAGACGGGCAGCACGTCTTGACTCACTGCCTTCATAGTTTGTAGCAACTATTTTAGCCTCGCCATAGCTGACCTTGGCATTGATCAGATTGTCAGTAATCATGAAGTTGCCCGTAACAACATATAAGTCCTGAGCATAAGAGGGCAGACAGATTTTCTCGCTGAACTTACCCTTGGTATCTGTGTATGCCTCGAAAATAGGGGTGATGCCCTCCTTGAGAGAAATAGATTCATCAGTTCCTTCGTAAGGATTCTCGCTGTACACACTGAAGAAAACAGGACCGTAGCTCTTGAATGCTGAATAGTCAACACTCAGGTTTACGCTCTGAATAGTTGCAAAATCAAATGAGTTGGCTGTCACCTGGGGCTTGGCAGCTTCGGCTGCATCAGCATCAAAAACTTCTTTGTCTTTACAAGAAGAAACAAGTGAAGCGATAGCTAGAAAAAGAACAATTCTTTTCATAATTTTTGTGTTATATAACCTGAAATTCTAAATTTTTGTGCAAAAATACAATATTTTATTCAAAATAGAAGCGTTTTATGGGAATATTTTGTAAAAAAAGATTAAATACTGAAGAAGTTTCCGTATTTATTACTAAATTCGCAGCACCAAATGAACAATAACTTACAATACCATAAAAAAATGAAACGATTATTTGCAATGTGTTTTGCGGCTTGTGTTACTCTGGGAGTAACCGCGCAGCCAGCAGGAGGATTTGGCGGTTTTCAGAAGCCGGTAACAAAACTGGAAACAAGTCAGCAGTGGAAGGATGTGAACTATGCTGGTGATGACAAGGCATACCACACCTGTGATATCTATCTGCCTAAGATGCAGAAGGATAGTTATCCTGTGGTGATTCATATTTATGGTAGTGCATGGTTTAATAATAATGGTAAAGGAGCGGCTGATTTGGGCACGATAGTGAGAGCTTTGCTGGATGCGGGCTATGCGGTGGTTTGTCCGAATCATCGTTCGAGTATGGATGCGAAGTGGCCGGCCCAGATACACGATATTCGTGCTGTCATCCGTTTTGTTCGCGGTGAGGCAAAGAAATACCATTTTGACCCATCGTTCGTGGCCACCAGCGGCTTCTCGTCAGGAGGCCATCTGGCGTCGACAGCAGCAACGACGAGTGGTACACGAGAGGCAAAAGTGGGCAATGTGGAAATTGACTTGGAAGGTTCGCTGGGTTGCTATTTGAACGAGAGTAGCAGCGTGAATGCGGCCTGTGACTGGTCGGGCCCCATTGACTTGACAGCTATGGATTGCGGCGACCATATGACCATGGGCGAGAATAGTCCGGAGGATGTGTTGCTGAACTCTAAGTTGACGAAGGAACCAGATAAATATCTCAGTCTCAGTGCAACCAGCTATGTGGATAAGAACGATCCACCAGTGATTATCTTCCATGGTGAGAAGGATAATGTAGTGCCGTGTTGTCAGGGAAAGAAATTCCTGGAGGTGCTACAGGCTGCTGGCGTCCCAACTGAAGCAACCTTCGTGCCGGAAGGAGGGCATGGAATGGGCATGTACGGCGATGAGAATCTATCTAAGATGGTAAGCTTCCTGGATTCCGTACGCGAGCAATCAGCCAAGGCAGGAAAATAGAGAACCGATGGGTAAGAAGAGACTTTTCTGGTCATTGCTGCTCTTGACGGCTTTCCTTCAGCTCCTTACCGGGTGCAGAAAGGCCAATGATACTCACAAGGTAGTGGTCTGTGTTCCCGTATATGGACAGAGCCTTGCTTTGGGCGAAGAGGCCTCTTTGCTAACAAATTTCGACTCTCTGGTCAGTCAGAGCGATGGAAGGATCGTTACGCAGCGACTTGATCAGCAATTCGGCTATTTCGATAACTCTCCCCTGAAGGAATGGGTGAAGAGGATGGTGCGGTACGACAAGCGTACCTTCGAACTGTCTGTCTATAGTATGGCTGCCGTATTGACTCAGCGACTGGGATCAGACACGCTGATTTGTATCTTTCCAGGTGGTCGGGGAGCAACTGCATACCAAGGTATCTGCAAAGGAACTACACCTTATCAGCAGTTGATTGACGATATAAAGGAGGCTTATGAGAGTGCTCAAAGAAAAGGGTGGGAGTTTATCGTGCCTGCTGTTTGCTGGATGCATGGTGAGAGCGATATGGTCGATCATACGGGCATTGACTATAAGGCAGCCCTGCGGCAGTTTGCTGAAAACATCAACGAAGATGTGCGCAAAATGACAAAACAGTCGCAGCCGATACGTATTGTCTGCTATCAGACCAATCAGTTGACGTTCGTAAAGAATATTGACTTAAACGCTTTTGATTGCCCTGAAATACGCATTCCGGAAGCTCAGAGGGAACTGGTTCGTGATGATACGCTCTTTTGGGCCAGTACACCTGTCTATCCTTTCTTTTTCGCTCATGAGGGTATTCATCTGAATGCAGTAGGACAGCAACAGGTGGGCTGTAGGGCAGCGTTGTCAGTAGTTGATATTCTGCATGGAAACAAACGTCGTCAAGGACTGATGCCTTGTTCCTTTGAGGTGGAGGATCAGGATGTCGTGGTGCGTTTCAGTCAAACGCAAGGAGCGTTGCTGTGGGATACTGTAAGCGTTTCAGTGGTTCACTGTTATGGATTCAGTGTAATATCACCTGAAGGAACTGATATTGCTGATAGTGCTGTGATTGAGGACAATGCTGTTCGTATTGTTTGTCGGCAGTCGCCCGTGGGGTGTAGAGTGCGCTATGCAGTCAATGGCGAACCTCTGAAGACGGGACCGAAAGTAGGACCACGCGGTAATCTGCGTGACTCACAGGGAGATATGGAAAAGGTAACCATTGCATCAAATGTATATCGATTGGATAATTGGTGTTACCAGTTCGATGTGCCGTTGGAGTAGTGTCTCCGATCATATTAACAAACATCTTTATTATGAAATATTTTTTACCAATACAGAAGAACAATGAATAACAAACATGCTATTTTGACAGGACTCTTCCTGTCATTTGTAATGGGACTTGGTCTCACTTCGTGTGAAAAGGCCGTTTTTGACGAAGAGGAAGAACAAGAACAGAGTGGGCTGGGAACGACCGCCAAAAACGAAAAAGGAAATGTTACCATTAGCGTCTCGTCTTTCAGACAGGTCCCTTTCGATGGACCTGGGGATACAAGGGCTGCTACCGATGTGACGTCTTATTTCAAGCGTCTGAACTTTGTGATTTATAAAGATGGAGAGAAAAAGAAGGCCCTTAATCAGATGAGCGACAATCAAAACTTTGGAACAGTTACACTCTCACTTGCAGAGGGAACTTATAAGTTGCTTGTAGTGGCGAGTAGTGGTCTTGATAATCCTACTTTATCAAATCCAGAAAAGATACAATTCACAAATAAAATAGGTTATACTGATACCTTCTCTTATTATGGTGATTTAGAAGTTACAAGTGAGGCTGCATCTCATGAAATTACGTTAACGAGGAATGTTTCGTGCTTGAAGTTTATTATCAATGATGAATTTCCCGAGAATGTGAAGTACATGAAGTTCTATTATACCGGTGGTAGTGGCGTATTGAATGCTGTAACAGGTTATGGAGGATTGGTAAATTCACAACAGGCGAAGAAAGTTGATGTAACAGGAAGAACCACTCCTTTGACTTTTAATCTATATACTTTTCTACAGTCAGATGAAGCTCTGCTGCAAGTGAGAGTGACTGCTTTGGAATCAGATGAGAAGACGATAGTTGCAGAACGTGAGTTTGAAGATGTTCCTATGAAGTACCAAATGATTACTGAATATGCCGGTTCTTTCTTCAATCATGACCACAGCATCAGTTTCAAGGCTGAGACAGATTGGGGCGAACCTTATCATCATTACGACTATTAATCAATATCACAAATAAAAAACAATTTTTTTGATGCGAAAAAAATGCTCCACACTTTACTGAAAAAGCCGATAGACAAAGGATTTCAGTGTGGAGCATTTTTGGGGATTGCTATGAGCAAAGCCTAAGTTTGCCCAGGGCAAAACCAGGCTTTGCCCTAAGTGATTTTAGGCTTTGCCCTGAGTGATCTTAGGCTTTACTCTAAGCGATCCTAGGTTTCTCGTTGACTGATCTTAGGCTTTGCTAACTACCATGTTTGCAATGTCCAATCATCATGTTTGCAATGACTAAACACCATAGTAAGGCATCGTAAACATGGTGTTTAGACCTCATAAGTCTATGAGTTTTTTGTAGTTAAGCGAAGGACTAAATCACAGATTCTACTTTCATAAATCAGTAGGATAGTGTCATAAATACCGGATAGTGGTCGGAATAGCTGATATCAAGCTTGTAATATCCCTTACCACTGAGGGCTTCATCGTGTAAGATATAGTCGATACGTACCAATTTGGAACCACGGAATGTTTTCATGAAACCACTTCCGCACTCTTTGAAACCGTCAACCAAATCTCCTTTCATGACATTGTAGGTATAAGAGTAGGGCACATCATTGAAATCACCACATACCACAGCAGGGTGGGCGCTTTCACGAATATGGCGAGCTACTAAATCAGCTTGCATAGAGCGCACCACCATTCCACGTGTGTAGTCACCGTAGACGGCTTTGATAATAGCGTTGTCCTCTATTTGTGCGCCCTTCATTTGTAGTTTGGCTACCTTACGCATCGTACGATTGAATCCGGTAGTCTCTAAATGCACGTTGAATACGCGAACCAATTTTCCGCCCACATCGATATCTGCCCACATGGCACTGTTGTTGGTAGGACCGCCAAAGTCGATATCACCAGAATTCTTGATGGGGAAACGACTGAAAATGACCATGTCATCATGTCCTTTTGCCATACCGTAGGTAAAGTAGGCTTTGTATTTCTCGCTGTTAATCCTGTCGCCGCTATGCTCCATATACTCCTGAAGACAGAGGATATCAACGTTCTGGCGCTTCATTTCAGAAAGGATGTCTTCTGCCTTGAAGCCTGTAATCTCACGTCCGAACATGGCTACGTTATAGCTGGCCACCTTAAAGCCGGACTTATTGTCTGGTTCTGACTGAAACAGTCCCAGCTGGAATATGGTGCCGATATATGGGATACAGGAGATGAGAACAACGGCAGGGATGGCTGCCCAGTGCCAGCGTCGACGAATAAGCCAAAAAGTCAGAACGATCAAGTCACCTATAATAAATATAGGTAATGCATAGACAATCATGGCGATAGCCGTTTCATGCGTGGGATTCGCATTTCCACCAAAAAGACCTGCAATCGTGAATAATGCCATCAGCAGGGTGATGACAAGTATCATGAATGAAAAATACTTGTAGACAGCTAACTTGCCCATTGTTTATCTTTATTCTCCAATGTATTTTTTGACAATCTCAATAAGGTCCTCAACGCGGAATGGCTTTGCAAGGAATGCATCGCAACCTGCTGACTTCGCTTCACGGATGTTTTCTTCAAAGGCATAGGCGCTGAGTGCAATAATGGGTGTGTCTGGGTCTACCTCTTTAATAATACGTGTGGCATCGAGACCGCCCATTTCGGGCATCCTGATATCCATGAGAATCAGGTTGGGCTTGTCATCTTCGTTCATCGTGACGGCTTCAATACCGTTGTGAGCGCGCAAAAGACGATAGCGCTTCTGAAGTACGATGCGAACGAGCTCATAGTTGCTTTCCTCATCTTCTGCTACGAGAATGGTCTTCATGTTCGCCTCGTCGACATCTTCGCCACTACGCAACGTACGCATATTGGCAACGGTACGATTACTGGTGGTCAGGCCGCCGAACGTTCCGTGGAATGGCATCTCAAAGGTAAAGGTGGAACCCTTGCCCTCCTGAGACTCAACCTTGATATTTCCTTCCATCTTTTCCACGATAATCTTACATAAGGCAAGTCCCAAGCCATAGCCTTTCTGCTGTTCAGCATCTTTGGAGGCGTAGGCATCAAAAATGTGGTCTATAAAATCTGGAGAGATACCTGAACCTGTGTCTTTGACGAAGAACTGGATAGTGTGCCCCTCGTTAGTCATTCGATAACCAAAGTTGATCATACCCTTTGAGGTGTGTTTCAACGCGTTTGAGATCAAGTTTGAGAATACTTGAGTCAGTCGGTTCTCATCAGTTGTCATCGTGGCTGGCTGATCTGGCTTCTCGCAATTGAGTGATACAGTTTCCGGGCAACGGAACTTGAATAGCTGCTTGATGCTGACCATCAACTGGTCCAGGTTGGTGGGGGCTTTCTTGATGACTATTTCGCCTGTTTCAACACGGCTGAGATCCAAAATCTCGTTGACAAGACTGAGTAGACGGGAGTTGTTGCTCTCAATGATTTCCATGAAGTTCATTCTTTCTTCAGGTGAATCAGTCTCGGCCATGATACGAGAGAACCCTTCGATAGCATTCAGAGGGGTGCGGATTTCATGCGACATGTTAGCGAGGAAAAGCGACTTCATGCGGCTCTCGTTCATAGCCTTAGCTGCCTTCTCCTCGTATTCCTTTAATTTCTTATTTGCTTGCTCCAATTGCTCAGAGGCGATGGCCAGTTTTCGGTTCGCCTCGGCATATTTCTGGAGCAAAATGTCTTTTTCGTCTTGATTCATCATCAATCTTTTTTTACTTTTTCGAATGCAAATGTATTGAATTCGTTCTGAACACAGGTTGAATTTGCGTGAAAAATGGTTTAAAAAGCGTCACTTATTGATTTATATCCCCTATTTTTAATGGATTTTCAACCTCGTTTGGCTTTCTCCCAGGTGCCGCTCTTGTTGTGTGAGCTTAAATATTTTATACCTCTGAAAACATTCAAATTCATGAAAAGGAAATAATATGGCACATAGAGGAGCTTGTTTTTCCGCCCCTTGATGCTGAGCCAATAGCCTAAGAAAGCACCTAAGTAGAACAATATCTGTAATACCCAAATGATGTTGTAAACGACACCGGCTTTCATGAAGACGAGTGCTACGTTGATCGGAATAAGTGCAAGCAGTGCGAATGGGGTAATGCTCCATCGAAGTACGCGGTGGGAAATGAACAGGAAGCTCACTGTTGGGTACTTGAATGGATTCATCAGCGAACGTAGCCACCAAATGCTTTGAAGACCACCTGCTGCAATACGACGCTTACGTTTCGATTCTTCTTCCAAATTAGCAGATCCGTACTCTGAAGCGTAGGCTTCACGGGTGTATGCAATCTTATGGCCCTCTTTTAGGATAAGCATTGATATCATAAAATCATCAAGTAGGGCATTGCTGGGAGCTGGACGATAGTCGCGCATCCTAACGGCAAATAGCTCACCGGCTGCTCCCATAGCAGAGTAGAACTCGCTATCCCATCGCTTCAATGTACTCTCATATTTCCAGTAGATGCCTTCTCCTTCTGATGCTATTTGACTGTCAGTATTCCGATTTTCTGCAGGCGTTTCTGCCTGAGACGTGGTAAGCGGACGTGAACATACGCGTTTTTCTCCACTCACACAGCCAACATCGTCTTTCATGAATTGTCTTACAATCTCCTTGATGCTTCCAGCATTGAGCATTGTATTCGCATCTGTGAAGATCACGTATTCAGCCTTGTTCACTTGAAGTCCATGCTGCATGGCAGCTGCTTTTCCGCGTCTTTCTGGCGAGAAGACCAAAGTCACATTGTCATATTCTGAGAGTAATTCGTTGGAATGGTCATTACTTCCATCAGTAACCCACATAACACAAAGCTTGTCCTTGGGGTAGTCTAAAGCATTGATGTTCTCCATCTTCTCACGAATGACGTCTTCCTCGTTATACGCACAAATCATTAGCGTAACATCTGGGAGTAGGCTCTCTTCCAAAGGAAGAACAGGCTCAAGGACTTTGGATCCAAAGATCCGTTTTGCCTTTAATAGAAGCCAGAGTAATATGCCATAGCCCAGGTAGGTATAGAATACCAGTAGCAGGCATATCCAAAAGACAATAATCAGCGTGAGCATAGTTTAATGATGGTTCTTGATTGAATTTACGCGTGCAAAAATATAAAAAATATATGAAAGAATGAAGAAATATCTGTTATTTTTGTTCCAACTATGACTTTTTCTTGATTTTTAATAATAATTATGATTGAAAAAAAAGAGATGTGCCTGCCGGTGAGACACATCTCTTGAATGTTAGTTCCTGTGATTGGAAAGGATAATTCTCGCTGAATCAATCTAATCCGAACAGTACTTTCAATCCTCCATCTACTCCACTGAATCCCATAAAGGCCAAACTCAGTAGACCAGCTGTTACCAATACGATAGCCATGCCTTGCATACCTTTGGGAATGCGGGTGAGTTCCAACTGCTCGCGGATACCTGCAAAGACTGTCAGTGCCAAACCGAAACCGATGGCAGTCGAGAAAGCGTAGACAACAGATTGCAGTAAATTGAAATCTTTCTGAATGACAAGAATGGCAACGCCCAATACTGCGCAGTTGGTTGTGATAAGTGGGAGGAAGATACCCAACGCCTGATAGAGGGCTGGAGATACTTTCTTCAGCACAATCTCAACCATCTGAACCAATGAGGCAATTACCAGGATGAACACAATGGTCTGAAGATAGCCGAGGTCAAAAGCATCAAGCACGTATTTCTGGACTATATAAGTTACAATAGTTGCCAATGTCATGACGAAAGCTACTGCAGCCGACATACCTAAAGATGTGTCAATCTTCTTTGATACACCAAGAAAAGGACATATTCCGAGGAACTGTGCCAGCACGATATTGTTGACGAAGATGGCACTAATAAATATTAATAGGTACTCCATAATTTAAGCCTTGTTGAATTTGTTAACGATAGCAATAAGGAAGCCTAAAGTGATAAAGGCACCTGGAGGTAATACGAAAAGAAGAATGTTGTAAGTCTCTGGCAGAAGTGTTATACCAAATAAAGAGCCTGAGCCAAGGACCTCGCGGAAAATACCGAGAAGCGTGAGACCGATGGTGAATCCCAGACCGATACCTATACCATCGAAAAGTGATGCTATCGGATTTTGTTTGGCAGCAAAAGCTTCTGCACGTCCCAGAATGATACAGTTGACGACAATCAGCGGGATGAACAGTCCTAAAGCAGCATCGATATCTGGCAGATAGGCTTTGATAACCATTTGCAGGATAGTAACGAAAGCTGCAATGACAACAATAAATACAGGGATACGCACTTTGTCGGGAGTGACGTTCTTCAATAATGAGATAACAACGTTGGTACAGATAAGAACTGCCATGGTGGCCAATCCCATTGCCAAGCCGTTATTCGCGCTTGTCGTTGTCGCAAGGGTGGGACACATACCGAGCATCAGGACAAACGTCGGGTTCTCCTTGACGATGCCGTTTTTGATAATGCTTATATAATTCATAATCTACAGTTTCAATAATCAGTTTTTGTTTTGCTTGGTTGCGCCTGTCTGAGCATCAATGGGCGTGGCTTTGTATGCACTATACGCATTGTTGATTGCCAGAAGGAAAGCACGACTCGTAATTGTTGAAGCGGTAATGGCGTCAACCTGACCACCGTCCTTACTCACTGTCAGAGGCTCCTGAGGATCTTTTCCGATAATATCTCCCTTCTCACCTTTTTGGAACCATTTGTCAGCCTTCGCTCCAAGTCCGGGAGTTTCAGTGTGTTCCAACAGTGTGTATCCAAGAATAATGCCTGTCTTGTCGAAGCCGACGAGCACTTTCAGGTCACCGCCAAAACCGCCGGTGGTTGATTCTACGGCAGCTCCGAGGTCTTCGCCCTGAGTATTCTCTGTCTGGTAAATGATATAGCTGAGCTCCTTGCCTTTGGCATCATTCTGTTTTACTGTATCAATACGGGCAACAACAATGTCGTCACTACCCATGACACTCTTGATACCATCGGCCAAGGCCTTCTCTTTCTGTTCGCTGATAGGGCCGCTGGTCAACCCGTTTATATATGAGAGGATCGCTCCCATGATAACTGTTACGCTTGTAAGCACCAGCGTCATGTTCAGTAAAGATGATTCAAGCTTCTTCATAATCTTTAATTCTTTTAGGATTAATTGACCTGTTATTTCGAAGCCGGCACTTCACCGAAGCGCGTAGGTTTCACATAATTATTAATAAGAGGTGTAAATGCGTTCATAATCAGAATTGCGAACGACATGCCTTCGGGATAGGCTCCCCAGTTACGAATAATAACGGTAAGAACACCAATGGCAATACCATATATAAGCTGGCCTTTGCCAGTCATGGGCGACGTAACATAATCGGTAGCCATAAATATAGCACCCAGCATCAGACCTCCACTTAACAGAACGCTAAAAGGATCAGCATAGATGGGATTGCTGACGTGAAGGAGTCCGCTAAGAACGAACACAGTACCAAGTATGCTGACGGGGATGTGCCAAGTAATAATCTTTCTCCATAGCATGAAAGCCAGACCAATGAGAAGGGCCAGTGCACAAATCTCTCCTAATGCACCTGCACCGTCGGGATGATTACCAATCAAAAGGGCAAATGAATCAGGTAACTGGTTGAGAACGCTGGCGTCTCCGCTTTTGATAGCTCCCTTCATAATAGAAAGAGGTGTGGCACCAGTGGCTGCGTCAAGATATCCTAACTCGCCGACCTTTGGCCATGTGGTCATCTGCGCGGGGAAAGCTACCAATAGTGCAGCGCGTCCAACGAGGGCTGGATTGAAGATATTCTGTCCTAAGCCTCCAAAGCTCATTTTTGCAACACCAATGGCAAATAGAGCTCCGATAATGATAATCCAAATGGGAAGATTGGATGGAAGATTCATGCCAAGCAAAATGCCTGTGAGGGCTGCTGAACCGTCAAGAACGGTATTACGTTCGTTTTTCAACATGTATTTGTTGATTGCCCACTCAAAGAATACGCAGGCTGCCACACTTGTCGCACAGACAATGACCGAACCTAAGCCAAAATAGTAGAAAGATACCAGAAGCGCAGGCAACAGGGCAATCATTACCCCGTACATATTACGCTCCACAGAATCTGTACCATGTGCATGTGGCGAAAGGGAAACAATGAGTTTACTCATATATCATTAATGTCTTTTTTCTTGTGAATACTGTTATTTCTTAGTAGCACGAGCGCGTATAATTCCCATAACCGTGCTCTTTCCCTGACGAATGTTGTCAAGTAGTGGACGATGGGCAGGACATGTAAATTGACATGAGCCACACTCAATACAACTTACTATATCTTCCTGCTCGGCACGCTCCCAGTTCTTGACCTCACTGATCTTCGCCAGCAAATAGGGCTCCAGTCCCATCGGACAAGCACTTACGCACTTTGCACAGCGGATACATGGCTGTGGCTCTTTTCTGCGAGCATCATCACCACTGAGGATGGTAACAGAGTTTGTTCCCTTACAGATGGGAACTTCTACGCTGGTAAGGGCTTTACCCATCATAGGACCGCCAGCCAGCAACTTATTGTCGCCCTCAGGCATACCGCCGCACGCATCTATAAGGTCTTTCATCGGTGTGCCCATACGTACTAAGAAGTTGCCAGGGTTCTGGAGTTTCTTGCCAGTAACGGTAGTATAACGCTCAAAGAGCGGCTTCTTCTTCATGACTGCTTCATAGACCGCAAATGCAGTACCTACATTTTGGACAATTGCACCCACGTTGACAGGAATTGCGGGAGGAGCAGGTACTTGACGACGTATGACAGCATCGACCAATTGTTTCTCACCACCTTGCGGATAGCGTTGTGCAAGGGGAACTACTTCAACTTGATAGGATGATCCATTGAACTTTTCTGCGCACTTCTTCGTAAGAAGTTCAATGGCGGCAGGCTTGTTCGTCTCAATGCCAATATAGCCTGTGCTGACTTTAGCGCCTTTCATCAGTAACTCAAGACCAATCAGAATCTCGTCTGCATGTTCCATCATGAGGCGATAGTCTGCTGTGATGTATGGCTCACATTCAACAGCATTGATTATCACACACTCCGCTTTAGCCGTTGGGGGAGGGGTGAGCTTGATGAAAGTAGGGAAGCATGCACCACCCATACCTACAACACCAGCGTTCTTGATGCGGTTAACAATCTCTTCTGGTGTCAGTTCGGGATGTTTCTCAACCAGTTCAATCTTGTCAGAACGGTCTATACTCTCTTCCCAGTCATCACCTTCTACATTAATAATAATAACAGGCTTACGATAGCCGGTGGCATCAATCGCAGTGTCAATCTTAAATACAGTTCCGCTGACAGATGAGAAGATGGGGGCGGATACGAATCCACCTGCTTCGGCAATCATAGTACCTACTTTTACCTTGTCGCCTTTCTGTACTACGGGCTTCGCTGGAGCACCGATATGTTGGCTTAAAGGAAATATGGCCTGTTTAGGTAAATCGGCAACTTTTGTGGCAACCTCATGGGTCAATTTGTTCTCTTCGGGGTGAATGCCACCTATACGAAATGTTCTTATATTCATGCTTTTTCCTCCTTTCCTTCTGACTCTTTTACTACAGGTGAAGCGTTGACTTCCTTTTGGGGAGCGGCTGCCTCCTTTGGTTTGGGAGCAGGGGCTGGGGTGGGGAAGTTCACGTCGCGAATGGCCTTTGTGGGACATACGGTGACGCACTTCCTGCACAGACGACACTTCTCAAAATCAATGTATGAACAGTTGTTCTCAACGGTAATGGCACCAAACGGACATTCCTTTTCGCATTTTCCGCAGCCTATGCAACTTACTTTACATGCTTTCATGGAAACAGCTCCTTTGTCCTTATTGACACAACTGACAAAGACGCGACGACCTTTCGGGCCTTTCTTGCGCAACTCTATAATATTTCTCGGACAAGCCTTTACACAAGCTCCACAAGCAGTACATTTACTCTCATCAACTTCCGCAAGTCCTGTAATGGTATTGATGTGAATGGCATCAAACTGACATGCGGTAACACAGTCACCACAGCCTAAGCAGCCAAAACCGCAGGCTGTTTCACCAGCACCACAAGCATGCATAGCAGCACAAGTGCGTAAACCTGCGTATTCGGCAATTTTTGGTCTGAACTCACAAGTACCATTACATCTCACCACTGCCACTTTCGGTTCACCATTAGCAATGGCCATTCCCAAAAGATCGGCAACCTTGTTCATGGTGTCGGTACCGCCCACTGGACATAATAGTCCTTCTAAGCTACCACTGTCGGCTCCCTTGACCAGAGCGTCGGCCATGCCTCCGCATCCAGGAAATCCGCAACCTCCACAGTTGGCACCAGGAAGTAATTCGTTGACCTGTCCGATGCGAGGGTCTTCATAAACAGCAAATTTCTTGGAGCATACGTACAGCACGATGGCTGCAATCAGTCCGATGGCTCCAAGTACAATCACTGCACTCAAGATAAAATCCATAAATGTTATTGTTTAATTTGTTCGTTATATTTATAAATTATGTCATAAAGACTTGTCGGTTTCACGCTGGGACTATTCCGGCTCTATTCGGAAAGAGATGCTTTTCGAGATGTTTCCCTTCAAGGCCCATAAGACAAGGTAGTAAAACACTAATAAACCAATGGCTATGAGTGCTGCACTCTCATCGGAAAGACGACTCCCCTTGGCCAGCATCAGGGATCCAATCAAAAGGAACAAGGGCATGATAAAACTCAAAAGGACGGCTTGTTTAACCACCGTACCTGAAGTGCTTACCGTCACTTCTTGACCAATGTTGAAATGGGCGGTAGCACTTGCATAGACATCAATGATCTTTGTCTTTGCTCCTGACGCGTTGCAGTGCTTGGCCGCAATACAACTTCCGCATGCTTCCATTTGAAAAATGCGTACACGGACATGGTTCCCTTCGATTTGTTCTATAACACCTTCGTGCTTGATGATATGATTCATGATTTGTTTAGTGACCTTAGCTTGCATGCAAAGGTAATACTTTTTATTTATATTTAAAGAATGTAGTGGGATATTTTTCAAAAAAATATTCGTAATCGTTTGCAGATATGAAAGTTTTTCGTACTTTTGCAACGTTAATGATTTTTTTATGATGACAACAGAACAGACATTCCAACAGACAGAAAGGGCAATCAGGAAAATAATCGAGAAATTTCCTGCTAACCAAGAAGCTTCCCAGTTGACTGATATTCACATGAGTGCAAATCAGGACACTGGCGAATTGTTGGCTTTCGATGATGACGACAAAGAGCTTAATCGCTGTGTGGTTGAACAATGGATTGAGTACAAGGAAGACGATTTCTATGACCAAGTAGCCGCTGTTCTCCGAAAAGTTTTGCAAGCCAATTCGCAGCTTGTTGAGTCTATGTCGATATTAAAGCCTTATGCCTTTGTGTTGGAAGACGATGAACGTGAGACCATCAGTGAGCTGTATGTCGTTGATGATGACACAATCATTATTGATCCCATCCTTATGAAAGATTTGGATGAAGATTTGGATTCTTTCTTTAAAAAATTGATGAAAGAATAGCATCTTTGAAATAGTAATTATAACAAAATATATTACTCTATATAATATATAATAAGGTGTAAATCTTAAAAACCTCTTTTCTTTCACTTTTTTCGATTATTTTTTGAAGAAAAGTGTCGGAATATTTTGAAGGTTCAGAAAATCGTCATACCTTTGCATCCGCTTTCGCTCAAAAACATGGCTCGAAAGGGTCACGGAGCGAGACGCTAAAGAAAGAGTTCTTTGAAAGATTTACATAGACTGAAGTAGTACAAGAAGCGAGAGCAATTTTGCTCTTGGGTAATTTGAACAAACCGTTTGATTTCTTGAATTTGGATAGTCGTTCTGAGA
>JAFUAY010000034.1 GCA_017460515.1 Prevotella sp.
CGTGATAAGGCTAAGTCACTCGAGGTGATCGAGAGCGCACTGGCAGGTTTCAATCACAGCAAGTATCCTTGGATTGAGTGGGACGAGCAGCAGAAGGCAGGCAAGTTCCTGCATAAGCCCGAGCGTGCCGACATTCCTGAGAATATTAAGGAGCAGTTAATCGTTGAGTTATACTCTAAGAACTAAAAATCATTAAATTAATGGCGATATTAGCATTTCAAAAACCCGATAAAGTGGTAATGTTGGAAGCCAGCGACAAGTTCGGTAAGTTCGAATTTCGTCCGTTGGAGCCGGGCTTTGGTGTAACCATCGGTAACGCCCTGCGCCGCATACTCCTTTCATCGCTTGAGGGCTATGCTATCAACACCATCCGAATCTCAGGTGTTGAGCATGAGTTCTCATCCGTTCCTGGTGTAAAGGAAGATGTAACCAATATTATCCTGAACCTGAAGCAAGTTCGCTTCAAGCAAATAGTTGAAGAATTCGAGAACGAGAAAGTCAGCATCACCGTTGAGAATTCAACCGAGTTCAAGGCTGGTGACATAGGCAAGTATCTGACTGGATTTGAAGTGTTAAATCCCGATTTGGTGATTTGTCATCTCGACTCAAAAGCTTCTATGCAGATTGATCTCACCATTAACAAAGGTCGTGGCTATGTTCCCTCTGACGAGAACCGTGAGTTCTGTACCGATGTTAACGTGATAGCAATCGACTCAATTTACACACCTATCCGTAACGTGAAGTTCTCAGTAGAGCCCTATCGTGTTGAGCAGAAGACCGACTACGACAAGCTCGTGCTGGAAGTAACGACGGACGGTTCCATCCACCCGAAGGATGCACTGAAAGAGGCTGCAAAGATCCTCAGCTATCACTTCATGCTCTTCTCAGACGAGAAGATTACTCTCGAAAACAATGATGTAGAGGGCAACCAGGAGTTCGATGAGGAAGTGCTGCACATGCGTCAGCTGTTGAAGACTAAGCTCGTAGACATGAACCTCTCGGTTCGCGCACTGAATTGTCTGAAGGCCGCTGATGTGGAGACCCTTGGTGATCTCGTACAGTACAACAAGACCGACCTCCTCAAGTTCCGCAACTTTGGTAAGAAATCGCTCACTGAGCTTGATGATTTGCTCGAGAGTCTGAATCTGTCGTTTGGAACCGATATTTCAAAGTATAAACTGGACAAGGAGTAATCTCTGATTGTGAACTGAAAGTTGACAATTGATAATTACCGATTGCCCAATAAAAGTAAAAAACAAAAATGAGACATAATAAGAAATTCAACCATCTCGGTCGTACTGCATCGCATCGCGCTTCCATGCTTGCCAACATGGCCATCTCGCTGATCATGCACAAAAGAATCACTACGACCGTGGCAAAGGCTAAGGCTCTGAAGAAGTATGTAGAGCCCCTGATTACAAAGGCAAAGGAAGACTCTACCAATTCTCGCCGCGTAGTGTTCAGCTACCTGCAGAACAAGGATGCCATCAAGGCTCTCTTCGGTGAAGTAGCACAGGCTGTTGGCGACCGTCCCGGTGGCTACACCCGTATCATCAAGCTCGGTACCCGTCAGGGTGACGCTGCTCAGATTTGCTTCATCGAGCTTGTCGACTTCGATCCCGATATGGCTAAGACCACTGAGAAGAAGAAGGCTACCCGCCGTTCTCGTAAGTCTACTAAGGCAGAGACTCCTGCTCAGGAGGCTGCTGAGACAGCCGAGGCCGTTGCTGAAGAGGCTCCTGCTGCTGAGGCAGAGGCTCCCAAGGCTGAATAAGTTTCAGAGAGATCAAATCACTCTTAATAAAAAGAAGATGCTCGTCATTGTTGGCGAGCATCTTTTTTATTCCCTATTCTAGGATTGTTGTTTCCTAATCATATTGATTGCAGGGTCTAAACACCATGTTTAGCTATTGTAATCAATAGAGTTATAGGAGCTAAGTCTATTGTTTACAAGTCATATCCTATAGAGTTATAAGAGGGATGCAAGTGTTTCAAGTTCTTCCTCGGTTGTTGCCCATGAGGTGACGAAGCGACAGATGGTGTGACGCAGGTCGGCCTTGCCCCAATGGGTGAACTCTATATACTTGGACAGTTCGTCAACCTTCTCATTTGGTAGGATGATGAACTGCTGGTTGGTGGGCGAGTCCAGATAGAACGTATAGTTCTTCTGTTGGAACATTTCTTTCATGTGCATGGCCATCTCGTTGGCGTGACGGGCCAGTTTGAAATAGAGTATGGTGCTGCTATCCTGATTGCTGGCAGGACTGAACAAAGCATCGAACTGTAGGCCTATCAGCGCTCCTTTGGCAATAACGGCTCCATGCTGTTTCTGAATGCTGAAGAAGTGCTTGTGGGCCTGACGGTTGGTGAACACTACAGCCTCACCGCAGAGGGCACCTATCTTCGTTCCACCAATATAGAACACATCACAGTGGCGGGCTAGATAGGGTAGAGTCATGTCGCACTCAGAGGAGGTGAGTCCATAACCCAGTCGGGCACCATCGATATACAGCGGTATGTCGAAACGCCGGCACACCTGATAGATATTGTCCAGTTCCTTGGCTGTATAGAGCGTGCCCAGTTCGGTGGGGAAGGTGATATACACCAGTCCCGGATGAACGGCATGATCACGATTGCCATCGGCAATAAAGTCTTCCAGGTATTTCTCAAGTGTCTTGGCACTCATCTTACCATTCTCGCCAGGCAATGTGATAATCTTATGCTCCGTGAACTCTACCGCACCAGCTTCATGAACGTTTATATGGCCTGAATCTACGCTAATCACGCCTTCATACTGATAGAGCATCGAGTCGATAGTGGTGGCATTGGTCTGTGTACCTCCAGTAAGGAAGAATATCTGTGCGTCGGGCATGCCTACGGCCTTGCGTATCTTCTGCTTGGCACTTTCTGAGAACTCGTCGAAGCCATAGGGCGTAGGACGGGCATTGTTCCATCTGATTAGGTTGTCTAAAACTTCCTGACAGGCACCGTTGTTATAGTCACATTCAAAGGAAATCATTGTATTCAGTTTTTGTATGTTTTAGCGTAAGCTTGAAGCCTTAGAGGGCTTCAAGCATACGTTTCAGTACTACAGAGCATGAGATCTCGCGATTGGCAGCCTCTGGAATGACGAGACTGTTGGGACTCTCAATCACATCGTCGGTCACGATGAGGTTGCGGCGTACGGGCAGACAGTGCATGAACTTACCATTGTTCGTCCACGACATGTGCTCCGTATCGACTGTCCACGAACGATCCTCGCACGTAATCTTACCATAGTCGGCTGGATTGGTCACGCCAGGGTTACTCCAGTTCTTGGCGTAGATGAAGTCGGCACCTTCGAAAGCCTTCTTCTGATCATACTCTACACGAGCGTTGCCCACGAACTTCGGGTCGAGTTCGTAACCTTTGGGATGTGTGATTACCAAGTCAACATCTTCGGCAGCATTCATCCATTCAGCGAACGAATTGGGCACTGCCTGAGGTAAAGCACGGCAATGGGGGGCCCAGGTAAGGACGACCTTTGGTCGTTTGTTTGTTGCGGCTGAGTTGCAACATACGGTATGTTTCCATGATTCCTTGATGGTGATGAGGTCTGCAAAGGCCTGCAGAGGGTGTACGGTAGCTGTCTCCATAGCGAAGACAGGCTTGCCGCTGTATTTGATAAACTGTTGGAGCACTGTTTCGGCATAGTCGTACTCGCGGTCGGTGAGTCCTGCAAACGAACGAACACCGATGATGTCGCAGTAGCAACCCATCACGGGAATAGCCTCCAACAGGTGCTCACTCTTGTCGCCATCCATGATGACACCACGCTCGGTCTCCAGTTTCCAGGCGCCTGCGTTCACGTCGAGCACAATGACGTTCATGCCCAAGTTCATCGCTGCTTTCTGTGTAGAGAGACGTGTGCGTAATGAGTTGTTGAAGAATATCATCATGAGGGTCTTGTTCTTGCCCAGATGCTGATATTTATAACGGTCGTTTTTAATCTCGAATGCCTCGGCCATTGCCTTGTCCAGTGGGCCCAGGTCTTGTACGTTTATGAAGCTTTTCATTGTCGTTATATCGTTATTTCGTTATTACGTTGTTAGGGTCTTGTTTGGCCATTTCCTTCAATGAGCCATTTGTAGGTGCAAATCTCCTCGAGCGCCATGGGACCTCGTGGGCCAAGCTTTTGCGTGGAGATGCCAATCTCAGCACCCAATCCGAACTGCGCACCATCAGTAAATGAGGTAGGCGCGTTCCAATAGACGCAGGCAGCATCCACCATCTGTTGGAACTTGCGGGCGGCAACTTCGTTCTCGGTGACGATAGCCTCGCTGTGTCCGCTGCCGTGACGGTCGATATGGTCGATAGCCTCTTCCAGCGAACTGACGGTTACCACATTCATCTTGTAGTCCATAAACTCAGTGTCGTAGCGGTTCTCATCGTTGAAGAAAAGCTCAACCTTTCCTTTCATCGGAGCCAGCAGCTCGTTGAGGTCGCCCTCCCTGTCTTTGTGGATGAGGAGTGTGTCGAGTGCATTGCATACACTGACGCGGCGAGTCTTGGCATTGTTGATGATGGCACGACCTTTCTCCAGGTCTCCATCTTTGTCGAAATAGACGTGCACCACGCCAGCTCCTGTCTCTATGACTGGTACACGGGCAGTATCGCGCACGAAATCGATGAGCTTGCGCCCGCCACGGGGTATGCAAAGGTCGATATAACCTACGGCATTTAGCATCTCGCCAGTAGCCTCGTGGGTAGCGGGGAGCAGTGCCACGACATCTTTAGAGATGTTGTATTTCTCAAGCACCTCGTGAATCAATGCCACCTCTTCGCGATTCGAGCAGTCGGCATCTTTGCCACCTTTCAGCACGCAGGCATTACCGCTCTTGAAACAGAGCGAGAAAACATCGAAGGTCACGTTGGGACGAGCCTCGTAGATCATACCGATAACGCCGAATGGTACGCTCACACGACAGAGTCGAAGACCGTTCGGCAGTGTCTTTTGCTTGGTGATATGACCAAGTGGTGAGGGTAGGGTGGCAACGTTGCGCATGTCGCCAGCGATACCTTCCAGTCGACTGTCGGTTAGTTGCAGTCGGTCGTACAGCGGATTAGCCTTGTCCATCTTGGCCAAGTCTTCGCCATTGGCTTTCAGTATGCGCTCCTTGTTGTTGATGATGGCATCTGCCACCGCCAGCAGTATCTCGTTGCGCTGACTGTCGCTGAGCAGTCCCAGACTCTTGCTGGCACGTTTCACTTGTTTGAAAGTTTCCTCTAGTTGCATTGCTTTATTCTGTTTTATTGGCATATTGTGCCGGTGTCATTCCTGTCTGTTTACGGAACACGTTTTGGAAATAGCTTCGACTGCTGAAACCGCACATCTGTGCAATTGTGTCGTTCGACCAGTCGGGGTGTTGGTTCAGTAGTCGTTTTGCTTCTTCTATTCTCAGGTTGGTTAGCCAGGGGTTAAACAGTTCCTGTTCAGTTGTCTTGAGCCAGCTTGTTAGCTGATGTCGGGATATATGTATTTCCTCAGCGGCTGTCTGGATGGTGATACCGCTTTGCTTGTATCTCCCTTTATCCACCCATGTCATGACTGCCTGTTCTATTCGTTTCCGCTCCTCTTCATTCATGTTTTTTTCTCTCTCTCTTCCATTACGACATTCTGATCATCGTTATCCTCGGCAATCGTTATTTGCTGTTGGTCATTGCTTACCCCGTAGCATATAAAACTGAAGATGCAATAATACATGCTGAGGAAGATAAACAGTGAATAGCAGGTCAGTAACGGACCAGAGGCAAAAATCGTAAACGGAACGAACAGTCCCGACAGCGAAAGCAGGCCTACACTATGTTCCATCCACTTCAACAAGTCGCTCTTATCGTGGTCGTAAAAGTTGTTCAGAGCCCGATGAATTCGACGAAATTCGTGAAAATTCAGTCCACAGTAGTAAAACTGCATGAGGGAATAGATGGTGGCCGCAGCGTACTCTCCCATTCTCATTTGCGGGGTATCATCGAGTGGTGTGTGTCCGTTCATAAGTCCTCCGATGAGTAGTACGGCAACCATCACGATATAGCCGACAATGCCGATTGTCCATTCTTGTCTTGATATTTTGCCGTTTCGCAAGAGGTAGAGCACACCTAATGACATTTGCCAAGCGCATGGCACGAAGAAAAGCAGATTGACAAATACACCCTGTGTGACCCCCATTGCCCGGAAATGAAGTGTATATTGCAGGAGAAACTGTACGAAGAGCAGACTGGTGGCTCCGGCCATGAGCCAGCGTGCACGGCTGAACACCGTGCCCATAGCTGTTCGCATGGGTAAGAGGAATGCTAGGGTGAGCGTGAGCAGTGCCATCGTTAGCATTCCGCCATATTGTGTCTCTTCTATATTCATATGGGTGCAAAGGTAAGTATTTTTCTGAAAAAATGATGAAAAAGGGTGTGTAAAAATGTAGTAATTGACGATTTTTACACACATCATTTCTTCATTTTACACACCATTGCGTGTTTTTTTACACTTTTGTTAGTGCTTTCTTTCTAGTTTTGCATCGCAAACAAGGACCATAGCCACTTTCAGGATAGGGAACAGAGTGTTTCCAAGAGTATTGATCATAAACATAAACCATTATAAATGACAACAAAAACATTATCTATTAGTATGCTGCTTGCCAGTATGCTATTGTTGATGGGCACGAACCAAGCTCTTGCCTGGGACAGTACACCTGATGACAGTGGCCTGTACGACGGACTGTACGACCGTCCTACTTATTTCCCCAATTGGGAGCAGCCTTCTACATGGCCCAACGCCATGTACTATCTGTGTGATGTACGTTTGGCTGATGCCACTGGCCCTCAATTAACTAGTTATGAGATTGCCGTCTATGATTAAAACGATGTGTTGCGTCATTGTAGTCGTAGTATTCCTAAGGATGACAACCGTTGTGTGCTCACTATCCGTGGTGTAGAGGGCGACAAGTTTCATTTTAAGGTCGTCTATGGTGATGACTTCATGAACCCAGTGATTGTAGACATTCCAGAGAAGACGGTTCCGTTTCTGACAAACGATTTGGTTGGAACACCTGATGATCCGTTCCTGCTCATCATCCCAAGCCGAACTGTTCTTGACGAGAAGTCGACAGCGTTACCTGTAAGTAAACAGGATGTAGACGTCACGGTCTTGCGTACTATTAAAGGAGGCGAATGGAGTACAATCTGCCTCCCCTTTGCCATTCCTGCTGATAAGATGGAGACCACCTTCGGAGCCGGAGTGGAGTTGGCTGACTTCATGGGCTGTGAGACTACCTATGAAACAGATGGAGAAACAGTCAAGAGTATCAATGTGAAATTCAGCTCTGTTACAGCTATCGAAGCTAATCATCCTTATATTATAAAGGTACGCGAGAACCTAACGCGACTTGATGTTGACCATGTAGATATCATTGCCTTAGGGCAGGACGTGGAGGCTGCAGTAGAGTGTGACGAGTATACTGAGAAGATAAAAAACAAGACTTATTATTTTTACAACCGTTTTGTAGGCAACTATGCGAATGGCTTCACTGTTCCCAATCAGACCCTTTTCCTCTGTGGTGGAAAATTCTGGTATTCAGTTGGTCAGACACATATGATGGCCTTCCGTGCCTACTTCGACTTCTACGATATGTTGCCAGAGCCCAGTTTCAATGATGCGAATTCCCGAATCATGATTGTTATTGACGATGTACCTACTGATATTAACAGTGTGAACCAGATAATAAAGTGTGACCACCGCTATTATGACTTGCAGGGACGTATGACCACAAATCCCTCTAAAGGTCTTTTTATCTGTAGTGGTCGTAAATATTTAATCAAGTAAGAAAGAGATGACAAAGAAAAAATATATTTCTCCGGCAGTTAGAATTACAGCTGTCCAGACTGTGGGATTCATTTGCCAATCCGGTGTAGGATCCATGTATCATGACATTCCCTATGCAGGTGTTGATGAGAACGGTACACTGACGCCAAGCGGTCGTCGACATGAAGATCTTTGGGAAGACACTGAAGAGGAAGAAGACTATTAAGAAAATATTCTATACATCAGTTTAAATTTTAACCATTAAACAAACCATTTTTATGGAACAACGAAAATTTTTACTCAACTGGCGGCACGTGCCAATAGCGGTGCGGCTGCATGAACGACTAAAGGCGTTTAGTCTGCTACGGCTATGCCTGCTGGTCATGCTTCTTGGCTGGTCGTCAAGCACTTTTGCTTGGTACGAACCTGAGTTCAAGGACAAAGAGACTTCTGTCGACATTAGCGGACGTCTCCATTACAAGTTCGTGTTCAAGTTCTTTAATTTGGACGGCGACAACTACGAATGGGGCCAGTCAACTTATCTGAAGGTCGATGGCTACAGTGTTTGTAAGCTGAATGATCTCACCAGCGTCATTGGTAGCAATAATGAAAAAACGGTCAAGAAATTTACCGACGACAATTGCGGTAAGGTTGTAGCCACTAAGCAGTGTAATATTTCTGGTGTGACAAACATCTATGTGAGCATTGGCAATCCTTACAGATCAGGTAAAGACTTCTTTATGGAGTGCGATGTCTGCATTGAGCGTAATTACACGGGCAAGACCTGGACAATTGGCTTCAGTGGCTACTGGCATTATAACAATGGCGGCGGTCACTCAGTCAATGAGACAGTCTTCACTAGTAGCGCACCATCGGTGTCAATGCCTTCTATTAACAGCAACAACTTCAAGCGCAGCAACAAGAAGATTAATTTCACCTATCCCAGCATTTCAAGCACCTACTCGGGATGGTCCAACCAGGCCATTTTGTACAAGGAGGACAATAAGAACAAGTGGAAAGATCCTGCCTATGCTTTCGGCACCTATACCTCAAATGGGTCGTTCGACGTGAGCGATAACTACACCCCTGTGACCATCTATCCACGCTTTGAGTACTATAAGAACAATGCCACCGTCTCTGCTTGGGGGCACTCGAATGTCGTACGCTTCGACAAGGATGTCGATGCCATTACTATTCAGGGACAACCCAAGCCGAAGAACCTGCAGGTGTCGGGCTCAAACAGTTACAGCAAGCATGTAACCCTTTCGTGGGAGCGTGATGCTTACGACTCGAATTCGGCTACCAACGGTAAATGGATTATCTATCGTAAGGTGACAGGAAACGCCTCTTCACAGATTAAGTTAGGAGATGTGCCCAACAATACCTACTCCTATACTGACACGAAGGCCGACCTGACATATGAGACCTCCTATACCTACACCGTGTGCTATCAGCCTAACGGATGGTCAATCAATAGTGAGGCAGATGCTGACGGTCTGAGTGCTTTCAAGAGACATACACTGAAACGTGACTTCGCCTTCACCAAGGTGAATGCCGAGGTGCAGGATGGCAAGATTACGTTCTCTTGGACCCACAACTCCATTCAGGATGCCAGCAACTCGAAGACTTATAAGCTCTATGTGCAGCGCAGTGCTGACGAAGGCAAGACGTGGTCCGACCTGCGTACTGACAACATTACCAGTACTTCGACAACCAGCGGTAGTTATACCGATGCTGACCTGCAAACTCATAGGCCCTACCAGTATCGTCTGAAAATCAATGTGCAGGATCAGGATGTCTATAGTACCGTGAAGAGCGCAACCGTTAGCAATGGCTCGTCGCTGACAGGCTTCTCAGCTTCTCGTGGTAACTACAGCACATCTGTGAAACTATCGTGGACAGTTAATCAGGTAGGTACAGAACCTGCCTACTTCACCTTGCAGCGTCGTCCCTTGGGCAGCACCAACGAGAGTCTTTGGGCCGACATCTACACCACTTCTGGTACGTCTAGCAACTATAGCTACGATGACAATACGGCTCAGCCCGGCTCGTTCAACGAATATCGTCTGAAAATTTTCGATATTTACAATGGTAAGCGCTACGAAGGCACTGCCAAGGAAACTGACGGTTTCTGTCTGGCAACGGGTGTAGTAAGCGGTCGTATTACCTACGGCTCTGGTACAGCAGTCGAAGGGGCCAAGATCACTCTGGGCTCAACCAATGCCGATGGTGAGGCCATCAAGAGCAATCGCTCATTGAAGTTCGATGCCACTCCCGGACAGGGCTTGAAGTGCTATTTGGGCCGTGATGAAATGAAGAACCTGTTTGGCGGCGACTTCACCCTGCAGATGTGGGTGAACCCCGACACGCTGAACAACATGAATAGTGGAGCAAACAAGATCCTGTTCGATGTGAAAAACACGTTTACAGTTAGTTTGATCAAGTCGGGCGATGGACAGTTCCTCATCAAAAACTATATTAACGGCAACAACCGTTGGTTTAATAGTAATGTGATACCTGGTGGCAAATGGACACACCTGACGTTTGTCTATTCTAACAAAAGCCTGAAAATCAGAGTGCGTCAGAACGACCAAGGCTGGAAATATGCAGCTACGCTCAATCATGCTGTTGATACCACCAAATTGGCAGGTAGCGATGGCTTCGTCATTGCCAATTCTGTAGATATGAACTGGAGTGAACTCTATGCAGGATGGGTTGATGAAGTCCGCCTGTTCAACCGTGCGTTGACCGATGCAGAGATTGTCAAGAACTTCAACCACACCCTGAATGGTTCAGAGGAAGGGTTGCTGGCCTATTACCCGTTAGATGAAGGATTGGCTAACCAGACCATTGCCTACGACTTCAGCAGGCAGAATGGTGTGAGCAACGCTCACCACGCCATTGCCAACATAGCTGCTCATTCTGATAAAGATGTTGTACCCAGCGATGCGCAGCTGAGCTTGATGACTTATACTGACAAGGATGGTAACTACATGTTGCGCGGCATTCCCTTCTCGGGCGAAGGCACCAACTACACCATCACGCCAACCTTAGGCATACACAAGTTCAATCCCGGCAACGAGAGTCGCTTCTTCAACCTGAACTCACTGTCTTATTCTGGTGTGAACTTTGAAGACGTGTCATCGTTCCCAGTGAGCGGTGTAGTCTATTTCGATGGTACTACGATTCCTGTGCAGGATGCTATGATATACGTCGACGGCAACCTGGCCGCCAAGGACGGTGAGGCAGTGAAGACCAATGCCAGTGGCGAATTCAAGGTCGATGTCCCCATCGGCGACCACTTCATCCAGGTGAAGAAGAACGGCCATACCTTTGTCAACAATGGTCGCTATCCTGAAGACCCTGACAGCGTGGGCACCCGCTTTACCTTTGAGGCTGAGAAGCCCGGTCTGACTTTCTACGACAACACTCGCGTAACAGTGGCTGGTCGTGTGGCTTGTGGTGATGTTGAATATAATAAGCCTCTCGGCCTACATGCAGGTAACGCCAATATCGGTAAGGCCGTGCTGACATTGACCTACGCCAACGACGACAAGAGCTATATCAACGCCTTGGAAACTAAGGTGGGAACTTTGGTCAAATACAGTCAGAGCACAAAGCAACGTGACTTCGATGCCACGACATCAAATGTGAACAGTAAGGCATACGTTACGGGTGGTAAGAACAAGATTACCATTGAGACCGACCCTGAAACGGGTGAATGGGCTGCCGAGCTGCTACCACTGAAATATACGGTGGAGAGCGTGAGAATTCCCGCTCAGGAGAATGATATTACCTTCACTAATCTGCCCGACATTGACGCTACGAACCCGCAACGTCAGAGCACTGACTCGCTGGATGATGAAGAGTTTAAGTATGTTGCAAGTGCTAAGATTGAGTATAAGACCAAGAGCACTATTGACCTGATTGAGAATGAGGATGGCTCATTTGGAGAAAAGAGCATCAAGGTGACTGGTCTTGACGGAAACACGGAAGTAGTGCCCCTCTATACCGTTAGTGGTAAGACTGTCAGCTATAAGTTCGGTTATCCTGTCTATCAGGAGATGGGTTCCTATACCTATTATCTGCATGCCTATGAGCGTTATTTGAACAAGGACGACAAAAACAATGTGGTTGAGGATATTGTTCCTCTGGGCAACAAGACGGTGAAGATTGAGAACCAGTATGCTACAGGCGTGAGCGTCAATCTTGAAAACGGTACAGTTGTCGAGGGCAACGAGAAGGAATTCGAGCTTGACTCACTGGGTTGTCTTACCTATACGTTCACTGCTGGTCTGCCCAACATCCAGGCGCCTTACACGCGTGGCATCTCAATTGCCTACGAAGATAACGGCACGATGATTCAATGGGATGGCAACGAGACCTTCAAGACTATTGTACTTGGCGCTATCTCTACCGGAAATAACTTTACCACTCAGGCCCCCGACCAGGTGCTGATGGTGCTGCGTGACCCCCCAGGAACAGGTTCAAGCACTACCTTCTCAAAGGGTACTACCCATACGGAAGAGGGTACGCTGAATGTTACTGCCAAGTTGGGTGGTAAGCTGGAGGCTTTTGTCAATGCTGCTATGCAGATTAAGACAGCCAACGGTGTAGGTGTAGCTGTCATCACTGAAACGAACCTTAGCGGACAGACAGGCGGTAGCTTCGAGGCAAGTACTTCTGTAGGTACAAACAACTCTTGGAGTCATACCACCACACTGACCGAGGATATAACAACCAGCACCGAAGGCGACTTCGTAGGCGCTCCTGGTGACTTGTTTATCGGTGTATCGAAGAATACCATCTTCGGAACCTGCCACATCGTGAAGGTGAAGAAGGATGAGGCTAATTCTACAGACCAGAACCCCATCTACAACCTCGTGATGGAAGACGGATTCTCTACAGGCGACCAGTTCGGTACTACGTTTATCCATTCGCAGAACTATATTGAGGGTGTGCTGATTCCCAACTTCGAGAAACTGCGCGACAGCCTCCTCGTCGTTGTTGCTGATCCAAGCAAGGTGGCTCATCCTGCTGCTGGCAAGGATCCCGTCTATGTGACAACACTGAGCAAGGACGATCCCAAGTTCGGTACAAACAATGCCGATAAGACTGTTTGGGGCATGAATGCTAAGAGCATGGCGCTGGGTACCGATGAAAACGGTATTTTCCGTGGTCCTTCCTACTGGATTATCCTGCCCGCCGACTGGAAGACTTCCGGCAAGGCTTATCAGGATATGGTGCAGTTCTACAATGAGCAGATCAAAGGCTGGAAGAAACAACTGGCCCGCAACGAGGAGGCTAAAGTGTTGGCTATCACCAATCGTGATGAATACCTCATCGACAACTACTCATTTGATGCAGGCGGCTCGCTGACCCGCACCACTGAGGATATACATTCCGACTCTCACTCTTTTGAGTTCAGTGAGGAGACACAGGTGCTCTTCTCTGATGGTGCCAAGATGGATCAGGATGGTAATGGATTCGAGATGAAATACGAGATCTACTCGAACCAGAACGCTACGACAACCTATGTGAACAGCGACGAGAAGACCACTGGCTTCAGCTTCACTTTGGCAGAGAGCGGTGACGATGACTACCTGTCAGTCGATGTGTTCGAGGCTCCTGACGATTTCGGTCCTATCTTCTATACCCGTGGAGGCGCTACGTCTTGTCCTTACGAGGATGAGGTAAAGACTCAGTACTATGAGCCGGGAAAAATCATCTCTGAGAAGACTGTACAGATAGAGAAGCCTGAGATTGAGGCCAATACACAGATTCTAACAGGTATTCCTGCTGGCGGCAAGGGTACGTTCCAGGTATACATCCGCAATAACTCGGATACTTCTGAGGACGGTATGTATAATATTAATGTGGTGCCCACTTCTAACCCCGACGGTCTGGTGGTGAAGATGGATGGTTTGAACATCACTACCGGTCGTGCCATCATGGTTCCTGCCGGTTCGCCCATGCTGAAGACGTTCACTGTGGAACAGTCGAACCCCGATGTGTTGAACTATGAGGATATCAAGATTCGCATCTCTTCACAGTGTCAGCCAGACAATACCGGTGTGTTCCCTGAGATTGCAGACACAACTACAATCAGTGTCTACTTCCAGCCTACATGTTCTGATGTGAAGCTTGCTTCATCACATAGCCTGGTCAATACTGACACTGAGACTGCACAGACACTGAGCATCAGCGGCTATAATTACTCGATGGCTTCACTGACAGGCATTCGCCTGCAGTACAAGGGCCTGAACGATGCAGACTTCAAGACTCTGCAGGAATACTCTAAGGATGAGAAGAAGGTGGCTGCCGATGAGAACCTGAAACTACTGCCTGCACTGTCAGGAACCGATAAGTTGAACTTCATCATCGACCTGCGTAAGGAGGAATTCAGTGACCAGACCTACGTGTTCCGTGCCATCACAGTATGCATGCAAGGTGGCGTTGAGGTCAACAATGAGAGCGAGGAAATTGAGGTTGTTCGTGATATGACGCGCCCGATGCTGATTGCTACCCCGACACCGACGAGCGGTATCCTGACCAGCGGAGGTGATATGACCATCACCTTCAACGAGGATATCAAGAGCGGTAGCCTCTCGAAGCCTAACAACTTCGATGTGGTAGGTGTGATGAACGAGACTGAAGTTGTTCATGAGGTTGCACTGAGCCTGACAGGTGAGAATACCGTCAAGACCCAGAATACCGTTGACCTGACAGACAAGTCGTTCTCAACCAGCATGTGGCTGAACTACGCTAATGACGGTACGCTGCTGCAGCATGGCACCAGCACCAACAACTTCACCGTGGCTATTGAGGGCGGCAAGCTCGCTGTCACCGTGGCCGGACAGAAGGTTACTTCTACTGAGACACTTCCCGTGGGTAAGTGGATGTATCTGAACGTAAGCTACGATGCTTCAACCAAGACCGTCAGTGCCGACTATCTAAAAGATGCTGCAGAAGTATCGCTGATCAGCAATGCCGACGTGCCCGCTTATGAGGGTAATGGTCCTGTCAGCCTGGGTGGTAACAATCTCAACGCCAAGGTTCAGGAGTTGGCCATCTGGAACAGTGCACGTTCCGTAGCTGAGGCGCAGGCAGACATGTACACTACCAAGAGTCAGTACACCAACGGTCTGTTAGGCTACTGGCAGTTTAATGAGGGTCATGGTGACGTAGCTACCGATAAGGCTCGCAGTCGCAATATGACGCTGCCTTCTGAGAATGCCTGGTGGATTGCCGGAGATAACTATGCACTCGTACTTGATGGTACTAAGGCTGCTGCTGCCAGTATCGGTGCACTGAACACCACCGATTCTGAGGACTACCTCGTTGAGGCTTGGTTCAAGGCCGATAAGGAGCAGAATGGTGTGGCTTCTGTGCTGAGCACACAGGTGATGGACCTTCGCTTGAATGCTGAAGGCAAGATGGAAATCGCACTCGGTGGTTCTACTGCTGAGGTTATGAATGCTGACCTGCGCGACGGACAGTGGCACCATGTGGCCGTGAATGTTCTGAAGGGCACCAACGGCTCAGGTATCATCTATGTTGACGGACAGCAGCGCAAGCAGATGGCAGCTTCGGCTATGCCCGCCCTCTATGGTGAGAAGCTGATGCTGGGTAGCCATCGCAACAGTGTTGATGGTCAGGGCCTCTACAGTTATGACCAGATGCTGAAGGGTGCTATCGATGAGGTGCGTATCTGGAAGGCTCGCCGCACAGCCGATGTCATCAAGAATAATATGTTTAACCGCGTGAAGGCTGATGAGTCGGGTCTGGTAGGCTACTATCCGATGGAGCGTCTGGGACTTGACCAGTACAATCAGGTAGTGACCACGTCTAACATGACTGATGCTACCAAGAAGGATGCAGGCGAACTGGTGTTCTTCACAGCAGGTGCTGCTGCGACGACAGGTACTACAAGCAGTGCAAACACAGCCGCTCTGAAGACGGCTCCAAGCATGACTAACGTTCAGTTCGACTTCGTGGCCAGCGAGCGTCAGATCAAGGTGAATCTGACTGAACAGCCCTACAAACTGGAAGGTAGCAATATCTATATCACTGCCAAGAGCGTGAAGGATATCCACGGCAACTCGGCTAATCCTATCACATGGGGTGTCTATGTACAGCAGAACAACCTGAAGTGGCAGGAGTCTGAGTTGGCAGTCGAGAAGGCTGGCTCTGAAGAGATGACCTTCACCGCAGTGATTGAGAACCGTGGTTCTGAGAGCGAGTCCTGGAGCCTGAGTGGTATGCCATCATGGTTGAATGCCGATACAGAGGCCGGTGTGCTGATGCCGCTCACCAAGCAGACACTGACCTTCACCGTGGCAGAGAGCTTGCCTATCGGTAACTATGAGACCACCGTTTACCTGACTGGTTCACAGAATATTGGTGCTCCGCTGAACATCACTGTGGAGAGCGAGGGTGATGCTCCCGACTGGACAGCTACACCTGGCGAGAATACCATGACCGTGATTGGACAGTTGAAGATTGACAACGTGTTGAGCAATGATACAAAGGATATGGTAGCTGCCTTCCGTGGCACCGAGTGCGTGGGTGTGGCTCATCCTAAGTATTTCGCTCGCTACGATGCCTATATGGTGATGATGAACATCTACGGTAAGGAGAATGCCGACCTGACCTATAAGGCTTATGATGCCAGCACAGGTACTGTTTATCCTTCAGTAAGTGTGAACAACGAAAGCGCTTATGCATTTGTAGCCGATAAGTCTATCGGTTCGTTTGGCCAGCCTGTGACCTTCACTCCGCTGAACGAGATTGAACAGGATCTGTCAATGAACCGCAGTGGATGGAAATGGTTCTCACTGTATGCTAAGCCCAAGGTGAACAGTCCCAGCGTAGTGTTTAAGGACGCCCTGAGTGCCATCCAGATGATGACCGACGGTGCCAATACTCTGATCAACTGGAATGGTGGTCTGACAGCCTTTGCTTACGACAAGATGTATAAGTTGAACAGCACCTCTGCATTTGTAGAGAATATGGTTGGTGAACCAACTCAAGTAGCTGATATCACCATCACTCTGAACAGCGGTTGGAGTTGGATTGGTTATCCTTGTCAGTCAAGCAACTCACTGGATGCAGCCTTTGCCAGTGCCGAACCGAAGGAGGGCGATATGGTTAAGAACCAGTCAAGCTTTGCCGTTTATACAGATGGCGAATGGGTTGGAACGCTGACCTCACTGCAACCAGGCGATGGTTATATGTATAGCAATACGGTAGCCAAGAAGACGTTCAGCTTCCCGAAGCCTGTCGTGAGTGGTAAGAAGAGGGTAGGCAAGGCCCGTGTTGCCGAGCTACTGCCCCTTGCCTCTGAGAGCAACATGACCATGATTGCTGTGGTGATGAATGGCGATGAGGTTGTTGAGGATGCCGAAATAAGCGTGTATGCAGGCACTGAACTGTGTGGTTGTTCGACTGAGGCCGTACGCAACGGTCAGCACTTCATTACCATTGGCGGTAAGAAGGACGAGGCCAGTGTGCTGAACTTCGTTGTTCGTACGGAGAATGGTGAGTTCTACCTGCAGCAGCAAGACCTGTTTGAGGCCGATGCCGTTCGTGGAACCGTGGCTCAGCCCTACGTATTGCGGTTGAGTGATGAGCTGGGTATTGACCTTCATACTGCCGATGCAGCTGGTCAGAAACTTTATGACCTGCAGGGACGTAAGGTGAACAGTGCTCAGGTGAAGAAGGGCGTTTATGTCAGCAAAGGCCAAAAAGTCGTTGTGAAGTAATGATGCCCAGATAATCTCTATAGAAGCAAGGTGTGTAAGATAGGAATGCCTGTGTTTTCACACCTTGCTTCTTTCTTTTTAAAACAACGAATCATGGAGAATGAACTATACCATTCAGTACTTGTGTTGGGAGGAATTGCAAATCTTTCCATGACCCTTGTGTTACTGCATGGTAACTTGGCTTACAGTGAGTATACGGTTTATCGCAGAGCCCGTCGCCTGGTAGCACTGTGTTTTGCTGTCTTTGCCGTTGGCTTCCTGATCCATGCTCATTTCCAATGGCGCTATTCATGGCCCGCTGCTGCATCAGCCTTGTCGGTTGGCTATTTCCATATTGGCGGTGTACTCTTTGGATGGAGCCACACATCGTTGCTCAATCCTGGTTATCTTTCCAGAAAAGTCGTTGTGCGCGACCTCTCCATATTGGCTATCGGCTTAATCTGTTATGGGCTTAGTGCTTTTGGGGTATTAGGTCTCGGTAGCTCTGTCTTTGCTGTTTTCTTTGCTCACGCCCTGTTTATCACGTATTGGTTCTATCACACTTATTACAGGGTGAAACACCGTCTTCTGGAAATGTCGTTAGGCTCTATTGAGCATTTCGTCCACTGGATGCTGCTTTCTTGCCACCTGATTATCGGTTTTGGTATTGGCAGCATTGTGATTACCGCCAGTCTTCCTACGCTCGTCTGGCCTTATACGGTCCTGCTTTCAGTAGGTATTCTGGTGTTTGTCTATATTTTCTTCTCTCTGAACGACTTCGGAAACTTTATCGATTCAGCTACGAACGCTACTGAGGATGTTGAAAGACAGTGTGAGGCGTTGTCTCTGGGTGATCGATCAAGTCAATGAGGATGTTTTCGCGTTTGCCGTTGGCAATAATCACACGGATGCCTGCAGCCTGAATCTTCGAGGCTGTAGCATATTTCGACTGCATGCCACCTCGTCCTGCTGAACTCTTTTCTGTCTGTATGTATTGTGACAAGTCGGTGCCAGGTGCAACCTCACTGATGAGTTGTGAGGCAGGGTCGGCAGGATTGCCCGTGTAGATGCCGTCAATGTTGGATAGAAGTACGAGCGTGTCGGCCTTCATCATCTGTGCGATGAGGCCGCTCAGCTCGTCGTTATCTGTAAACATCAGCTCGGTGACGCTGACCGTATCGTTCTCGTTGACGATGGGCAAAACGCCGTTCTCCAACATCACCCGCATGCAGGCCTGTTGATTACTGTACTGTTCGCCGGGTTGGAAGTTCTCTTTCATGGTGAGCACCTGACCCACATGGATGTGATACTCGCGAAACAGGTCGTAGTAGAGACCGATGAGCTTGGCCTGTCCTAATGCAGAGAACAGCTGTCGCTGCTCTACAGAGTCAAGCTCGTGTTCAACCTTCAGCTCACGGCGCCCGCAGGCCACGGCACCTGATGATACCAGGATGACTTCATAGTCCTTGGCGCGAAGCCAGGCTATCTGGTCGACCAAAGCCGACATGCGCGTCACATCGAGTCGTCCGTCAGGACGTGTCAATGCGTTGGAACCTATCTTTACTACGATTCTTTTCTTCATGTTGAAATACTTATTTCTGGCAACCGGTAATTGCGGAAATGACCATTTGGCTAATTCTTCTTGCTGTCTTTCTGACGAATCTCTACGCGACGAATCTTGCCGCTGATGGTCTTTGGCAGTTCATCGACAAACTCGATGATACGTGGGTATTTGTATGGAGCGGTCACGCGTTTCACGTGCTCCTGCAACTCTTTGATGAGCGCATCGCCAGCCTTGTCCTTCCACTCCTTGCCGAGTACCACGGTAGCTTTCACCACCATGCCGCGGATATCATCGGGCACACCGGTAATGGCGCACTCCACCACAGCGGGGTGAGTCATTAACGCACTCTCAACCTCGAACGGGCCGATGCGGTAGCCCGATGACTTGATCACGTCATCAATACGTCCCTCGAACCAATAATAGCCGTCTTCATCGCGCCAAGCCATGTCGCCGGTATGATAGATACCGTCGTGCCAAGCCTCGCGTGTTTTCTCTTCGTCACGATAGTAGCCCTTGAACAGACCTACAGGCTTCTTGTCGCCTACGCGAACCACAATCTCGCCCTTCTCACCATCTTCGCACGAGGTGCCATCGGCACGAAGCAGGTCGATGTCGTATTGTGCATTGGGAATACCCATTGAGCCGGGTTTGGGCGTCATCCAGGGGAAGGTGCCAAGGGTCATGGTCGTTTCCGTCTGTCCGAAGCCTTCCATCATGCGGATACCTGTCTTTTCCAGGAACTTATCGTAGACAGCGGGGTTCAGAGCCTCGCCAGCGGTAGTGCAGTATTGCAGCGATGAGAGGTCATATTTCGACAGATCCTCGCGTATCATAAAGCGGTAGATGGTGGGTGGTGCGCAGAAGCTGGTCACCTTGTATTTCTCCATCTGGCGCAGCAGCGTGTCGGCATTGAACTTCTCATGGTCGAAGACGAAGACTGTAGCACCAGCGAACCACTGTCCGTAGAACTTACCCCAAACGGCTTTGCCCCAACCCGTATCGGCTACGGTGAGGTGGAGTGAATCTTCGTGCAGGTTGTGCCAGAAGACGCCAGTGGTCAGATGGCCCATGGCATAGAGGTAATCGTGAGCCACCATCTTCGGTTCGCCGCTGGTACCGCTGGTGAAGTACATAATCATCGTGTCCTCGTTGTTATTGACGAAGGCGGGCTTCTTGAACTGAGGTGCCTTTACTACCTCCGACTGATAATCGCGGAAGCCTTCAGGAATGGGCTTGCCATGATCAGTAATGGTAATGTATTGCTTTACGGTAGGACTCTCTGGCATAGCCAGACGGATCTGCTCGCAGACATAGGTGTCGTCAACACAGATGATGGCCTTGATTGAAGCACGGGTATTACGGTAGATAATATCTTTCTTCGTCAGCATGTGGGTGGCAGGAATGACGATGGCGCCAATCTTGCATAGTGCGAGCATGACAATCCACCACTCATAGCGGCGCTTCAGGATGAGCATCACGGGATCGCCTTTGCCGATACCCAGTGACTGCAGGTATGCTGCAGCCTGGTCGCTCTGCTCCTTCAGCTGTTTGTAGGTGGCACGAATCTCCTCGCCTTGGTCGTTGGTCCAAAGCAATGCCAGTTTTTCGGGTGCCTCTTCTGCCCATGCGTCCATTACGTCGTAGGCGAAGTTGAAGTGTTCGGGGATGATAAACTCCAGGTTCTTATTGTAATCCTCTACAGACTCGAAATGCGTCTGTTTTAAAAATCTTTCTACCATAATTCTTTATTCTACTGTAAATGCCAGGAATTTCACTGCCTTGTCGCCTATGGCCAGCATGCCGTGGGGCTTGGTGGAGTCGAAATAGATGCTGTCGCCCTCTTCCAAAACGATGGTCTTGCCTGCAATATAGAGTTCCATCTTACCTTCAAGCACGAGGTTGAACTCCTGCCCAGGGTGTGAGTTTTTATAGACCACGTGGGCTTCGGGCTTCGGCTCTACGGTAACGATAAACACGTCGGCCTTGTGACCTACGAACCCGCCTACCAGACTTTGGTACTTATACGCTTTCGTACGCTCGATGCTCATGCCCTGACCTTTACGCGTCACGTAGTATGACTTCATGTGTGGTGCCTCGGCAAAGATGAGCTCTTCGGTCGATACACCGTACTTGCGGGCAATCTTCATCAGGTTCGAGATGGTGATATCCGACTCACCTGCCTCAATCTTTTCATATTTCTCTGATGAGATGCCAATAGTCTCAGCCATCTCACTCACGGGGATGTCGAGCACATCGCGAAGTCCGCGCAGGCGCTCGCCTATTTGTTTCAGTTGCTCTTCCATATCTCTTAACTCTTAACTTTTAACTCACTTCGCTCCCGCTTTCAGGCCACGGATAACTGCCGATGTGAATCCGGCATGCTCCATTTCGTTGAGGCCTTTGATGGTCACTCCACCTGGCGTGGTCACCAAGTCGATGGCTGCTTCAGGATGCAGTCCGCTGGCTTCCAATAGCTTTACGGCTCCGAGCACGGTCTGCATCACAATCTGTTTGGCATCGTCGGCCTTGAAGCCCAGTTCCACACCGCCCTCAGAGGCAGCACGGATGTAGCGCATGGCGTAGGCAATGCCACAAGAAGCAAGTGTCGTTCCTGCAGCCAGATGCTGTTCGTCGGTAATGATGGTGCTACCCATCTCGTCGAAAATTGCTTTCACCAGTTCCGTATGCTGCGGCTTCGTGGCAATACTCGGTACGAGGAATGTCATTGAAGCCATCTGAGCAATAGCAATATTGGGAATGCAGAGGAAGAGGGGAGGGCACTTTTCGCCCAACCATTCCTTGATGCTGGCCGACTTCACACCAGCAGCTACTACAATGAGAATCTGCTTCTCAGGCTGAAGTGATTCCTTGATACCTTTCAGTACCTGCTCAACCAGCCAGGGCTTTACCACGACGCAAACAATGTCGGCACCGTCGGCAGCTACCTGGTTATCGGTAGTCACGCTGACGCCCATCTTGGTAAACTTGTCTACTACTGCCTGCGAGGGGTCGCTCACAGTAATATCTTCATTGCGGAAGGTGCTGCCCTTTACCAGTCCTTCTACGGTGGCACCACCCATGGCGCCTGCTCCGATAATTGATATTTTCATGCTCAAATCTTAATTCTCAATTCTCAAATCTCTTCGGGCTTCACTCTGATCAGTCTCTCTATAAAGTCGTCAGCCTCTGCTTTCGTGAGACAGAGGGGCGGCAACAGGCGCAGAATATTCTGACCAGCACAACCGGTGAAGCAGTGTTCATGCTTGATGAGCGGCTTACGCACCATGGCGTGAGGCATGTCGAGTTCAATGCCAATCATGAGACCGCGACCGCGCACATCCTTGATATGTGAGCTGCCAATATTGCGGATGCCCTCCATCAGGTAGTCGCCTACAACGCGGGCATTCTCTACCAACCCCTCGTCTTCAAAGACGTCGAGAACGGCAAGAGCTGCAGCACAAGCCAGATGGTTGCCACCAAACGTGGTACCCAGTTGTCCGTAGACGGGTTCAAACTCAGGCGAAATCAGTACACCGCTCATCGGGAAGCCGTTGGCAATGCCCTTGGCCACGGTGATAATGTCGGGCTTGATGCCCAGCCACTGGTGAGCAAAGAACTTACCGCTACGACCATATCCGCACTGAATCTCATCACAGATAAGCGTGGCATGATAGCGCTTGCAGGCGTAAGCCAGCTTCTGGGCAAATTCGGGAGTTGCCATCTGGACACCGCCGACACCCTGAATGCACTCCAGGATGACAGCCGATACGCCGCCGCGAGAGAGCTCGCGAATCCAAGGCTCCACATCGTTCAGCGGCAGGAAGCGCACGTGGTGATTATCGTTGATGGGGGCAACGATCTTCGGATTGTGGGTCACCTCTACGGCCAATGATGTACGACCGTGGAAGGCTTTCTCACATGACAGTATTCGCGTAGCAGAGGGATTCTTGAACGAAGCGAGTTTCAGCGCATTCTCGTTGGCCTCTGCACCACTGTTAACCAGAAACAGCTGATAGTCGTCGTAGCCGCTAATCTTGCCTAGTCGCTCTGCCAACTCCACCTGCAGTTTGTTAATAACGGAGTTGGAGTAGAATCCAATCTTGTTAAGCTGTTCGGTCACCTTCTCTATATAATGAGGGTGAGAATGACCGATACTGATGACGGCATGTCCACCATAGAGGTCCAGGTATTCCTGACCTTTGTCGTCCCAAACTTTACAGCCTTTGCCTTTGACGATGTTTACGTCGAACAGCGGGTATACGTCGAATAGTTTCATTGTGCTTGATTGCTTTTAATCCGTTGCAAAGGTACAGCAAATAACTGATAAATCAACATTTTCTTCAGTCTTTTTGTGCAAAACCGTTATTTCTTGATATTCTTTTGCTTTTTTCTTGGTCACTTCGCGCATAAATATGGAGGTTTACCCCTTGGCAAAACTAGGGATTGCCCATAGCGAAACTAGGCTTTGCCCTTAGCGAAACTAGGGATTGCCCATAGCGAAACTAGGCTTTGCCCTTAGCGAAACTAGGCTTTGCTCATAGCAAATGCTTTGCTCCAAAAATAGGTGTTCGTCAAATAGATGCTACCATATGCCGTAATACCACATTTTTCGAAAAGCTTTGATATTACGATGCAATTACTAAGAAATTAGACCGTAATCACTTAGTTATTGGAGTACAGTTGCTAAGTGATTACGGTCTAAGTACTAAGTAATTGAAGTCTGATTGCTTAGTAATTGGAGGATAAATGCTCAGCTATTACCTAATAACGACTTTCTTGCCATTATTTATATAGATGTCTTTCTGAGTGGGATTCACTATGCGTACACCTTCAATTGTATAGACAGGGCCTGACTGTCCATCGGTCGTTATTGAGTAGATACACTCAGGATCAATCCAAACCTTGTAGACAAAGGTTGCCACATCGCTCTCAGCATAACCTGGGGCAATAGCTACTGCCTTCAGGACAACGTCGTTGATGATGCTGATGGGGCCGTCGTAGCGTATGCGGTTGGCCTCGTCGCAGGGGCATGAACCGTCGAGCGTATAGTAAATGACGGCTCCTGGAGTCTGACACTGCAGTTTGACGGTTGATCCGTATGTTACCTCTGTGCCGCTGATGCGCGATGCCGTCGGCATCTGAGTCATCATGTTGTCATTGTCACGTACTCCCACAATAGTGTAGGCCTCCATGTCTTTGTCGTCAGCCAATACGAAACGTAGTGCTGTGGTGCCAAAGCCCTTGCCGTAGACGGTGATGTTGGTCTTGCCTTCTTGATTGAATGTCAGCTCAAGTTCTTCTGAAGCCTTGTCGTCAATGGCGGCAATGTCGGGATTAAGTGTACTGACTATTACTTTCTTTCCTGCGGCAATGGCAGCAGGCTGCGCGCTTACTGTAATCGTGTTCTGCTCGTTGTAGAGGATGCCTATAATGCTGTCTGTTATCAATTGTGTGACATGCTGCTCAATATCGAACTCCTGCGTGAAGTCCTGCACCATGGCCACGTCGGCATAGCTCTCAACGCCAGCCTTCACCGTGAGGCGCACTTTCTCGTTGAGCTTCAAAGGCTGCACGGGTTGGAAGAGCACGCGGCGGGCGTATGTCTGCAATGAGTCGGGGGTGCGCTCGGCATCTTGCAGCAGGACAGTACCGTCAAGCTTTTGTCCTCCCTTTGTCAGGAAGATGTTGTCGGTGGTGAGGTGTTTCAGCTTCATATACTTGTCAAAGGTCAGCTCCACGCCTTCCTCGGTAGCCACCACACGTTCCACCACAGGTGCAGAGGGCTGCGTCATGGCCAGGTTGACATCGAGTTGTGGCGGCGGTACGGGCAGCCACTCGCTATAGGTGTCGACGAAGCCGCCCTTCACCACGCGCACCTGCCACATGCCTGCAGGCACATCCCATCCGTATTCGCCGTTCTTGTCGGTGAGCATGGGGTTCACCTGGTCGAACTCGGCAGCATCCCAAAGCACCGTGCGCTCGTGTTCGTCGCCATACATGTCCTCGTAGGTCTCCTTATAGTAGACGCTGGCCAAGGCATCGGCCACGCGGTTGCTGCCCACAGCCTCGTAGACATAACCCGACGGGTCGAGGATAGCCGACACGCCTCCTATAGGAGCGTTAGGACCAGGACATCCGCCAGGGGCATCGCCCTTCTTGGCGTTTCTTGACTTCTGACAGCTGTCACCGCATTTGCCATTATCTGAAAGGTCTTTCTCATTATCAAATTGCAGTCTCTTCATCTTACAGGGCAGATCGTCGCATTGCAGTTCGTCGATCCGTTTTTCCCACTCTTGGGTCCATTTGCTCCAGTACCGGTCGCTGAGCTTGTTACCAACGAAGTTGACTAAACTGATTCCTATCGAGACGGCCAGTCCGGCTACAGTTCCGACACCTCCGGTACCAGCTCCCGTAGCCACGCCGGCTATGGCAGCAGCTACTGAGAGAGCGTCATTGGTAAATGCGTAGGCTTTCTGTGCCACTCGTGCCAGTCCATACGTGTTGAACTCAAACATGATCTGGTCTGCTTTCTCCTTGTCATTCTCGCAAGGATCAGGTATGGTGTAAGCGAGTTCGAGGAGTTTCGAACATGCGTCGATGAGGTCGTTACCGTCGCTGATGAGTGATACGACATTAAGCACCTTGCCCAGGTTGCCTAACCATTTAGCAGCGTTCTGAAGGTATTGCTGAGCCTTGCGCAGATCACGCATCTTCATGGCAGCCACTGCTCCCTTGGCCTGCATAATCTTGAATTTGTCGTTGTTGACCCATTTGGAGTTCGTGGCCCAGAATTGTTCCCATCCCTCCTTGGTGGATTTGTAAAGATCGTCTACATGTCCGTCGATCATAATCTGGAAGCCGTCTCGTGTGCGATCCATATAATCTTTCAGGAGGCTCAGTTCCGTCGACACTTTCGACATGGCTTCGCCAATCTTATCCATGATGGAAGCCAACTTGTCCAACAACTCTTCACCCATGCTGCGGAAAGGTATCTGTTGCTGCTGCATATCAGACAACCTTGCCAGATTCAGGTTCAATTCGCGAACAGCGGCAAGCAACTCGGTATCCATGTTGGCGTAATTGAGGGTCACCTGCAGGTCTTCAGCAGGAATAGTCAGCGTGTAGCCGTTGTCGCTGATGCGGTAATAGATGAACGAACCGTTCTCAAGCTGCATCTCATACTCATACTCGTTGGGACTGGCTGCCCTGTATAGGGCTGGATGTTCTCCTCGTGCCCGCGCCTCGTAGTAGGCTCTTGCGTTAGCGGGGATGGTAGAGAAGGTGTAGCCGCCCATCACCGTGCCCAGTTGGTTGAACGGAGTGTTGTTGGCATCAAGATAGCCATCGTCCTTCATCTGGTCGTAGCCTGCCAAGGCAGCGTCAATCTTGGCGATGGCAGCATCCATATCAGCCTCCCACTGGCTTAGTGCCTCAGGTGTGTCAGGCAGGGTGACGGCATTGCTGATCATTTCGTCAGGGTTGATACCGCTGAGCGTCATAATCTGGCGGATAGCCTCTGTGTGCTCTTCACTGCCGGCAGTACTGTTCTCTATGATTGCCGTAAGCCGTTGCATGACGGTGTCCTCAGCAACATATTCATTGTAGAGACTGTCAAGGAAGTGGATGCGGTCAGAGAAAAGACGCTCGCTGAGTACTCTTGAGGCATGATCCTCTACATAGACACGCACATTCGATGGCAAGCCGTCGGCTTTGAATACATCGGTGGCTATCCATTTACCGTTCTTCGGGTTGTACTTGGGGAAGAGCAATCGCTTCTGATTGTTGCTCATATAGACATAGAGCAGAACGTTGTCAATATCAGTCGAGTCGAGGGTGTTCAGAGTTACTTCAAAGGTGAATTCTGCCTCATGGTAGAACATGTAGCTGTTAGGGGTACATGTGTTGTCACTTAGGTCAAAGACAACTACCTGTTGTGACTTAGTCCATTCATTGAAGTGGGACATGCGTACTTTGAGCGGACGAATGGCTTGGCGGTTGATTAAGACGATCTTCTCAGGCGTGTTCACTTTGTAGCCATCGTTGCCGGTATACTGTGCATAGATAGAGTTCACTGCACCATTATAGGTGGTAACGAGTGGAACCCGTAGCTTCCATTCACCGTAGATGTTGCTGGTAGTAGTAGCAGTCTCCTGATTATTGACAAAAATAGTGACGGGAGATGAGGCTGTAGCTGTACCGCTGACCACAACAATATCGCTAGCGCTCTCTTCAGTCACATTTATCTCAGCATCCTTCACAGTAAATGTTGCTGCCGGCAGTGGCTGCTCGCATTTCACGCCGTCGAGAAGGAAGGTGATTTTGGCGCTAAGACTCTGGTTGCCTGCCGTATGGGGCACCACACAGAAACGCATGAGGCGATTCTCGAAGACAGGCACTGTGAGCTGTGAATTGTTGGCGGTATAGCTGGCCGTGGAATTGTCAATGATGACAGAGCCTTGTACGAAGCTCAAAATGTTGTCAGCGGGAAGGTTAAACACCACCTGAAGGTTGCTGACGTGTCCCTTGTATTCCGGCAGGAAGGAAACCATTGTAGAAACGGTCTGGACGACACCAACAGTGAGTTGTGTACGTTTGGGCGTGATGCGGGTTGTGGCATCGTCAGTATACAGGTGGACATCATTGCCTAATGAAGGAACCTTGACCAGATTGACCGATGAGGTCTGACCAGAAGTGACAGTTACTTCCTGTGACACATAGTCGGTGCCACGACGCAGGAACTTCTCTACATCGGTCATGGAGTTCATGGCGTTGGCCATGGTGCCGCCTTCCATCAAGACTACCGTGTATTGGCCATCTTTCAACGAGGTGAATGTCTTGTTGACAGAAACAGCATTACCGGCGTCGATGAGCTGTCCTTTACCATCGTAGATGCGCACTGACACACGGCTACACTCGGTAGCAGTGAAGCTGACGTTAAGCGTTCCGTAGTCGCGGGTGATGGCCTCATAGCTTAGGTTGCCATCAGCATCAGCTTTGGCGCGTAATACAGCCGGGGCATATTGCTTGCTGGCGATGTTGCCCAAGGTGAGTACCACCTCAGTGCCAGGTTCAAGCAGCTCTTTCAGACGTAGTTTGCCAGCAGGGGTAATGGTGAAGTCAATCAGGTCACGCCCATTGGTGACATCGTATAGGGTGATGGGGGCTTCGCCGGCACTCATTTCGGTATAGTTGGCTTCATTGGCGTCAACTCCTTCTGCCGCCACACCATAGTGTTTCCACTTGATACTCACGGAACTGCCGCGTGGCTCTATCATACTGAAGGTCAGTGTCTGATCACTGTGCAGTGACAGATGCTGTTTGGCATTGTTCAGGTTACTGCCGTCTACACTAACCGTGATGTCGTATTCGCCTTCGGGTAATGGCTCTTGTTCACCGCTGCTCAAGGCACCGTCGGGAGTGAGCTTGCCAAACGACAGTTGGCGCACCAGCTCACCGCTGCCGGTATGGTAGATATTGGAATGGGCTGTCTCATTGCTAAAGAAACTGCCATCGGCACGTTTTACAAGGGTGGTAAGCCGGAACGTGGGAATAGGCTTCAGCTGATAGTTTACTATAGAACCTGCATAATGGCCTGGCTGACTGATGAAGAGAGTGTCGCGCTGGCGGTAGACGGTTTTCAGTGAAGCATCGTTCAGTGTGATGATGGCCTGCACGTTCTCGTCCTCCAGAATGCCGTCAATGCTGTTGTTGCGTGAAAGGATATTGCCATTGCCGTCGAACCACAGACAAAGATAGCGTTGTGCATCGACAGGAGCCGTTCCGTCGCTGACATTCAGCTGTAGTGAACAAGGACGGCGCAGGCCAGTGAGCGTAGCGTTAGCATCTTCAGTGCCAATGCGCACGTTCTTGGCCTCGGCGACAACGGCACCCGTGCGGCTGAGCAGCCGGATGTCGTAGCTGGTCTGCTTGGGCAGTGTGTTGAAGGTGTAGTCCTGACGGTTTCCGATAAGCATGACACGTTTATAGAGGCTCTTCACATTGAGCAACTCCAGCGTCATGCCGTAGTAGGGCTTGATGTTACCATCAGGTGCCTGGATGCTGACATTCAGGTTGGCAGCATCTTCAACAATGGGATATATATCTAAGTCTTTCCATCCTTCAGCAGCTTTGTAGAGCGGCAGTGACTCTTCAGGAACGTAGATGACAACATTCTCGGGGAGCGAGTTTTGTTTCTTAATGTCGTTTCCTTGTTCATCTTTCGCCTGTTCAAAGGAAAGGGAAGGCGGGGTGGTGGCATAGATGGTCAACTCTTCCAGGTTAGTGCCCTTAAAAGCTTCTTTGCTGAAGCCTCTTACTCCGTCAGGAAGGATCAGTTTCTGCCAAGGAAGATTCTGTAGGCCCCAGACATTGTCGTGGTAGTCGGTGCGACTGATGTCTACATGCCTCAGACTGGGGAATCTGCTAGCAGTCATCTCTCTTAAAATATCTTGCGACCAGTCAAGGGTTCCACAAACAATGATGGTGCTTACCAATTCTTTGTCTTCTTTAGTAGGAACAAGTGTGTTTGCCAATGTGTAGAAACTAGTGCCATTGACATAGTCAAGCACCAGTTTCCCCTCATCGGGATACCAGGCATTGGGCATGGGGTTATCGGGGGTGTCGGGGTCGTACTCCATGAAAGCAGTGACGGTGGCATCTTCATTGGGCATGGTAATAAAACAACGATCATTATATTTCGAAGTAAATTCGCCATTTCCCTCTGTGAAGCGCCATTCCTTTATTTTCCATCCAGTAATAATTTGGGTGGTAAAGATTTCGACACGGTCGCCTGCAGGCAGTTGGTGTACGGAACCGTTTTTGATGCCATACGAACTGCGGGGAATGATATAGTAATTGACCATGCCCTGGGGCGATGTCTTCAGGGTGAGCGTATGTAGCTGCTGTGCAAAGAGTGTTGTCTGTGTAAGCAGACACAGGAGAAGGGTGCTCAGTAGTCGTTTCATAGTCTATCGTTTTTAATTGGTTGAACTGATGAATGATGGGGCTTACTTGACGTATTTCCTATGGCCCTTGATATAGAATCCCTTGGCAGGTGTGTCAATGCGACGGCCCTGCAGGTCGTAGAGACGGTCAGACTGTTGAGGAGACGCCTCAATACACGGGATGGCGTTTACACCGTCGCTGAGCTGGAGCACAAAGCGGCTGTTGAGCGTACAGGGTTCGCTCACGGTGAAGGTATAGCTGTCGGTGAGCAGGTCGGTCTGGGAACCTGTCTCGCTGTCGGTCAGCCAGAGGTGGCTTGGAATATCAGAGAGGCTTGCGCCACGTGTACGGACATTCATGCTAAGCGTGTAACTGCCTGCTTCTGCCAGATGGGTGCCAAGCTCGACAGTGGCAGTGGTTGGAGGTAGCTCGTTGAAGCTATATCGCAGACCTGCCGTGCGGCTGTAGAGGGCTGTTGCATTGTCGTCAAGGCTGATGAAGGGAGCATCCTGACCACGGTCGTACTGCTCGGTGGCACGAGGGGTCACTATGATACGGGTGCTGGCAAGTTGAACGTCAGCTTGTTGCTCAGTGTGACGCTGCAGCGCAACGTCATACACAATACGCTGAAGTCGAAGCTGTTGGCGGCGTAGGGCGCGGCTGTTGTTAGTAAAGCTGAAGTTGTCGTCTGATTGACGTCCTTCTGGGTGGAAAGTGACGGAACTCTGTGTAACACCACGCTGAATGAGGAAGGCATTCAGGGGAGAGAGGATGAACTTGTCATCAATCGGACTGACGGCTTCAAAAGTTTTATATGGCGCAGACTTAGATATGAGGATGGGATTGTCGGTGTCGAGATGTTCTATGTCGAAATATACCATATAGGGGTTGGCAATGAAATTCCATCCGGCATTGTGTGGGGAACTCACTCTTGTAGTCAGTCAAGGGGATGGTGACTTCGCCAGTAGAGAACGCTTCAGTGGTGATGGGGATTGAAGGCTGCATGTTGAAACTCACTTCTTCATCATGAACTTTCCATGTGTTGTCGCCTGTCTGCTGTGAATATGCACCATACTGAAGAATATATCCTTTGCCAGCCTTTAGCGTACTGTTGACATCGACTTTCGCCCATACAAGGTCGTGGTTGCCTGCGGCTCGTTGGGCTCCATCGAAGGTGCGTAGCGTATAGGGAGTGCGCGTGTTACTGCACAGCAGACTGCTTGCCTTCATGTCGAAAGCGGGTGTGAAAAACAGCCACTCATTAGGCTTGAAACTCAGGTTCGCCTCCATCGACTGTACTGACAGATTCCCTTCTTTGAAGAGGGTGGTAGCAAGATTACTCTCATTGCCTCTATAATCGTAGCACAGGTGGTTGACAGTCCAGTTGGTGCCTTTCCCTACATGCAGGTGCCCACTATGGTAGCCATCATTATAATTCGGGTTATAAGTGATGGTGAGATCGGCATTCGGGATAGCAGGGAACCAAAGAGAGTCGGTACTGTAGGCATCAGTCACTATGATATGGTTGTTGGTGTAGTCTGTAAGCGGTTTGATGCTGGTAAAACAGTTCGTGAAATTCTCGTTCTGCCGATAGGCATCGATAGTAGCTGCCGGTACATAGAGCGTGCCTTCGAGCCAGTTACTGTAGAGCGCTCCGGTAGTGCGTGGTGGCAATGCTGCATGCAGGACGATGCTGTCGCATGCCGGTCCATTGCCTTGGAAAGCGTATTCGCCGAGTACCGAGACGGTACTGGGGAAATCGACATAACGAAGATTGTCGGAAGAAAATGCATAGGAACCGATATTCTCAACACCTTCGGGCACTACTACCCGCTTGTATAACCCCTCGGAAAATGCTTCACTGCCGATGTAACGTACTGAAGAGGGGATGTCGAATTCCGTGAGTGCGCTTCTTCTGAATGCGTTGTCACCAATGACCTGCAATCCTTGTGGAAAATCAACATGTGACAGCTGATAACAGAGTCTAAAAGCAGAGGAACCTATCTCAGTTACGCGCTTGTGCAGGGTGATGCTCTCAAGACTGTCACATCCCACACATATGGAATTTGGTACGACGTTGATGAGCGGTGGCTGCGTGTAGCTTCTCTTCTGCTTGTTGTTCCAGAATACACCTTCGCCCATGATGCGCAGTGAGGAGGGCAAGGCCACGTCTTCCAGGATGGGGCAATCTGCGAAAGCGTAATTTTTCAGATAGAGAAGTCCGTCTGAAAGGGTGACGCGGCTGAGGCTGTCACAGTTGGCAAAGGCATAATCGCCAATCTCAATGACGCCCTCGGGGATGTCAACGCTACGCAGGCTGCTATAGATGAAACATTCCTCGCCGATGTACTGCAACGACTTGGGCAGTGTGATGTGATGGATACCTGACTCATAGAAGACTTGTTTGCCAAGACGAGTCAACCCTTCCTGCAGGACGAGCGAAGACAAATGGGAACAACGTGTGAAGGCACCGTCGCCAATGCTCGTGATGCGATACGGAATGTTGATATCCTCCAGCAAGTCGCAGCCACGGAATGCGTAATTAGGGATGGAGGTGAGCTGACGGCTCAGGTGGACACGTTTCAGATAGTGGCAGCTTGCGAAAACTTCCTCTCCCAACTCAGTCACGCCATCAGGCATGTCTATCTGCTCCAGACCGCTCTGAAAGAAAGCGGATGAACGGATAGAAACAAGGCCGGCAGGCAAAACAGCCTGTTTCAGAGACCGGCAATCAATGAAAGCCTGTGAGCCGACAGAGGTCACACTATCGGGAATCACGATACCCTCCAGACTGGTGCACTCAGCAAAGGTACGTTCGCCTATGGTTTTCAGTTGTTGGGGCAGTTCGATACTCTTCAGTTGAGTACACTCTTCGAAAGCCCTCGCACCAATCTTAGTGACCGTCGACGGCAGACTGACCTCCTTGAGGGCTCTACAATAAATGAAGCAATTATCGTCAATGTTCATGGCACCCTCGGGAATCGTAATCTGCTCTAACGACGAACAGCTTTCGAATGCCCCTCTACCGATGCCCACGGAAGGTAGCTTAACGCTCTTCAATGCCGTACAATCATCGAAGCATCGTTCGGGGACTCCGTCAAGACTATCGGGCAGTTCCATTTGTTCCAACGACGTGCAAGCACTGAACATACAATAGGCCAAGTGAAACACCTTGTCGGGCCATGTCACCTGCTTCAACTGCTTACAGCCAGCCATGCTATCCGAGAAACGTGTAGCGGCTTTGGGAAACAGAAAATGCTCAAGCGAGTCACATTCGGACCAATAGACAATTGAATAAAGACGGCGGGGACCTGGATAATTGGCTTCAAAGTCGTAGTAGTTCTTCTTGTAATACTCGATGGACTCTTCGTCGTCCGTCACCTGCGACAGGTCAACGACCTTTGCTTTCTTCAACAGTGCCTGTAAGGCTTTCTTGCCATCGCTATCGCTGTCAAGACAGTAAAAGTCGGTGCCCGTAAAACGTACGTGGGTCAGTTCGTACTTCTCAGGCAACTCTTCATAGGTACAGCCAAAGCGGTCTTGTACCAGCAGGGGCATGTCGGCCACCTTGGCAGGCAGTTCGATGACTGTCCATTCCTGAGCGGATGCCGTTACTCCGAACAACATCAACAACAGGGCGCTCAATAGTCGTCTTGGTCTTTTCATATAGGTTCGTGTTTTAAGTTGTAGCTATGATATGTCAGTTGAAAGTGCAAATATAAAGAAAAGAGAATATAAAACACAAAAAAGGCACTAAAAAATGATGTTTTAGTACCTTTTTTTGTGAATATGAATGATTTTAACCTATATTTTTGCAAATATGAAATGTGGTTAGAATGCTGAGGCTTTTAGTTGGAGTCCTGCTTTCTCCTCAATTCCGAACATGATGTTCATGTTTTGTACAGCCTGACCAACGGCTCCCTTCAAGAGATTGTCGATGCAGGAGGTGATGAGCAGCTTGTTGCCGAACTTCTCGCAGTGTACCAGTGCCTTGTTGGTGTTCACCACCTGCTTCAGGTCGATGGCCTTGTCGCTATAGTGGGTGAAGGCGGCATCGGCGTAGAAATCTTTATAGGTCTCGACGATATCCTCGATGGGGGCGGGTGTCTTAACCACTGCGGTACAGAAGATACCACGGGCAAAGTTACCACGATAGGGAATGAAGTCAATATCGGCGTCCAGATAACCCTGCACTTGCTTCAGACTCTGGCGAATCTCAGCAATATGCTGATGCTGGAAGGGCTTATAGATGCTCAGGTTGTCTGTACGCCAAGAGAAATGTGTCGTGGCGCCAGGCTTCTGACCAGCACCAGTAGATCCCGTGATGGCATTGACGCTGACATCCTCCTTCAACAGATTCAGATGGGCGGCAGGTAGCAATGCCAGCTGGATGGCTGTTGCGAAACAACCGGGGTTCGCTACGTGCTGAGCCATAATGATCTCGTCTTTGTTGATCTCAGGCAGACCATAAACATAATCATGATTGCCCTCGATGCGGAAGTCCTGTGCCAGGTCGATAATCTTCACGTTCTCAGGGATGGTGTGCTCCTTGAGGAATGCCTCGCTCTTGCCGTGACCAAAGCAGAAGAATACAACGTCGACCTTGTCAAAAGGCATCTCGTCGGTAAACTTTAAGTCGGTTTCACCGATGAGACCCTCATGTACGTCGCTGACGGGATTGCCTGCATTACTCTCGCTATTTGCAAACACAATTTCTGCCTCCGGGTGGTTGAGCAGTACGCGGATGAGTTCGCCGCCAGTATATCCGGCAGCGCCAAGAATACCTACTTTTACCATGCTGAGGGTCTTTTAGGAGCCAATATCCACAGGAGCAGGTAGAACAGCAGACCCGTGCCCATTCCGAAAAAGAGGAACAGGAATCCGATTCTGACTAGCAGGGGGTCGATGTTGAAATATTCAGCAATGCCTCCGCATACACCGCCAATCTTCTTGTCTTTGTCTGACAGATAGAACTTTCTTTCTTCCATAGTCTAAAAACTTTTTTATCTTTTCTCGTCCTTGTGAATGCCGTAGTAAACACGGAGTGGGGTAGAACTGACCTTGATGAATCCCTTTGCCTCGTCAGCTGTCCAGCCTGTCTGCGTCTCGCCATACTCGCCAAGCTTAGACTTGGTGAGGTCATTGGCAGAGTCAATGCCTACAGTCTCGAAGCCATAGGGACGGAGTTTCAGGATGGCAGTACCGGTCACGTTGCGCTGAGAAGAGGTGAGCATAGCCTCAATATCAGGCATCACGGGCTCCAGATACTGACTCTCATGGAGGAACATACCATACCAGTTGGCCACCTGGTCCTTCCAGTACTGCTGCCACTTGGAGAGAGTTGATTTCTCCAGCAGACGGTGTGCCTCGATAATCAGTTTGGGAGCTGCGGCCTCAAAGCCTACACGGCCCTTGATGCCGATGATGGTGTCGCCCACGTTGGCATCACGACCGATGGCATAGCTGGCGCCAATCTCCTCGATTTTCTGGATAGCATTGATTCTATCGTCAAACTTCTCACCGTTGACGGCAACAATCTCACCCTTTTCAAACTGAATCTTCAGCAGCGACTCCTTCTCAGGGTTAGTCACGTGCTTCAGATAAGCCTCTTCGGGCAGTCCCTGAGTGGGATCCAGAAGCTCGCCACCACAGATAGAGGTGCCCCAGATGCCTACGTTGTATGAGTATTTCAACTTGGTGAAATCGGCAAAGTATCCATTAGCATTCAGATAGTCTACCTCTTCCTTGCGGGTCAGGTTGCGGTCGCGTGTCAAAGTGATAATCTCTACGCCAGGAGCCATCACGAGGAAGGTCATGTCCAAACGGATCTGGTCATTACCGGCTCCCGTGCTGCCGTGAGCAATTGCATCGGCGCCAATCTCCTTGGCATAGCGGGCGATGGCAATAGCCTGGAAGATTCGTTCGCTCGACACTGAGATGGGGTAGCAGTTGTTGCGCAGTACGTTGCCAAAGATCATGTATTTCAGCGACTTAGCGTAATACTCCTGCGTCACATCGAGTGTCACATATTTGACTGCTCCCAGCTTGTAGGCGTTCTCTTCATTCCGCTTCAGTTGCTCTGCTGAGAATCCGCCTGTGTTAGCACAAGCAGCATACACTTCGTAACCTAACTCTTTTGTCAGATACATCACATTGTATGACGTGTCTAGTCCGCCGCTGAAGGCGACCACTACTTTCTTTTTTGCCATTTTCTGTTATCGTTTGTTTGTCTTTAACTTGATTAATCTTTTTATTCAGCCTCGATTTCTTCCAAATGACGGATGCGGGCCAGCACATCCTCAGGAATCTTTGCAGGCAAGTGCTCTTCAGGGTCGAACAGCATTCCGGTGCAAATACAATACTTGCGACCTGTTCGGTGAAGCACATCGACATTGATGCAGCCCTCACATCCCCGCCAGAATGTCTCGTCGTCAGTAAGCTCGGCAAAGGTCACGGGCTTATAGCCTAACTCGGTATTCATTTTCATCACTGCTGCACCACTCGTCAGTGAGAAAATCTTAGCGTGTGGCCAACGGGTACGGGCTAATGTGAAAGTCATATCCTTGATACGCTTCGCCAGACCTAAACCACGGAAATCCGGGTGAACTATAAGTCCACTTGTGGTGACGTATTTCTTGTTGCCCCAGGTCTCAATATAGCTGAATCCTGCAAAGCGTCCGTCACTCTTTGATAAAGCAATGACGGCCTTGGCCTCCATCATCTTCGTGGCCAGATATTCGTGAGTGCGTTTGGCAATACCGGTTCCGCGCACTTTAGCTGCCTCAGCAATGGTGTCGAGAATGGTGTCAACATACTTCTCGTGCTCCGGGCCGGCAACGACTACCTCTATTGTGTCCTTTTCCATCTCTTTATTTCATGTTTGGTATGACGGTGCTTAAAGCATCAGTGGCCTCCTGTTTGCTGATTCCCTCTTTCAGCGCAACAAAAATGGTGTCAGCGCCGGCAATAGTGCCAAGAAGCTGGGGCAGGGCACTGTTGTCAATATTCCAGGCTATCGAACTGGCATAACCTGGACGCGTCTTGATGATTGCCATGTTTCCAGAGAAATTGATACTCACAAAGCCTGGCATCTGCATCATCTCACGAACAGTTGATGGGGTAGAAACGCGCTTGTACATCGACTCATTCGGCAGTACATAGACATAATTACCGCCCATAGTGGCGGCTTTTGCGACCTTTAGCTGCTTCAGGTCGCGGCTCAGCGTAGCTTGAGTTAGCCTGAACCCTTCCTTCTGAAGGGCCATGAGCAACTCTTCCTGACTGCCCAATTGCTGACTGGATATAATCAGACGTAGGGCTTCTAATCTGCTGTTTTTAATTTTCATCGGTTCTCTTTTTACCTTAAAGAAGAATATTTATACGAGTTTTGCGTGCAAAATTACATTTTATTCTCTTTTCTGCCAAATATTTCTGTATATTTTAAGCAAAAAGATGTTGTATAACACATTTTGCTGTTTGTTTGTGTTTGTTGGGATACTTTTCGATCCTGCTTTTGCATAACTCATCTGGGGGTGTCGGTTCGTTTTTTTTCTGGCTTAAAGAAAGATTTATACGTCTTAACTATGTTCGAAACGCATACGCGCGCGTAATTTAAATAAGGTATAGCCATTTTTCTGCCTTGACCTATGTCAACAGTGCGAATATTTTCTGTAATTTTTAAAATTTTTCCTTGAAAAGTTTTGGTGTTTCAGAAAATAGTCGTACCTTTGCATCCGCTTTCAGGGAGCAACCCCTGGTGAGCGCTAAAGAAAGAGTTCTTTGAAAGATTTACATAGACTGAAGTAGTACAAGAAGCGAGAGCAATTTTGCTCTTGGGTAATTTGAACAAACCGTTTGATTTCTTGAATTTGGATAGTCGTTC
>JAFUAY010000035.1 GCA_017460515.1 Prevotella sp.
CAGGGTGGAGTATTTCAGCGCCATCATCATTGCCGTATTGGTACTGTCGGCTGGTATCACTTCACTCATCGAGTCGGTGAAGAAAATCTTTAACCCGACCGAGCCGGAATACACCACCGTCACGCTCATCGTCATCGTGGTGGCTATTATAGTGAAACTGGTTCTGGGACAATATGTAAAACGCCAAGGACAGCAGTTGAAGAGCGATGCCTTGATAGCTTCAGGTTCTGATGCCCTCTTCGATGCCGTCATCACACTGGCCACACTTGTATCGGCTGGTATCATGTTGCTGTGGAACGTCTCGCTCGACGGTATTCTTGGCGCATTAATCTCTCTGGTCATCATCAAGGCTGGTATCGAAATGCTGGCCTCTCCGGTCAACGAACTCCTTGGTGCACGGATCTCTCAGGAATTGGTTCACGACATCAAGCAGGAGGTCGGGGCTTTTGAGGGCGTTCATGGCGTGTTTGATATCATCCTTCACAATTATGGACCCAATGTCCTAATCGGCTCGCTGCACATCAACGTCTACGACACGATGGATGCCCACGAGATACACGGTCTGACACGACGTATCTCTGAACAGATATACGCCAAGCATGGCATTATTATGACCGTTGGAGTCTATGCCATAGCTACGGGTGAGAACAAGCGAAGCCAGCTACAAAGCACCGTTATGCAGACATTGGCCAAGCACAAGGAGATAGTGCAGGTGCATGGCTTCTACTACTTTGAGGAAGAGCATCGGATTTCCGTGGACGTAGTTCCTGATATTTCCGTACACGATGACGCAGCCCTTTCCGCTCGTCTGGTGGAAGAACTGCAACCCCTTGCTTCTGGCGAAGAAATCAGTATCGTGATAGACCATAACTATAGCGAATAACATGATTCAGCAAGTAGAAATAACTATCCAGGAATTACGGTGGAGCAAGAAGGTTGGTAGTAACTATTATTGGAGAGTAAAAAACGAAATCGAAAGGATATGAAAGTTAAGATACAGACAATGTTGGGCGACATCGTGGTTCGCCTATATGACGAGACACCCAACCACCGTGATAACTTCGTAAAATTGGTGAAGGATGGCTATTATGATGGTATGCTGTTCCATCGAGTGATTAAAGACTTTATGATCCAGGGCGGTGATCCAGACTCAAAGGGTGCACCAGCTGGAAAGATGCTGGGCATGGGTGGTCCTGACTATACGCTGGAGGCTGAAATCAAGGATGGTTTGTTCCATAAACGTGGTGCTTTGGCAGCAGCACGTCAGGGAGACGAGGTGAATCCTGAGCGTCGTAGCAGCGGTTCACAGTTCTATATCGTCTGGGGACAAGTCTACAACGAAGGTCAGCTCCGTCAGTTTTCCAAGCAGTTGAAGATGCAGAAGATTCAGTCAGTTTTCAATCAGCTGGCTAAAGAGCATCATGACGAGATTATGCAGATGCGCCGCGAGCGTAACCGGGCCGGACTGCAGGAATTGCAGGACAAACTTGCTGTCGAAGCAGAAGCACAAGTAACAGGTAATGGCCTGACTGACGAACAGCTGAAGATTTATTCTACCATTGGTGGTACGCCACACCTTGATGGCCAATACACCGTGTTTGGTGAAGTGGAAGAGGGACTCGATGTCGTGGAGATGATTCAGGGCTCAGCTACTGCACGTGGCGACCGCCCTGTTGATGACATAGAAATGCGCATTTCAGTTCTTTCGTAGTTATCTGCATCCCGACTGCTTGAAGTGCGGCAAATGCACCTTAGCTTGTCCTACAAAGATTATGGCGTTAAAGAAATAGGATACAAAAAAAGACATTGCCTTTCGGCGATGTCTTTTGGTTCGGACTTCTCACAAAAAAAGACATTGCCTTTCGGCGATGTCTTTTGGGGTGCCCGGACGGACTCGAACCGTCGACATTCAGAACCACAATCTGACGCTCTAACCAACTGAACTACGGGCACCATCAATTGGCTGTTTTCTTAAAAGCGAGTGCAAAGGTAGTTATAATTTTTTATTCTACCAAATATTTGACTCGTTTTTTTTGAGAAATTTTATAAAAGACCGCTTTTTTGCAGCTCAACAGCCATTTCTTGTTGTAGTTCGCGTGCTTTTTGTCCTGCTATTTCTGCATAATCGTCGTTTGAAGAGGCATAGATAATACCGCGTGATGAATTGACCAATAGACCGCAGTCGGGGGTCATTCCGTACTTGCACACCTCCTGAAGAGAACCGCCTTGTGCGCCAACGCCAGGAACAAGGAGGAAATGGTTGGGAGCTACGCGACGAATATCCTGGAACATTGAACCTTGGGTGGCGCCCACTACAAACATCATGTTGTCTGGTGTTCCCCAAAGCTGACAACGCTTCAGGACTTTCTCGAACAGTCGCTCGCCATGAGTGTCTTCCGTCAACTGGAAATCATGAGAGCCCTTGTTGCTGGTGAGTGCGAGGACAATTACCCATTTGCCGTCGTACTCCAGGAAGGGTGTTATGGAGTCTTCGCCCATATATGGTGCTACAGTGAGTGCGTCGATGTCATATTCTTCAAAGAACGTACGGGCGTACATCTGTGAGGTATTGCCAATATCGCCTCGTTTGGCATCGGCAATGATGAGATGATGGGGATAATGCTCTTTCAGATAATTGACGGTATTGACAAAAGCCTCCATACCTTTCAGTCCATAGGCCTCATAGAAGGCGAGGTTGGGCTTGTAGGCTACACAGTAGGGCGCTGTTGCATCAATGATTGACTTGTTGAATTCGAAGATGGGGTCATGCAAGTCAAACACGCACTTAGGCATCTTCTTTGGGTCGCTGTCAAGACCTACGCAGAGAAACGACTGTTTCTCCTTGATTTGCTGTATCAGTTCTTTTCTGTTCATTTGCTGGTTCCTTTTCTTTTATAGTTCTGACTCTTTCATGCGTTCAGCATTTTCTGCCACAGTGAGGGCATCAATCATAGCTTGGATATCACCTCCGAGGAATCCTTGCAGGTCGTGAGTGGTATAGCCGATGCGATGGTCGGTGACTCGTCCTTGTGGGAAGTTGTAGGTGCGAATCTTGGCTGATCGGTCGCCTGTTGAGACAAGTGTCTTACGGCGCGAGGCAATATCGTCGACATACTTCTGGTGTTCCTTGTCATATATAAAAGTGTACAGGCGCGAAAGGGCACGCTCCTTGTTCTTGGGCTGGTCGCGCGTCTCAGTACACTCGATGAGGATTTCTTCTGTTTCGCCAGTATTGGGATTCTTCCACATGTAGCGAAGACGAACACCGGATTCTACTTTGTTGACATTCTGTCCGCCCGCACCGCTGGAACGGAAGGTGTCCCACTTGATTTCGCCTTCGTTGATATGTACCTCGAACTTATCAGCTTCTGGCAAGACGGCAACGGTGGCTGCCGACGTCTGCATGCGTCCGTTGGATTCCGTAACAGGTACTCGCTGTACACGATGCACGCCGCTTTCGTATTTCAATGTACCATAAACGTCGGCACCGCTCACTGCGAAGTCAATCTCCTTGTAGCCGCCAACAGCGCCCTCATTAAAATCCGTGACACTGAGTTGCCAGCCTTTCGACTCGCAATAGCTCTTGTACATTTTGAAGAGGTCGCCTGCAAACAGACAGGCTTCGTCGCCGCCTGTTCCAGCACGAATCTCCATCTGAACGTTCTTGGCGTCTTCGGGGTCCTTGGGGATGAGCGCAATTTTGATTTCTTCCTCCAGCTGAGGCTGAAGTGCCTCGTTGTCGGCAAGCTCTTCGCGAGCCATGTCCTTCATTTCAGGATCGGTCTCATTGGCAAGAATGTCCTTAGCCTCTTTGATGCTGTTCAGGCAAGCGATATAACGCTTTCGGGCATCCATGATGTCGCCCAGGTCTTTATACTCTTTTGTCAGTTTGACGAAACGGTTCTGGTCGGCAATCACGTCGGGGTCGGTAATCAGGGTGGATACCTCTTCGAATCGTGCTTCAAGACCGTCAAGTTTCTGTAGGATGGTGTTGCTTGTTTCTGCCATTCTTTTAGTATTCTGATATTTGTCTTCTGAAATTTTGCCTGCAAAGGTACGAAAATTCGGTCATAGCACAAAAGAATTCATTCTTTTTGTTAGCTGAGACGTTGATATTTAGAATCTGCGGTGTGGCTGGCATGGTTTTTGCTGGTTGTTATATGAGAAAGGAGATTTAAATTATGGCATTTGTAGATTATTATAAGATTCTTGGAGTAGACAAGAATATTCCTCAGAAAGACGTGAAGAAAGCTTACCTGAAGAGGGCTAAGCAGTTTCACCCGGACCTTCATCCCAATGACCCGAAGGCCAAAGCGAAGTTTCAGGCATTGAATGAAGCTTATGACGTGATAGGCGATGCTGAAAAGCGTCGTAAGTATGACCAGTATGGCGAACAGTGGCGTCAGGCAGATGCTTTTGGAGGAGCGAGTGCTGGCGCTGGCGGCAGTGGGTCGCCATTTGAAGGTTTTGACTTCTCGAACTTCAAGGGAACAGGCGGATTCAGCAGTTTCTTTGAAGACCTGTTCGGTGGTGGTAGTAGGGGATTCTCAGGTTTCGGTCAAGGCTTCGGTCAACAACCGCAACACGATACTCAGGCTACTGTATCCATTGACATGTATACTGCACTCTTGGGCGGCGAGGTGATTGTGACCATCAGTGGTAGTCAGAAAGTAAAGCTGAAGATAAAGCCCTGTACGCAGTCGGGAACAAAAGTCCGGTTGCGTGGAAAGGGGCAGGGTGGGAGTGACCTGATTATTACCTATCAAGTGACACTACCCACCTCGCTCAGTGATCGGCAGCGCGAATTGGTTGAGGAAATGAGGCGCAGCTGACGCGCTACGAAATCTGTTTCAGATACTGCTCGGCTCTTTCCAGATCTTCGGGTGTGTCAATGCCTACGGTTTCTATATCGGTCACACCAACTTTGATACGATAACCGTTCTGCAGCCAGCGTAATTGCTCCAGGCTCTCTGCTAACTCCAGAGGACTCTGGGGCAGTTTTGTAATCTCGGCAAGCACCTCGCGGCGGTAGGCGTACAGACCAATATGTTTCAAGAATGGGAACGACTGCAACCATTCTGACTTTTCGCATCCGCGGATGTAGGGGATAACTGATCGGCTGAAATAAAGTGCGTAGCCGTTCACGTCAGTAACAATCTTTGGAGAATTAGGATTTTCTGTTGCCTCGATGCTCTCAAACGGTTTGCCAAGTGTGGCTATCTGAGTACGCTTGTCATCAAACAGATGCATCACCGTTTCCAGTTGTGACTTCTGGATGAATGGCTCGTCGCCCTGTACATTGATAATCACGTCGGCGTCGGTCTTGATAATTGATGCAGCCTCCTGAATGCGGTCGGTACCGCTTTTGTGGTTTGATGAAGTCATGACTGCCTTTCCGCCGAAGTCTTCAACAGCTTTCAGAATACGTTCATCGTCAGTGGCCACGTATGCCTCTCCAAGAACGCTTACAACCTGTTCGTAAACTCTCTGAATGACGGTCTTTCCATTGAGAATGGCCAATGGTTTTCCGGGAAATCGCGTTGATGCGTAACGTGCTGGAATGATTCCAATAAATTTCATATGTTCAAAGTTTTCGTTTGTATCTGTTTACGCTTTTATCATGTAAAGCACTGCAAATGTACTTAAAATATTGGATTACGAACCACCTCTGAACCTTAATAATTCATAATTCTTCCACATCTTCTTGTCAGTGCACATTTTTTTTCGTAATTTTGGGCATTAAAAATGAAAACTATGAATTTCAAACTATATATTTTTACGATAATATTCCTTTCTTTTTCCTGTGGCGTCCAAGGGCAGAAAATTACCGTTGGGTCGTGCAAAACGAAAGACAACGGTGAATATAAAGGAGAAATGGCTTCAGGAAAACCTCATGGAAAAGGAAAGACTGTATGGAATGATGGTGACTGGTTTGAAGGAGAATACGTGAAAGGCAAGCGTCAAGGCTATGGCGTCTATACATTTGCTGACGGAGAGAAATACGAAGGTGAATGGGTTCAGGATCATCAGCATGGATTGGGAACGTACTATTTCTCTACCAATAATAAATATGTGGGACTATGGTACCGTGATGTACAGCAGGGACATGGTGTCATGTATTATTACAATGGTGACAAATATGACGGTAACTGGCGCGACAACAAACGTGACGGCAAGGGTACCTACACCTTTTCTGCTGGAGCCTATTATACAGGTGACTGGAAAGCGGACAAAAAAGAAGGGAAGGGACGCTTTTGCTGGAGCGACGGCAGTATCTATGACGGACAATGGGTCAACGATATGAAGTCAGGAAAGGGTAACTACCAATATTCAAATGGTGATGTGTATACCGGCCATTTCAGCAACGACCTGATGCATGGGAAAGGAATCTACCGATTTCAGAACGGCGATGTCTATGAAGGCGACTATCAGCGAGGTGAACGCAGCGGAACAGGAATTTTCCGCTATGCCAATGGTGATAAGTATACTGGTCAGTTCTTTAATGGAGCTAAACATGGTACCGGCACATTGGTTTGGCAAGATGGCAGTACATATACTGGGCATTGGAAGAATGATAAACCCAATGGCAAGGGTAAACTGTCAACCCGCCAGGGTGATGAAGTAGACGGACAATTCCTGAACGGCGAACCCGAAGGTGAGTGTATTGGACACATGGCTGACGGATCGAAGTTCAAAGCCTTCTTCCACAACGGTAAGCGTCATGGTGCCTCTATTGAAGAGTCAAAAGACGGTACACGGTTTGAAGGCACCTACTATGAAGGAAAACGTGATGGGAAATTCGTTGAGAAAGATCGCAACGGAAATGTCATAGCAGAAGGTACTTACAGTTACGGACGCCGCCAATTGAATAAGTGATTTTACAGAGAAAAATAATATAAAGACTAACAATCTAAAGACAAATCGTTATGATTATTGACACGCTTGACAACCTCGTAAAGTACGAGTCGTTGAATCCGCTATTCAAAGACGTAGTGGAGTTTTTGAAAAAGAATGACCTGAACCGTATGGAACCAGGTAAGCACGCTATCAAGGGAGGTGACTTGTTTGTCAACATCACCACAGCCAAAGGCAAAACACCTGATGAAGCAGTGCTGGAGACTCATGTGAAGATGATTGACATCCAGATTCCGTTGGATGCCCCTGAGACTTATGGATATACACCACTTTGCCGACTGCCGGATACTCCTTATAATGCTGAAAAAGACATTACCAAGTATGAGGGAATGGCTGAAAGCTTCGTGGATTGTCAGCCGGGAATGTTTGCAATCTTCTTCCCACAAGACGGACATGCTCCTTGCATCTCTTTGTCGCCAGAAATCAAGAAAGCTATTTTCAAGGTGAAAGTGTAAGACGCGTGATGCTGTCATCTTAATAATTAATAATGTATAAAGGAGAGAATATGAAAAAAACAACAGAAGCGACTCCAAAGAAAGTTGCCAAGAAAGCAAACAGCAAGGCGAAGAAAGTAGCTCCTCAGAAGGTGAGCGAAAATATCCCACAACATATTGGTCTCGTTCAGAACGACTCTTGGCTTGAACCTTTTGAGGAAGCCATCCGTGGACGTCATGACCATGCATTATGGAAACTGGGACAGCTGACACAGAATGGAAAGAAGACTCTTAGCGATTTTGCGACAGGACACCTGTTCTTCGGACTACATAAACTGACCCGTGGATGGGTTTTCCGTGAGTGGGCACCCAATGCCACCGATATCTATCTGATTGGCGACTTCAATAACTGGCAGGAAGACGAACGCTATCGTTGCAAGCGTATTGAGGGAACAGGCAACTGGGAACTGAAGTTGAAGGAGAAGGACTTGCAGCACGGACAGTTGTACAAGATGAAGGTGAAGTGGAACGGTGGTGAAGGCGAACGTATTCCTGCATGGTGCCGTCGTGTGGTTCAGGATGATCAGACAAAGATTTTCTCTGCTCAGGTATGGAATCCCAAGCAGCCCTACGTATGGAAGAAAGCTGGTTTCAAACCGAAGAAGAACCCGTTACTCATCTATGAGTGTCATGTGGGTATGGGTGAGGATGCTGAAAAAGTAGGCACTTACAATGAGTTCCGTGAGAATGTGCTTCCGCGTGTTGCCAAAGATGGTTATAACTGCATTCAGGTGATGGCGATTCAGGAGCATCCTTACTATGGATCATTCGGATATCATGTCTCGTCATTCTTTGCTCCGAGCAGCCGCTTTGGCACTCCTGAAGATCTGAAGGCACTTATCGATGAGGCTCATAAGATGGGAATTGCCGTTATCATGGACATTGTTCATTCTCATGCCGTTAAGAATGAAGTAGAAGGTCTGGGCAATCTGTGTGGTGACCCGAATCAGTTCTTCTATCCTGGCGACCGTCATGAACATCCGGCATGGGATTCGCTCTGCTTCGACTATGGCAAGGATGATGTCATGCACTTCCTGCTGTCAAACTGTAAGTACTGGCTTGAGGAATTCCATTTTGACGGATTCCGCTTCGATGGTGTCACCTCTATGCTGTACTATAGCCACGGCCTGGGAGAAGCATTCTGCGGATATCCCGATTACTTCAACGGACATCAGGACGATAATGCCATCTGCTATCTGACACTGGCAAACAAGCTGATACATGAAGTGAATCCAGAGGCAATCACCATCGCTGAGGAAGTGAGCGGCATGCCTGGCTTGGCAGCTAAGTTTGAAGACGGAGGTTATGGATTCGACTATCGCATGGCTATGAACATTCCTGACTATTGGATTAAGACCATCAAGGAACAGAGTGATGAGAACTGGAAACCCAGTTCCATTTTCTGGGAGGTTAAGAACCGACGTCCGGATGAGAAGACCATTAGCTATTGTGAAAGTCATGACCAGGCATTGGTTGGCGATAAGACAATTATCTTCCGTCTGATTGATGCTGATATGTACTGGCACTTTGCCAAGAAGGACCTGAATGGTGTGGCTGAACGAGGAATCGCCCTCCATAAGATGATTCGTCTGGTTACTGCTGCTGCCATCAATGGCGGTTACCTGAACTTCATGGGTAATGAGTTCGGACATCCGGAATGGATCGATTTCCCGCGTGAAGGCAACGGATGGAGCTATAAGTATGCACGTCGTCAGTGGAATCTGGTTGACAATCAGGACCTCTGTTACCACTGGCTGGGTGATTTCGATCGTGATATGCTGAAAGTCATTAAGAGTGTTCGCAACTTCCAGAATAAGCCTGTTGTTGAAATATGGCATAATGACGGTGACCAGGTGCTGGCCTTCATGAGAGGTGACCTCATCTTCGTGTTCAACTTCTCACCCACACGTTCGTTTACTGATTATGGATTCCTGGTTCCAACAGGCAGCTATGAAGTAGTGCTTAACACAGATGCAACCTGCTATGGAGGTCATGGATTTGCTGATGATACGGTGACGCACTTCACCAACTATGATGAGCTGTACGTAAAGGATCACAAAGAGTGGCTCAAACTCTATATTCCAGCACGTTCGGCAGTTGTATTGAAGAAAAATTAAGGCTAATAAACGCTTTAAATGGCAATAATTAACAATTTTTCGGCATGGTCGTAGCAGATTCATGCCGAAAATTTTGTTGGAATGAAAAAAAAGAAGTACCTTTGCACCCGCATTTTGCAAAATAGTAATTATTAATCATTTAAAAACGTATGAATCAATACGAAACCGTTTTCATTTTAACTCCCGTTTTGTCTGACGATCAGACAAAGGAAACGGTCGCAAAGTTCAAGAAGGTGCTCACCGATAAGGGTGCTGAGATTCTGAATGAAGAGGCCTGGGGATTGAAGAAACTGGCTTACCAGATTGAGAAGAAGACATCAGGATTCTATTTCCTTGTTGAGTTCAAGGCTGAGCCAGAAGTGATCAAATCATTGGAGACTTCCTTCCGTCGTGACGAGAAGGTTCTGCGTTTCCAGACTGTGAAGCTCGACAAGTATGCCGCAGAGTATGCTGAGAAGCGTCGCAAGAAGTATGCAACTAAATCAGAGGAGGCTTAATCATGGCAGAAGTATCAGAAATCCGTTATCTCACTGCTCCTTCTATTGACACCAAGAAGAAGAAGTATTGCCGTTTCAAGAAGAGTGGCATCAAGTACATTGACTACAAGGATCCCGAATTCTTGAAGAAGTTCCTGAACGAGCAGGGTAAGATTCTTCCCCGCCGTATCACTGGCACCTCGCTGAAGTTCCAGCGCCGTGTGGCTCAGGCCGTTAAGCGTGCACGTCAGATTGCATTGCTGCCTTACGTAACCGATTTGATGAAATAAACAAAGGAGGACGCAAGAATGGAAATCATACTGAAAGAAGATATTATCGGTCTGGGATACAAGAACGATATCGTGAACGTAAAGTCGGGTTATGGTCGTAACTACCTCATTCCTCAGGGAAAGGGTGTTATTGCTTCTCCCATGGCAAAGAAGATTCTCGCTGAGAACCTGAAGCAGCAGGCTCACAAGCTAGCAGCCCAGAAGGCAGCTGCTGAGGAGCGTGGTAAGGCACTTGAGGGTGTTGCTCTCAATATTTCTGCTAAGGTGAGCGCTACTGGTCAGCTCTATGGTTCAGTTAATACTGCTACTGTTGCTGAAGAGTTGAAGAAGCTGGGTCATGATGTTGACCGCAAGATTATCACCATGCGTGATATCAAGAAGGTTGGCGACTTTGTTGCACTTGTTCACTTCCATAAGGAGGTAACAGTCGAGATTCCTGTAACTGTTGTTGCTGAGAATGCTCCTGTTGCTGTTCCTGTAGTTGAAGAAGCTCCTGTAGCTGAAGCTCCCGTTGAGGAGGCTCCTGTTGCAGAAGAGGAGAATACTCTTGAAGCATAGTCTTGCTTCAGAGTACTTTTTGATAATAGACTCCGGAGGATGTGCGTGATGCATATCCTCCTTTTTTGGGCTGTTATAAAAGCAATTTCCTTGAACGGAACTCGTGATTTCTTAGTATGACTGAAGGAAGAAGGTTACGAGCAGTGGGATGGAAATCATGGAGAGCAGCGTCGTAATAAATGTTACCTCTGTGATGAGTGCGGTGTCTTTGCCGTGTCTGAGACAAAGAATAGTGCCATAAGTAGCAACAGGCATAGCAATGACAATCGTGTTGATATTGACAACGAGCTGCGAGAATCCCAGTGGCTTGCAGAGAAAATACATGCCTAAGGGAATGATAATCAGTCGCATGACTGTTGTGGCATAAACGGGAATATTACCCAGCATGGACCGTAGGGGAAGGTTCGACATGGATGAGCCGATGATAAGCAGTGCGGCAGGCACGGTAATATTACCAATCATTGTGAGTGGCTGACTGATGACGCCTGGAATATGGTCAATCTTAAGTGCAACAATCAGCATGGTCAAATAAGCCGCTATCATTGGTGTACTGTAAAGCACCTTCTTCTGCATGCGAAGTTTGTCGGCCTTACCAGGTGTGGAAGAGCCAGTGATGAGCATCGTGCCAACTGTGAACACTGTGAAAGTGTTTACCACATTCAGCACCGCGGCATAAAATACGGCTTCGTGACCAAAGATAGACGCTACAACAGGATACCCCATGAAACCAACGTTTCCAAACATCAATGCAAAGCCAATTACTCCCTCGTCCTCTTTCTTGTGAGTGAGATAGCGAGGCAGCCAGATGGCAACCCCTGTCAGGATAGCATAAGTGAGGATGCTGATACCTAACAGGGGTAATATGAGTTGGCGGTCGGGCAGATCGCCTGTCATTGCTGATGACAGAATCAGTGCAGGACAAGTAATGTCAATAACCAGTTTTGACAGTCGTTTGTCAAAGGTTCCTCCCATGTATCCCAATTTGCCGGCAATGTATCCTACGACAACAATCGAGAACAGGGTTGCCATTACTTCAACCATACACTTTTGCTTTTAATAATCAAAGGTTCCGAATTCGCTCTTAATTGTTAGTGAGCGGTTTCCTTCTTCAATATGTCCAACAACCTGGGCATCTATGTTGAAGCTCTTAGAAATGGCAATAACTTGTTCTGCCACCTCTGGGCGGACATAGATTTCCATGCGGTGACCCATGTTGAACACCTGATACATCTCTTTCCAGTCTGTTTCTGAACAATCATGGATAGCACGGAAGAGTGGGGGAACAGGGAACATATTGTCCTTGACTACGCGGCAGTTCTCACCAACGAAGTGGAGCACTTTCGTCTGTGCGCCACCAGTGCAATGCACCATTCCGTGAATCTCACGACGCAGCTCGTCAAGGATTCGCTTGATGACAGGGGCGTAGGTACGGGTAGGAGAGAGTACCAGTTGTCCTGCATCGATAGGTGAGCCTTCTAAAGCATCCGTCAGCTTGTACTTTCCACTATATACAAGTTCGTTAGGCACGGCGTGGTCGTAGCTCTCAGGATAGTTCGCTGCCAGGTATTTGGCAAACACATCATGACGGGCAGATGTAAGACCGTTCGAACCCATACCGCCATTATAACGTTTCTCATAGGTTGCCTGACCTGTTGATGAAAGACCTACAATCACATCGCCTGGGCGGATGTTCGCATTATCAATAACATCAGAGCGCTTCATGCGGCAGGTCACTGTTGAGTCAACGATGATGGTGCGTACCAAGTCGCCTACATCGGCAGTTTCGCCTCCCGTAGGATAGATGCCGATACCCATTTCGCGCAATTCTGCGAGTAACTCATCTGTTCCATTGATAATTGCTGAGATCACTTCACCAGGAACCAGCATCTTATTGCGGCCAATGGTGCTGCTGACCAGTATATTATCAACGGCACCCACACAGAGCAGATCGTCAGTGTTCATGACAATAGCATCCTGTGCAATACCTTTCCAAACAGACAGGTCGCCCGTCTCTTTCCAATACATGTAAGCCAGGCTTGACTTGGTGCCAGCACCGTCAGCATGCATAATATTGCAATAGTCGGGGTCGCCTCCCAAAATGTCAGGGATAATTTTGCAGAATGCCTGTGGGAAAATTCCTTTGTCAATGTTTTTGATAGCTGCGTGCACGTCTTCCTTGGCAGCACTGACGCCACGCATCATATAGCGGTTGTTGTTCATAATTGCATTGAAATGATTTTGTTTGGTGACAACAGACAGTACATACAATAGTTAGAATTTCACTTGAGGAGCCTTTTCAGCGCCAGCCTCAGCCTCGAACTTCTGCATCTTCTCGAATCCAAACATTCCGGAAAGCAGTGAGTTGGGGAAGCGGCGAATCTTCATATTGTAGTTCTGCACAGCTTTGTTATAGGTGTTGCGAGCCTCGTTGATACGGTTCTCCGTACCTTCCAGCTGTACCTGCAAGTCACGGAAATTCTCATTTGCCTTCAAGTCAGGATAATTCTCTTGAATAGCAATCAGACGGCCCAATGCTGTTGAGAGTTCTCCTTGAGCAGCTTGGAACTGTTTCATCTTCTCAGGCGTCATACTCTCTGGGTCCAGGTTGATACTTGTTGCTTTCGAACGTGCTGCTACTACGCCTTCGAGCGTCTCTTTCTCATGACTGGCATATCCCTTAACCGTCTCTACAAGATTAGGTATCAGGTCGGCTCGGCGCTGATAGGTTGATTGAACATTGGCAAGTGCGGTAGTGGCCTCTTCTTCTACACCGATCATTCCATTGTAGGCACTGATAGCCCATCCGCCAATCACTACGATGGCAACAATCACTCCAATTAAAGTCTTACTCATTTTCATAATCTTTCAGTATTTGGTTTCTCTTTATTGTATTCTTTTGGATTATTCTCTTACCAACTGGAAGTAGCACCACCGCCTCCAGAACTTCCGCCGCTGAAGCCTCCACCGAAGCCTCCGCCTCCTCCGAAGCCACCACTGCTACGTCCTCCACCGTGTCCTCCGCCAACAACTACAACGGGCATCTGGGCAAACGGATTCTGGCGTAACAGTGATCTGCCAGTACTGCCATTATAGCGGTAGATGAGGTAGGCTATCAGGAATGCCCATCCGCCAAACATCATCAGGTAGAGTGCTATATAGCCCATCAACAGGTCTGTTTCCGACTCAATACGTTGGCTTTCAGTGATGGGGAGTTCTTTTCGCTGCAAAGTGTTATAGATGGCCTCTGTCAGATACAGCATGCCGCTATCCGGCATTTCCTCTTTCATGAAAGGAATGGCATAAGTTTCTTGAAGACGCGAACACTCTATATCTGTCAGGTCTCCTTCAAGCGAACGACCCGTATGTGTTCGAACCTTATGGTCCTGATAGGCCAGTACGATAACTAGTCCTCGGTCGTTCTTGCCAATCTTGTAGCGGTCAAAGAGATCCTGTGCCATACGGAACGGGTCGTCATTCTCAACATGATTGACGATAATCATGGCAGATTCTATCTGTAGCGAATCATCCATCTTTTTCAGCCATTTGTTCAGCAGTTGCTCTGTTTGGTCGCTCACCACATTGTCTGGATTGGAAACATAGCGTGCACCATCAGTAAGATGTGGCATGGGAATATTCTCTGCGTTCCATGCTGGAGTCTCTTCTGATGTCTGAGGTGCAGGAGCTGTCTGAACGTCAGGCGTCAGCTTGTCGATCGTCCCCATGGTATAGCTGCATGCGGCAATCTGACAGATCATGCCGACAATGATAAAAACAGTCCAATACCGTTTGAATTGACGAGAAAGAGTCGTTTCTTTTTCTTGTGCATGTAGTATTTTCAGTTCTCTCTCGTAGTCATTGCGGCATTGGTCGTATTTCATTTCATATTGTCGACGCAAGCTTTCTTTTGATCCTGAAGCAAATATTCCCAATGATTTCTTCTCCTCTTTATACGCATCTTCCAGTAAGGTGATCACACTGTTATGCTTATTAGCCAGTGTTTGAACAGATTTTTTTCGCGCATTATTGAGAAGGCTCTGTTCCTTATTACGTCGTCTGTCAATGATGATTCCCCCAGCTGTCAGTGGGATGAAGACAGCACTGAATAATTGCAGAATGGCTGATGCCGAATCGAGCGAACCGTAATTGGCTCCGTAGGTCATAGCCGTTCCACAACTGATGACAGCTGCCAGTACACCTATCATCAGTTCTGTAGCAGAGATATGAATGCTATTCTTTGCCATTCCAGAATTCCCAACTTGCAAATGCCTGCAGGAGCAGCATTTCGAGTCCGTTCTTTGTCTGTGCACCTTGTTTGGCGCCTTTCTTCATGAACAGCGTCTCGTCAGGATTATAAATCAGGTCATACAAAATGTTATGCTCATCAAGTGCTTCGTAAGGAAGATCCGGACATGTCTCCGTCTTGGGATACATGCCCAATGGCGTACAATTGACGATGACGTTGTATTCCTTGACCACTTCAGGAGTGATGCTACTATACTGAATGGTTCCAGGACGCTCGTAACGACTTACGAAAACAGGTTCTACCCCCAGCGCCTTTAGTCCATAGGCTACAGCTTTTGATGCTCCGCCAGTGCCCAGTACCAAAGCTTTCTTATGGTAGTCCTCCAGCATGGGTTCAATGCTTTGTGTGAATCCAATGACGTCACTGTTATAGCCCTTCAGTTTGATTTTGCTGCCATCATGAACGACGCGTATCACGTTGACAGCTCCGATGGCACGTGCTTCAGGACTGATATAGTCAAGAAACTCCATCACCTTTTCCTTATAGGGAATCGTCACGTTGAGTCCCTTTAGATCTGGGTTACTACTGAGCACCTCTGGCAGATCGTCTATTGAGGGGATCTCGAAATTAACATACTTGGCATTGATACCTTCATCGGCAAAACGCTGATTGTGGTAGCCGATTGAGAATGAATGCCCTAAAGGGTAGCCTATGAGTCCGTACTTATCCATAATACAATTACCTATTTAGTTGCGAAATACATTGTGCAAATACCAAACGTGAGTCGACGGAATGACGTTTCACTGAATCCCGCGTTTTGTAATATTTCCATCATCTGTTCGCCTTGCGGGAAGGCTTCGATAGTCTTAATCAGATAGCTGTAAGCGCTATTGTCTTTTGATATGATTCTTCCGTAAAGGGGTAGTACCAGATGACTGTAGATGGCGAAGAGCTGTTTCATGGGGAACGAAACCGGTGTGGTCAGTTCCACGATACACATATGTCCGCCTTCCTTCAGCACTCGGCACATCTCTTTCAGTCCTTTGTCCAGGTCGGCAAAGTTACGAATGCCGAAAGCTGCTGTTACCGCATCGAATGTATCGTTAGGATAAGATAGGTTCAGGCAGTCCTCTTTTGAGAAACTGATGATGTGGTCCAGTCCAATTTCTTTTACCTTCTCCCTTCCGATGTTCATCATGCCTTCACTGATATCAGCACCGATGATTTTTTCAGGATGCAGAACCTGGGCAGCTTGAATGGCAAAGTCGCCAGTACCGGTGGCAATGTCAAGCAAGGTCTTTGGCTGATAGTCGGCCAACTTCCTGATGGCGGTCTTCCTCCATCTGCGGTCTATATCCCAAGACAGTCGATGGTTCAGCTTGTCATAGGTAGGGGCGATATTGTCAAACATCGCTTCCACCTGCTGAGCCTTCTCGCCCTCGTGATAGGGTTTTATTTCTTCCTGCTTGTACATTTTCTTGGATTGTTGCGACTCAGTCGCAACATACTTTATTTTCTGTTCTTCAGCCAGTCGCTGACGTTCTTCTCAATGCGTGCTGCAATGTCGCCAGTCTCTGTGGCTTTGTCAAACTTGGCACCAGTGATATGCTCATAGAGTTCTATATATCTCTCGCTGACGCTCTCTGCATACTCGTCAGTAATCTCCGGCATCACCTGTCCAGGTTCGTTCATGAAGTTGTGCTCAATGAGCCACTGGCGCACAAATTCCTTTGAAAGCTGTCGCTGCGGTTCACCCTTTGCCAGCTTCTCCTCATATCCGTCAGCATAGAAATAGCGGCTTGAGTCGGGCGTATGGATCTCGTCAATGAGATACACCTTACCGTCGCGCTTGCCAAACTCGTATTTCGTATCTACAAGGATCAGACCTCTCTGAGCGGCAATCTCCTGTCCGCGTGCAAAGATTTTGCGGGTGTAGTCTTCCATCACTTCATAGTCTTCAGCCGACACGATGCCCTGAGCGATAATCTCTTCCTTGGAGATGTTCATGTCGTGTCCCTCATCAGCTTTTGTGGTAGGCGTGATGATAGGCTCAGGGAAGCGCTCGTTCTCTCTCATTCCGTCAGGCAATTTCACGCCACAGAGCTCACGGCATCCGTTTTTGTACTCACGCCATGCTGATCCTGTGAGGATTGAGCGGATAATCATCTCTACGCGGAATCCCTCACATTTCAGACCTACAGTCACCATGGGGTCGGGTGTAGCCAGTTTCCAGTTCGGACAGATGTCGGTAGTGGCATCCAGGAACTTGGCAGCAATCTGGTTGAGCACCTGACCCTTGAACGGAATACCTTTTGGCAGTACCACGTCGAACGCTGAGATACGGTCTGTGGCAACCATCACCATCAGGTCGTCATTAATGTTGTAAACATCGCGTACCTTTCCGTGATACACGTTTTTCTGTCCTTCAAAATGGAAGTCAGTCTTGGTTAATGCTTTCACTGTCTTACTTATTTAATTAGTCAATAAATCTTCGATTGATGTCGCTGTAGTTCTCTATCCGACGATCACGCAGGAAGGGCCACCAGCGTCTCACTTGCTCAGCTCGCTCCATGTCGATACTGACGATGATGCTCTCCTCTTCGTCGGTAGAAGCCTCATAGTGTATCTCTCCCTGTGGTCCGCAGACGAAAGATGTGCCCCAGAATTGTATACCATTGGTCTGATGGCTGGGGTCTGGCTCATGACCCACTCGGTTGACTGCCACAACGGGCACTCCGTTGGCAACAGCATGTCCTCGCATCACAGTCTGCCAAGCCATTCGCTGTCGCTGTTGTTCCTCCAGGGTGTCACTGCTTTCATAGCCGATAGCGGTAGGATAAATCAATATCTCTGCTCCCTGCAGTGCCATGAGGCGTGCTGCTTCGGGATACCATTGGTCCCAGCACACGAGTACTCCCAGTCGTCCTACGCTTGTATCAATAGGATGGAATCCGATGTCGCCAGGTGTGAAATAGAATTTCTCGTAGTAGGCAGGATCATCAGGGATATGCATCTTCCGATATTTACCGGCTATTGAGCCGTCTTTTTCAAACACCACTGCCGTGTTATGATACAACCCGGCTGCACGTCGCTCAAAGAGGGAAGTGACGATGACTACTCCCAGCTCTTTAGCCAGCCGTCCGTAGATGTCTGTCGATGGTCCGGGAATCGGTTCTGCAAGGTCGAAGTTGTTGACGTCTTCTACTTGACAGAAATAGAGTGAGTTGTGCAGTTCTTGCAGCACAATCAGTTCCGCCCCCCGTTTTGCAAGGTCGCGAACCCCATCACACAGCCTTTCAATATTGTTGATGGTGTCAGCCGTGTTGTGCTGTTGTAGAAATCCTATATTTAGTTCCTTCATAATCTTTCTCCTTTAAACTCTAATCCCTCATCTTTCATCTCTCATCTCTCTATACACTTCTTCTGGAAACTGCATGGTACAACAGTGCAGCGAACCGTGTTGATAGATGAGTGATCGACAGTCAATGCCTACAATCTCGTGTTGAGGAAATGCCTGTCCTATCTGTTTCAGTGCCATAGCATCCAGGTCGGGCTGGTTGTAGGTAGGACACAGTACTGCTCCGTTCACAATGAGGAAGTTGGCGTAGGTAGCAGGCAGTCGCTCATGATCTTCATCATAGATGGGGCGAGGCATTGGGAGTCGGATGAGCCGGTAGGGTTCTCCTTCCATGGTCCTGAACGTTCTGAGCTGTTCTTCCATTTTTCTGAGCCCCTCATATTGCTCATCTTTCGGATTGTCACATCCTACATATAATAAAGTGTCATCAGGTGCTATACGTACCAGCGTGTCAATATGTCCGTCGGTATCGTCGCCCGTCAGTTGCCCGTAATCAATCCACAGTACCCGTTCGGCAAAGAGATACTCCTTCAGTCGAGCTTCAATTTCTTCCTTGCTGAGGGGCTGGTTTCTGTGAGGAGCCAGCAGACAGCAACTGGTTGTGAAGATGGTTCCCTTTCCGTCGCTCTCTATGCTACCGCCTTCTAAGACAAAGTCCAGATGGTCAACATATTCACCTTCAAATCTGCCTTCGTCGAACAGTCGGCGATTGAGTGCGTTATCCAGTTCATATCTGAATTTCTCTCCCCAACCGTTGAATTTGAAGTCGAGCAATTGTGCTTTGTCGCCATTCGTGCTTACCAGCGTAATAAATCCATGATCGCGTGCCCAAGTATCGTTCGAAGGCGGTCCTACAATCAAAAGCGGTTCGTGCTTCTGAATCGCTTCCGACATCTCTCCGTAGGTTTTTTCCACCTTCTTCAGCATGGGAGCCCAGTCTGTCCGACTGTGCGGCCACGTCAGTTGAACCCCGCTTTGCGGTTCCCATTCTGCAGGCAAACGATAGCTATTGTTTCGAAACATGCTGCAAAGGTAGTGAAATTCGATTGAAAATGCAAATTTATTAACGCATTTCGTATTTTTTTCGTACCTTTGCAGCCAGAAGTAAACTTAGAATGATGATACTGGAATTCAACGAGGTGCTGATTGAAGGCGAAGAGCAGACGCTTTCATTGATGGCTAAAGCTGGCGAGGTGACCTGTCTGACGGGTGCCAATGTCGGTCGACGTAGTCGATGGCTGTCTACGATTCTTGGCTTTGTCAATGTGACCCATGGCTATATCAGTATTGATTGTGAGCCGCTGACGGAATGCTCTGCCACTTTTTTTCGTCAGTTCATTGCCTATGCACCCGCCAGTTTGGAACAGATAGGCGAGGTGACCCCCTATGAGCCTCCTTCCGTTCAGGACGTCTTCAGCCTGAAGGCCAATCGTAATCTGTCTATCTCGAATGGTATTCTCTCAGAGGAGATCCGTAAGGTGAATGTCAATGCTGAAGATTCCAGGGTGCGCTTGCTGGCAGTCGCTGTGCTGTTGGGAAAACCTATCCTCGTTGTCGACAATCCGCCAGCTGGCAGTGGCGAATATCTGAAGCGTCAGGCCCACAAGAACCGCATTGTTATCGTGGCATCTGACGAACCCAGTATCTTGGAGTTTTCTGACCATATTGTTGAAATATAATATAAAGAGGTGTAATGAACATTCAACTATCTGATTTATCTCTTTGGGGCATAATCCTTATGGTTTTCACCTTGTGTGCCGCACTCGCTCTGCTCGCATTGAATGATCGTCGTATCGTCATGCGAGTCTTTCGTGTCTTCGTCTTTTATGTCCTGAGCCTTTCCGTTGTAACCCTCTGTATGTTTGGTCTTTATTGGTCCAATAGCTGGTGGGTTAATGCGTTATGGTGTCTTCTGATGTCGGTGGGCGTGTCCTACTTCATATTATATAAGAACAGGTTGCCCCTTAGCAAAATGTTCCTGCCTATCCTGATGGGCGTAATGGTAGGACTCGGATTCGTGCTTGCCGTTATGCATCTGACGATTCCTGTCCGTCCGGCACTTTTTGTGGCTGCTGTGACAGGCATTGCTGCAGGACTGATTCAATTGTCGCTATCATCAGGGTTGAAGTCCTATGTTGCCAGTCTGCGATACACCAAGAGCCATTATCAGTATCTGCAAGCTAATGGCGCCTCACGTCTTGAGACCTTGTTGCCCAGCGTGAGGCGAGGATTGCGTGGCAGCGTCATACCCCTGTTGAATAAGATGATTGCCCCCATCGTTATTGCCCCACCGGTATTCATGATGGCATTGCTCCTGATGGGAGTTGCTCCCGTCGTTGCCTGCGTGCTCTCACTGGTTCTCTTCCTGACAGCATTCGCAAGCAGTATTCTTTCACTGGTTGTAACGCTCTTGTTGTCCTATCGCTCACTCTTCGACCATTCAGGACGCCTTATTCTCGAATCCTAAGCAGCTTCCTCCTCTTATGCAGATAGAACCGATAGCCTATTTCCATTCTCCGCTGACGTCGAAATTCGGTATTCCTCGTCAGGGCGGACTTGCCCATGCATTAAAGGGGACTATCGTGTTCGAACCAGCATACCGACAGCCGGATGTGGTCCGAGGCCTTGAAGCCTTCAGCCATCTTTGGTTGATATGGGAATTCTCAGCCAATCGTCATGCAGCTGCTGGCATCACCGTACGTCCACCGCGATTGGGCGGCAACGACAGGGTAGGGGTGTTCGCCTCCCGTTCACCCTTTCGACCCAATCCCCTCGGACTCACATGTGCTAAGATAGACCGTATTGAACTTCATCCCCAACGAGGCCCCATCATCCATGTTTCAGGTGCCGATCTGATGGACGGAACCCCCATTTTCGACGTGAAGCCCTATGTTCGGTATGCCGATTGCTATCCTGATGCCAAAAGCGGTTTCGTCGATTCAACAGAATGGGAGCCACTTGAAGTCGATATCCCACCAATCGTCGCATCCAAATTCAGTGCTGAAGAGCTCGACGCATTGCGCGAGGTGCTCTCCCTTGATCCTCGTCCTCAATACCATAATGATGTACAGCGCGTCTACGGCATGCCCTTTGCAGGCTATGATGTCCATTTCCAAGTGTCAGCCGGCAAGGTGCTCGTCATCGATGCTAAACGCTGAAATCCTTATTTTTGTTAAATTTCTTTTTTTTCGATGGATGATTAAACTATTCTGTTAATCCTCCGTCATATAGATAGTTGCAACTAAAAAATAATAACAAATTGATAGTTTAACAACTAAAAACAAAAAGAAAATGAAAAAGATCATATTTGCAGCAGTAGCAGCACTCCTCGTTTCAACAGGAGCAATGGCACAGGATGAAAATAAAGCAGAACGTCGTCAGTTCTCTAAGTCCGAGATGATTCAGCGTCGCACCGATAGTATGGTTGAGAAATATAGTCTCACCGATGCCCAGAAGACAAAGCTTCAGGAGTTGAATGCCAAATATGCCGATAAGATGACTCCTCGTGGCAGGCGCGGACAGTTCCGTCCTGATGGTCCTCGCGGACAGCGCCCACAGGTAGCCGACAGTCTTAAGCAGAGACCCCGTAATATGGAAAAATCAGGCGAAAAGCGTGAGGATTTCCGAAAAGTCATGGAAGAATACGACGCTCAGTTGAAGACCATCTTGACTGAAGAGCAGTACAAGGCCTATCAGGAGGACCAGAAGAAAATGAGAGAACAGGGTCCTCGCGGTCGCCGCCAACCAATACAAAAATAAGGGCAAGAGAGTACCCTGCCATTTCAATAGGAATCACACTTTTTAGGCAAAAGATGTAGAAGGATAAATAGCGCTTGCAGTCGTGCAGGCGCTTTTTTTTACCTTTTTCAAAAAAAAGAGAGAAAATGTTTTGCTGTTTCAAAAAAAATATCTACCTTTGCACCCGCAAAACAAAAAAGGATGCACCCTTAGCTCAGTTGGTAGAGCACCTGACTCTTAATCAGGGTGTCCAGAGTTCGAGCCTCTGAGGGTGTACAAGAATGATTAGGTGGTAGGATATAAATCCTGCCACTTTTTTATTTAAGAATCAGCACTTTATGTGCGTAACCTATTGAAATTCAAGTCGGTTGGAAATACCCAAAGAATGTTTAACCCTGTAGTTCATTTTGATTTCCTTTTGGCCGATAAATATTGTTGTTTTGACGTTTCCATATTCACATTTTACTGAAGAGTTTAATAGCATCCTGTATGATATCTGAATGGTCGAAAGCCAAAGCAGGCAACGCATTGATAGGGAACCATTCTGCTTTTGCAGCATCGTCCTGACCAGTAACCGCTGAGCAACTTCATCAATAGGTCTTTATTCTCCTGTGTCATATATCTATATCGTTTTATTCATTGCTGTTACGAATTATATTTCCTGAACATTACTCAATAAATTCCCAATACCCATTACGTTTACCGTTCACACGCTTTACAATCAGCTTCTCCTGAAGCGCAACAGTAATTGTCTTTACGGTTCGTTCAGACTTTCCTATTGCAGTGGCTATTTCCTTTTGAGTGGCTGTGGGGTTCACATGCATGATGCGAAGCACCGCCACCTCTTCTAAAGTGCAATTTTTGCACTTTGGAGGCAGTTCATCGCTCAACTTTGCACTTAGAACTGGCTTATTTGCACTTTGGGACGTTGCATCATCTGTTACTTTGCCCCAATCCACGTGCATGATTCTGTTCCTCAGATCGTGCTCTTCACCCAGTAGCATACTACGGAAGAATCTCTCCAGATAGAGCGTGGTCTCTGAGATACCTGCTGTCAAGTCGCTATAGTTGGCACGCACCAGCGCATTGCGGAAATACCAGGAATTCTCTGCAAACACATCGTTCACCACATTAAAACCCAATGTGCGCAGATACTTAATCATGAATACCGCCGTCGTTCTCGTGTTGCCCTCACAGAATGCATGTATCTGCCATAGGTTGGCGCAAAAACGAGTCAGATGACGGATGGCCTCATCAATATTCATGTTGGCATAGTTGAACTCACGTTCCTGTCCCATGTCGTATGCAAGCGTGTCGCTGATGGTGTCGGCGCTGGCATAATATACCGTCTTGCCGCCAAGCACCCATTCGTTCTTCGTGATGTTATAGTCGCGAATACGACCTGCCAATTTGTAGATGCCTTCAAACAATCGGCGATGGATTGAGATCAACTGTGCCGGTGTGAATGAGAAAGTTTTCTCTTCTATCAGTTCCGTAATGCGAGCAGCCACCTTGTCGGCCTCTTCCGTGCGGTCGCCTTCTACCTCCTTGCGCCCTGCTGCCGACTTGTAGTAAGAGTCAATCAACTCCTTCGCCTCGCCTATGCTGATATCGCCTTCAATGTGGCGCTTTGCCGTATCAAGCAGGTACTCAGAAGTCTGAAGCCTGTCAACCTGTTGCAAGCCGATGGCCACCTTCCACGCTTCGCTACGCTCGCGCTGCTGCGGCTCCCCTTGGCGGATGTATTCATCCAAGCCTTCAATTATATATTTCTGTTCGTCGCTCATATCATTATAACGTTTTAATTTTTTGCTTTATTATCACATCTTACATCTTCCTTCTAACATCTTACATCTATTTAGTATGGAAAACTCGGATATGTTACATCATTTTATCGTAAATCTACATTTTGGATAATTGGAACACCCATAGAAAGTGCCATACTTACCATTGCGTTCAATCAGACGACCACCACATTTTGGGCAGATGCCGGAATTTATGGTTGCGTTTATTTCTCTAGCTGCCGTTCGAAGGTTCTTGACATGTTGCCTGTCGTTCACCATCCCTCGGACATTGTTTCTTTCAAGGATTCCAAGGACTACTTGAACGTCATCATCTGTCAGATATATCGTCCGATATTCACTAATTACATCCAAGAGGCTTTCTTCGTATACAATATGATATCTACTCTCGACGTTACTCAGTATAGCCTCTCCAGCAAAGACAACAATGGGCACTATTTTAACATGCGGAAATGCTGATAACATTTCCTTTATTCTCAAAGCATGACCAACAGATTGCTTGACTGGGTTGTAGAAGTGATTCTTTGTTACGTAGGTGTAAGTCTTCCACCATTTCTTCGCATACGTCACATCTGTAACAATCAGCTGAGTCCACTCCTGACGATTGTCATCTCCATAAATCTCGCCTCGATAGTTTTTGGTCTCAATGGCGAATACCCCATATTTTGATACAACGATATGGTCTATCTGAGTCGTTCCCTTCTCGGTTTTGAAAACCAAATCATTTAGAATCGTGTACTCATCTGGCAGTTGTGACAATATCGTAGACACACGCATTTCCCCTCTCTTCCCTTTCTGCCTTGCTGAGTTGTACCAGGCAAGGTAAATAGAGAGAACGATAATTAATATGATTATCAGAGGGGTCATTAACTGCATCGTTTTTTCTGATTACTATTATATGTGTAAAGAGTTCCGTATATTCATTCCAATCTCAGGAAAGAGATTAAGTATTAATGCTATCGCGGCAATCACGACAGCAGCAATGGCCCAAAATATTTGCCAATTTGCTTTTGCCATAGTTTGGGCATGTTTTTTATCTGTATCTATTGACTGTTTCTTCATCTCATCCATCATAGCTGATAGGAGATTGATCTCATCATTATAGTGCTTATTGATGTCGTGCATAGGATTATTGTCCTGCAATTCCTTTGCAAGTTTAGCCATTTGTTCATTAGGTAATTTGTAATGGCCGTCGTCTATACTAAAACCGTATTTATTCATTGTTCATTCTATATTTAATTCTATTGTAGATGTCTTCATATGCTTTTTTATAAGCATCAGAACTCCAGTCAAAATCAATAATTTTAACCTCAACATCCAATGCTTCTAATAGTTTAACTTTACCGATGTCAAAACTATCATCATTAATGACGTAGTAGGTTATTCGATTTTTTTCAATCTTGTTAGTTCTCAGAAGACGCTTCCGGCTTGTAAGGAAATACCAAATATCAATCTCCTCGTACCCCAATCCAAATCCTAGAATATGAACATCCGAATGAAGCATAATATAAGGCCAACTCTCTTTGTCGACATCTGGTAGGTCTCTTTCTATAGAGCGTATGATTTTGTCTATGTTAATAACATACTTGCTATACTCATACAATCCCAATAACATAGACTCTTGTAGTTCTAAGCATCCATGGATATTCCAATATTTTATGTGACTTTCTCCTTTTTCTAAAGTATAATGTGGTTTAGTCTTATATATTCTATTATCTGGATCCATTAGGTGATAGCCCATCTTGAAAAAAGGATTAATCAAGTGGGATTCATAATTGGTAGTCATATAATTGTCTGCCTTCAATTCCGCTAGCTTCTTATAGAAATCAGCAGCCTTAAATTGAGACAATTCAGATGCCAAATCTTCTTTGATACTTTTTTCCGTGTCTTTTAGTTCTGGTGGTAATGTTTTTCCTTCTTCTTTGATATTATCATCCACTACTTCAATATATCTATCCTTGGGCAAAACAATATATTCATACTTAAGCGTGTTGTTTTCTATTGGTGGTAAAAACTGACCTTGAGATATTTGCCTAAGCACATTATCCCATGATTTTCCGTCTTTACTTAAACGGTTTACGCCATTCCCGTAGAATATAGTTGTTTGTCTCATCTTTCTTACTTCTTTATGCTTTATTCTTTGGAAAGAAATCTTTCATCCAACCTTTTATCTTTATAGTTTCATAAAGGCTCCTATCTGATTTCCGCATTTCTTGGGGTGTTTGGTATTTAGCAGCCAGTCTTTTACACGTATCATAGTCAAGAACACGACGGAGTGGATTAGGATAGAATTCATCCAACCATCCCTGCTCTCTAGAACGAGTATATGCACCATATGAGTGTTTGCCAAACTCAAACCTACTGGAATACTTCTGGGCCTCTTTTTTACAACTCTCATAATCCCAATCAGAATGAGCTTTATGATGGGTGAGCCAAGTGTAATCCTCCAGCCATCCCATTTCTTTTGCTTTATCGTATGCACCCTTACACATCCTTCGGAAATCCTTCCTCGATGTGTATTTTTCAGCTTCTTCACGACATACTTCTTCTGTCCATTTGGTTTGCTTTTCTATCTTTATCTCCTTCCCTCTAAACCAATCAAACTTTTCTAACCAACCTCTTGCTTTGGATATTTTATACAAATATTCATATTCTTCACACATTTCAATAACTGTCTCGAAGTTCTGAGCTATTTTGTAAGCTATTTCAAAAGTCCATTTACCACGTGCCAAAGCACCGATTGAGCCACTTTTTGCACCTGTTGCAGCTTTGTTAAGCATATAATACCCCTTTGATTCATAATGTTTTCTCCAATAATCTTCGCCTTCTCTTCCTTTTTGAACAGTCAGGTTCTCTTCGATTATTTGCATCTCGGGTATTTCACAATTATGTTCTTGAGCAAATTTGTAAACAGCATCTCGCTGTAGATTGCGATGTTCAATATCCCTAATATGTTGACGATACATTAAAGTTCTTCCAACATATGCAGCTTTCAAACCCTCAAACATATAACAATATACGCTGTCAACCTTTGCATCAGAATCAGAGAAATCAGGAATCCATGTGTAATCAGCTAACCAACCATTTCTTCTTGCAACATCATAAGCTCCTCCGCCCTTTTTGTTAAATTCGCTCCTTGTATTATATTTCTTAGCTTCTGCATAGCAAGTGTCATAATTCCATTTCTTATTATAAGGTTCTAGTGGCTCTACTATAAGCCAAGTGTAATCTCGAAGCCATCCTCGTTTCCGAGCAACCATATAATATTGATGTGACTTTGCTCGAAAATCATTGTAATACTTATATTTTTGAGCTTCTAATTTACATGACTCGTAATTGTAGGGGTTGATACGCTTTTCCAGCCATATATAATCGTCCAACCATCCGTGATCTCTTGCAATACAATATGCGGTAATTGAACTCGTTCGGAATTCTGTTCGAGACGTATATTTTTGGGCTTCATCAAAACAAGTATTATAATTCCACCTTTTAGCATTTTTAGGTTTGATAAACCAAGTACATTCTTTTATCCAGCCATGATTAATCGCTGCATTATATGCTTTAATATTTCCTTTTTGGAATTCTCCAGAACTAGTATACTTTTGAGCCTCTTTTATTACTAACTCTTTCGTCCAATAACCATTAGGTTTTTTCTTCCGATTAAGCCATGTATAATCTGTCAGCCATCCATTCCTATGTGCTATAACATAAGCAACTTGGCATTTTTTAGCGAATGTTCCAATGTCCTTATATAGAAGTGCCGTTTCATAGCATTTTTCTCGAGTCCATATTTTACGCCCTAAATGACTTTTAATTATACCACACTTTTCACATCCTTTTCCTTTTATATGCACACCTGCTCTTTGCCAAAACTCTCCATGTTCAGGACAAATGATACATACCTTTTCGGAATTGCCTTTATATTCTGCTTTTGAGTAATCATACTTTTCTCCATGAACAGAACGAGCTTTCTTAATGAAATCTGATGTCCTCATTTTCTTTCGACCAGAACAAATAGGACAACCGTATCCACTTAGATGATTTTTAGGTTTTTGCCAGAATTCACCATGCTCACGGCAGATAATACAGACTTCTGTTTTATTATAAACATACTGCACCTTTGAATAATCGTATCTATCCCCATGAACAGCTTTGGCTTTATTGATAAACCCTTCGTTGTTCATTCTCAAAGCAGTCCTATCGTTACCACATTTGGGACACCCTGAACCTTGTAAATGAGAGGTGGGAGATTGAGAAAAATCTCCATGCATAGGACAGATAATGGTAACCTTTGTTTGACTATCCACATATTCCACTTTAGAATAGTCATACTTGTTTCCATGAACATCCTTGGCTTCTTGTAGAAATTGTTCTAAGGATTTACTATGAAATTGTGCCGTTCGTTTTCGACCACACTTTATACAACCTTTTCCTTGCAAATGAACATGGGGGATTTGCCAAAATTCTCCATGTATAGGACAACCTATGCGGACTTTAGTTTGGTTATTCACATACTCCACCTTGGAATAGTCATACCTATCCCCATGCACTTCTCGGGCTTTCTTGATGAATTCTTCGGTGGACAATCTTGCCATAATACATTGTATTAAAATTTGTACTTCTCCAACAACGCCATCGTACTCTCATCAGGGTACTTCTCCAGTCTCTTCTTTACCCAAGAGATGAAATCAGGCTCGCTGGTGAACTGTATGTTGAAGAACTTGGCAGAACTTTCATTATATTGTTTCTCTATTGTGGTTATCACGTCATCTTTTATGCCCTGTTCCAAAAGCCGCAAGGTCTCTTTACTCAACATCACAACATTGGTCTCATCGAAATATTCAGTATTTGCATAGCCTCCGAAGTTTCCAATGATTTGCCTAATGATTCCCATATCAATGTTGACCCTGTTGGGTACATATATCTCCATTCCGTAAATGGGATTGTCGTCACCATAGACAAGCGGGGAAGAACAACGGATACCACTGCCTTCATTCTCATCGTCATCTTCATCGGTAAACACAGGCGGTACCCAATTGTAGTACGACATGTCTATGCTTATCTGTTTTGTAGGAACTGCTGGCGAGTCATATCCAGTATAGTGACCCTTGAAAATTTCCTCCAACTCTGCTTCACTTATTTTCAAAGGTTTCCAACCGTCATGTTCATAGCAAAGCAGGCGATTTAACACATCCTGCTTTATTTCGCTGCCCATTACGAGTATTTGAGTATCACGTGTCAAGCCGTCTTTGCTATTCTCAGATGCCCCAAACTCTTTCACTTTCCGTACAAGAGCTGCACGGTTCTTGAACTTTCCAATGAAACCGACGCGACGGTCAGTCAATGGATTCTGCTTAATAATGGCACTATCGCCAAACAAATCTTGCTGTATCATAATTGTTCGATTATTACTTTAAATTCCTCTTCTGACATAATACGTGCACCAAATTCCTGTGCTTTCTGCATTTTGGATGGTCCTGCATTATAGCCAGTAATAAGTATGTTCGTTTTTTTATTTACACCATCCTTAATGATTGCACCCAGTTCATTAAGCTTATGTGCATATTCCTGACTATCTGTTTTTGCAAAGCCAGTCAAAACTACAACCTGATTCTTGAAAGGATTATCTGGCACACTATTCAAATCTGAACGCTGAACTTTATCCTCTGGATTGTATTTCGTAGATTTGCCTTTGCTGTTTTCTGTTTGACCAGACAATGATGCAAGCTTTATGTCGCTATGTTCGTTAGTCAATAGAGCTTTGAATTTGACAAATAGGTCTCCACACATTTCTGCATCATCCAAAGCGTTGTGATGCCTTCTTTCTTCTATTTCAAATCTATTGCAAAGAGGGTTTAAGGAGTGGGAACCAGGACCTGACACCTCAATACCAAGGCTAGCTTCCACATTATATGAGAGAGGCAAAGTGTCTATAATATTTTCGTAGTCTAAAGTCGTATTTAAACCATAAAAGCTACACGCATCTCTTATACATGCCCTTTCAACGCATGCATTATGGGCAACCAATGGCAATTGATCAACAAATTCTTCCATATGTGGTAAGACTTCACTGAAAGTCCTTTGATTCTTTACCATGTCTTCTGTTATTCCGTGTATCCAAGATAAGACTTTACCGCATTTCCCTGGATATTCAAATGGTGGACGTATTAATGTGTAAAAACGGTCAATGGCTTTGCCCTCAATATATTTCACCATTCCAACGGAACATGCTGACACTCGTTGAGGATAAAGAGTCTCAAAATCAATGCTCACAAAGTCGCTGGGTAGTTCTACGCTACGTAAGTCCATTTTGCGATACCTGAACTTACCTCTTGTACCAACTCGCCTAACCTTGATTTCCACCGAATTTGAACGTTTGATGATTTGGATTTTGAAACCATCAACAATGTTATCAAACTTATAGATATAATAATCGTCTAAGTGATACTTCTCACCAACCTGTTCTAAAGTAGTTGTTTCACCATCAGATATGAGAGAATCTCCTACGAATAGTGTCTCCAAGAACAGCTGCTCGTCAAAGTATGGAGTGTCATAGCTGCTAAGATAGAAAGATGCTTGTATTAGTTTACCATTTTCTGCCTCTATATCAGCATTCTTGAAGGGATAGTGGGAATAATTCAATTTTGGATATACACGTCCATTAATAACATCACCATTATCAAGGCAAAGATGCGTCAAATCAAAACCAAAGAAGTCTTCATACCAATTCGTTGATTGGAATTGGCATGATTCAATCGTTAGTATTTTCTCACGCCATTCTTCTTGTGCTATTTCAAAAGCAATTCTTTCTGCTTCAAGTCTTTCTATTCTTTCTTTTTCCTTTCTTTCTAATGCTTCCTGGTGCAGTTTATCCTGCAATATACGCTGTAATTCAACACCGCACTCTGGACATCCGCATTTAGAAATGAGAATCTGATTTGGTAATCTTGAAAAAGCACCATGAGTTGGGCATATCAAAGTAACAGGTGAAGTAGAACTCTCATAAACGAACTGTTCCAATCCAAACTTATTACCAAATTTCTCCTTTAATTTAGCCAAAAACTTTTCACCCTTCTCGCATTTTGGACACCCTTTGCCATCAAGGTGTTCGCGAGCATAAACTTGGAAATCGCCATGAACAGGACAAACGATAGTCACCCTATGATCGCGATTCTTATATTCAACCTTGCTATAGTCATAGCGGTCGCCATAGATTTCTTTGGCTTCAGCTATGAATGACTCTGTAGTTATAACTCGTTTACAGAGTTCGAGGCTTCTGTTATTCGGGTTTTCGTTTTGTTCTGCCATATTGGTATTCAGTTATTTGGTTTTACACTTTCAAATGCTCATACAATTTCAGTCTCAGCACCTCTCCATTCTGAAACTCGAACTGAAACTTCTTGCGATTGAAGTGAGGGTTGTTCTTGTGGATGATGCGGTGGTAGTTGGGACTGATGATAATGATGTTCGTAGAGTCGTTGTTCTGCGAATGGGTGAAGTAGTCAATGTGATGAGCCTCCACTACGCTGTCACCATACTGCTCACCGATCTTCTCGCCACTAATCTCGTCGCGATAGCCGTAAAACTCCTTGAGCATGCGAATGATGCTGCGGTCAATCTTACGGTACTTCACCAGCAATTCCTTCTGAACCACAGAGGCCGTCTTGTCTGCCATGAAGAACTTATCATCATCGCTTGCCTCATAGACCTCCTCAGGAACAGCTTTGAGGGTACTCGCCAACTTCTGATAATCAGCATCGCCACAACATTCCATGCAAAGCACGTCACTCGATGTTGTCAGATACAGCCGCATGTATTCGTGGATGTCGTTAGGCAGAAGAATCTGTCGTTTTCTCTTGCCCAAAAGTTGCTTCTGCGCAAACAGGTAGTCGTGACTCTTCTTGAAAACAGCTCTCAACTTCACAGCCAATGCTGACTGCCGTCCATAACGAATCCGGATAACATCCTTATGACCCGCCCAGTTGCTCTGCTCAAAGTTCTGGTTCTTCAGCTTGGCATCATAGAACTCACCATCAATCAGCACCTTGATGTCCTTGCCCGCTCCATGCGTCAAAATGGACTCATCCCAAGCCTTCAACAGCGCACATGCCGACACAGGAATGGTCATCCCGTCATTCAACAGCGACCAGTCCACCGTCTTTTGCATGATAAATCTGCCGTCGTAGTCCATCTTATTTCTCTTTTTTTGTTTTACTTGTTACTTCATACACCATTCATAGTGTATTCATGCTCTCTTCTACCTCTAACATGTCATCTCCGAGCCATCTCCGAGCCATCTTCGAAGGTATAAGCCCTACTTTTTCTTATTTCTCAGCATCTTCTTTTCTTCACTGGCTAGACGTCTCTCAACTTTCTTCACATCCTCAGCTGCAGGCAGGTCTTCGGGAATAATACCGCGCTCTGTCAGCATCTTGCGGACGGCTGCATTGTTATCGACATGCTCCTTGGTGATAGAAACTTCTCCGTGAAGGTCTTTGGTCTGTACATTCACGCTGGTCATCTCAGCAGCAAAGTCCTTGGCTTTGATGCTGATGGTTGGAAGGAAGTCGGCAAGGGGACGGCTTTGGGGCATACCCATCTTGCGCTTGACTATCGTCTTCCTCCTTCTCGTTCGGGATAGCTCAAGCAGTAGCTTGGCTCTCCACTCACTCGTGCGTCGTTTCATCATATTGGTGCTGAGACGGAAGAGGGCTTGATCGCCTTTGGAACGGATGACAGCAAAGGTCTGGTCGTTTACGCCACGTTCATAGAGGATACCCGAAAGCTTCTTCTCAGTCTCCTGCAACTTGGCACGGGCCTTCACACGCTCCACCTCCAACAGGCGTTGCTCTATCAGCTCGGCACGACGTGTCTGCACAGCGAAGTAGGTCTGTGCGAAGGCAATCTGCGGTTTGCGAGGATCTCCGTTTTGCGCCACGAGGTAGCAGGCATAACGAGTGAGCATCACGTCGTCTATTTCTTTTTCAGCTCCTTTGGGCATTGGTATCGTTTTGCTGACGTCAGCAAAATGATCGGAAACCGACTGGCCTGCATTGTTACAAGCCTCTTTTGCCTTATCTATCACATTGTTGAAATTGCGCCATTGGGTGTACCCAAACAATGAGCACAAACTTCTTGCACTCCAGCACTCAGTCTCGTCAATCTTGCAGACCGCCTCTTCGTAGCTCTTAAACAGAGCCAGTATCTCTTCTTTCTTCATATACTATGATCGTTTCTTTTCGTTTCTATATCTTCATGCACCATTCTTGGACTAGCCAAGCGTCTCCTTCGTCGCCGAGCGGACCTTCGGTCGAGCCTGCTTCCACTCGGGATAATTCAAACGAGTTTGATTCTCCTCTCGTTTACTCGCAGCCTTCATGGTGTATTCTATCTCTCTTCTACCCCTAACGTGTCATCTTAACTTTGTTGACTTTTCTCTCACTCGGCATAGCTCAAACAATTTGATTTCCTCGAACTCTCTCGCGACTCGGCAGAATGTAAACACGTTTACTTCTGCTCTCGCTGCTCCATCGTTTGGCTCTGCACTCGCTTACTCGAAAAGTTCGAGTCATCTCCGAAGGTATAAGCTTGCTCTACGCTAGGCCTATACTGCTGATTTGACAATCATTTCTATATTCTGTACTTCTTTTTCTTCCTGAAGCCCATAAAGAATTCCCACTTATCATCATAGTCAGTGGTCATCACAGCCTCCCCCGCATTGGTAGATTCAGCCAACGGAATAAGGCTCTGGGCCATTTCCTGTATGTCGTCTCTATCCATATTCACGATTGCTACTGGTTTTCTACTATTTCCCAATGCCCGCCTTTGTCAGCTCCTACACGTTTCAAAATTCCTTGCTCCTGTAGTTTCTTCAGCTGCCATTTCACGCCATCCGGCGAGATGTCACAGATCTTGGCAAGTCTTTCTCTGCTGATTGTTGGCTCATCTTTGATAGCGTCCAATATAATATCAGCGGTTTTCTGGGTAGTTTTCTGGGTAGTTTTCTGGGTAGTCTGCCCTGACAAGTTCCCATCGCCCATCACATCCACCTCGACCTTCGGTTCTCGAACTATTACGCTAAAGGCCGTCACCAGGTTCACGTTGAACTCCGGCTCCGGGCTATCATTGTCCTTCAGCAGATGACGCACCTCGTTCACGCCATGGTTGAACATGTTCAAACGGATAATTCACCACATCCTTCTCGCGTAGGATGCTGATGGGTACCGGGCGTTTGGTGATGATGCCGTCGCGCAAGAAGTTCTCCAGTTCCGGCAACACTTTGTAGAGACAGCCCTCGAAGCGTCGTTCATTGAGAATCTGTCCACCATTATCATTGCCACGGAAATGCACATACTGGATATAAGCACCGTGCATGAAGAATTTCGGATTGCGTCCGAACATGATCAGTGCGGCGAAAGTGGGACAGTCTGCCTGCATGTTATACAGGTGCAATGCAGCCAGCTGCTCTTTCAATGGTCGGCGGTCTTCAGCCAATACGTCTGGCGCAATGGCCCGTGGCATGTATTCCTTCACAATGATGTCCGTATCAATGTCATCAATTGTAGCCTCACGACAAGGGCGCGTGTCAAAGGTCGGCAGACTGGCCGCACAACGCTCGGCCAATATACGCTCTTCCTGAGCATTCGCTATGTCACGCCGTGGGCCGATGCGGATAAACGTCCTTCCTCGGTAGCGTACAGGTGTGTCGAAGGATGGTGTCACCTTCAGCCCCGACAACTCCCCGTTGTCATGGGCACCCAGTATCAGATAGCCCTTCTTGCGAGAGTTAGGCATGTCATTCGCAAAGGCACAGATAGCCTCCTGAAACTTATCCATATCACCCGTTGATATGGTACGTTCCACGCGATAAGTCTCTGTGCTGTGCAGCAGCTCTTGTATCTCTTCCTTTGTTATCATTCGTTTCTTATCAGTTTCTAAGCTAAAAAATGCAGGAACTCCCAAATAGCGTCTCGACAGGTGACCAAACCTTTTAATACGCTACAAGGGAGTTTCCGTAAATCTATATTTTAGGCATTTATGCCTTTGGTGGTCTTTGTCGGGTAATAGCTATGACTGTGTCAATACTTACTAATTGGCTACAAATTTACGAAATTTGTTACAAAAAATTGAATATCAAACCATATTTTTATTTTTTTTAATTATGTACGCGCAAACAATCCGTATTTTTTCAACGCTTCACGATGTATTCTGCAGATATCATCAGCTAAAGATCATGGGGCTTGCCTTCATCGTTATCAAACGATAATCTCTCATCTCTCCAGAAGGCTATAGGCTGTGCAAAGAATGGAATTTTTCCGAAACTATTATTTCTTTGTCCATTAGGTTGCCAGGTTGTCAAAAGCTCAATGTGTAAAGCGTTTGCAACCTGTTTGAGGTTATCATAGGTTGACAAGAGGTTGTCAACCTATGCATAGGTTCTTTGCAAGCAAAACGGCAGGGCCGAGCGGACAAGAGGTTGTAGTCAGCTTTGATTATTGGCTGTAGAGGCCACCTTTAGGAGTTTAAAGGCTGATTTCTGAGATGAGTTATATTGTGCAAAACCATCAAATTCTCTAGAGAATTTGTCGGAAAATTGGCGCTTTTCGGGTAAAAAAGTGGCACTTTAGCCTCTAATTCTCTAGAGAATTTAGTATGATTTATTGTGATTTTTGATGAGAAGTCCATGAAATAAAATTGAAAAGGCACGCTTAAGCATGATGTATTGTATCATGACAACCTCATGTCGACCTATGATAACCTCAAACAGGTTGCATAGCCTTTTTGGTAGGGAGTTTTGACAACCTGACAACCTTTCAGATAACAACTTCGTCGGCGAGCGAACCAACTGGTCGGGAGTCATCGTGAACGGCTGGTTACATGGCATGTTAGGACGATCTTCTCCTGTAGCGGATGAACATCAGAAGCAGGAATAACGACCCAATGCCAAACACGAGTGATAGTAGCGCACTCTTTGTGAAGCCAGCCAAGAGGAATGCGAAGAACGACACAGCGGCTACTGTCAGAGCATAAGGCAGCTGGGTGGTAACGTGGTTGAGGTGTACACATTGCGCACCTGCCGATGACATGATAGTGGTGTCGGAGATGGGCGAACAATGGTCGCCGCACACAGCGCCTGCTATACAGGCAGAGATGGAGATAACCATTAACTCCGGATCAACCTCCTGGAAACATGACACCACGATGGGGATGAGAATGCCGAACGTGCCCCACGACGTGCCTGAGGCAAAAGCCAGTCCAACAGCAACGGCAAAGATGATGGCAGGCAGTAGACCCATGAGTCCGTCGGCAGAGTGTTCCACCAAGCCAGCCACGTATGTTACAGCCCCAAGACTGTCGGTCATGCTCTTCAGGGTCCATGCAAACGTCAGAATCAGCATGGCGGGAACCATCTGTTTGAAGCCTTCCGGCAGACAGTCCATACAGTCGCCGAACGACAGCGACTGTCGCAACAGATAGTATGCAATGGTGATGATGAGCGCTATAGATGAGCCCAGCACCAGTCCCACCGAGGCATCGCTGGCAGCAAAGGCATCGATGAAGCTCTTGCCATCAAAGTAGCCACCTGTGTATATCATGCCAATGATACACCAGAAAATGAGCAGCACGACGGGTACGACCAGATCCGTTACCCGACTAACTGCCTCCTTCCCGTTCTGGAGCTCTTCGTGAGTCTGATTGCTCTTGCCAGTGGTGAAAAGATCTCCTTTGGCTGCATTGTCCTCATGCAACTTCATGGGGCCATAGTCCAGTTTCATGAGGATGATGAAAATCATCATAAACAGGCTCAGCAGTGCATAGAAGTTAAAGGGGATGGACTGAACAAAGATGCTGATGCCATTCTCGCCCTTGACGAATCCCGACACCGCTGCGGCCCACGACGATATGGGGGCAATGATGCAGACAGGTGCTGCCGTAGAGTCAATCAGATATGCCAGTTTAGCACGGCTTACCTTGTGCTTGTCGGTAACAGGCCGCATGACAGAACCAACGGTCAGGCAGTTGAAATAGTCGTCAATGAAGATTAGACAACCCAACAGCATGGTTGACAACTGCGCTCCGGCACGGCTCTTAATGCGCTTGGAGGCCCATGCACCAAAAGCCGCCGACCCGCCTGTACGGTTCATCAGCTGCACCATTGTACCGAGGATAACCAGGAAGATGAGTATACCTACGTTCCACTTATCGGCCAGCGAGCTAACGATACCGTACTGGAACACCTGGTTAAGTGCGCCCACTGGCTGGAAGTTGGCGTTGAGTAGGGCTCCTGTCAGAATTCCAAGGAACAGCGAACTGTATACCTCCTTGGTAATCAGTGCCATTGAGATGGCGATGACGGGTGGCGTCAGGGCCCATACGGTATTCTTTACTGGCATGTGGTTAATGCCTACGGCATAGCCTAACCATCCCAAGAGCACTATGACGATAATCAGTGACAGATAGGTTAACCATTTAGGCTTTCCAGGTTGTATAGATTCCAGTGATTCCATAATTATTTATTCATTATTTGATTGCCTAAATCTTGTTTGCTATGTATTTTATTTGCGGAAGGGATAGATGGTGGCTCCCACACTCAGCGCACGGTTCTGATAGAGGTCGGTGAGTTGTGACCATGTGCCTGTGGTATAGCCGGCCAAATCGTGAAATTCGGCAAAGACGTTGCACTTCTTGCCCAGCTGCTTGTTGGCCTTAACGGTGGCGAAGAGATGCGGATGCACGTCACCGATAGTGCGCCGACTGCTATAGAGTAACGTAGTTGACAGGCGGAATCCGTTAGGAAGATTAAGCGTGGGGGCTGCTTTGAGCGTAACGTAGTCGTCATCGGCAGAAGCAGAGTTGTCGCCGGCCTTTTGATGCTCATGATAGTAGTTGGCGCCAAACGTCAGTTCCCATGGGCCTGTTTTCCAATAGACGGAGTTCCTCAGACCTATCTGAAAGTGGTCGGGGCCAGGGAGCTGGCTATACCAGTTGCCTTCCAGGCTGGTATGTAGGAAGAAATTCTTCTGTTGGTACGAATAGCGCAACACGCCCTGATGTGCGAGGTTGGTGCTGTAGTTGCCTGCATCATATTTCAGGGCTGTTGTCGGAGCCGTCTCGTCGACCAGGAAGTCACTCATTTCGGGAATGAAGAAACGACGGGCAAACAGTCCCTGGATGAAATGCCGCCCTGTCTTGCAGCCCACACTGGCCAGGTAGCAGTGGTTGTTGCGCTGATGTGTCCAAAGACTTTGGTCGGTAGCATCGTACTGGCGGTTCCAGTAGTTCATCATGCGGAAGCGGTCGCCGAGTGTCAGTACCCAGGGACCGTGGGTATAATCAAGTTGTGCGTAGAAATCGGTTACCATGTGCTGTTCGCGGTTCTGGCCGATATTCCATGTGTTCTCATAGTCCATCTCAGAGCCCACTATCAACCAGAGGTCAGGGGTGAAGAGAGGAATGTCCAGTTCGATAAAGCCATAAGGATAGCTGTCGCCCAACTTTGAGCCGTTATCGTTTTCCCTGAAGTAGTCGTTGCCCACCTCAGCAAAGAGGATAGCGTCGTTTTTGAAGGTGTGGGAATAGGATAACACAAGACACCAGTTGCGATTGTAGTAGGGCAGGGCTTTAGTAGGTTCAGAGCTGAAGAGATTAAGTTTGCTGTTGTCGAACTCTTGGTATGCCTTTATGAGAAGCCTGTCGCTTTGGCTTATTTTCCAGTCCAGACTGAGATGAACGTTTTCTGCCAGACAGCGCTCAGTCATGCTGTTGACGTCGGTAGGATATGCCTTGCCGTAGGATGTGTGAGCCATAGCATAGGCCTGTACCGTGAGCTTTTCAGTTCTGTTGGTCACGTCAGCGTATACCATTCCGTTGCCGTATGTGCTGCCTGCAAGTGCTATCTTACCATCAGTTTTTATGTCGTGGCGGTAATAGATGTCGATGATGCCTTTTGTTCCACCCACAGCTTTCGCCACAGAACTGTTGCTGCATATCTGGATCTGGGCAATCTCGCAAGCCTTCACATTGGTCAGGAAGGATTCGGAGTCGATGATGAGGTCGATGTTGTCGACTCGCAAATTGTAATTGAGGTCTATCTTCTTTCCGTTGACAGAAAAAAACTCTGGGCACGTGTTCAGCACGTCCATCAGGGTCATCTCATTGTCAGGCGACATCCTGTCCACGTGGATGACGTAGCGGTCGCCCTGAAACTCGATAATCCCGTCTGCCTCGTCAGCGTAGGTAGCCACACTGCACATGCACAACACGCATACCAACAGCTGTCGCAGCAGATTTTTATAGTTTTTTTCTTTCGTCAGTATCATTTTTATAGTTTTTACTTCAGTTCCAGTTCGCCCTGCAATCGGATGATTTCATCGCGGTACTGGGCGGCGAGGAGGAAGTCCATCTGCTTAGCAGCCTCCTTCATCTTGCGGGTGGTCTCAGCAATGAGACGCTCCATCTGCGGACGTGTCATGTGCTCGATAATCGGGTCGGCAGCCACAGCAGCAGTGGTCTCGGCAGCGGTGCTGAAGGATCGGTTCAGTTCCTTCAGATCGGCACGATCGGCCTGCTTAAGTGAACTGCTACTGATATTCTTAACTATCTGAGTAGGAGTGATGTGATGCTCTTCGTTATAGTGAAGCTGCTTGGCTCGGCGACGATTGGTCTCATCTATGGTGAGCTGCATGGAGGATGTGATGGCGTCGGCATACATGATGACGCGGCCATTGACATTTCGGGCAGCACGTCCGGCTGTCTGCGTCAGACTGCGATGGGATCGCAGGAAGCCCTCCTTGTCGGCATCGAGGATGGCCATGAGCGATACTTCGGGCAGGTCGAGACCCTCACGCAGCAGGTTGACACCAACAAGCACATCATATTCACCGGCACGCAGTCCTTTCAGTATTTTCACGCGGTCGAGCGTGGCCACATCACTATGGATATAGGCCGTCTTGATACCGTGACTCAGAAGGAATTCCGACAGTTCTTCGGCCATGCGCTTGGTGAGGGTAGTGACGAGTGTACGTTCGCGGCGTTCTATGCGTACATTGATTTCTTCCAGCAGGTCGTCGATCTGATTCTCTGACGGGCGCACCTCAATCTCAGGGTCAAGCAGGCCCGTAGGACGGATGACCTGTTCAACAACTACGCCCTCGGCCTCCTGCAGTTCGAAATCGGCGGGGGTGGCAGAGACGTAGATCACCTGATTGGTCTCCGCCTGGAACTCATCGAACGTCAGCGGACGGTTGTCGAAGGCGGCAGGCAGTCGGAAGCCGTACTCCACGAGGTTGGTCTTGCGGGCCCGGTCGCCGCCGTACATCGCATTGATCTGTGGTACGGAGACGTGGCTCTCGTCGATAACCATCAGGTAGTCGTCGGGGAAGAAATCGAGCAGGCAGTAGGGACGCTCGCCAGCCTTGCGCCCGTCGAAGTAGCGCGAGTAGTTCTCGATGCCCGAACAGTGGCCCAGTTCCTTAATCATCTCCATATCATACTCCACACGCTCCTTGATGCGCTGTGCCTTGATGGGATCGCCCAATTCGTTGAAGAATTCTATCTGCTTCACCAGGTCGTCCTGAATGTCGTGAATGGCCTGGTTAGTTTGTTCCTGTGAGGTAGTGAAGAGGTTGGCAGGGTAGAGCTTATAGTCGACGAAGCGCCCCTTGCGTTGCAGGGTGACGGGGTCGAGCTCCTCAATGGCATCGATTTCATCGTCCCAGAACACGACGCGCAGGATGGTGTCGTTGTAGGCCATGTAGATATCGACCGTATCGCCCTTGACACGGAAATTGCCCCGTTCCAACGCAATGTCGTTGCGTGTATAGAGTGCCTGGACGAGTCGTCGCAGCAGGGCGTTGCGATCAATCTTCTGTCCCTGCTGGAGCGTGATGGTGTTTTCTTCCAAAGCTACGGGCGATCCCATACCGTAGATACATGAAACCGAAGATACAACAATCACATCCTTACGTCCTGAGAGCAAGTTACTTACTGCGCTCAGTCGCAATCGGTCAATCTCCTCGTTGATGGCCAGGTCTTTCTCGATATAAGTGTCTGTGTGGGGTAGGTAGGCCTCCGGCTGGTAGTAGTCGTAGTAGCTCACGTAATACTCCACAGCATTGTCGGGAAAGAAGCCCTTCATCTCATCATAGAGCTGGGCCGCGAGCGTCTTGTTGTGCGAGAGGATGAGGGTGGGGCGCTGAACGTTCTGAATCACGTTGGCGATGGTAAACGTCTTTCCGCTACCCGTCACGCCCAGCAATACCTGGGCGCGGTCGCCTCGCTGAAGTCCGTCAGTCAGCTGTCGGATAGCCTCCGGCTGGTCGCCTGTCGGCTTGTATTTTGATGAGATTTTGAAGTCCATGTATGTTCTTTCTGTCGTTGTCGGAATGTAAAAAATACCTTTTTGATTCTGCAAAATTACATATAATCTGTGAAAACTACGTGGTATGCGGTTAAAAAAACTATAAATTCGCTTGTTTTTTGCCCGAAAATGAGTAACTTTGCACGCTAATTTTAAATATATAGGATGAAAAAGAGACTCTTTCCGATATTCCTGACGCTCGTTTTGACTGTGTTGACGGCGGGTTGCACCGGCGAATTCAACCGTGTTTTCAAGTCGAGCGACTATGACTATCGCTACGAATATGCCAAGCAATGCTTCGCCTTGGGCAAGTATAGTCAGGCAGAAAACCTGCTTTTAGACCTTATCGCGCTGAAAAAGGGTACCGAAGATGCTCAGGAGTGCCTCTACATGCTGGCTATGTCGCAATACATGAACGGCGACTTTGAGGCAGCCTCAGAGACATTCCGTAAGTACCACACTACTTATCCGAAAGGTCATTTCTCTGAGCGTGCCCTCTACTATGTGGGTCAGTCGCTCTACGAAGGAGCCCCTGAACCCCGACTGGATCAGACACCCACCATCGGTGCTATCAACGCTTACCAGCAGTTCCTGGATTATTATCCCGACTCTCCCATGCGTTCCACCGCTCAGGACCGTCTGTTCATCCTGCAAGACAAGCTGGTTGTCAAGGAACTGTTGTCGGCACAGCTCTACTTCAACCTGGGCGGCTATTTCGGCAACGTCAATTCGAGCAACGAGAGCAACTATATCTCATGCATCATCACTGCCCAGAACGCGCTGAAGACCTATCCCTACACCAAGTGGCGCGAAGACTTCTCGCTGCTGGTCATGAAGAGTAAGTTCCTCCTGGCCGAGAACTCCTCGGAAGAGAAACGACTGGAACGCTATCGCGATGCTGAGGATGAGTGCTATGGCTTCATCAACGAGTATCCTGAATCGAAAGACAGGTCGCTGGCAGAGCGATATATCACGAAGTGCAAGAAATTTATAGGTGACTAAAATATAATTAACGAAAATGGATTACAAGAAATCAAAAGCTCCGGTAAACACCGTTACACACAACATCATGGACCTGTGCGATGAGACAGGCAACATCTACGAGAGCGTGGCCATCATTGCCAAGCGTGCTAACCAGATTTCAGTACAGATCAAGGAAGACCTGTCGAAGAAACTGGCTGAGTTTGCTTCTTACAACGATTCGCTGGAAGAGGTGTTTGAGAACCGCGAGCAGATTGAAATCTCGCGCTATTACGAGAAACTGCCCAAGGCCACACTGTTGGCTACTCAGGAGTTCATCGAGGGCAAAGTGTATTACCGCGATCCCGTTCGCGAGGCTCAGCAGGCTGAAGCCTAATCACTCCCTGGCGCTATGATACAACGCAAACAAACGTTGTTCTTGCTGATGGCGGTCGTACTGACCGTCATTTGCATGTCTACACGACTGGCAACACTCGTCAGCCAGGGCATCCCCTTTGGCTATCTCTACAACCTCTGGGTTACTAACGGCCAGGGACAACATGCCTTCACATCAGCACCACTGTTCGTTGTGCTGCTGCTGTCGGCACTGCTCTCGCTGACCACAATCTTCCTCTACACCAAGCGCAAGCTGCAGGCCTCTATGTGTCTGCTTATTATCGTGCTGAACATCATCTGGTACGTGCTGCTGGCAGTAATGCCTCAGCTGACCGGTGGCGAGATGGTGCTGGAGTGGCCCGCCGTATTGCCCGCCATCAGCATCATTCTCAGTTTCATGGCTCGAAAGGGCATCCTGGCCGACGAAAAGCTGGTGCGCTCGCTGGATAGAATCAGATAGCGTTGAGAGTTAAGAGACCTTAGTTTAAGAGTTATGGAGATTAATACTGCCGAATTCGTCATCTCAGCTGCTACCGTATCGCAATGTCCTGCTGATACGAAGCCCGAATATGCCTTCATAGGCCGCTCGAACGTGGGTAAGTCGAGCCTGATCAACATGCTTGCGCGCAACAAGAAACTGGCCAAGACATCAGCAACACCCGGCAAGACACTCCTCATCAACCACTTCATCATGAACAAGGAGTGGTATCTGGTTGACCTGCCCGGCTACGGCTTTGCCAAACGCTCGAAGAAAGAGATTGCCAAGCTCGACCAAATGATTCGCGGCTATATCCTCGGACGACAGCAGTTGGTCAACGTCTTTGTGCTTATCGACGTGCGACTGGAGGCTCAGGCCATCGACCTGGAGTTCATGAACTGGCTGGGATTGTCAAGCATCCCGTTCTCCATCGTGTTCACAAAGGCCGACAAACTCACGCCTTCGAAGGTGAAGACCAACGTGGCTGCCTACGAAAAGAAAATGCTGGAGACCTGGGAGGAGATGCCACCATACTTCGTCACCTCGTCAGAGAAAAGACTGGGACGCGAAGAGCTCCTTGAATATATAGAAGGTATTAATAAAGGACTGGCTCAGTCATAACTGCCACACCCACTATCTGTTAAGAGGAACATGGCCAAGGAAACACCCTACTTAGACGTTCAGAACCTGACCAAGTCGTTCGGCTCGCTGGTACTCTTCGAGGATATCAGCTTCTCAATTGCTGAAGGACAGAAAGTGGGACTCATCGCCAAGAACGGTACGGGTAAGTCGACACTCCTCTCCCTGCTGATGGGCAAGGACGGCTATGACGAGGGAAGCATCATCTTCCGCCGCGACCTGCGCGTAGGACTATTGGAACAGTCGCCGAAGTTCGACCCTAACGATACGGTACTTGATGCGTGCTTTAATCACGAGGGCAATGAAGAGAAGGTGCTCAAGGCCAAGCAGATTCTGACCCAACTGAAGATTCGCGACCTGAACCAACCCATGGGACAACTGTCGGGAGGTCAGCAGAAACGTGTGGCGCTGGCCAACGTGCTGATACTGGAGCCCGACTTCCTCATCCTTGATGAGCCTACCAACCATCTCGACCTGGAAATGATAGAATGGCTGGAGGGCTATCTGAACCGTGGGCGCAAGACGCTCCTGATGGTCACCCACGACCGATATTTCCTCGACCGTGTTTGTTCGGTCATCCTGGAACTAGACGACCGTACCATCTATACCTATCGCGGCAACTACTCCTATTATCTGGAAAAACGACAGGAGCGCATCGACAACCGGCGCGCTGAGATTGCCCGTGCCAACAACCTCTACCGGACGGAACTGGAGTGGATGCGACGAATGCCACAGGCTCGTGGACATAAAGCGAAATACCGTGAGGATGCTTTCTACGAACTGGAACGCATCGCGAAGTCGCGTATTGAGGAACGACAGGTTCGACTGAAGGCTTCAAACGTGTATATCGGCTCGAAAATCTTCGAGTGCCAGTATATCTCGAAGGAGTTTCCTAATATCACCATCCTCAAGGACTTCTACTACAATTTCTCCCGTTTCGAGAAGATGGGTATCGTGGGTAACAACGGTACCGGCAAGTCAACATTCCTGAAAATGCTCCTGGGCGAGATGCAACCCGATGAGGGAAAAATCGTCATCGGTGATACCGTTCGCTTCGGCTATTTCTCACAGGAAGGACTGAAGTTCGACGAACAGCAGAAGGTCATTGACGTCGTTCGTGATATAGCCGAATATGTTGACCTCGGCTCTGGTCGTCATCTCTCAGCCAGTCAGTTCCTGCAGCATTTCCTGTTCACTCCCGAACAGCAGCACAACTACGTCTACAAGCTCTCCGGTGGTGAGCGCCGCAAACTATATCTCTGCACGGTGCTGATGCGGAACCCCAACTTCCTCGTGCTCGATGAGCCAACGAACGACCTTGACATCGTGACTCTTCAGATTCTGGAAGAGTATCTGCAGGACTTTCCCGGTTGCGTCATCGTGGTCAGCCACGACCGCTACTTCATGGATAAGGTAGTCGACCACCTGCTTGTGTTCAAGGGCGAGGGTGTGGTGAAGGACTTCCCCGGCAACTATACCCAGTATCGCGAATGGACAGCCTTGCAGCCGCAGGAATCGGCTCCCAAATCCAGCCTTTCTAGTAAGTCTAGTCAATCTAGTAGTTCTAGTCAATCTAGTACTTCAAATAATTCTAGTACTTCTAACCCTTCTAGAAATAATAATCCTCGCAAACTCTCCTTCAAGGAGAAACGCGAAATGGAACAACTGGAGAAAGACATTGCTGCCCTTGAGGCAGAGAAGAAACAATTGGAAGAGGCACTCTGCAGCGGAACTCTCTCCGTAGACGAGCTGACGGAGAAAAGCAAACGACTGCCCCTGCTCAATGACGAACTCGACGAGAAATCCATGCGATGGCTGGAACTATCTGAGATCGGGGGCTAACAACTTGAACCTGAGTCTTGATACTTGAACCTGAGTCTTGAAACTTGAAACAAAATAAAAGATGCTACAGCAATACCCATCCCAACTATTGGAACGCGCCGTTCAGGAGTTCTCGAAGCTGCCCGGCATAGGCCGCAAGACCGCCTTGCGACTGGTGCTCCACGAGCTGCGACGTACCAACGACGAGGTGGAACAGTTTGCTGACGCACTCCTGAAGATGAAGCACGAGGTGCAGTTCTGTCGTTGCTGTCATAATATCAGCGACAGCGAACTGTGTCCTATCTGCAGCGATGAGCGTAGAGACAAGTCGACGGTTTGTGTCGTAGAGAATATCCAGGATGTAATGGCCATAGAGAATACCCAACAGTTCAAGGGACTCTATCACGTACTGGGAGGCGTCATCTCGCCGATGGACGGTATCGGGCCGTCTGACCTGGAGATAGAGTCGCTGGTCAGTCGTGTGGCAGAAGGAAATGTGCAGGAAGTAATCCTCGCACTAAGTCCGACGATGGAGGGCGATACCACCAATTTCTACATCTTCCGCAAGCTGGCTCCGGCCGATGTGAAGCTCACCATCCTGGCTCGTGGTGTGGCGGTAGGAAACGAACTGGAGTATACCGACGAGGTCACACTGGGACGATCTATCCTGAACAGGATACCGTTCAGCAGTAAATAACCTCGATTCCGATTAACAAGTGACACCTTATTTATATATAAGAGTAAATGAAACAAATGTATATATAAGAGAAAATGAAACAAATAGTCAAAGAACTAAAAATGATATATTGGGGGCTCACGACCGGTATGGCCCTTTTCGCTTTGGTAATCGAGTTCGTATTAATTGAAAGCACGGGCGGTAGCTTTGTGGGTAGCACGGCTGAGTTCATCTACCAGTCATGCATGATCTTGTTGACTCTCGGCGGCATCTACGCTTGCCTTCGCTACTTCAAGTTCGGCTTCATCCAGCGACAACTCAAAGAGAACACAGAGAAAAAGTATAAGGAGTTGAGCATTTTGCGATTCGGCATCATAGAAATGATGGTTTGTATCAACCTGTTTGGCTATCTGTTCTTTGTCTCGGCATCCTTCGCTTGGCTTGCCGTGATTTCCGCCATGACTCTCTTCTTCGTCTATCCTTCTGAAGAACGCTACTGCAGTGAGGTGGGCTTCGATGTGGATGGAAAGTCTGCAATCCGTAACACATTGGAAGACTAATGAAACTGAGCGTCATCATAGTCAACTACAACGTTCGCTACTACGTGAGCCAATGTATCGAGAGCGTTGAACGAGCCACACAGGACATCGACACTGAGATCTTCGTGGTCGACAATCATTCCAGCGACGGCTCGGTGGCTTATCTGCACAAGCGGTTCGGCAATCGTATCCACCTGATAGAGAGCAACCACAATCTGGGATTCGCTCGCGCCAACAATACTGCTATCCGACAGTCGCAAGGCAATTATATCCTCCTGTTGAACCCAGACACCATCGTGGCCGAGGATGCCATCAAGAAGGTGCTCGACTTCATGGAGAAAACCGAGAATATAGGAGGCGTTGGCGTGATGATGCAGAATGCTGACGGCACGATAGCCCGTGAGTCGCGTCGCGGATTGCCCACGCCCTTCGTCTCGCTGCTGAAGATGTGCGGATTCACCCGTCGCTACTATATGAGTCATCTCTCATGGGACAAGCCCGGACAGATCGAGGTCATCAGCGGAGCCTTCTTCATGGTTCGACGGGACGTACTCGATAAGGTGGGCCTTTTGGACAAGGATTTCTTCATGTATGGCGAGGATATAGACCTTTCTTATCGCATCCTGAAGGCTGGCTACCAGAACTGGTACGTGCCAGCCAATATCCTACACTATAAAGGTGAGTCAACCCATAAGTCCTCGTTTGGCTACGTCCACGTGTTCTATCGAGCTATGCTCATCTTCTTCCGCAAGCATTACGGACATCTCTCGTTCCTGCTGACCACACCTATCCGTCTGGCCATTTATCTCAGGGCACTGATGGCGCTCATGCAGATGCAGTACCAGAAAATGGCAAAAGCCTTAGGATTGGAACATAGCGAGGTGGAGTCGCCCCTCTACTGTTTCGTAGGTTCAGGAGCCATGCTTCGCGAGTGCAGGAAACTGGCTCAGCGAAAAGGTCTGGACGCAGTGTTCTGCCATAAGCTGAATGAGGTCGACGATTGTAATGTCGTGGTGTGCGATATCGACTCTACATTCTCTTTCAAGGATGTGCTGAACTTTGCGCGTCAGCATTCCGGGCGTTATCAGATGGGCACCTACAGTAGGAAGACAGGTGTGCTACTGACTATCAATGAGATTATCTATTAAAAAGAACGATGAGTCGAACCCTGTTGAGAGCCCTGGAGCCAGAAGACCTGGAAATCCTGTATCAGATAGAAAATGATCAGGAGCTGTGGAATGTTGGAGTGACCAATGTGCCTTACTCCCGTTTCATACTGCGCCAGTATCTGGCCAACAACTCCGGCGATATCTATGCCGACGGTCAGGTTCGACTGATGATTGAAGATGGCGAGGGTAGGGTGGTAGGCATTGCCGATCTGGTCAATTTCGACCCTCGTAACTTGCGAGCAGAGGTAGGAATCGTGATAGCCGTTCCCTATCGTCGCTGCGGTTACGCTATGAAAGCTCTCAGCGAGTTGGCCGATTATGCCCGTCGCGTCATTCATCTGCATCAGCTCTATGCCATCGTGGACCCATCCAATACCGCTTCGATCGCATTGTTTGAAAAAGCAGGCTATCAAAAAACGGCAGAAATGCCCGATTGGTTGTTCGACGGACATTCCTACCGTTCTGCAAGTCTCTTGCAATTATTCCTGTAGGGCGGTAGCCGCTCGGCGCTTTGCGACGCTTGCTACCAACGGGACGCAAGAAACTCTACACTCTACACTAAATCAGTAGCTTCGTGCAATAATCACGCGGCATTTAGCAGGTTTGCCGGTAACCATATCCACGCCAGGAGTCTGTTCAACGCCGAAAGGCACGCAGCGGATAGTAGCCTGAGTCTCCTCCTTGATCTGAGCCTCGGTTTCGGCAGTACCGTCCCAGTGGCACAGGAAGAATCCACCGTCCTTCACCTTCTCCTTGAATTCCTCGTAGTTCTCGCACTCGTAGATGTGAGCATCACGATAGTCCTTAGCCTTCTTGAAGATGTTCTGCTGGATATCCTCAAGCAACTGCTCTACATATTCGGTGATTCCCTCGATAGGACGAGTTTCTTTCTCCAGCGTATCGCGGCGCATCACCTCGATAGTACCGTTTTCCAAATCGCGAGCACCCAGCACCAGTCGCACGGGAACACCCTTCAGCTCGTAGTCGGCAAACTTGAATCCAGGACGCTTGTTGTCGGCATCATCAAACTTCACGCTGATGCCTTTCGCACGCAGAGCCTCGATAATCGGAGTCACCTCCTTGTTCACCTGCTCCATCTGCTCAGGCTTAGTGGCAATAGGAATGATGACTACCTGGATAGGAGCCAGACGCGGAGGCAGAACGAGACCGTTATCGTCAGAATGAGTCATGATCAGCGCACCTATCAGTCGGGTAGAAACGCCCCATGAGGTTGCCCATACATACTCAGGCTTGTTCTCCTTATTAAGATAGGTAACCTCGAAAGCCTTTGCAAAGTTCTGACCCAGGAAGTGACTGGTACCGCTCTGCAGCGCCTTACCGTCCTGCATCATAGCCTCGATGGTGTAAGTATCCAGTGCTCCGGCAAAGCGCTCTGTCTCACTCTTCACGCCCTGAACGACAGGTACAGCCATCCACTCCTCAGCAAACTTGGCGTATACCTTCAGCATCTTCTGTGCTTCCTCTTCAGCCTCCTCGCGAGTAGCGTGAGCGGTATGACCTTCCTGCCAGAGGAATTCGCTTGTGCGCAGGAAAGGACGAGTACGCATCTCCCAGCGCATCACGTTGCACCACTGGTTGCACATCAAGGGCAGATCGCGCCAAGAATGAATCCAGTTCTTATAGGTGTTCCAGATAATTGTCTCTGATGTAGGACGAACTATCAGTTCCTCTTCCAGCTTAGCAGCGGGGTCAACAACCACACCGCCATCGGCAGCCTTCAGACGATAGTGGGTCACCACTGCACACTCCTTCGCAAAGCCTTCTACATGTTCTGCCTCGCGGCTGAGGAACGATTTCGGAATGAGCAGGGGGAAATAGGCATTCTGTGCTCCGGTTTCCTTAAACATCTTGTCCAGTTGCTGCTGCATCTTCTCCCAGATGGCGTAGCCGTAGGGCTTGATAACCATACAGCCGCGTACTGCGCTCTGCTCAGCCAAGTCAGCTTTAACGACCAAATCATTGAACCATTGGCTGTAATTATCAGCTCTTTTTGTTAATTCTTTTAATTCTTTTGCCATAATAATTTTACTATGTATTAATTTTGGCTGCAAAAATACAAAAAAAAGTTGGAAAACATACAATATTCCGAATAAATAGATTATCTTTGCATCACGAAATTTATCGTTTAACTCTTTAAATAACATTTTTCTAAAGTTATGAAGAAACTTAAAGTTGTAATCCTGACGCTTTGCGCAGGTATCGTGATGGCAGGTTGCTCTAACACTGCCAAGGGTACGGCTATTGGTGCCGCAGGTGGTGCCGTTCTCGGTGCTGTAGTAGGTAAACTGGCTGGTAACACAGCTATCGGTGCTGCTGTCGGTGGTGCTGTAGGTGCTGGTGCCGGTGCGCTGATTGGTAAGAAGATGGATAAGGTGAAGGCTCAGGCTCAAGCTGTACAGAACGCACAGGTTGAGGAAGTGAAGGATGCTAACGGTCTCGATGCCGTAAAGGTTACCTTCGATTCTGGTATCCTCTTTACCACTGGTAGCGCTACACTTAGCCAGACAGCTAAGAACTCACTCACCAGCTTTGCAAGTGTGCTGAAGCAGAATGCCGACTGTGACGTTGCCGTTCAGGGTTATACAGACAACGCTGGCTGGAAGAACAGCACAGCTGAGCAGAGCGCTCAGAAGAACTTGGATCTGTCTCAGCAGCGCGCACAGGCTGTGACCTCTTATCTGCAGTCACTGGGCGTTAGCGCTAATCAGATTCGCAGCACTACCGGTTTCGGCGAGGCTAATCCCGTTGCTGACAACGCTACTGCTGCTGGTAAGGCTCAGAACCGTCGTGTAGAGGTTTACATGTATGCTTCACAGGCTATGATTCAGGCTGCTCAGAACGGTACGCTCCAGTAAACAGCTTTGCCGATGCTGATCATCAGCTATATCAAGAAAATATTGAAATGGATCGTGGTGGCATTCTTCGCCTCCACGATTCTTTCTGTTATCATCTATCGTTTCGTACCAGTCTTTATCACCCCTTTGATGGTTATCAGGGTGATAGATCAGATGAAAGCTGACAAAGAGGTGAAGATGAAGCACGATTGGACACCACTTGAACAAATGTCGCCCTATATGCCGGTGGCGGTTATCGCCAGCGAGGATGCCCGTTTCCTGCATCATCACGGATTCGATTTCGAAGCTATTCAGAAAGCTGCGGAGCGCAACAGGAAGCATCCTGAAAAACGCGTTCACGGTGGTTCGACCATCTCACAACAAACCGCGAAAAACGTTTTCCTGTGGCCGGGTCGCACCTGGCTTCGAAAGGGATTGGAAGTCTATTTCACCACACTCATCGAACTGTTGTGGTCGAAACATCGCATCATGGAGGTCTACCTCAATTCCATCGAGATGGGTGACGGCATCTACGGTACTGAAGCTGTGGCTCGTGAACATTTTGAATGTTCGGCAGGCGAACTCACTCGAAGCCAATGTGCCCTGATTGCTGCAACGCTGCCTAACCCACGCCAATTCAGTTCGAAGCATCCCAGCAAATACATGCTGAAACGACAGAAGAAGATTATGCACGAAATGAAAAGCGTTCCACTCTTTCCCAAAGAAGGAGAGGACCTTAAAGAAGAAAAAGAATAGAGGCTGAAGCATATTTTCGTCTTCAGCCTCTATTTAGTTTAACGATCTTCTGAGCTCTAACCCTTGTCGGAAAGATTTAGTTCTGCCGTCGGAAACTAAGAGCTCATTATTTTTACAATCCCAGCTTCTTGCGTATATTCTTGGGAATAGCATTCTTGTTGATGAGGAAGTCCATCGTATTGGCGGCGATGAAGTTCTTGGTCATATACCAGATTCCCTTGTAGTCGCCAGTTTCGCCCCAAGAATTCTTCACCATATAATACTCCTTGCCGTTCTGATCCTTGGCGACACCAAAGATCAACATGCCGTGATCATCAGTCAGTTCCCAGTTGTCGAAGCGCTCCTGACGCAACTCCTGTGTCGGAACAATTTCAGGAACTGTGCAACCCAGCGAGTCAATAATGTCACGTTTCTTGGTAGTAGTCAATTTCAACCATTTTGCCATATCGCTTCCACGAAGGCTCTGAGCAGCTTTTCCGTCAACGGCATAGGCAAGACCTGAACGTGTAAAGCCATCCTCACTCACATCACCGCCCCAGGCAATGGTATAGCCCTGATTGATGGCATTGTCGATGACCTGCATCATCTCGTCCATCGGCAGGTTATAGCTGAGAGGGAAACGCCAGTTATCCTGTACCTCAACAGCAAAAGCGGTATAGAAAGGATGGTGAGTATAGCTGGTGATGCTCACGTAGTCTTCCAGATTGATACCCAGCGACTGAACGAAGCTCTTCGGTGTGTATTTCTTGCCCTGATACTCAAACTCTTCGGGACACTTACCCAGGTAGGCGTCAAGGATGCCCTGCAAGCCCACTTTCCATTGGTTGGAGATCTTCTTGGCTGAGCTCTTTGAAATAGCTGCCACATAAGGCTCCAGCAGCGAGAAGAACTCATTGAAATTGTTCAGCGAGTCGCCATAAAGCGAACCGGGGAAAGGCATCGCGCCTTCAGGACAAATACCGAAGTCCTTCAACGTGGCAAGCACATCCTCAGCAGAACCGCCTTGTGAGAACTGGCAGTCACCATGATAGCGAACCACCTGAGTAGCGCGAGCCATATAGGTCTTGTTAGCCACAAACGACTCGCAAAGGTCGTACTCTTTACCCGTGGCCTTCAGGATCTCCGCCTCAAAGAAGGAGAGGGTAGAGTAATCCCAGCAGGTACCCGAACGGTTCTGGTCTTTGATACCGGTTATCTTATTCTCTTTGATGGTGGTAAACACCGGTTTGTTTGATTTTACTGAGTCTTTTTCCTCAGCTTGTGCACCAAGGGCGAGCATCGCCATGAGTGCAAGTGATAAGATTTTCTTCATACTATTTATTTATTATTGCGTTTGTCGTGATGATGTTTATCGTTATTTCGTTATGCCGTTATTTCGTGATGTCGTTATTTCGTTACTCTTTATTTGAAGCCATGAATTCCTCCAGTTCGTCAGGATGATAAGGAATACGCTTCGAGCCCATAAAACGACATCCGTCCTTCGTGATGAGCAGGTCGTCTTCAATACGTATTCCGCCAAAGTCCTTATAGGTCTCCAGCTTGTCAAAGTTCAGGAATTCCTTACAATGACCGCTGGCTTTCCAGTCGTCTATGAGTGCAGGAATGAAGTAGATGCCAGGTTCATCGGTAACCACGAAGCCTTCCTCCAATCGTCGACCCATGCGCAGGCAGTTGGTACCAAACTGTTCCAGGTTCGGACGCGTCTCCTCGTCAAATCCAACGTAAATCTGTCCTAATCCTTCCATATCATGCACGTCCATACCCATCATGTGACCCAATCCGTGAGGCAGGAACATCGCATGAGCTCCGGCTCTTACAGCTTCTTCCGTATCGCCCTTCATCAATCCGAGCTCTTTCAGACGGTCAGTCATGAGTCTGCATACAGAGAAGTGAACGTCAGCATATTTCACGCCCGGCTTTGCCACTTCGAGCACGTGGTCATGACAAGCTTCCACAATTGAATAGATTTCAAGTTGACGCTGGTTGAACTTACCATTGACAGGCATCGTACGCGTATTATCGGAGCAATAGTCGTTGAGTTCGCATCCTGAATCACAAAGAGCTAAGCGACCGTCTTCCAATAATGCATCTGAAGGACACCCATGCATAATCTCTCCATGTTGGGTGAAGATGGTGGCAAAGCTTACGCCTTGTGACAACGAACGTGCAATACCGTCAACCTGTCCGCCAACAAACCTCTCGGTGACGCCCGGACGAATCAGCAGCTGAGCAGTTGTATGCATAGCGTAACCCACATCACAGGCACGATCGATAGCTTCTATCTCCTGCGGCTCTTTGGTGGCGCGCATCTTCACTACCGCCTTAATCAGGTTCAGCGATGCTTTCTCCTTCTGTTGTGAAGGATGAATGCCCAAGAGGTCCATAATCTGGATCTTCGTGTCGTGGCGATAGGGAGGCAGGAAGTGGATGGTTCTTTTGGTTGCGACACAGTCGCAACATACTTGACTAAGTTTAGCCATTGGAGCCGTCTTCGCGACACCTACCTCGGCAGCAAGGTCGGCAACCGATGGTGTATAGCCCATCCAAACGATATCTTCAACATCTATATCATCGCCAAACAATATCTCTTCGTTGTTGTCTACATCAATGACGCCAACGAGGCCATCGCGATGCTGTCCGAAGTAATACAGGAACGACGAGTCCTGACGCATAGGAGCATAGCTGTTGGCAGGATAGTTGGCAGGAGCCTCGTTGTTACCAAACAATATGATGATTCCTTCTCCTACTAACTTCCGGAGTTGCTCTCGTCGAGAAATGTAAGTATTCTTTGAAAACATAGTCATTATAGTTTTAACTGTGCAAAGTTACGAATATTATTTCAATTTTCCATACATTTTACCAACTTATTTGCACCTTTGATGAAATCATCAGTTCAAACTATAGGTATGAACGCTGGAGTCTTGTGCTGAAGGCAGGTAGTTGATTCCCCACCAGCACATCTGAAGCAGTACGAACGAGATGACAAGCATGATGTAGGCCAACCGGGAATTCTGTCGGGGGAGTTGTCGGTAGTGTATATATAAAAGGTATGCAAACCAAGTGATGGCAGCCCAAGTCTCCTTCGGATCCCACGACCAGTAGTGTCCCCAGGCCTCCTTTGCCCATAATGCACCAAAGAGCATGCCGATGGTCATAAAGGACAAGCCAACGTAAACCAAATCATCCAAGCCCCCTAAGTTCTTGTCCACGTTCAGCTCCCGATGACTCCCTAACTTAGGCGACAAAAGGAGGAATATTGCCATCAGCGTTGCCACCCCAAACACGGCATAGGCAAACATATAGACAATGACGTGAGGTGCGAACCAAGGACTCTGTAGCGCGGGCATCAGAGTCTTGTCGTGAATCTCCGGCTTGAAGATGTTCACACAGATAAACACGATAGCCAATAGGGTAGAAAACGACAGAATCCACTTGTATTTCCAACGAGAGTAGACGATAACACCTGCCAAGGGAAGGAAGAATGAATACCAAAGACGTGTCTCGCCCATCGTTCTAAGTGGCGGACGCTCAAGCGATATCCACATCATCAGTATAAACGAAAAGAACACCACAAGTCCGATGACAGTCGATGTGTAGGCTACTACCGTTTTATCCCTCCACGCGGCCCATGCTCCAATCATCCAAAGCAGTACCGCAGTTGCTGCATAATATATAAAATAACTCCAATCCATACTAAACTCTCTTAACTAAAGTCTCTCAACTCTCAACTCTCAACTCTAAACTCTCAACCCTTGACTCTCAACCCTTAACTCCTCCCTTGACAAACATGAGTATCGCTCCTGCCAGCATCAGATAGATACCCGTATACACATACGGCAGCCACGGGTCGCTCACCAGTTCGAGTATCGATGTCTGGCTCATAGGTCCTAATTGTGTATCGTAACCATACTGATAAATCTTCCATCCATCCACTTCAAACGGGTTGTTCACATCTACCGTTGTATGGATATTTTTCCCCGATTTGGTCAATATTTGTATCTCTGAGGCAAACCGTTTGGGCGAACCGTCATCATAGGTCTCCATGATAAACTGTTTCAACTCGATAGCAAGCGGTAGCTCACGGATTGCATTCTCCTTTGTCAGCGCGCGCCATTCCGGTTCACCCACTACCGTGATCATCTTCAGTCGCTCCATATCAGCATTGCCAAGCGTAGCTGTTGTCATGGCCAGGAACAATCCTAAGTGGGAAAGCAGTGAGAACGGGAAACCGGTAAACAACTGACGAAAGGAATGGAAGTGCCGTATCTTGTTGATTTCTGCTTGTATCTGCTTGAGAATGACCAATCCCAGAATCACAGCCATATACACATAGATAAGCACGAAGGGCCAGAATGTCAGCATGTTGTTCAGCCACGTGCCGTCAACCGTCTGGCGAGTCAATCCCATGATGGTCGTTAAGACTACCGCATAAGCCAACACCGGTATAGCGGCCTGATAAGTGCTGATAAAGCGGAAAGCATATACCTTCTTGCGGAACAGGAACAGTGAAATGATGATAGCAAGGAATAGGGCCATCACTATACCATTGGCTGGCCAGGCGAAAGCATCCCAATCAACGCCTCCTACGCTTAATTCTAGCAGCATGCCCGCAATGATCAGGCCTCCTCCGATGAGGAAGCCTTCTTTCATTGTCCAAGGCTTATTCCAAATGTTTATATTCATACCTTTTCTATCTTTTCTCTAACAGGTGCAAAGGTACAAAAAAAAGAGGAAAAAAACAAATTATTTTGCCTTTTTCCTCGTTGCTGTAACGTTAATTTTTTACTACCTCAACGTCTTCCTCCAGGACCGCTCGTTCCCCCCATACTGTTGCCTCCCGTATAGCTTGTGAGCGAGACGCTGTTTCCCCCTTCAACAGTTCCGTTAGTGATGCCGAGACCTCCAAAATAGGATGTGCCGTTGCTGACGGTGATGTCCGACGAGAGAGTCGGCTGGCTACTACCGCTGACCACGAGCCCTGAGCCGCCACTCGAAGGCGTCTTGAACGAGAAAGTGTTATTGCCAATGGTTAGCGCATACCAGGTATCACTGTTCCACGATGCACTCTGATAGCAGGCTTGTGTCAAACTGCTACCGTTCTCAAGTCCTCCTACGGCAACGATTGTTCCCCCCGTCACGTAGAGTTTGTAGCCGCCCTCAGTATTAGCGTCGATAGCCACTTCCGGTTGTCCTGAACAGACGGCATAGATCACGCCACCTTTGATATAGCAGTTGCCGTTGGCATCAAGTCCATCGTTATGCTGTCCCTGTGCATAAACATATCCGCCGCTGATTGTCATCGTGCTCTTTGAATTGATAGCATCGTCGTAGGCATAGCTAGCCACCTCTCCACCAGTAATCGTCAGTTCTTTCTTCGTCTCGATACCCTCACCATTTGTTCCGCTGGTGCGCACCCAGATTCGTCCGCCGCTGACAGTGATATTGCCGTCGGCCTTAATACCTTTGGGCGACGAGGTATCGTTATTGCTCTTAAACTGTCCGCCGGTGGTGACTATATAGACATTGCCCCCATTGAACAACGCTTCCATATCCGTGCTGATGCCCTTGCCGCCTGAGCCGGTGCTCTTCAACCGCAGTTCTCCTCCGTTTACCGTCAGGACGGAATCACACTTCATGCCAGCAGCACCCTTTGCCTCTGTGTCATAGGTTCCGTTACCGGTAGTGATGACAGTCGTCCGTCCACCGTTTACGATGATGTGGCTCTCGCTGTTGATACCTTTCGCAGCTGCTGCCGTCACCTCTACGTTGACAATACCGCCATTGATGAAGATGCCGTCATTGGCTTTGATGCCGTGATTGGCAGTCGACTTCACATAGACGTTGTTTCCCTTACGGAATACGATATAATCTGCCGAATGGATACCATTGTTCGAATTACCTGTGACGCTCAGCGAACCGCTACCGTTGAAAAGCAGCTTGCCCTTGCAATACAGCGCTCCCTTCTGACTACCTCCTGTTCCGTCGGTCAACGTGTTGGACGTTCCATCAACCAGGATGATGAAGGCGCGCTTGCCGCTCAACAGGTTCAAGGCAGCCGAATCAGGGTTCGTGATGTTGACCCCATTGAGCTTAACGGCATATTTCTTGTCGCCCAGTACGGTGAAAGAACCGTTGCTTGTCGTTCCGCTCAACACGTAGCATACCTTTTTCGTCTCGCCGTGATTGGCAGTTATGTGACCTCCATTGACCGTTACCTCAACGCCGTTTTCAGTCTTTGCCGTGGGGTTCGAAAGGTCGATGCTCACCTCTGTGGTGAAGGTATTGTTCTCCAGTGCATCCTCTTCTTCCGGGAAATACTCGCTGGCACTATTCGTAGGTTCAGCACTCGTCTTGTCGATGTCTACGCTGAAAGAAGCCAACTCGCCCGATGCTACTGAGCTGCCTCCGTTCGTCTGCCAACCACCATAATTAATAGTACTATATTCGCTAAACGGATCGTCAGCCGAGCAGCAGGTTATCACGCTTAATGATGCTACGAGCACCGCAATTGTCAAAATCTTTTCCATATTCATAGTCGTTATTAATTGATTTCAATGCAAAAGTACATGACACTTCTCATCTCTCAAAATTCATTCAGCGAAAGTCATGATTCGTTCAGCGAAAAGCAAAGGATGCCGATAATGATACTGTTCACTCTATTTTCGCATGACAGCTACACACATCGGGATTCATTGAAAGAAAATGGCGTTTCATTGAAAAATTTTTCTTCGTTTAATGAATAATTCGTATTTTTGCAAGCGAAATTAATCTATTTTTCTATGAATATGACAAGAAAGATTTATACAACCATCATCGCGCTCATGCTGACGATAGTAGCATGCGGCCAAACGCTGAACGTCAAGGTGGGCAGCGTTGTTTATCAGTTTCCATCAGCCCAAACAGGTGAGATGACCTATGCCGACGGTAAGACGGTCACTATCATGGGCAAGACCTTCACCCTTACCGACATCACGGAGATGACTGTTGATGATAGCGAGGTTACCAACAACGCTGTCAGCATCAGCTACGAAGGCACGTCGGCTTCGGTTACCGTGGCTGGCAATGTGGCCCAATACGTCACGCCTACAGTGAATGGCGCCCATGTGACCATCTTGCAAAGTAATACCGATGCCGTTGACGGTGATGAGATTACCTACACGCTGTCAGGCACCTCTACCGATGGCGAATTTGCATTGGGTGGCTCCTACAAATGTTCTGTTGCATTGGCTGGCGTGACGCTGACCAACCCCAGCGGAGCAGCTATCTACATCACAAACGGCAAACGCATTCAGATCAGCGCGAAGAAGAACACCATTAATACGTTGACCGACGGAGCGAATGGTGAGCAGAAGGGCTGTATCTATAGCAAGGGACAGATCCAACTGCAGGGCAACGGAACGCTGAACGTCGTTGGCAAAACGAAACACGGCATCAAGAGCGGTGACTATATCGAAGTGAAGAACCTGACGCTCAACATCACGTCGGCAGTTGGCGACGGCATCTCCTGTAATGAGTACTTCCTGATGGAGAGCGGAAACGTCAGCATCAGCGGTGTGGGCGACGACGGTATACAATGTGATCTGGACGGAACAACCAATACCGGCGAGACCACCAATCATGAGGATGAAGACTCTGGCAACATCTACATTCAGGGCGGTACGCTGACCATTGCTACTACGGCAGTAGGTTCGAAGGGCATCAAGGCTACGGGTACACTGTTTGTCAACGAGAGCAGCAGTTCTACTACGCTCAACGTGACCAATTCGGGTGGCGTGGACACCAGCGACAGCACTGACCTTGCTGGCAGCGCTTGTCTGAAGAGCGACATCGCTATCAACATCGCCGGCGGAACACTCACGCTGACCAATACCGGTCAGGGCGGACGCGCTATCAATAGCGATGGTACGCTGACCATCAGCGGCGGCACCATCACAGCCAAGGCTCAGGGCTCTAACTACGGATCATCAAGTGGCGGAGGTCGTTGGGGCAGCACCACCTCATCCAGTCATAAATATGCGAAAGGCGTGAAGGCCGACGGCAACATTGTCATCACGGGCGGCACGATGATCATCACCTCGGCTAATCATGAAGGACTGGAATCAAAGGGTACTATCGACATCAGCGGTGGAGAAATCTATGTTCAGGCAAGCGATGACGCCATCAATGCAGCCAGTCATCTGACAGTCAGCGGAGGCTACGTGTGCGGTTATTCCACCGGCAACGACGGACTTGACTCCAACGGAAATATGTATATCAAGGGTGGTGTGGTTTACGCCATCTGTTCAGGCAGCCCCGAAGTAGGCCTCGATGCCAATACCGAAGGTGGATATAAGCTCTACCTAACCGGCGGAACCGTTATCGCCATTGGCGGATTGGAGAACAACAGCAGCCTTCAGCAGGCTTGTTATAATGCATCTTCATGGAGCAAGAGCACTTGGTATGCTATCACCGTCGGTCAAGAGACCATTGCTTTCAAAACCCCATCAAGTGGCGGCTCAGGCATCGTGGTATCCGGCTCAACACAACCTACGCTCAAATCAAGCGTCAGCGTGAGTGGAGGCACAAGCATCTTCAATGGTATGGGTTATCTGAATGCCACCGTCAGCAACGGTTCTACGGTGTCGCTGAGCAGCTATACAGGAGGCAACAGCGGTGGCGGTCCTGGCGGTGGTGGAGGTCGCTGGTAATAGGAAACCGCATCCTTCTATTCTGAAATTACTCATGATGAAAAGGAACTACTGGACAATACAGTCAAAACAGGAGAACCTGATATACTTGGTAGCATGGGGCTTACTATTCGTGGCCCCACTACTGAGTTTGTATGTTCGTACAGTCAGCAACGCCGACATCGAACTGAACTGGAACGAGGTGGGCATTGTGTGGAAGCATTTCGCTGCCTATCTGCTGCTGTTCGTCATCCATAATTTCCTTTTGGCGCCTGTGCTCGTTCACGGCCATAAGCGTGCTGCTTACGTTACCACCGTAGTGGCTATCCTGACGGCATTCACCATCTACCAATGCAGCAGCAGACCTGACGAGATAGGTCCCAGGCCTCGCATAGAACATAACAGACACCATGAGCCACCACACGACGAGCCTCCCTTTGAGTTTGACGAGGAGCGTCCGCCATTACCCGACGAGAAAGCTGAACATCGTCCTCCTCGCAGAATACATAAGGCAGACGCGCCACCGCCCATCGTTGGCGAACGCGATATCCTGGCCATTATGGTGGCATTACTCATGTTTGGCGCCAATCTGGGCATCAAATTCTACTTCCGCAGCAGGAGCGACCGGAAGCGACTTGCCATACTGGAACGTGAGAATCTGGAGCAGCAATTAGAGTATCTGCGGTATCAGATCAACCCGCACTTCTTCATGAATACGCTCAATAATATCCATGCACTCGTGGATATTGATCCAGAACAGGCAAAAGACACCATTCTGGAACTCTCAAAGATGATGAGGTTCGTACTCTACGAAGGCAATAAGCAGAGCGTAGCCCTATCGCGTGAGTTCGACTTCATTCGCCATTATGTGGCGCTGATGCAGTTACGCTATACGGAGAAAGTAAAGATTACGCTCAATCTGCCGCAAGAATCACCCGACCGGCAAATACCGCCGCTGATACTCATCACCTTCATTGAGAACGCCTTCAAGCACGGCATCAGCTATCAGCACGACTCCTTTATCGAAGTGACGGTCACTGTAGATGATGACAAATTATGTTTCCTTTGTTGCAACTCAAAGGCAGACCGGCCCAACAAGGAAAAGGGCGGGGTAGGGCTCGACAATGTTCGTAAGCGCCTCAAACTGCTCTATGACAATAACTATTCGTTGAAGATTCACGACACCAGCGATGTCTACCAAGTTGAACTATCCTTACCTCTCAAATCATAAAACATCATGATACGTTGTCTTGCCATCGATGACGAGCCGCTGGCTCTTAAGCAGCTTGTCGCCTATATCAATAAAGTGCCATTCCTCGAACTCGCTGCCCAGTGTCAGAGTGCGATGGAAGCCCGGAAGTTTCTGGAGAATGACACCGTGGATGCCATCTTCTGCGACATCAACATGCCCGACCTCAACGGCATGGACTTCGTGAAGTCGCTCGTGGCGCCACCGCTTATCGTCTTTACTACCGCCTACAGCGATTATGCTGTCGAGGGATTCCGCGTCAATGCCGTCGACTATCTGCTGAAGCCCTTCGGTTTACAGGATTTTCAGCGGGCTGCCCAGCGACTTCGTGAGAGACTGGAGGGTACTCACTTGCCTGAAGAACCGATTGTCGAACAGCCTGAGACGCTCTTCCTGAAAACTGATTATCGCATTGTCAACGTAAATATTGCCGATATTCGCTATGTTGAAGCGATGAGTGAGTATCTGAAAGTTTGGCTCGAAGGTCAGCCAAAACCGATCATCACACTGCTGTCGATGAAGAAAATGGAGGAGAACCTGCCTGCCTACTTCATGCGCATCCACCGTTCGTACATCATCAACCTCAAGAAAATTCAGGAGGTCAACAAGAACCGCATCATCATGGATGCTGATACATACCTTCCCATTGGCGACCTTTATAAGGAGGCCTTTCAAAAGTATCTGAGCACCAAATTCCTGGGGAAGTAACCGCTAACAGAGCGTTCTTGGCTTTCGCTCCCAGTGAAATTGGCTTTCACTCCCAGCGTTCTTGGCTTTCACTGTCTCGGACCTTATAATTTTTTTTAATTTTTGGCTCTCGCTGTTGCAGTGTTGCAGTGTTGCAGTTCTCCAAAGGGTATTTCCATACCCTAAAAATACTTCTATATTTATTATATAAATATAGAGTTAAATTTTGACTATCATAGAACCTATTTTGGAACTGCAACACTGCAACACTGCAACAACCAATGCGACAAATCAGGAAACCGACTGTTAACTAAGATTTCATGTTCGTTATATCGTCATTCAGAAATAATATTCGTACTTTTGCAGCCAAAATGACGAGGAATGGAAGCATCAAGAATATCCATATTTCAAAGGCCTACCTGGGTAGTCGTGTTTGCCCTGACAGCCGCTATCGCTTGGGGTTGGGCATTTCCGCTGATTAAGATAGGGTTCAGTGCCTTTGGTATTACCCCAGACATGACGGGCAGTAAAATGCTCTTTGCAGGCATCCGCTTTGCCCTGGCAGGCTTCATCGTGCTGACGCTGGCGCGTGGGAATGGCAGGTCGTTCAGGACGGGCAGCGGGAGTGACTGGTGGTTCATCCTCGCCTTTGCACTGATGAACACAGCGCTCCACTATTTCTTCTTCTATATCGGCATGTCGCACAGTGAAGGCTCGCGGGCCGCTATCCTCAACTCACTGAGCACATTCCTTGTGGTGCTATTGGCCTGTGCCTGTTTTAAAAGCGACAAACTGACTTCAAGGAAACTACTTGGCTGTATAGTAGGCTTCGGAGGCGTGCTTTCGTTGAACCTCGGCGGAGCCGAAAGTGGACAGTTCACGTGGCTGGGCGACGGCATGATTATTCTCAATGCCCTCTGTGGCGCATCGGCAAACCTGATGACTCGCGGCTTGAGTCGACGGGTGGATGTGTTCGTGGGAACGGGATACAGTCTTGCCATCGGAGGCTCGCTGCTCGTCGTCTCAGGGTTAAGTCTGGGCGGCTCGCTGCCCCATGTCAATGCACTCGGCATCAGCTGTCTGTTGCTGCTTACAGCCATCTCTGCCATCGGATTTGCGCTTTACAACAAACTGCTCAGCTGTAATCCGGTGGGAAGGGTAGCCATCTACAATTCGCTGATACCCATTGTCGGTGCTGTCACGTCCTGCCTCTGTCTTGGCGAGACGTTCCATCTGAAATATGCACTTGCCGGCGGACTTGCAGCATTGGGCATATACATCATTAACAAAGGTAAGAACTGATCATTTGAACGTTACAATGTTGTTACGATAATATTTTTTATTCAACTTTCTCAAGTTGAGCGAATGCGAAACTTAAATTTTTTTACTAAAAAACTAACGAAAAAGAAGGGCGTTTCAAAAAAAGTTCGTATCTTTGCGTTGAAAAAATAAAACATCACTACAACTATGATATTAATAGCAGACAGCGGAAGCACCAAGACCGATTGGACATTGCTCCATTCGCCTTATCCTACGAAGTGGGACATCATTGCAACCTTTCAGTGTCAGGGCATCACTCCTATTCACCAGACAGCCGACGATATTCGTCAGATTCTGGCACGCGAGCTGATCCCACAGCTCTCTACCTTCCCACGTGCAGCACTCATCAACTCAAAGGTGCTGGAGGGGGCTTTGCTGTCGCAGATAGGCGTATATTTCTATGGTAGCGGGTGCACGCCTGCGCACGTACCTATGATGAAGACAATACTGGGCGACATGTTCTCACCGCAGAATATTGAGGTGCATAGTGACCTGACGGCTGCCGCACGCGCCCTCTGTCAGCACGAACCGGGCATTGCCTGCATTCTGGGAACAGGTGCCAACAGTTGTATGTATGACGGTAACGAGATTGTTCAGAACACGCCAGCACTTGGCTACATCCTCGGCGACGAGGGTAGTGGGTCGGTTCTCGGCAGGATGTTTATGAATGCCATCTTCAAGAATCCGCAGTTTGCCGCTATCCGTGATGAGTATCTGGAAAAGGAGAAGCTGACACAGGCCGACGTCATCCAGAAGGTGTATCGCGAACCGCTGGCCAACCGTTTCCTGGCCACCACCTCGAAATATATCAAGGAGCATCTCGACAATCCGTTGCTTCGCGATCTGGTGATTCAGAATTTCCGTCAGTTCTTCCGCAGCAATATCTCACCTTATCAGCATCCGGAGCTGCCCGTTCACTTCGTAGGCTCGATGGCATTTATCTATCGTGAGCAACTTGAACAGGCTGCCGAGCTTGAAGGATTCCACGTAGGGCGCACATTGCAGAGTCCTATGGAAGGATTGGTGACTTACCATCAGGTATAGACGCTCCGACAGAAAGTTATAGCCTCCCTAACTCATTTTTCCCTCCCTGCTTGTGAAAGTAGTCTATTCGTCTAATAAAAGTCACGGTTAGGGAGGCTATTTTTATTTGAGGTGTTGAAGAATATTCCAATCCTATTCACCGATAAAAATTTATACTTTTTTTACAATATAAATGATACGCAAATTGGAAAATTTGTTGTACCTTTGCAAGCGGAAAAATAATCAAAACGGAAAACTTTTTCCGAACCTAAAACCGAAAAGTTGTCCAAAACGGATAACTTTGGCATTAAAACAAGAGACCTAAAGTACATAAAAAGTATAACAAAGAGATAACAATGGAAATTAAAAATTTTACCATTACGAAGCGCGACGGTTCAAAAGATCGCTTCTCGCTTGACAAAATTATGAATGCCATCATCAAGGCATTCGAGAGTGTGAACGAGCCCTCTGACCTGGGCACGGTGTCAAAGATACTGAGTCATCTCGACATCCATGAGGATATCAAGGTGGAAGACATCCAGAACCAGGTGGAAGAGGCCTTGATGCGCGAAGGTCACTTTAAGGTGGCGAAGTCGTTCATCCTCTATCGTCAGGAACACACAGAAGACCGTGAGACACTGGAAAAGATGCTGTTCCTTTCTGAGTACATGGAAGAGACGAAGAACGCGGCAACGGGTTCGAAGTATGACGCCAACGCCAACGTGGAGCACAAGAACATTGCCACACTGATTGGCGAGCTGCCGAAGTCGAACTTCATCCGTCTGAACCGTCGTCTGCTCACTGAGCGCATCAAAAAGATGTACGGCAAGGAACTGGCCGACGAATATATCGACAAGCTGACACACCACTTTATATATAAGAACGACGAGACCTCGCTGGCTAACTATTGTGCATCAATCACCATGTATCCCTGGCTCATCGGAGGCACGACTGCCATCGGCGGCAACTCTACGGCTCCCACCAATCTGAAGTCGTTTGCAGGCGGTTTCGTCAACATGGTGTTCATGGTCAGCTCCATGCTGAGCGGTGCATGTGCCACCCCGGAGTTCCTCATGTACATGAACTATTTCATCGGTAAGGAGTACGGACTTGACTACTGGCAGCATCCCGAACAGCAGGCCGACCTCTCGCTGAAGAAGCGCACCATCGACAAGGTGATCACCGACTACTTCGAGGAGATTGTCTACACGATGAAACAGCCCACCGGCGCACGGAATTACCAGGCAGTGTTCTGGAACGTGGCCTACTACGACAAGTATTACTTCCAGAGCATCTTCGGCGAGTTCTACTTCCCCGACGGAAGCCAACCCGATTGGGACGGACTCTCCTGGCTGCAGAAGCGCTTCATGAAGTGGTTCAACCACGAGCGCACGAAGACCATGCTGACCTTCCCCGTAGAGACAATGGCACTGCTCACCGACGAGAACGGAGAGTGCAAGGACAAGGAGTGGGGCGACTTCACAGCTGAGATGTATGCCGAGGGACACTCGTTCTTCACCTATATGAGTGACAATGCCGACTCGCTGAGCTCCTGCTGTCGTCTGCGCAACGAGATCACCGACAACGGATTCAGCTATACACTTGGTGCCGGTGGCGTCAGCACAGGTTCGAAGAGCGTGCTCACCATCAACCTGAACCGCTGTATCCAATATGCCGTCAACCACAAGATGGATTACCTGGAGTATCTGGGCAGCGTCATCGACCTCTGCCATAAGGTGCAGTTGGCTTACAACGAGAACCTGAAGGACTTGCAGGCTCACGGAATGTTGCCACTCTTCGATGCCGGCTATATCAACATCGGTCGTCAGTATCTGACTATCGGTATCAACGGCCTGGTAGAGGCTGCTGAGTTCATGGGATTGAAGATTACACCTAACGAGAAGTATCAGAAGTTTGTTCAGGGCATACTCGGTCTCATCGAGAAGTATAACAAGCAGTATCGCACGAAAGACGTGATGTTCAACTGCGAGATGATTCCTGCAGAGAACGTGGGTGTGAAGCAAGCCAAGTGGGATCGCGAGGACGGCTACTTCGTACCACGCGACTGCTACAACTCTTATTTCTATGTAGTGGAAGACGACAGCTTGAGCGTCATCGACAAGTTCAAACTGCACGGCGCTCCCTATATCGAGCACCTCACAGGCGGTTCAGCCCTCCACATGAACCTGGAGGAGCACCTCTCGAAAGAGCAGTACAAGCACCTGTTGAAGGTGGCTGCACAGGAGGGATGTAACTACTTCACGTTCAATATCCCCAACACCGTCTGCAACGAGTGCGGTACCATCGACAAGCGCTACTTGAAAGAGTGTCCGCATTGCCACTCGAAGAATGTTGACTACATGACTCGCATCATCGGTTACCTGAAGCGCGTGTCAAACTTCTCACAGGCACGTCAGGAAGAGGCAGCAAGGAGATTCTATGCACAGGCGTAGGATCTCAGGTGAAAAATGAGAAATGAATAATGCTTAAATACGTAAACACAGGAATCGTATTTCAGGAGATACCCGACGAAGTGACACTGGCAATCAACATCAGCAATTGCCCGTGTCGCTGTCCGGGGTGCCACAGCCATTACCTCTGGGAAGATATCGGATTGCCGCTGAACACTGACGCCATCGATGCGTTCATCAGCAAATACGGCAACGAGATCACTTGTCTGGCTTTCATGGGCGGAGATGCTGACCCGAAAGGTGTGAACCTGTTGGCACAGTATATCCACGAAGAATACCCTCAATTCAAGGTGGCTTGGTACAGCGGTCGGCTGCGTGTTCCCGCAGGTATCAAGAAAAACGATTTCGACTATATCAAGATAGGCCCTTATATCCGACACCTGGGACCTTTGAAACAACCGTCGACCAACCAGCGTATGTACCGTCAGGAACCTAACGGTGAGTTTACCGATATCACCTACCGCTTCTGGCATCATCAAATGGCACAATAACTACAACAAAGAAACCTGCTTCCCTACGGACGGCAGGTTTTTTGTTTGAGTGACGATTTAACAGTTAATAGTTTGAAAATAGCGGAAAAATTATTATCTTTGCACAAAATTACTAATTATGAAAAAAAAGATATTCCTTACGATAGCTGCCTGTGGCTTGTTCACGGCTGCTTTCGCCACGGGTACCGACACCCTCGTAGTTCGCATCAAAGGGATGCGCTGTGAAGAATGCGCACATAAGGTGGGCACAGTATTAAAGAAGATTGACGGCTTCGAGCGCGCCAGCTATGATTTCGAAAAGCGCACAGCCAGCATCATCTTCGACGCGCAGCGCACTTGTGCTGATACCATCAAGAGCCGACTGACCGCCACGGGACGTTATAAACCGACCGAGTACGACGCCAACGAGGTGATTCGTCGCGGAATGGGATTGCAGATTAGCGACATGCATTGTCAGAAATGTGCTGAACGTATTACGAAACGCATCAGCCAAGTGGAGGGCGTTGACAGTATCGCTCCACATCTTGACAAGCACTACGTGTTCTTCCGCTACGATGCCAACAAGACTTCGAAGGCAGAGATTCGCGAGATACTGGCAGGAATGGGCTACACACCCGTGACCTATTACACCAGCAAGAACATCAGCTTTGCCTATTTCATCATTCCAAAAGACAAAGCCAACGAGGAAACCATAGAGGCTGCACTTGCTCTCGACGGGGTCGATGATGCTAATGTCAACATGAAGCGCACGTCACTCGCCATCACCTATGTGAACAACGAGACATCGCCTGAAAAACTGATACAGGGACTGAAAGAGGCCGGTATCAAGGCAGAGGTTCCCAAGCCCCACGAGTGTAAAGAATAAATAATCATGTTTTGCTGACGCTAACGATAAAGTATGACGAAACGAATCCTATTTCTACTGTCATTCATCACCTGCATCCTGATGGGAGCCACCGCTCAGAAGAATGGACACGAGCTAACTGTTACGGTGATGGAACGAGGCAGTAAGGAACCGGTGGTAATGGCCACCTTGAAACTGTTGCCTGCAGAAGTAATGGCGGTGACAGACATGAATGGTGTAGCCATCATGCGCAATGTGCCCAAGGGCGAGTATATGCTGCAGATCAGCTACGTAGGCTTTGAAACGATCAACGCCCGCGTCAAAGTTGATGGCGACAGGAAGATGAGTTACGTGATGCACCCCACCTCACTATCACTGAAGGAAGTCAAGGTGACCGCCCGACAGCGAGAGAGTGGAGCATCGACTGCCAGCGTAATCGGTCGACAAGCCATCGACCACCTGCAAGCTTCTTCATTGGCAGACGTGATGCAGCTGATACCCGGACAACTGATGGGTAACAACAATCTGATATCACCTACCAACCTGCAACTGCGCTCCATTGCGCCCAACAACGCAACAGCTGCCTTTGGTGCAAGTATTGTCATCGACGGAATGCCTGTCTCGAACAACGGCTCCATCAGCGCTGGAGGATTCACGCCAACAGCCTTCTCAGGTACTGACCTCCGACAAGTGGCAGCCGACAATATTGACGAGGTGGAAGTGATTCGTGGCATCCCGTCGGCAGAATACGGCGACCTGACAAGCGGTCTTGTAGTCGTTCACTCGAAGGTGGGTGTCACTCCGCTACAGGTGAAGGCAAAGATCAACCCCGCACTTCAGAACTTCTCCGCAGGAAAGGGCATGAACCTGGGCAAGTGGGGTATCGTCAACTTCAATGCCGACTACGCCAAAGCATGGGGCGACCCGCGTGAGAAGAGTCGTTCGTATGACCGCTATACCATCCATGTGGGTTACGGCAAAGACATCACACGTCGCTGGCATACGGATACGAAGTTGCGTTTCGTTCATACGAAAGACTGGAACGGAGAAGATCCCGATGCCGTACAAACAGGTAATGAGACAAAAAACAAGAACCTGACACTCGGCATCACCCATAACGGACGTATTCAGCTGGATATGCCATTAGCACGAACGCTGAAATATACCGCAGGTCTTAACTATACGCAGACAGACAACCGCACCACAGCTTTCGTGGGCAACTCATCAGGACGCAACGACATCGTGATGGCTATGGAGACGGGCTATAACAATATCAACTGGATACAGGGCTCGTATCAGGCAACGGGTTATACGGAAAGCCGACCGGGAAATGTATTCTTGAAGCTGACTGACGACTTCTTCTGGCGAAAAGGCAAGACCGTACAGCGCTTCAAGATTGGTGCCGACTACCGTTACGACTGGAACAACGCCAAGGGATTCTACAACGAGGATGATTCACATCCCTACAAGACGAACGAGAATAGTCGCCCGCGTCCGTTCTACGATATCCCTGGGCTTCATCAGCTTTCATTCTTCGCTGAGAACAACTTCCTGTATAATATTAATAAGGTGAACAAGCTGAGAGTGAATTTCGGATTACGATTCAGTTCGATGCAGCCCTTTGGCGATGTGGCTACCACAGCCCTCTCACCTCGACTGAACGTTGCCTTCTCGGTGACGGAATGGCTCGACCTGAGAGCAGGTATCGGCATGAACTCGAAAGCTCCCGGATTAAACCATCTCTATCCAGACAAGAAATATATTGACAAGGTAGCTGCACAGGAAATCTCACAGAGCGATCCCGTGACCAGTATTGTGAACTATCATACGGTGGTTTACGATGTGGAGTACTCGCGACAGCTGAAGAATGCCACCACCACGAAGATTGAAGCAGGTATCGATATCAAACTGCCCGGTAATCGCAAGTTGAGTCTGCTTGCCTATCACGACAAGACGCCCAACGGATTTGGCAACGAGACGGAATACCTGGCTTACTATCACAATACCTACAGCAACGGTTCTGGCTATACCATCAAGCCCGGACAACCCACCACTATCAGAAACTATGACAACTATGCTTCGCACTATCTGTACTACATGACAACGGGTAAGGTGGGCAACACGAACACAACTGTCAACAAAGGTGTGGAGATAGACTTCGACCTGGGCGAGGTAAAGCCTCTGCGTACTTCAATCTACCTGAGCGGAGCTTGGAATGAGTCGAAATCATGGGACACCGACCTGAACACCAGCAATCCCAAACAATTGCCTTCAACAGGAGCGCCCACTGATTATACTCCCATTAAGTTCATTTATCCTTCAGGCGAAGATTTCACCCGCTACCGTCGTTTCGTAACGACACTCCGACTGGTGACCCATATCCCCGAACTTCGAATGGTGGCTTCGCTGACCGGACAGGCCATCTGGCACGACAGCAACTGGACCTATACCTCGAACAAGGTGCCTACGGGATGGCTGCATACCATTGACAACGGAGGAGTGCTGACGGTGGTACAGGAAAATCTGAGTACTGACATGCTGACGGGGTATATCGGTTATAATGACGGACAGTATCACGCCACGAATACTGATGGTACTCAGCCTTATATCTCGATTGCCGACAACAACCGTACCTATACCGATACGGAACCTACGAAGCAATCCATCACCTGGAACACCCAGTTCCGTCTGACCAAGGAACTCGGAAGGGTAGGGAGCCTGTCGTTCTACGTCAGCAACGCCCTGTTCTATGAACCCTACATGAGCACAAACAAATCGTCGACACCAACACAGCGCAACACGGGAACATTCAGCTTCGGTGCTGAGCTGTCGCTGAACCTCTGAATATCAAAAACTTCAAGATAATGAAAAAGATAATCACCATATTATTTACCTGCGTAGCCCTGCTGACTGCCTGTATTGACTACGACAGTGCTACTCACGGTACTTCCTTTAACGTACAACTGGTCATGGCTGACACATCGTTGAAGGTAAGTCTGGCAGGCAGAACAGTGTCGATCAAATCACATGAGGGACGCGTCATACGACTCATTACCGATTCTACGGGACGAGCTCATACGGACGACCTGATTCCTGACTTGTATACAATCTCGACTAGTTGGAACGAAAACAAAGGTCTGATAGTGTCAGGAACGCTTCCACAGCAAGCCATTACCAGTAGCACAGAGATCACGTTGACGCTTCGTGCATCAATCATCAGTCCGCTGCTGATCAGTAAGATCTATATGGCTGGTTCAAAGGACAGGAACGATACGAACTACCTGAACGGCACCTATATGGAAATCTATAACCAGTCGGACAGCACCATTGATGTGGCAGGACTATATATCGGACTTTTGGAGTCGAACAGCACCATTGCCTATACATTGGAGAACTTGCACGAACAACATGCCGACTCGGTAGTACTCTTGAAGCAGGTGTTCCGTATCCCAACGGCAAAGCCCTATCCCGTTGCACCCGGTGGTACCGTATTGCTTTGCAACAGCGCTATCGACCACTCACAATACACCGATATGGAACATAGTTTGCTGGATGCTGACTTTGAGGCAAAAGACCTGCAGATGAAGGTTACGAACAACCCCGATGTGCCGGCGCTGGAAGCTGTCTATCTGCAAACAACTGCATCACTTTCGAACCTGAACCTGACTCGTGGAGGACCTGCAGGGATCGTAATTTTTAATACCGAAGAAGACGTTACGGCAATGCCGCTCACCTATAAATATCCAAATACGGCAACAACGGGTGCTCAATGGATTTTACTGCCCAAGCGACTCATCATTGACGGCGTGGATGTGCTGCACCGTAAGAATACAGGCATCGATATTCAGACGAAGCGCCTGTATACCGAAATAGATGCTGGTTACGCAGTGCTGAGTACGCTGAGCGGACTTGATGGAGAGGTAATCTACCGCAAGACCTCGGAACAGCAAGGAGCTAACGGACAGAAACGGCTGGTTGACACCAACAACTCGACGGAAGATTTCCAGCTGTCGAAGACGATTAAGCCAAGAGAATATGATTAAGAGTTCTTCGCAACGAGGCGTTCCTATGGAACAAGCGGAGAGTTTAGATATTTCAGACTTTTTGAGAAAATGAGACGAACCATTATAATTTTATCATTACTGAATACAATAGTGGCTGGTGCACAGGAAGAGAGTGCCTACCGCTATGCTGACGCTACGGAACTATGGCGCAACACGCAGAATGCAGCAGGAATGAGTCTTGATTCAGCCAAGACACGAGGCTTTGCTTCGTTTACCCTTCAGCATAAGAGCGGTAGCTATCACCGAGTGCAGGAAGGAGGACAACAGAACCTGTTGCGCTTCGAGTCGGAACGCTATCAGCCCATTGGAAAGTATTTGGTGGGTTATGGACATTTCAGCTTCGAGATGGACAGGACGAAAGACCGCAGATGGGCTGACGTCTTCGACCCATACAACGGCAATCCATACTTCCCAGGCAGCGATGTGAATGGTAAGTATGACCGACAGGCATTCGACTTTACAGGATCGATAGGTACTCAGGCCATTGGCAACTTCCGTTTTGGTCTTCGACTGGATTATCAGGTGGCTGACCTCAGCAGACTTCGTGACCCGCGTTCACGTTCGCAACTACTTGAGTATCAGTTGACTCCAGCGATTACCTATACTATCGGTAAGCACTCCTTGGGACTTTCACCTTACTATCATCGACGCAAGGAGAAGATGCCGTCATTGACCACCGTACAGAACGACCCGAATCTGGCTTATTACGAAATGCGAGGACTGGAACAGGCTTACGGTTCGATAGGTGCCTATAAGGGATTCAACCGACAGTGGGTTGACCATCGGCTGGGATTCTCGCTGAATTACGGCATAAAAACTGATTTCATCAATTCGCTGACCGCAATCACATTGGAACGCGGTGAAGAGGATATCCTGGAAAAGGAAAAACGTGAACCTGCTCATTACGCTACCCGTTCAATAGGAGTGAATAGTCAAAACCGCATTAAGAGTGGCTCCCTGTTGCATGAGGCTGACCTTCGTATTGACTATCAGCAGGCCTATGGTGATGAATATACCCAACAGCGCATGCAGACAACTGACGCGGAAACAGGTGTTACCTCATACTATCACGAAACGGTGGTTGCCTACGAAAAACGCTATCAGGCCAAACGACTGAATGCACAACTTCGTTATCGACTGAATTTTACGGAGGGACAACAGACAAAGGCTTACGTGGGACTTCTTGCGCAGATGGCTACCACCAACCTCAAGCACAAGCTACCATCCTCTACCTTCGACTATAACCGCTATGCACTTACCGTAGAAGGAGGGAAAACGCTACTGAACAACAAACTCTGGATTGATGTCAATGGTGGCTACCATTTCACGAACACAAAGGATGAAGACCTGCAACTGGCAGAACCTAATTCCGTTTACGCTCAACAAGTGCTGTTGCCTGATATGGCCTACTATACAGCAAACTATTGGCAGGCTCATCTGCAATTGACCTACGCTTTCCCGCTGCACATTAAAAGCTTAGAAGCTAAATGGTTCGTGAGGGCTTATGGTGACTATCTGAAAACCAATAATTCACTGGACAACAAATGCGTAGGTATCTCAATTGGCATTCTGAATTAAACCATTTACTGATTCCTGCGTCAGAAAAGATGTAAAACATATTGAAATAGATTCTTGCGTCAGAAATGACGTAGTACATATTGAAACAGAAATAATTATCAGATAATAAACGATGAAAAGTATTATGAAAATGATGAACAGCCTTGCTGTGATTGCTGTGGCTGCCACGTTAGTAAGTGCAGCACCCAAAGAGGACAATGAGGTGATGACAAAAGAAGACGGAATGTATGTGGTAAACACCACGACACTGGGAAAGACCGTTACCGGATACGTCAGCACAACTCCCGTCAAAATTTACATCAAGAAAGACAAGATTGTAAAGGTTGAAGCCTTGAAGAACGAGGAAACACCCAAATACATGGCAAAGGTTAAGAAGGGCCTCATGAACAAATGGGACGGAATGAAGGTTAAAGACGCCATGAAGACAAAGGTGGATGGCGTTACAGGAGCAACATTTACTTCGGATGCCATTATGCAAAACATTCAACTTGGACTTGAGTATTACAAGAAGAATAAATAAAAGACAATTGTCGAGAGTTTAGGGTTTGGAGTTAAGAGACGATTGTCTTAAAACATACAAATTCTTGACCTGTATAATTAATTAAGGTGGGAATGAAAATTTTCCCACCTTAATTTATTTATTCTGATATAAAATTTGTAACTTTGCAACCGCTAAGACAGCAGAAACATTTTATAACGTTATAAGATAAATAATTCAACATGGCAGAAGCAAAGAAAATTAAGACTGCATTGATTTCCGTATTCCACAAAGACGGTTTGGATGAGTTACTGAAGAAGCTAAACGCAGAGGGCGTGAAATTCATGTCAACTGGTGGCACGCAGACATTTATCGAATCATTAGGTTATGAGTGCCAGAAGGTTGAGGACGTAACCACCTATCCCTCAATACTTGGCGGTCGTGTGAAGACACTCCATCCAAAAGTGTTTGGAGGAATTCTGGGACGCCGCGACAACGAAGGTGATCGGGAGCAGATGGCAAAGTATGAAATTCCCGAAATCGACCTTGTCATCGTTGACCTTTATCCGTTTGAACAAACTGTTGCCAGCGGTGCTTCTGAAGCTGATATCATCGAGAAGATTGACATTGGCGGAATCTCGCTCATCCGTGCTGGAGCAAAGAATTTCAAGGATGTAGTCATCATTCCTTCAAAGGCTGAATACGGCGTACTGCTCGATATGCTGAACAAACAGGGAGCAGAGACAACCCTCGAACAGCGTAAGATGTTTGCTGCCCGTGCCTTTGGAGTAAGCTCTCATTACGACACTGCCATCCATAGTTGGTTTACAAAATAAGAAATATGGGATTTTTTAGTTTCCGACAAGAGCTGGCCATGGACCTTGGCACAGCAAATACGATTATCATCAGCGACGACAAAATTGTTGTCGATGAGCCTTCGGTAGTGGCACTTGACCGCCGTACGGATAAGATGATTGCCGTAGGCGAGAAGGCAAAGATGATGTATGAGAAGACGCATGACAATATACGAACCATTCGTCCGCTCCGTGACGGTGTGATTGCAGACTTCTCAGCCTGTGAGCAGATGATGCGAGGCTTGATCAAGATGGTACATTCTGGGCGTCATCTCTTCTCACCCTCCCTGCGCATGGTGATTGGAGTTCCTTCTGGTTCTACTGAAGTGGAGCTACGTGCTGTACGCGATTCTGCTGAACATGCTGACGGACGAGATGTGTACCTGATCTTCGAACCTATGGCTGCCGCTATTGGTATCGGTATTGATGTGGAAGCACCTGAAGGCAATATGATTGTCGATATCGGTGGCGGTTCAACAGAGATTGCGGTCATCTCACTGGGAGGTATTGTCTCGAACAACTCCATCCGTACAGCTGGCGATGACCTGACAGCTGATATCCAGGAATATATGAGTCGTCAGCATAACGTGAAAGTTTCTGAACGTATGGCTGAACGTATCAAGATTGCCGTAGGATCGGCTCTTACCGACCTGGGCGATGAAGCTCCTGAAGATTATGTCGTTCACGGACCTAATCGTATCACGGCATTACCGATGGAGGTACCTGTCTGCTATCAAGAAATTGCGCATTGTCTGGACAAGACCGTTGCTAAGATAGAGAACGCTGTGCTTTCGGCTCTTGAGAATACTCCTCCAGAGTTGTATGCCGATATTGTAAAGAACGGTATTTACCTTTCAGGAGGCGGTGCACTCTTACGTGGTCTTGACAAGCGTTTGGAGAGTAAGATCTGCATTCCATTCCACGTTCCCGAAGATCCTTTGCACTCAGTTGCCAAAGGTGCAGGTATCGCTTTGAAGAATGTAGACCACTTCTCGTTCCTGATGAGATAAAAGCTGACGGGTGAATGGAAAATCTTTGGAAGTTCCTCTCCCGACATTTCCACTGGCTGCTCTTCATTATTCTGGAGGCAGTCAGTGTTGTCATGCTGTTCAGCTACAACAGCTATCAGTCAAGTGTATGGATTTCATCTGCGAATCTCGTGGCAGGCAAAATCTACGAATGTCAGGCGGAGATAGAACAATTCTTTTCGCTGAACCAACAGAACGAACAACTATCACAGCACAATCTCATCCTGGAAAAGCAACTCGATATGCTGAGGACACGCTACGAGAGATTATCGGGTGACACCATCGTGTTCCAGCAGGAAATGGAAAACCTGGACGACTATCAGCTCATACCGGCTAAAGTGGTATCGAACTCAGTGAATCAGCGCGACAATCTGATTACCATTAATAAAGGAAGTTCAGACGGAATTGAGACGGATATGGGAGTGCTTTGTGGCAACGGTATCGTAGGAGTTGTTTATCTGACAAGCCTACATTATGCTATCGTGATTCCAGCGCTGAACAATCGCTCACGCATCAGTTGTTCTATTCGTGGAACCGATTATTTCGGATATCTCACTTGGTCGGGTGGTGACCCCACAAGGGCTAATGTGGAAGATATTCCCCGTCATGCAAAATTCAAGAAAGGCGATTGGATTGAAACCAGCGGATATTCTTCTATCTTCCCGCACGGTATCTCGGTGGGAAGGATTGAGAAAATCTTCAACTCCCATGACGGCCTGTCTTATCGACTACAGGTTAGATTATCGACTGATTTCTCTTGTCTGAGAGATGTTTACGTGATAAACGATAAGAGCATGGCTGAGCGGATGCGACTGAAAGAAGCCGCTATCGACTCGCTGATGCTAACTCCTATTAAAGAGTAAATACATGACCATTGATACGCTGAAAAGACTGTCGTTTTTCCTGGTGCTCTGTTTAGCACAGGTATTGGTGCTGAACCGCATCCAGCTGTTCAACATGGCGACTCCATTGCTCTACGTATACTTCATCTTGACGTTTCCCGTTGGCTATCCGAAATGGGGACTTTTGCTGTGGAGCTTCACGATGGGACTCATTATCGACACCTTTTCGAATACTCCAGGTGTTGCAAGTGCTTCATTAACCCTCATAGGTTGTATTCAGCCCTATCTGTTGTCGCTATTCCTTCCTCAGGAGGTTAATGAGATGATGCATGTTTCAATCAAGACACTCGGATTGGGCAAGTTTTTTACCTATTCATTGCTTTCGGTATTCATCTTCTGTGTAGTATTCTTTTCACTCGAAGCTTTCACTTTCTTCAACTGGCAATATTGGCTGGGTAGTATTGTGGGGAGTACAATCCTTACGATCATGCTTGTAATGGCATTCCAAAGTTGGAAAGAATAGCTTTCGTACCTTCTACTTATTACTCCATACTATTTTGCTCATGATAGATTACGGGTTGGAAAATAGGCGTTACGTTATTGGCGGTATAGCTGTCATGATTGTGGTGATCTATATCATCCGGTTGTTTACCCTCCAACTCATGAGTGACGACTATAAGAAGAATGCCGACTCAAATGCATTCCTAAAAAAAGTAGACTTCCCCTCACGTGGTATCATCAGAGACAGAAATGGACAACTGTTGGTATTCAATCAGCCTGCTTATGATATTATGGTAGTAATGAATGAGGCCCGTGACCATCTGGACACACTGGAGTTCTGTCAGACTTTGGGTATTACCCGCGAGGAGTTCAATACAAGAATGGCCAGTATCAAGGACCGACAGCGTAATCCTGGCTACTCCCGCTTTACGCAGCAAATGTTCATGAACCAGCTATCAGACAAGGACTTTTCAGTCTTTCAAGAGAAGATGTACCGTTTTCCGGGCTTCTATATCCAACGACGCACCATTCGTCAATATCAGTATCCTTATGCAGCTCATGTATTGGGCGATATTGCCGAAGTATCACCTGCTGATATTGAAGCTGACAACTATTATCAGCCAGGCGACTATATTGGTAAACTGGGTGTTGAACGCAGTTATGAGAAGCAGTTACGTGGTGAAAAGGGTATTCAGATCTTGCTCCGTGATGCTCATGGGCGCGTCAAAGGTAGCTACCAGAATGGCGCTTTCGACCGTCGACCTGTTCCAGGAAAAGATCTGACATTGGGTATTGACTACCGCCTGCAAGCCTTAGGCGAGCGACTAATGGAAGGAAAGATTGGTAGTATCGTTGCTATTGAACCACAGACAGGCGAGGTGCTCTGCATGGTAAGTTCTCCTTCTTACGACCCTCGATTGATGGTTGGACGCAAACGTGCCAAGAGCCATCGTGAACTGAGCAGAGATACTTGGAAGCCTCTATTGAATCGCAGTATCATGGGACAGTATCCGCCAGGTTCTACCTTCAAGACATCACAAGGTCTGACCTTTCTCTCTGAAGGTATCATCACCCCACAGACACCTTATCCCTGTTCTCACGGTTTCATTTTCAAGGGGTTGCGAGTTGGCTGTCACGGTCATGCAGCTCCGCTACCGCTGATACCAGCTCTATCCACCTCTTGTAACGGATTCTTCTGTTGGGGACTCTACTACATGATTGGCAACAAGAAATACGGTTCTGTCCAGAATGCGATGAACATTTGGCGTGACTATATGGTATCAATGGGATTTGGCTACCGGTTAGGGATAGATTTGCCTGGTGAGAAAAGAGGCTTGATTCCTAACGCGGAATTCTACGACAGAGCCTATAAGGGTTCATGGAACGGACTGACCATTATATCTATCAGCATCGGACAGGGTGAGGTGAACCTGACACCCCTCCAGATTGCGAACCTTGGTGCTACCATTGCGAACCGAGGATATTATATTACTCCCCACGTAGTAAAGAAAGTGGAAGGCGAAAAGCTCGATACTGCTTATACCACGCGTCACTATACAAGAGCCACACGTGAGAGTTACGACTATGTCGTACAAGGTATGCGAGCATCAGCTTTGGGCGGTACTTGTCACGAGTTGTCTCGATATGATTTCGAAGCTTGCGGAAAGACTGGTACAGCACAGAACCGCGGACACGACCATTCTGTTTTCATGGGCTTTGCTCCGATGAACGACCCAAAGATTGCAATAGCTGTCTATGTGGAGAACGGTGGTTGGGGTGCTACCTACGGTGTTCCCATTGGTGGATTGCTCATGGAGCAATACTTGCACGGAGAGCTTTCTGAAGCTTCTGAAGCAAAAGCTACTGCCATTCAAGAGAAGAGAATTAACTACGGTAGCGATGCTAGATGATAGATGAAAGACTTTAGTTGAAAAAAAAGAATCTGTAAAGCGAATATGTACAACGAAAGCGGAAATAGGAAGGAACAGGGCGTTCTTCGCTCGATAGATTGGTGGACGATTATGATTTATATCGCCCTCCTTACTTTCGGATGGATTAGCGTCTGCGGTGCCAGCTATACTTATGGTGAGACGGATTTATTCTCACTATCCACTCGATCGGGTATGCAGATCGTATGGATTGGAACCTCGCTATTGCTGGGACTTGTTTTACTATTACTTGATGACCGTTTCTACGATACGTTTGCCTATGTGCTGTTTGCGTTCTTCCTGATTCTGCTGTTTGCCACTATCTTCAATCCTCATAGCATCAAGGGTTCCCGATCGTGGTTGGTATTGGGACCGTTACGACTTCAGCCAGCTGAGTTTGCAAAATTTGCTACAGCGTTGGCACTGGCAAAGTTCATGAGTAAATACGGGTATAATATTCATGGATGGAAAGACTTCCTTTCAACGCTGGCCGTTATCTTCATCCCAATGTTGTTCATCGTCATGCAACGCGAGACGGGATCAGCATTGGTCTATCTTAGCTTTTTCCTTGTGCTCTATCGGGAAGGAATGACTGGCAGCATTCTGTTTACTGGTGTTGCGATGGTCTTATATTTTGTGGTAGGCATCCGGTATGCTGAAGTGCCGCTCTTCGAAACACCCACTTCTGTTGGAAAATTTGTTGTGTTACTACTCATACAAATCTTCTCTGGTGCGATGGTATGGATATTCTGTCAGCGCCAGAAAGATTCTTTCCGAATATTAGAGGCATGCGTTGGCATAACGCTGATAGCTCTTTTAGTCAATATTTTTATTTTGCCGTTCGATATGTTCTGGCTTCAAGTAGGTATGACGGTGTTCTTGATGTTCTACCTCATCTGGCAAGCCTTGAACACTCGTATCTACAACTATCTTTGGATAGCTCTCTTCGCGCTTGGTTCCGTATTGTTTTTTAATACTGCCGACTATGCGCTGAATAATATCTTGGAACCTCACCAACGAACGCGTATTAACGTGCTATTGGGGTTGGAAGAAGACTTGCGAGGAGCTGGTTATAATGTTCATCAGAGTGAGATTGCCATCGGATCAGGAGGTCTGGAGGGTAAAGGCTTTTTGAATGGTACGCAGACAAAGTTGAAATATGTGCCTGAACAAGATACTGACTTTATTTTTTGTACGGTAGGAGAGGAGGAAGGTTTTGTAGGTGCTGCAGGCGTACTGCTACTGTTCTTGTCATTGATTCTTCGTCTGATTCATCTGGCAGAGCGACAGATAAGTACCTTCGGAAGGGTCTACGGCTATTGTGTGCTGTCCATTTTCTTATTCCACATTTTTATCAATGTGGGAATGGTGTTAGGATTGACGCCAGTTATTGGTATTCCGCTACCGTTCTTCAGTTATGGCGGATCTTCGCTTTGGGGATTTACCTTCCTACTCTTCATATTCCTCCGCATCGATGCTGGCAGGCGCATGAAGCGTTAAGGACAATCCCAACCCCATAATACCAGGCAAATGTTCTTTGCGCATATAGTGAGTCATTCTGATACTGAGGGAGTCTCCTTTATGGAGCCACAGTTCTTTTAATGTTGCCTGATAGTCTTTTAAGTTCAATCCCTTTCCCAGGTTGTTTCCTTCCGTGTCAGTTACATGGAAGGTGACGGTATCCATCCGTATTCGACCTTCTGGCAGTACTTTTTGACGTATAACTACAACAAGTTCCGTAAATGGATATTCGCTGTTGGCTCGAAGGGAAATCTTTTCTGAATAGCTTCCTTCTGTTTTCACGGGGGGAACGTTATAATAGAGCGTGTCTGTCTGTTCCCATCCCTGCTCATTCAGAGGCCTTAGCTCATAATGACTATATATGGTATTACGGTTGCAGCCGATGAAAATCAGCGCAACCGTAAAGACCAATAATATCAATATGTGCCTATTGCTCTGTCTCATAATTCTGTTCTTGTTGGCCTTCTTGAGACTTCTGCTTTTTTCCTTGTGGCTTTTTTTTCTTCTTTTTCTTTGTTTTATCAAAGCGAGTGATACTATCGCCTGCGAGCAGGTCGACGGGTACTTTCTGTTCTTTCTGATGCTCTTCATGCAGCAGCGATTCAGGTTTCTCTCCGCGACGGTTCATTTCAATAATCTCCTTGGCTCGCTCAGCGGTAATGGTTTCAAGATTAGCAGCCATTCGCTTGTCGGTACTATAAGTAATAAGACCTGCCAAGATATCGCGCTTGAACAGATAATAGTCGGAGTCGAGCGTTTGCAGTACGATATCACTATTGGGCATCTTCTTGCCAGCCTCTATATAGTCATCGACCTCGTAGTTCAGACAGCATTTCAATTTGGCACACATTCCTGCCAACTTCTGCGGATTCAGCGAGATATCCTGATAGCGGGCAGCACTCGTAGAAACAGAGACGAAATTCTTCATCCATGTAGCACAGCAGAGCTCACGTCCACAAGGGCCTGTTCCACCTATACGACCAGCCTCCTGACGTGCTCCAATCTGTTTCATCTCGATTCGCACGTGGAAAGCAGCAGCCAGGTCTTTGATGAGCTGTCGGAAGTCAACGCGTTCGTCGGCAATATAGTAGAAAATTGCTTTTTGTCCGTCGCCTTGATATTCCACATCGCCGATTTTCATCTGAAGTCCCAGACGCTTCGCAATCTCGCGGCTCTCAATCATCGTAGCATGTTCACGCGCCTTTGCCTCGTGATATTTGTCCATATCAATCTGGCGAACCAAACGATATACTCGCTTGATATCCTCAGCCGATTTCAGATTAGCTTTCTTGATCTGAGTTTTTACTAATCTGCCTGTCAGCGTAACCACACCGATATCATGTCCTGGACTTGCCTCTACAGCAACGATGTCACCTTTCTTCAATGGCAAGTTGTTCACGTTGTGATAATAGCCTTTTCGAGTATGCTTAAACTGAACTTCAACCAAATCGGTCGACTCGGCATTCCCAGGTACATCAGCCAACCAGTCGTAGGTGTTCAGCTGGCGATCCTGTCGTCCGATGGCAGCGCGGCAAAGTCCGCGGTCGCAACCTGTACGTATTTCGAGATCTTTCTTCTCCATTTTTTATTTGACGTTATGTCTTTTATTTCATTGTATTGTTATTTCTGTAGTAATAGCACGATCATTTGCAGGGCAAAGTCGAAGAACACAATTCTCGCCGTAGCGTTCTGTCCGATATCTCGGATAGCTCGATTGGTCAGATCGTATATGGACAGCACATTGCCTTCGTTGACGAAGCGTGCAAAGTTCTTGGCGAAGTCCTCTTCCTGCCGGGTCATATAGCAGAGCTCCTGCTGCTTGAAGTTGTACATGAAGTTCTCACGCGTCAGTCGGAGGAAGAACTCCAGGAATCTTTTCTGTTTCTCACGTCCAAATGAAGCCATCGTATCGCTCCATTTTCTGAGGTCTCTCACCCTTCGCTGGTAAGCCAGTCGCATCAGCATGATAAACATGTCGAGGAACTGCTCATTCTCGGTACCCACCTTCAATTCCTGAAGGGCTTTCAGCCAAGAGCCATTGGCCAACCGAGAGATTCTGCGGGCATCCTCTTCACCAATGCCCTGTTTTTCTACAAGTGCTTTGCTGATGCTTTCGCTGTCAATTCGTTTTACGTCAATACGTTGCACTCTGCTTCTGATGGTCTCCAAGAGCTTGTCAGGCTCTTCAGATATCATGATGAAAACAGTCTGCTGTGGTGGCTCTTCTATGAGTTTCAGCAGTTTATTGGCACAGGCGATATTCATTCGTTCGGGCATCCAGATAATGCTGACCTTATAGCCGCCTTGACTGGATTTTAACGATAACTTTCTGACCAACTCATCACTTTCGCCTGCGGTAATGATGGCTTGTTGGTTCTCAGCACCTACGGCTTCCATCCAATCATCCATTCCGAAGTAGGGTGATGTGGTCATCAACTGACGCCATTCAGCAATAAAATCATCACTGATAGGCATGTGGGTCGACCCCATGGAGGGCAGTTTGATAGTAGGGAAGGTGAAATGCAGATCTGGATGCTCCAGCTTTTTGAGCATTGGATGTTCGGCAGGTTCTACCGGTTCTCCGAACATAGAGGGCTGTGCAGCTTGCTGTTCTGCTTTTTTTGAGAGCAGATAGCAGCCAAAGGCAGTAGCCAATGCCTTCTTTCCGACACCCTGCGGTCCGCAAAGCATAAGGGCATGGGGCAGACGATTCTCGTTTACCATCTGCATGAGGCGTTCTTTTACCTCTTCCTGACCTATAACTTCATTAAACTTCACCTCTTATTAATATATAAAACGAAAGACTCTAAACTCTAAGCTCTAAAGTCTCTCAACTCTGAACTCTCAACCTCTTTACAATCTCTACAACGGAATCAACAGCTCCGATGGTGTAGAAATGAATATCACAGATACCGTGGGAATAAAGGTCGAGACATTGATTGGTAGTCCACTCAATACCGAGTCTCCGCGCATCATCGTCGGTCTTGCATTTCACGATTTCTCGTGCCAACGGCTCTGGAATATCACAATGGAACGTTTTCGGTACAACCGTCAGCTGACTGAGTTTTGCCAGCGGCTTGATGCCGGGGATGATAGGGATTGTGATTCCCATGTTGCGCGCCTTCTCTACAAAGTCGAAATATTTCTGGTTGTCGTAGAACAGTTGGGTGACAGCATATTGTGCGCCCAGTTCCTGCTTTTGCTTGAGATACTCCATGTCGCGCTCCAGATTGGGTGCTTCCTCATGTTTCTCAGGATAGCAGGCTACACCATAATTGAATTTCTGTCCTGGATTCTTGATAGGTGTTCCGTCGGCGAAGAATCCCTCGTTGAATCTATTCACCTGCCGTATCAGGTCGGTAGTATGAGTATGTCCGCCTGGAGTAGGCTTGAAGGTAGAGTCATCCTTCGCTTTATCACCTCTCAAGAGCAGCAGGTCGTTGAGCCCCAGAAACTGCAGGTCGAGCAGTTCATACTCGATGTCCTCGACAGTAGCTCCGCTACAGATAATGTGTGGCTGAACGGTAACACCGAACCGCTGTTGGATAGCAGCGGCAACAGCAATCGTTCCAGGACGTCTTCTGATACGCTGACGTTCATACCGTCCATCACTTAGTTCACGATAGACGTATTCACTATGATGGGTGGTGATATTGATAAATGCAGGATTCAGCTCGCAAAGCTTTGCTATGTCGGCAAACAGTTTCTCGGTTCCTGTCCCCTTCAACGGGGGTAGTACTTCGAATGAAAACTGTCGTTCATTGTGCCCATGATTGATGATGTCTGCAACTGCCATTTTCTTCGTTAACGAATAATTTTGTGCAAAGTTACGAAAAATATAATGAATCACAAAGGGATTTCATCAAAATAATGAGAGTCAGCCAAGTTGATGACTGACTCTCATATTAGAGATTATACTCAGAGACTAAATTAGCAGAGACGACGTGAGCCATCGCCGATAACGACATCATATACCTTCGGCTCATGACCATACTTGGCGTTGAACTTCTGCTTAGCATCTTCTACGAACTTCTTGTAGAGGTCGTTGCGAACCAGGTTGATGGTACAGCCACCGAAACCGCCACCCATGATACGTGAACCTGTAACGCCGTTCTCCTTGGCAATATCGTTCAGGTAGTCGAGCTCTTCGCAGCTTACCTCGTAGTCCTTTGACAGACCTTCGTGGGTCTTGTACATCATCTCGCCAACCTTCTCGTAGTCGCCTTCGTTCAAAGCATCACAGACGGCAAGTACGCGATCCTTCTCACCGAGTACGAACTTAGCACGCTTGTAGTCCTCTTCGCCTACTTCAGCCTTTACTTCCTCAAGCTGCTCCCAAGTGCAGTCACGGAGTGTCTCATACTTTCCTTCGGGATGCTTAGCCTGAATATGCTTCACCACATTCTCGCAAGAGTTGCGACGATCGTTGTAGGGCGAGCCAGCCAGCTGGTGCTTCACTACTGAGTCGAGCAGTACGAGGCGATAGCCATCGGGCTTGAATGGGAAATATTCGAACTCGCGGCTGCGGCAGTCGAGACGCATCAAGCAGCCAGCCTTGCCGAAGACTGAAGCGAACTGGTCCATAATACCGCAGTTCACACCGCAATAGTTGTGCTCTGTAGCCTGACCAGCCAGCACCATATCCCACTGAGAAACCTTGTTCTCACCAAAGATATCATTCAGACCGCAAGCGAAACAGCTCTCCATAGCTGCTGAAGAAGACATACCTGCACCGAGGGGTACATCACCTGCGAAGGCAATATTGAAACCTTTAACAGGAACACCCAGCTTCTTCATTTCCAGAGCGATACCAAAAATGTATCGAGCCCATGAAGCTTTAGGGCCATCGGGATCAGAGAGTTTGAAATCTACGCGGTCCTTTAGGTCGATGGCATAAGCCATTACGGTATCTTCTGTACCGTTGGCACGCATCTCGGCTGTTACGCCTTTATCTACTGCTCCGGGGAATACGAATCCGCCGTTATAGTCGGTGTGCTCACCAATCAGGTTGATACGACCTGGAGATGTGTATACATTACCTGTCTGTCCGTCAAAGTGCTTGATGAAGCGACTTCTTACAAATTCAATGTCAATCATAATGTGTTTGTTTATAAGTTATTAGTTGTGTGAATATCATTTTACGTTGATACCAATCTTGCTTCCCCAGTTGCAGAACCAGAGTACATAAGCGTAGTAAACGAACATGAGCATGATGGCGACACCTACTCCGAGAGAAGGATTGTCAACGATAGAGCCCATGATGAGGGGGAGGGTAGCACCACCCAGTACGCCCATGTTGATGAGGCCGGAGGCATTCTTCGTGTGAGGACCAAGCTCTTGCAAACCGAGGTTAAAGATGAGGGGCCACATCACTGAATGGAACAGACCAGCAGCCAGCATTGCATAAACGGCAGCCATACCTGAGAGGAAGAACGAGATGCCTACGCAGCAAGCGCCGAGAACCAGACAAGCGGTGAGGAGCTTGCGTGCCTCAAACTTAGCCAGGATAGCAGAACCGACGAATCGGCCTACCATCATTCCGCCCCAGTAGAGGAACAGATAATCGGTTGCAGAACCAGGCAGAGAAGCGTCGGCTTTCCAGTATGCAGGAAGCATTGAGGGGATACCGATTTCCAGTCCCATGTACATAGCGATGGCAAGTGCACCGAACCAAACATGAGGATATTGGAACACATTTGCCTTATACTTCGACATGTCGTAGCTTTCCTCTTCAGAAGTAGCATTCTTCTTATCCATATCGGGATCGGGCAACTTGATGAAGAACAGGATAGCTGCAATCACGATGGCGAAGATACCCAGCATAAGGAACGGACCAGGCACATTCTCAGGCAGTTTGGGTTTGTCTGCGATGATGACAGTAGTGATGAAGATAGGAGCAACGGTTGTGGCTACTGAGTTCAAGGCCTGCGACAGCGTCATGCGGAAGGCGCCGCTCTCAGGCTTGCCAAGTACCATCACATAGGGATTAGCCACCAACTGGAGCATTACCACACCCAGAGCCACAATACTCATGCAACAGAGGAATACGGTATACACGTTTGCCGATCCTAATGCAGCCGTGACGCCGAGGTTGTTGGCAATGAAACCGCAACCTACGACAATCAGACCCAGAACAAGCGTAGCTTTGTAGCCAATCTTGTTCATCATCATAGCGAACGGAATGGAGAAGAAATAAGCTCCATAGAAGAAGGTGTTGACAAGCTGACCCTGTGTATCGCTCAGTTTGAAGGCTTCCTTACAGAACTCAATCATCGAGTTGTTCATCGTCGTGATGAATCCGATGAGGAAGCACACGATGAACACTATAATCAACGGGAACAAGTAGTTCGGAGATTGTTTTTGTGACATATTCTTAAATTTGAGATTTGAGATTCTTGATTTGAAGTTTGATTCAAATCATTATTCAACAACGCCGAACTTATAGATAGTCTTCTGCTTATAGCGCTGTCCGGGGTTCAGGACTACGCTGGGGAAGTAGGGACGGTTAGGAGTGTCGGGGAAATGCTGTGTCTCCAGACAAACAGCTGAGCGGCGGGGATAGGTAGCTCCGTTAGCGCCCTTGTAGCCACAGAGGTAGTTACCTGTGTAGAGCTGCATGCCGGGTTCGGTGGTGTAGCACTCCAGTGTGCGTCCGCTCTTCGGTTCGGTCAGACGTGCAGCCAGGCTCAGTTCGCCCTCTTCCTGTTTGTTCAGTACATAGTTATGGTCGTATCCGTTACCAAACTTAATCTGCTCGAAGTCGGCATCGATATCCTTGCCAATTGCCTTTGGCTTACGGAAGTCGAAGGGAGTTCCCTCAACCTTCAGGATCTCGCCGGTAGGAATAGCGGTATCATCGGTGGGCAGGTAGAAGTCGGCGTTGATTTCGCAGATCAGGTCATCGATGGTCGGAGTTGGATCGGCTGTTCCTGCCAGTGAGAAGAAAGCATGGTGAGTCAGGTTCACGATGGTCTTCTTGTTGGTTGTAGCCAGATACTCCAGGATCAGTTCGTTCTGATCTGTAAACGTGAACTCTACGGTTACGTCCAGTTCGCCTGTGTAGCCTTCTTCACCATAAGAAGAGATGCGGTGAAGAGCTAGCGAGCGTGGTCCCATTTGACGTGCATCCCAAATCTTGGCGTTGAAGCCCTTCAGACCGCCGTGGAGGTGGTTGGGACCATTGTTGATAGCCATCTGGTACTCCTTGCCGTTCAGTATGAACTGGCCTTTGCAGATACGGTTACCCCATCGACCAATCAGGGTTGAGAGGTAAGGCTCGTTTCCGCTCATGAGCGACTGGATGTTGGCATGTCCTTGGACCACATTGCCTACATTGCCGTTCTTGTCGGGCACCATGATAGCGCAGATAGCACCGCCATAGTTTGAGATTGCTACTTCGTAACCTTTACGGTTGCGCAGGATGTAAAGATCGGTTTTCTTACCATTTACTGTGGTCTGAAAATCTTCGCGTTTCAGACCGCACAAATTCGCATTTTCAGTTGTGTTCGCCATATTTTTTTGGTTATTGGTTATTGTATTTGTTGCAAAGTAACAAAAAAAAGCCGACATGAACAAACATATCGGCTAAAATTTGGTGTTAAAAACACCTAATTGAGTGATTTCAGCAAATCTGCCACCACATAAGTGCTGCCTCCGACGAATACAAAATCGTCAGGATGGGCTTCGCTCATGGCTTTCTGATATGCCTGAAGCACAGTAGGATAGCACTCTCCCTGGAGTCCGAACTGATCGCCGAAAACTTTCAGCGAGGTCTCCGGGAAGGCTCTTTTCGTATCTGCCTTTGTATAATAATAGGTGGCATCCTTTGGCAGCAGATTCATGATACCATAGATGTCTTTATCGTCGACGGCACCGTAGATGATGTGCATCTGACGACATTTGACGTTAGCAAGCTGTCGGCTGATGTATTCCCATCCTGCCACGTTATGACCTGTATCGCAGACGACGGTTGGCTGCGTCCTGATGGTCTGCCAGCGTCCCATGAGTCCGGTCATCTCGCAGACATGCTGGAAGGCCAGGTTCATCTCGCCCTGAATCTTTTCTAGATTGTCGGGTGTGGTCATGCAAACGTAGCCTTTCTCTTCCAACCGGTGCATGGCGCACATGACGGTATTGGTGTTCTTCTCCTGATAGATGCCGCTCAGCTCGCCCTCAAAGTCGTTGATATGGTTGGTGTGATAGTGCATGCCTCCTTGTGGCAGTGGTTCTGCGGAGAGAATGACACGCTCCTCGTCATCATCGGCAAAGTAGATAGGACTGTGCTTCTCTTCAGCCACAGCCTCGAAGACGGGACGCGTCTCCGGCAGTGACTCTCCGATAACTACGGGCACGTTTGGCTTGATGATTCCAGCCTTCTCCATCGCAATTTGCTCAAGGCTGTCACCCAGCAGTTGGGTGTGGTCGAGTGAGATATTGGTGATGATAGAGAGGATAGGGGTAATCACGTTGGTGCAGTCGAGTCGTCCACCCAGTCCTACCTCGATGACAGCGATGTCGACGTCGGCTTCCTTGAAATAGCTGAAAGCCAGGGCGGTGGTAATCTCGAAGAATGAGGGGTTGAGCGGTTCGAAGAAGCTGCGGTTGCGCTCTACGAAGTTCACAACGTAGTCTTCACTCACGGGAATGCCGTTCACGCGGATTCGTTCACGGAAGTCGACCAGATGGGGCGATGTGTACAGACCTACGCGATAGCCGAACACCTGAAGCAGGGCGGCGATGCTGTGAGATACCGAACCCTTACCATTTGTTCCAGCTACGTGGATGCAACGGAAGGATTCATGTGGGTGCTCGAAGTGCTCGTCAATCTTTAGTGTGTTGCCGAGGCCTTCTTTATAGCCTGTCAGTCCCTGCTTTTCGAAGCTTGGCACCTGACTGTACAGATAATCGATTACCTCTTTGTATGTCATGAAAGTGTAGAGTTTAGAGTGTAGAGTTTGCTACCGCCGTTGATTGCTTGCGCCGTTGTTAATTGATACCGCAGTTTAGTTGAAGAAATTCTTGAAGCGCTGGAAGATGGAGTCACGCGTCTGCTGGTCGCCCTTGAAGTTATCGCTGTTGCGGAAGCTTTCGAGTGCTTGCTTCTCCTCGCGCGAGAGTGTCTTCGGCACGTAGACGCTGATGTTGACCACCAGGTCGCCGCGACCATTGCCGTAGCCTTGAACTGCTGGCAGACCTTTCCCGCGAAGACGGAGCGTCTTGCCCGGCTGAGTGCCGTTCTCTATCTTGATCTTCAGTTTCGTTCCTTCAATAGTGGGAATCTCCACGTCACCGCCCAGGGCCGCTGTGGGGAAGTCGAGCAGGAGGTTATATACCAGGTCGTTGCCGTCGCGAACGAAGGTATCGTGTTCTTCTTCCTCAATAAACACCTGAATGTCTCCACTAATACCGTTGTTCGGACCTGCGTTGCCCTTTCCGGGCACATTGACCACCATTCCCTCGGCTACGCCGGCAGGGATATTGATCTCTACGACTTCCTCGCCCTTTACGACGCCGGTGCCGCCACACTCGTGACATTTGTTCTTGATCACCTCGCCCTGCCCGTGACACGTAGGACAAACGCCCTGTGTCTGCATCATTCCGAAGATGCTCTGGGTGGTGTGGGTGATGACACCGGTGCCGTGACAGGTAGGACAGGTCTCCTTGCCGCTGCCACCTTCTGCACCGCTGCCGTGGCAATGGCTGCACTCTATATCTTTGCGCACCTTGAATTTCTTGGTGACGCCCTTGTTGATCTCTTCGAGTGTCAGTCGGACCTTCAGTCGCAGGTCGCCACCACGCATCTGCTGTGGGCGTCCACTGCGAGCGCCTCCGAAGCCACCACCGAAGCCGTGGCCTCCAAAGATATCGCCAAACATCGAGAAGATATCGTCCATGTTCATCGAGGCACCTCCGCCGAAACCTCCGAAGCCGCCACCGCCCATCGGTCCGTTAAAACCGAACTGGTCATACTGCTGACGCTTCTTTGCATCGTGGAGCACGTCGTAGGCCTCTGCGGCCTCCTTGAATTTTTCCTCAGCTTCCTTGTCGCCGGGGTTGCGGTCGGGGTGATATTTGATGGCTATCTTTCGGTAAGCCTTCTTAATCTCATCCTCAGAGGCGGTTTTGGCTACGCCAAGCACCTCATAGTAGTCTCGTTTCTGTGCCATTATTGTCCTACTGCCACTTTTGCGTGGCGAATTACTTTGTCGTTGAGTTTATATCCGGGCATCAGACAGTCGATGACCTTTCCTTTCTTATCGTCACCCATACCGGGAACCATTGCGATGGCCTCGTGGATGTCGGTATCGAAATCGGCATCCTCGGTGTCAATCTTCTTGACGCCATTACTTTCCATCACCTTCACCATCTTGTGGTAGATGAGTTCCATTCCTTCGCGCAGCACGGCAGGATCATTGGTTTTCTGACCGCTCTCAATGGCGCGCTCCATATCGTCCAGGATGGGGAGTAGGGTGGTGATCACCTTCTCGCCGCCGTTCAGGATCAGCTCGGCTCGCTCCTTGAGTGTACGCTTGCGGTAGTTATCAAACTCTGCCACTTGGCGCAGGTACTTATCCTTCAGGTCGGCGATCTCTTCCTCGGCCTTCACCAGCGGGTCTTTCTCCTCAGCCGTTTCCTGCTCGTTTTCGGGTTCTGCCTTTTCGTCAGTCATCTCGCTGTCTGCCATTTCGTCAGTCAGTTTCTCTTCTTCTTCAATATTGAGCTTTTCTTCTGTCATAATAATTTGTGTTTAAATCGTTTTCAGAGATAATTGCAAATAGCGTGCCATATCTTCGGAGGTAGCCGCTCGACCGAAGAACGCTTGCTACCAACGGGACGCAAGAAACTCTACACTCTTCACTTAAGAATAGAGTTCTGCTTTCTTCTCCTTGATAGCCTCGTCGTAGATGTAGTCATCATACTGCATCAACTTGTCGATGGTACCCTTCGGGGTGAGCTCGATAATTCGGTCGGCAACGGTCTGAATGAACTCGTGGTCGTGGGATGCGAAGAGAATGTTGCCCTTAAACTGCACCAGGTTGTTATTGAAAGCCTGGATAGATTCCAGATCGAGGTGGTTCGTGGGTGTGTCGAGAATCAGGCAGTTAGCATTCTTCAACTGCATGCGGGCAATCATACAACGCATCTTCTCACCACCGGAGAGCACGTTGACATGCTTCAACACATCCTCCTCCTTGAAGAGCATTCTACCGAGGAACGACTTCATCATCACTTCGTTACCGGTGCCGAATTGCGAGAGCCAGTCAACGAGGTTCATCTCCGACTGGAAGAACTCAGTATTGTCGAGCGGCAGATAGGCAGTAGTGATGGTGACGCCCCACTTGAAGGTGCCTGCCTCCGGCTCGCGGTTGCCGTTGATGATCTCGAAGAGGGCGGTCATCGCCTTCGGGTTGTGGGAAAGGAACACGGTCTTCTGGCCTTTCTCAATGGTGAACGACACGTTATCGAAGAGCACCGTTCCGTCGGCATCGACAGCCTTCAGTCCTTCTACTTCGAGGATCTGATTGCCCGGTTCGCGCTCCATCTGGAAGATGATGCCGGGGTATTTACGTGTTGAGGGTGTGATTTCCTCTACGTTCAGTTTCTCCAGCATCTTCTTGCGAGAGGTGGTCTGCTTTGATTTTGCTACGTTAGCCGAGAAACGACGGATGAACTCCTCCAGCTGTTTGCGCTTTTCCTCAGCCTTCATCTTCTGGTTCTGTGCCTGACGGAGTGCCAGCTGCGAAGATTCATACCAAAAAGAATAGTTGCCTGAGAAGAGCGTCACCTTGCCGAAGTCGATATCCACGGTCTGTGTTGAAACGGCATCGAGGAAGTGACGGTCGTGACTGACCACGAGCACGCATTGCTCCAGCGAACTGAGGTATTCCTCCAGCCACTGCACGGTATCCAGGTCGAGGTCGTTAGTGGGCTCATCGAGAAGAAGATTGTCGGGGTGTCCGAAGAGTGCCTTGGCCAGCATCACGCGCACCTTCTCATTGTTCGAGATATCGGCCATCTGCGAGTAGTGGATATCCTCCTTGATACCCAGATTCTGCAACAACTGAGCAGCCTCACTCTCAGCCTCCCATCCGTTCATCTCGGCGAAGGCCATCTCCAGTTCAGCTGCCTTCGTACCGTCTTCCTCAGTCATCTCCTCCTTGGCATAGAGAGCCTCGCGCTCCTTCATGTTCTGCCACAGCGGCTGGTGCCCCATCAGCACGGTATCCATCACCGTGAATTCGTCATATTTAAAGTGGTCCTGTTCGAGCACCGAGAGACGCTCGCCTGGTCCCAGTTCAATAGTTCCCTTGTTAGCCTCCAGTTCACCGCTGATAGCTCTCAGCAGTGTTGACTTGCCGGCTCCGTTGGCGCCGATGACGCCATAGATGTTGTTACCCGTAAACTTCAGATTCACGTCCTTGTAGAGGACTTTCTTACCGAATTGAATAGCCAGATTCGTTACTGTTATCATTTCTTTTCTTCTATATAATATTGTATACCCTATTAAATTGGCTGCAAAGGTACGAATAAATGAGCAATAAACCAAATTAATTTGAGTATTTTCGAGATACATTCAACACGCTATACTCTAAACTGAGCGAAAGCCAATTTCGCACCCAGTGAAATTGGCTTTCACTCCATGCGTTCTTGGCTTTCTCTCATGTCCGCAAAAGTGCAAAAGGGAAAAAAACGTGGGCTGATTTTTCTGCCGACGTATTGCAGTATTTTTCTATTCAAAAAGATTTTTTCGTTTAATTTTTCAAAAAAACGCGGGAAATATTTTGCCATTTCAAATTAAATGTCTAACTTTGCACCCGCAAAACGAAAAAGGATGCACCCTTAGCTCAGTTGGTAGAGCACCTGACTCTTAATCAGGGTGTCCAGAGTTCGAGCCTCTGAGGGTGTACAAAATAAGGTGAACAGGTATCTGTTCACCTTTCTTTTTCCCCTGAAAGCACCTCTTTAATGCAGCGCTTTGAGTGAGTCCTGTTCGCCTACCACCCAGATGATGTCGCCTTCCTGGAACTTTCGGTTCGGTGGGAAGGGTGAGAGGTTCTCCTTTCCCTCCTCCAGTCCTACAACCATGATGCCATAGGCACGACGGATATCGCTCTCTTGCAGCGTCTTACCGATGAACGGACTCTCGCTGCCGATGATAAGCTGTTGCAGTTTCATCTCGCGTTTTTCCAGGTCCCCGTCTTCGCCCATTACCTCGCTCTCGATGGCAGCACTCAGCTTAGCCAGCTGTTCGTCGCTACCGATGGCCTGCAGTTTGTCGTAAGGAAAGATGATGTAGTCGCCGTCAGGAATGTTCAGACGGAACCCACCACGCAGGATGCTGCTGACGTGAACACCGAACTTTCTACCGAGGTTCAGTTGACGAAGCGTCTGTCCCATCCATCGGGAGTTGGCAGGCACGTCGAAGTCTGCAATATGGATATCGCGATCCAGCAGTCGGCCTTCATAGAGCGGGCGCTTCTTGCCGTGCACTTGTGCCTCGATATCACGTGAGCGCAGGTTGTTGATGAACAGGCGCTCCAGCATGATACTGTTTCGCTTGGTCTGTCGCGAAAGAACGATGAGGATCATAGCCACGAAGCCCACCGTAATCATGATGGCGGGGGTGTAGTGGAACAGGTAGCTGCAAATATTGAAGATGAAGCCCACGGCAATCATGATCCTAACGAGGAAGGTGAAGAGCAGCGGCAGACGATTGCGGTTGCTCTCCTGCCAGAGGGCTTTCCACTCCTCTGAATGGTTCTTCTTCATCACCATTGCACGGAGGAAGGGCGAGATCAGCAAGACGGTTATCAGTCCTATTGCTGCATTGAAATACCAACGGTCGGCCCATGAGGGCACCAGCTGCTTGGCAAACGGAACGATAAACGTGAACATCACCGTAATCACAGCTACTGAGAGGATGCTGTAGACGCACGTGTTGACTGCCATCTGGGTGAGCAGACTCTTCCATTTGTTCTTCTCGGTGCTGTTGGGACGGCTCATCGACAAGCGGTTCAGCATCTGGATGAGTCGTGAGGGCAGTCGGTGTTCCAACTGATTGTAAGCCGGTGTGGCGAACCGTATCATGTAAGGTGTGAGAAAGGTTGTTATGACCGATACGGCCACCACCACCGGATAGAGGAAATCGCTAATCACGTCGAGTGACAATCCCAGCGAGGCGATGATGAAAGAGAACTCACCAATCTGTGCCATCGAGAAACCGCAACGCATCGCTGACTTCAGGCTCTCGCCACCCAGCATGAAGGCGAAGGAGCCCAGCACACTCTGTCCGATGAGGATGGTGAGCACCAGGGCGATGATAGGAAGGGCGTAGTTGACGAGGATCTGCGGGTCGACCAGCATACCCACCGAGACGAAGAAGATGGCTCCAAAAAGGTTCTTGACTGGTTCTACGAGTTTTTCAATCCTGTCGGCTTCTATGGTCTCGGCAAGGATACTACCCATGATGAAGGCTCCGAAAGCCGACGAGAATCCTACCTTCGTAGAGAATACCGCCATCGCACAGCACAAGCCCAAGGACACCACCAGCAGCACCTCAGCATTGACCAGCTTACGCACCGAGCGCAGGAATATAGGAATGGCAAAGATACCCACCACGAGCCACAACACGAGGAAGAATCCTATCTTCAGGATAGACCCGATCATCTGTCCACCGTCAGGATTGTTTCCGCTGGCAATGGCACTCAGCATCACCATCATTACGATAGCCAGGATATCCTCCAGAATCAGTACAGACATCACCAAGCCGGTGAACTGCTGCTGGCGAAGTCCCAAGTCGTCGAAGGCCTTATAGATAATCGTAGTACTACTCATGGCCAGCATGCCGCCCAGGAAGATGCAGTCCATCTTTGACCAACCAAAAGCATGACCCACCAAAACGCCCAGCAGCGACATGGAGAAGATGATGCTGATGGTTGAGATAATGGGCGAGGCTCCCATCTTCAGAATCTTCTTGAACGAGAAATCCAATCCCAGCGAGAACAGCAGGAACATCACGCCGATGTCTGCCCACAGATGGATGTTCGACATGTCTACTACGGATGCCGTATAGGGCATGTGGGGCGATACGAGGAAGCCCGCCATGATATAGCCGAGCACCAGCGGTTGTTTCAATTTCTTGAAGATAATGGTGACAATACCGGCAACCATCAGCATCAAGGCGAGGTCTTGGATGAGTGGGGGAAGTTCAGACATCTTATTTATAGTTTTGCAGGAAAAGGATTAATCGCCATAATTGGCTGTCAGTTCACAGATTTTCACGATGAGACTCATGGCCTTCTGCATTGACTGTATGGGAACGAACTCGTACGGACCGTGGAAGTTCAGTCCGCCGGCAAAGATATTGGGGCAGGGCAGGCCCTTGAACGAGAGCTGGGCTCCATCGGTACCGCCACGGATGGGCTTCACCTTGGGCGAGATACCTACCTCCTGCATGGCGTGCAGAACCAGGTCAATGACGTGCATCTGCGGGTCTATCTTCTCCTTCATGTTATAGTACTGGTCATTGACTTCAGCCACCACCGTGCCTTCTCCGTATTTCTCGTTCATCTGCTCGGCACATTGCTTGATCAGTCGCTTGCGAGCCTCGAATTTCTGACGGTCATGATCACGGATAATGTAGCTTAACTTGGCTTGTTCGGTACTGGTCTGCATGCCTGTCAGGTGGAAAAATCCCTGATAGCCTTCTGTCGTTTCAGGCGTTTCTTCGGCTGGAAGCATTGCTGCAAACTCCATCGCCAATCTGCTGGCATTCAACATCTTACCCTTGGCATAGCCAGGATGTACGCTCACACCCTTAATGGTGATCTTGGCCCCAGCTGCATTGAAATTCTCAAACTCCAGTTCGCCCAGTTCTCCGCCGTCCATCGTGTAGGCCCACTGACATCCGAACTTCTCTACATCGAAGTGGTGGGCGCCCATACCGATCTCTTCGTCAGGATTGAAAGCCACACGAATCTTGCCGTGCTTGATTTCCTGATGCTGACGCAGGTAACACATTGCCTCTACAATCTCGGCAATGCCTGCCTTATCGTCGGCTCCCAGTAGTGTGTGACCATCCGTCACGATGAGGTCTTCACCCTGATGGCTCAGCAGTTCGGGGAATACCTGTGTCTGCATCACGATGCCCTCTGAGAGTTGGATGTCACTACCATCATAGTTGCTAATGATGCTTGGATGGATGTTGGCGCCTGAACAGTCGGGCGACGTGTCGTAATGGCTGATAAAGCCTATCGTGGGCACCTTCTTGTCACTCGCCCTGCTCATATTGCTGGGCAGCGTGGCATAGATATAACCTTTCTCGTCCATCTCAACCTCTTCCAGCCCTTCCTGTTCCAGTTCCTTCTTCAGGTATTCGGCAAAGACGAGTTGTTTCGATGTACTGGGCACAGTCTCACTTTCTTCAGATGACTGTGTGTCAAACTTCGTGTAGTTTAAGAATCGATCTATGATATTCATATTGTATGTTGTTTTTTTTTACAGATTCAGTATTGTATTTAGTTTATTTACGTGAATATGTTTCATCAATGCTTATTTTCTCTTTCCTTGATGATGCCGTGACGATAGGCGTAGAGCAGCTTCCTCAAGTCTTCAATCTGAGAGCGAAGTTCAATACCCTTGTCGGTATCAGCCACCAGCATGCGGTGGGTCGACATTTCCACAATCTGGGTGGTAGACTTGATATCGGTACCCAGGTTGATGGCATCGCGAGCACTGGTGAAGGGCTCGTGCTGTACGAGCTGGAACCCTCGGCTGTGGTAGACGAGCGTATATCCGGCAATGCCCGTTTCGGAATGATAGGCTTCCGAGAATCCGCCGTCAATCACCATCAGCAGTCCGCCAGCCTTGATGGGGTTCTCACCCTTGGAGGCATGAACGGGAACATGTCCGTTGATGATGTGTCGGTTACTGCCTTTCACACCAAAGGCATCGAGGATATGTTCACAGACCTCTGCAGAGTTGCGAAGCAGGAAATAGTAACCCTTCGATTCTTTGAACGTCTCCTTATCGGTGAGGAAATAGCGCTCGAAGGTAGCCATCTTTGATTTGTCGAAGAGGGGAGAGTCTTTGCCACACCAGAGGTAGAGGAAATAGTCCTTAGCATATTGCTTCAGATCGGCAGGGGTGTCGTTCTGGAAGGCAGCCCGCACCAGCTGACCGATATAGTTCATAAGCTGCCTGCCGGCATACTTCTCTCCCATGATCTCCACATTCTTCAGCGATCCGTCTTCGTTTAGGGGGATGGAAGCATGGAACAACAGGTTCTGATTACAGATAGTGAACATGCATCCGTGACTCATGATGGTGCGGATATGCTTGCGAAGTTTCTCGCTGACCCGGAATGAGTGGTGGAGCTTTTGCATGAGCAGGGTCTCCTCAGCAGTCATTACCGAAGGATTGACGGGATCGATGGTGGGGAATGAGCAGGAAGTCATGGGATAGTCGGTGCCGTCGATACGACAGGTCTGCTTCTCATAGTCGACAGATTCCAGCAGACAGCGGTCTTCCATATTCCATTCCTTGCGGCGATGGAAGATGGCAGCCTCCTGCTTGAACTGAATGACGGTAATAGCCTTATGCATCTTGGCAGTCAACTGCAGCGTCTTCTCATCCATCTTAGCATCTTTCAGCAGCTTGGGAATGAACTCAGTGCATGGATCATCTCCATAAGTGTCGAGGGCGAAGGTGGCCAACGGAACGAGGTTGATGCCGTAACCCTCTTCGAGTGTGGCGAGATTGGCATAGCGCAGCGACAGACGAAGCACGTTGCAGATGCAGGCATCATTGCCAGCTGAGGCTCCCATCCACAGAATGTCATGATTGCCCCATTGGATATCCCAGGAGTGATACTGACGAAGCGTATCGAGGATGATGTGTGCACCTGGTCCGCGATCGTAGATATCGCCCAGAATATGCAGTTGATCGATAGCCAGACGGTGTATGACGTTACAGACGGCAATGATAAAATCATCGGCTCGCCCCGTGCTGATAATCGTATCGACAATCACGGCTACGTAGGCAGCCTTGTCATTATCGTCAGGACGCTCGTGAAGAAGCTCTTCGATGATATAGCCGAACTCCTCCGGCAACGTCTTTCGCACCTTTGAACGGGTGTATTTTGACGATACCTCACGACAGACTTTCACCAATTGATGGATGGTGATATGATACCAGTCGTCCAGGTCCTGCTCGACAGCCTTGATCAACTCCAGTTTCTGTTCCGGATAGTAAATGAGCGTGCAGAGCTCTTTCTTTTCAGCCTCACGGATGGTGTTGCCGAATATCTCAGACACCTTTCGCTTGATGTTGCCCGAGGCGTTTTTCAACACATGAATGAAGGCCTCGTGCTCACCGTGCAGGTCTGCCAGGAAATGCTCAGTTCCCTTGGGCAGGTTCAGGATGGCCTCAAGGTTGATAATCTCGCTGGCGGCATCAGCTACGGTGGGGTAGGTGTTTGACAGCAGATGGAGATAACGTTCTTCGTCGATGTTCATGATGCTATTGATATCTAAAAAAGGTCGGTAGATGTGTTTGTTATATCTGTAGATGACAGACGATGCTGGATCGTATCTGTCGGGTCGTATTGTCTTCTTTGGGTGCACAGGGCATGAAGCCTTCATCCAGTCCTGTCTGCTCAGCAATCACGGTGAGGAGTGATGCCATAAAGTCAGTCAGATGTTCTGTCTCCAACTGCTGCATCACCACATCGTCTTCCACGTCTTCATGACGTAGTGCCACATCCAGATTGGCAAGTGAAAGCAGCGGCAGGTTGTTGGTCGACACCTGATTCCTGATGATATGAACCATATCGTTGATGGTCTTTCCGGCAATGGATTCGGGCTTCTCGTAATGATTAGGCAGATAGCTGGGTGCTGCGGGTTGCAGCAGTCCTGTCAGTCCTAAGGTGAGCATGCCTCTTTCGCAGAAGGCTGTGATGCCCTCCTGTTCAGCATAGGTCGAAAGCAGCCCCCAGTCAACTCCGTTCATCTCACAAGGCGTCACCCATCGCTCATCGCCAGTGATGCCAGCCTTGAGGAATGTCTTGATGACGGTGCGAGTTTCATCGTTAAACAGTTCCAAGACGTTGGAATTCAACGCTTTCTCATAGACGGCGAAATATTCGCGGGTCATTCGATCTGCCGAAGTAGTCTTGGTGATGAAGGGATTGTGTATGATCTCTATCCTTGGGTTCAAGTCGAGATTTCTCAATTCGGCAGCCTCAATCTCACTCCTGGCAACAAGAGCATAGGCGTGAGATATAATGGTTCGCATATGACTGCCAATGGCTTCACTGTCCTTGCTCCACGACTCTAATTCTCCGTGGGGCGTGATGATGATGCGATAGCCCTGCTTCTGGGCCCACACGACGGCTTTATTGGCTTTGGCTGATCCGAATCCGTGCAGGTGGATGATGTCGGGCTGTAACGCTTCGCATTGCTGCTGAATCCCTTCTGCTTCGTCAGCCATCATCATTTGAAAGCCTCTCTCGCCAGCCGTAGCATTAAGTGCCGATATACCGTTCATCAGCATATTGACATAAGGTGCCAGGGTAAGTGCCTGGGGCGATAGGATAATCAGGACTTTTCGCATGAGGGATGATGTTTTAGCAGACGGTTCGTTGAGCGAGATGTTTCTATTTTCTGATAAAATCGGCTTTGTCTGCCAGGACGTATCGGAATCGCAGGCAGAGCATAGTCCACAAGTAGCGGTAGTCGAAGAAGGGCAGCTTCCACCAGGCAATGCTGACACCGAGTTTCTTCGTGCGAAGGTAGTCAATGGCGAATCGCAGGATGATGAACAGCAGCAGTACCAAAAGAGCTATCGTTGCATACAGCACTTCGCCTTGAATACTGGCAAAGGCAGCGTAGGCGATAGTACCCAGCGTGACAGCATGCAGTAGGGTCTGGTCGGCAAGGAGCATCAGTTTGCCGCACCACTTGTGATGTAGGTGAGGCTGGATGCAGAGATAGTGCAACTGCTCATAGAGCCACTCCTTTTTCGTAGGACACTCTTGCAGTAGATAGCAGTCGTTATCTACCATCCTGGCAGCAGTCTCACTCTCGTTGACAAGGAAGTCGAACTCGCCTCTTCTGAAAGTCAGGTTCCTGATGAATCCTTCTTTCTGCATGAAGAGTGATTTGCGAATGATGACACATGCTCCTGCACACCGATAGGGACGTGCGGTCTGCATGCACCAGCTTTTCAGTCGCAGATAAGAGTAGTATTCGGGCGTTGACTCATCGTAGTAAGTGAAACAGCAGAGCACATCGTTCTCTTCAGGACAATGATTCGCAATTGTCTCCAGCCAGTGGTTACTGACTGGAGAGCAATCGGCATCTGTGATGATAATCCTTTCGTTGTGAGCAGCTTTAATGCCAAGTGTCAGGGCAAGCTTCCTTCGACTGACGTAATGGCTCGAAGCAGGTATGTAGGTCGAATAGAAATTCGGATAGGCTGCTTTCATCTCGGTCAGCACTTCACTGGTTTCGTCAGTAGAGGATTCATCGACTACAATCACCTCATAGCCTGGTTCGTATTGCTGTTCCAGCAACTTCTGCAAGTTACGTTTTAAGGCATCTGCCCGATCATGTGCTGCGATGACAACGGAAAAGGACATACTGTATACTGTTAATACAAATCGTTTTGATTACTGGTGCTGTTCGCGAAGCAGGTCGTTGACAGTCTTCACGGGGTTGAAGGTGCCCAGGGGTACTTCTACGAAGACGGTGCTCCAGTCGCTCATGGCACCATTCCACAGGCCAGGCAGTTCGAGGGCCTTCAGCTCTTTGCCTCCCTTTGACTTGCTGGAGATGAAGCCAGTGGTCTTGTCTACGAAGTCAGGCAGATTGAAGGGTTTGCCCTTATAGTCGCGTACAGCACATACCAGGTCGACGGGGTTGAAGTGGGTGCCCTGAGTGAACATCTTCATATATTCAGCATTATTGGTGTCAATCTGTGAGCTCTCCAGAATCTGCAGGCTGACGGTACCATCCTGATTGTAGGTAAGGAACGGGCCACCACCAGGCTCACCCACATTCTTCACCACACCGCAGACACGCATAGGTCTGTTCAACTTGGCACGCAGGTACTCAGTGTCAATTTTCTTACCCTTGGAGTTGGTGCAGAGACATTTCTCCACGAAGTCGGCAATCTCCTTCAGCTGGGCATCATCGACTCCGGCATCCAGTTTCTTCAGGTATTCGAAGGCCTGCTTCTGGAGCGTTACCAATACACCAGCGATAACCTGTTTCCACTCAACGGTTTCTGGCTTCAGACGGTCGGGGACCACGTTGTCAATATTCTTGATGAAGATCACGTCGGCATCAATCTCATTCAGGTTCTCAATCAGCGCACCATGTCCGCCTGGACGGAACAGCAACGAACCGTCGGCTTCGCGGAAAGGCGTGTTGTCGGGATTGGCAGCAACGGTATCCGTAGATGGCTTCTGCTCAGAGAAAGTGATGTCGTACTTGATGCCGTATTTCTTGGCAAAGCCGTCTGCCTTCTCAGCCACTTTCTGCTTGAAGAATCCCATGTGCTCATGAGAGACGGTGAAATGTACGTGGGCCTCGCCGTTGGATGCGGCATAGAGAGCTCCCTCGACGAGATGCTCCTCCATAGGCGTACGGGCACCTTCTTCATACTTATGGAACAGCAACATACCCTTTGGCAGTTGTCCATAGTTCAGTCCTTCAGCTTTCAGCATATTGGCAGCTACGGCCTTATACTGTCCGGCAGCCATCAGTTCCTTGATACCTTTGCCCTCATTCTTACGGCAGATGGCATCAAGAGCATCATAGAAAGCGAACTTCTCGATATCAGCGAAGTATTTCTTCTCGAAATCAGTCGTGGGCACATCATAATCGGCATCCACGAAGGCAAACATATTCTTGAACATGCGGCTGGCTGCTCCTGATGCAGGAACGAACTTCACCACCTTCTTGCCTTCTGCCTTATACTGCTGCCATGCGGTTACATAGTTCTTACGCTCAGCTTCAGCAGGAGCAATGATACCATTGCCGACAGCTGCTGCTGCTTCAAGTTTCAGGAAAGGGAACCCCGTTTCAAACTGTTTCAACTGGGTCATAATCTGCTCTTCGCTAATGCCGCGCTGAGCAATCTGCTTTAGGTCTTGTTGTGTTAACATAATTGTATGATTATTTGTAATAAAAGATTTTGCTTGCAAATTTACAAAAAGTTTCTGAATCGCCTAACGTTTTTCCAATAAAACTACATTTTCCACGTGTGGGGTATGCGGAAACATGTCGACAGGCTGCACGGCAACCACCCGATACCTGACGTCTAAATCGTGCAAATCACGTGCTTGTGTGGCAGGATTACAGCTCACATAGACAATTCGCTGGGGTGCAGCATTCAGGATGGTCTTAATCACGTCGGGATGCATACCAGCACGTGGCGGGTCGGTAATGATGACGTCAGGACGTCCGTGTTCAGCAATGAAGTCATCGGTCAGGATATCCTTCATATCACCAGCAAAGAAGAGTGTGTTATCAATGCCGTTGATCTCGCTGTTGATTTTTGCATCTTCTATGGCTTCCGGCACATACTCGATACCAATCACCTTCTTAGCTCTCCTTGCCACAAAATTGGCAATGGTTCCCGTACCGGTATAGAGGTCATAGACAAGGGGGAGAGCAGGTTTCACTGACTGCTCTGAGTCACCCGACAACTCCGAGTCTTCCGATAATTTAGAAAAGGCAAACTCCCTCGCCACACTGTACAGAACATGTGCCTGCTCAGTGTTGGTCTGATAGAACGACTTCGGACCAACCTTGAACTTCAGGTCTTCCATCAGTTCGAAGATGTGGTCATTACCCTTGAACACCAGAATTGCTTGGTCGCCAATAGTGTCGTTGCACTTCTGATTGTCGAGATAGAGTAGGGAGGTGATCTGCGGGAACTTGTCGGCAATATGCTGCATCAATCCCATTGCCTCCTGTTCACCACCTGTCTCGTCATAATGGAACTGGAATATCACCATCCATTCACCGCTAGCCGAATTACGGATAATGATATCACGTAGCAATCCTACTTGCTGTCGTAAATCAAAGAAACTCAGACTATTGGACTTTGCGTATTCAAGTGCTTCATTACGAATCTGATTATGCAAATCATCCATCAGCCAGCACTTCTCGATAGGCAGAATCTTGTCGAATGCACCCGTGATATGAAACCCAATAGCAGGGTGATCCTTTAGCGAAGAGTGTAAAGTGTTGAGTGTAGAGTTTACTACCGCCTTTGACTCAGGTGTATCAGGGAGATCGGTAGGAAACTCTACACGCTCAGTTCTACTCTCTAAACTCTTAAACTGTTCCTTTGTCAAATAGCGCTTATTCGCACATCCAAAGTCGAGTTTGTTGCGGTATTCCAACGTCTTGACGCTTCCCTTGATAGGCATGAACTCAGGCAGCTCTATTTTGCCAATACGCGTCAGCTGGTCGTAGACCTGCTGTTGCTTGAACTTCAGCTGTTCCTCGTAGGGCAGGTTCTGCCATTTACAGCCGCCACAAATGCCGAAATGCTGACAGAATGGTATCGCGCGTACATTACTATATTTAATAATACGAACTACCTCGCCTTCGGCAAACGAGTGTTTCTTACGACGAATCTGAACGTCACACACATCACCAGGCACACAGAATGGAACAAATACCACAAGGTCGTTCCAGTGGAACAGGCATTTGCCTTCAGCAGCAACTGCCTCTATCGTTATACCCTCCAACAGGGGTAATGGTTTCTTGCTTCTTGCCATAATTAAATGAATTGGGCTGCAAAGATACAAAAAATATTTTTATTCCTTGCTTTTCGAACATTCATTTACCAAATAAACGACAGACATTGTTTAAACAAATCTGAAAAATGTGCCAACGAACAAGTTATTTTTACTATATTAATATATGAGAAATCATTGGAAACAACACAAAAAAATATGGATTCCTATGGCATAACAATGATTTTTTAATTTTTTTGCTCGTTTTCTTTGGTAGTGTGCAAAATATCTGCTAACTTTGCACAACTCGAAATTATAACAACTTAAATAATTTTTTAATCTTAAATTATCAGAACTAATGAGTCAAAAGAGAGTCTACCTCTTCGGTAACGGAAAAGCCGAAGGTAATGCAAAGATGCGTGAGGAACTCGGTGGCAAGGGTGCAAACCTTGCTGAGATGAACCACATTGGTGTTCCTGTTCCTCCAGGTTTCACAATCACAACAGATTGTTGTAATGAATACTATCAGGTTGGTCAGCAGAAGATTATGGAGCTGCTCAACGACGACGTGATGGCAGCAGTAAAGCACATTGAGGACTTGATGAACTGCAAGTTCGGTGATGCTAAGAACCCCCTGCTGGTATCAGTACGTTCAGGCGCCCGTGCTTCTATGCCTGGTATGATGGACACCATCCTGAACCTCGGCTTGAATGATGAGGTTGCTGAAGGTATGGCAGCAAAGACCAATAATCCTCACTTCGTTTACGACTCTTATCGTCGTTTCGTGCAGATGTACGGCGACGTTGTGCTCGAAATGAAGCCCGTCAACAAGACCGATATCGACCCGTTCGAGGAAATCATCGAGAAGGTTAAGAAGGAGAGCGGCGTTGTTCTGGATAAGGACCTCTCTGTAGAGGACCTTAAGAAGCTGGTGAAGCTGTTCAAGGCTGCCATCAAGGAGCGCACCGGTAAGGACTTCCCCAACGATCCTATCGAGCAGCTCTGGGGCGCTATCTGCGCTGTGTTCCGTTCTTGGATGAACGAGCGCGCTATCCTCTATCGTAAGATGGAAGGTATTCCCGACGAGTGGGGTACAGCCGTATCTGTTATGGCAATGGTATTCGGTAACATGGGCGACACCTCAGCTAATGGTGTATGCTTCAGCCGCGATGCTGCCAACGGTGAGAACCTGTTCAACGGTGAGTATCTTGTTAACGCACAGGGTGAGGACGTTGTGGCAGGTATCCGTACCCCACAGCAGATCACGAAGATCGGTTCTCAGCGCTGGGCTGAGCGTGCCGGCATCTCTGAGGCTGAGCGCGTAGCCAAGTATCCTTCTATGGAGGAGGCAATGCCTGAGATCTATGCTGAGCTGAACGGTATCCAGGAGAAGCTGGAGAACCACTACCACGATATGCAGGATATGGAGTTCACCGTTCAGGAGGGCAAGCTCTGGTTCCTCCAGACACGTAACGGTAAGCGTACCGGTGCTGCAATGGTGAAGATCGCTATCGACATGCTCCATGAGGGTATGATCGACGAGAAGACCGCTATCATGCGCTGCGAGCCTCAGAAGCTCGACGAGCTGCTCCACCCCGTATTCGACAAGAAGGCCC
>JAFUAY010000008.1 GCA_017460515.1 Prevotella sp.
ATTGGCAGAGAACAACCCGATGCTGGGTCACCGTGGTTGCCGTCTGGGTATCACCTTCCCTGAGATCACCGCTATGCAGACCAAGGCTATCCTCGGTGCCGCTTGCGAGCTGAAGAAGGAAGGCAAGAATCCTATGCCAGAGATCATGGTTCCGCTGATTGGTACGCTCTATGAGCTGAAGCAGCAGAAGGAAGTGATCCAGAGCGCTGCCAAGGAAGTATTTGCTGCCGAAGGTGTTGAGGTAGAGTTCGAGATTGGTACGATGATTGAGATTCCTCGTGCTGCTCTGACTGCCGACCGCATCGCTACTGAGGCTCAGTACTTCTCATTCGGTACTAACGACCTCACTCAGATGACCTTCGGTTACAGCCGTGACGATATCGCTTCGTTCCTGCCTGTATACCTCGACAAGAAGATCCTGAAGGTTGACCCATTCCAGGTGCTCGATCAGAAGGGTGTTGGTAAGCTCATCAAGTATGCTGTGAAGGCTGGTCGTGAGGTTCGTCCTGAGCTCCGCTGCGGTATCTGCGGTGAGCACGGTGGTGAGCCCAGCTCAGTGAAGTTCTGTGCTAAGATTGGCATGAACTATGCTTCTTGTTCTCCTTTCCGCGTGCCCATCGCACGTCTTGCCGCCGCGCAGGCTGCTGTCGAGGAATAAACGGAAATACTGAAAATTTGAGAATATAGAACCCAGACGAAGTTGTAGAACGTCTGGGAGACTAAACGAAAGGCCCTCTGAACATTCAGGGGGCTTTTCATATCCTGGCGTCCGTGATCAGAAAAACGGAGAATCCGCAAAAATGGTAAGTGTTTCTGCAATATGGTTAACCGTTATATCGAGAAATATTCGTATCTTTGCAGCGTGATTCGAACAATTTAAAAATGGTACATAAAACAATACTACTATGCAAGGAAACTTTTCTTATTACAATCCCACCAAGCTGTATTTTGGTGATGAGTCGCTCGACTATCTCAAGGACGAACTCGCGAACTATGGTCCCGTCGTACTGTTGAATTACGGCAGCGGTAGTGTAAAACGTAATGGCATCTACGACCAGGTGGTGGCTATCCTGAAGGAGGCGGGCAAGACCATCGTGGAGAATCCCGGCGTGATGTCGAATCCTACGCTTGAGAAGCTGCATGAGGGCGTGAAGATTGCCCGCGAAAACAACGTCGATATGATTCTGGCACTTGGTGGCGGTAGCGTCTGCGATTACTCGAAAGGTGTGGCAGCATCCGTCTTCTACGAGGGCGACTACTGGAATCTGTTCTGGCTCCAGCAGCAGAATCCACCTGCAGGTCAGAAGATTCTTCCTGTGGGCTGTATCCTGACGATGGCGGGTACTGGCTCAGAGATGAACGGCGGCTGCGTGATTACCGATGCCGAGAAGAACTTCAAGGTGGGCCATGTGTTCGATGACCGCCTGATGCCAAAGTTCTCCATCCTGAATCCGAAGTTCACAATGACCGTGCCCGACAACCAGATGAAAGCCGGCATCTACGACATCATGAACCACATCATGGAGCAGTACTTCAGCGACTTCGATGACAACACCAGCGACTACCTCTCTGAGGGCTTGATGCGTAGTCTTATCACGGCATCACGCATCGCCGTGAAGAATCCACAGGACTACGAGGCCCGCTCCAACATCATGTGGACGGCTACGTGGGCACTCAACACCCTCATCGGCCTTGGTAAGCATCAGGACTGGATGGTACACATGATTGGTCACAGCGTAGGTGCCTGGACGCACGCCCCTCACGGCTATGCTCTTGCCGCCGTCTCGATGGCCTACTATCGTCGCGCCATGCAGCCAGGTCTCCCCAAATTCGTACGCTTGGCCAAGAACGTGTGGGATATCTGTCCCGACGGAAAGACCGACCAGCAGGTAGCCGAGGAAGGTCTCACAGCCCTGAAAGCCTGGATGCAGGAAATCGGTCTGCCGCTCACCATCAGCGAGATTGGTGCTACAGCTGATATGATTCCCGGCATTACCGAAGGCACCATCTGCTATCCCGCAGGCTATATGGACCTGAAGTCTGAGGACATCACGGAGATACTAAAGGAAAGTCTGTAAGGAAGAGTCAATGAAAAGGAGTCAGCTTGGCGATGCCTACATGCAGCCTCAAGGACGTGTTACGATAGTTGATGATTAAAAAGAATGGAGACCTCTATACGATAGTCACAAACAAGGAAGTTGAGAAGCTTTTTCAATGCCAGAGCAGCAGCGGACATACATTGCCATCGACCTGAAGTCGTTCTACGCTTCAGTGGAGTGTGTGGACAGGGGACTTGACCCACTGACCACAAACCTCGTTGTGGCAGATGTAAGCCGGACGGAGAAAACAATCTGTCTGGCCGTTTCTCCATCGCTGAAGGCATACGGAATAGGTGGACGTGCTCGACTGTTCGAGGTGGTTCAGAAAGCGCGCGAGATTGGATTCGACTATATCGCAGCACCGCCACGCATGGCCCACTACATAGAGGTGAGTACCAAGGTTTATCAGACCTATCTGAAATATATTGCTCCTGAAGACATACACGTCTATAGCATCGACGAGGTGTTTATGGATGTGACGTCCTATCTGAGTACATACAAGCTGACTGCTCACGAACTGGCCATGAAGATGATCCGTGACGTGCTGGCCACTACAGGCATCACGGCTACGGCTGGCATCGGCACAAACATGTATCTGGCAAAGGTGGCAATGGATATTCAGGCAAAAAAAATGTCTGCAGACAAAGATGGTGTGCGTATCGCTGAATTGGATGAGATGTCGTATCGACGGGAACTTTGGGACTACCGTCCTCTGACTAAGTTCTGGCGTGTAGGGCGAGGCATAGCGGAAAAACTGGCCGTCTACGGCATTGATACGATGGGCAAGATTGCCCGAATGTCAGTACAGAACGAGGGACTGCTTTACAGGCTATTTGGCGTGAATGCCGAACTGCTGATAGACCATGCCTGGGGATGGGAACCGTGTACGATGGAGGCTGTGAAGGCATACCGTCCGGAGACGAATAGTTTCAGTAGCGGACAGGTATTACAGGAGCCATACACCTTCAAGAAAGCCCGTGTAGTCATACAGGAAATGGCTGAGGGAATGGCACTCGACCTTTTCATCGACTATGAAGCATTGGAAAAGCAGCGTCAGGAAGAGCAGGCCAAACTCGACAAAGAACGCCGTATGCAGGAGGCACAGTTGAAAATCAAACAGCGCTTCGGCAAGAACGCCATCCTTAGAGGACTGAACTTCGAGGAAGGGGCCACAGCCAAGGAGCGCAACAAACAGATAGGAGGACACAAGGCTTAGTTAAGAATTAAGAATTAAGAGTTAAGAATGATGAGTGATTACGACGATATTATCAATCTGCCACATTACGAGCCGAAGCATCATCCGAGGATGTCGATGTGGAACCGAGCAGCCCAGTTTGCGCCCTTTGCCGCATTGACAGGCTATGATGCTGCCATTCGAGAAGCCACAACTCAATCCATCAATTCAATATGATAACGTGCATATGCGACAGGATAGAAAAGCAATAGTGATAGGTGCATCATCGGGCATAGGACTCGAAGTGGCTAAGCTGCTCGTCAAGGAAGGCTGGCAGGTGGGTGTGGCTGCCAGACGGGTGGAACTGATGCAGGGTATAGGGGCTGTAGCAGTAGAACGGATAGATGTGACAGCTGACGATGCTACTGAGGCCTTGCAGCGGCTTATCAGCAAGACGGGCGGCATGGACTTGTTCTTCTATGCTTCCGGTATTGGCAAGCAGAATCGTGAACTTTCAGCAGATATCGAACTGGCTACGCTGCAAACCAATGGCGTGGGCTTTACGCGGATGATAGGCGAGGCATACCGTTATTTTGCAGGGCAGGGTAGGGGTCATATTGCAGCCATCACGTCGATAGCAGGCACGAAGGGATTAGGTCCGGCACCGTCGTATTCTGCCACGAAAGCCATGCAGAACGTATACCTGCAGGCATTAGAGCAACAGGCGCATGCTCGTGGATTGCACATTCGTTTTACCGACATCCGCCCTGGGTTCGTTGATACGGCTCTGCTGAGTGGCGATTTCCATTACCCGATGATGCTAAAACCGAAGAAGGTGGCAAAGGAGATCGTCTATGCCATCAATCATCATCAGCATATTCGTGTCATCGACTGGCGCTACCGCATCCTGACAGCCGTTTGGCGCAGAATACCACGCTTCCTGTGGCGCAGACTCAAGCTGTGATTCCCCACAAAAATTCGTACTTTTGTAGCAGATTTTGAGATTTATTTGCATATGCGACAGAATACTGCTATGCTTCTATGACAAATTGAAATGGCAATACAAGTAACATACAGGAGAACCAGTCGACTGTCAATGCGCATCGTGAAGAATGGCGATGTACATGTGTCGGCACCCATCGGTATGCCTAAGAAAGAGGTAGAACGGTTCATTGAGGAACACCGCGACTGGATAACGGAGGCACGGAAGCGCACCTGCGAAAACCAAAAGCGCAGGACTGCTTTCTACAATCAGTTACCGCTACAAACAAAGGCACAGGCCGACGATGCCCTGCGACGACTGAAAGCGCTGATAGAACCGATGGTGGAACGACACTCCAAAGAAATGGGGGTAAAGCCATCCATCGTCTATTTCAAAGCGATGATCTCCCGATGGGGTGTCTGTAATGTCAAGGATAGGTCCATCTGCTTTTCTGCCTATCTGCTGCTGTTGCCTGAATGGTGCGTCGAACATGTGGTGGTTCATGAACTGTGCCATCTGCTGGAACCCAGTCACAATGCCCGTTTCCATGCATTGATGGACAAGTTCTTCCCCCGTTGGAAGGAAGCCCGCCGAGAAACACGGCAAATCTGTAAGATGGAAGAGGATGAAGATAGCTGCAGGCAATGACAGAGAAATACTTTCTCTCTTGACGGATATTATTACGGATTCTGCTGTGAAGATATAAAAAAAATCCTCCATATCGCGGTGATATGGAGGATTTTTTGTGATTTATTAATCATACATCATTTCTGCAAAGCTGCCATCCGCGAAGCATCGAGAAGACGTCCAGTCCGTCCCATCCGCATTCCTGGATAGCCATTGCCATGCCTACTGCCATCCAGCGGCTGGGTTTGTCTGATGGGATGCCTATCGGCTCGTCAGGGTCGATGCCGGTGAGACGAGAGACGTTCTCCACATACCGCTCCGTGTTATTCTCCGAGGGCGGTGCCCAACGCGAGATGATGCCTCGGATGGTGTAGAGACGGTACTTGTGGTAGTACGTGCGGGTGAGTAGATAGAAGGCTGCACGCCAGCCATACTCCATGGATTTGAACTGGCAGAATGCTCTATCGTTCTGAGCTTCTGCAAGACCTTTCCACTGGTCCTTACTCCGCCTGATGTTCAGTGGGTTATTATTACGAATTCCTCTTGGTATTGCCATAATTCTCAAATTCTTTAATTCTTGATTGTTTTTAACTGCAACACTGCAACGCTGCAACAGCGAGAGCAGAACTATCTCTTTTTCTTATTCACATTCAGCGGTGTACTCTTCGGAAACGCGATGCTATAGGCAGCATCGAGAGCTTTCAGGTCAATCTTGTAATAGCTGATGCCTAACTTTACGCTAACGATGGCCCTGAGCAGTTCGCGATGCTTGCGCGGGTAGAGCGACGGCAATGGAATCTCGTTCCAGCCTTCTTGATCGCAGCGGTTGCACACCTCCCAGATGAAGTTGTCGTTGGCCTCAAAGCCGAACCATGTTTTCAGCACGCGACGGATGCAGAAGCGCTTGTACTGCCCCTGGAGGAGGCGCCTCGTGCGCTCCAGCCGAAGCCAGAGCTGCACAAAGCATTCTTGGGTATTCTGAATATCAATCATAGCGGTAGCAAATTTTTCACTTTTCACTATTCACTTTTCACTTTCTTAATGACACTCATGACATCTTGACCTTAATGACACACCTTGCGATATCGTCCTGCCTCCGTCTGCACGATGAGGCCCTGTTTCTTCCAGTTCTTCAGCATCTGACGAACGGTGTTGCGCGACACGTTGGCACCCTTCACGCTGACGCTGTGCTGGAAGGCTCCCTCGAAGCCGAACTCCACGTCCAGCCGCTCAAAGATAGAGTCGTTCCGTCCCATGCGCTGGCGGTCGGTCGTTCCTGCATAGTCGCGGCTCTGAAAAGCCGCCTCTATGCGGTCGCGGAAGAAGTAGAGCGCCGTCTCCATCAGATAGTCGGCCACTACATCGTAGGCCTCCAACAGCTGCGGTGTCTGCGTCTTCTGCAGCATCGTCTGCCATAGGTCAGGCTTCTGCTTCAACAACTTCTCGGCACCACTCAACCCGTGTTTCTGGATGAGTGTTTCGGCCACCTTGCAGAGCATCAGGCAACAGGTCATGCGCTGTGCCGTTACGCAGATGCGGAAGCGTTGGCGGGCACGCACCTTATCATCGTTCTTCATCGTCTCCAGACGCTCTCGTTCCACCCACTCGCGACCTTTCGCTTCTAACTTGGGCAACTCCACCGTGCCCTGTATCAGCGGCAGCAAGTGGGCAATCTGCTGGATGCGTTCCTGCTGGCGGTCGGTCAGCACGTAGGGCTTGTCCTCCAACTTTGCAAACGTGTTGTCGGGTGTGCGAGCCACAGCGATACGGCTCTGAAAACCATCGGTATAGTTCGACACCACGCGATAGAGGGCATCGGGTGTGCCACACATGCAGACATTCCACAACAGGTGCTCGATATGAACGTTCACGGCATCAGCAGATCGGGCCTCACGGTCGTACTTCGAACCGTCGTAGCTCTGACGCAGCATGACGGAAAAGTCGCTCATGGCCGACTTCCATTTCTGCGCCACCGTATCGGCTTCGGGGGTAAACGAGAAGGCGTGCTTGCCCTCCGTGTTGGCCAGTCGCTCAGCCAGGTTGGCCACCGTGTTGTTCAGTGGCAGACAACGCACCGGCAACTTCGGCTCTTCGGGTTGTTCCTTCTTGTTCTTGGCGGCACGTTTCTTGCGGCGCCAATCCTCCTCCTGCTGCTGATACATCATGTCCAGCGCCTTCACCTCGCCCAGCCAGGCATCAATCACGGGGTCAATCGAACCCTTTCCGCTGGCGAAGTCACCGGCGATGTAGCTGATGAGGTTGAGCCCCTTCTTCTGGCCGTGAACATCGAGCGTTACACCCGTTGCCAGCATACCGATGGCCGGACAGATGGCCGTCACCACAGGCATCGACAGCGAAGGACCTACGGCCTCTATCGACTCCCTGACACCTTGCGGCATCTTGGGCAGACGGTTGTAATAGAAACGTTCATCCTCCTGAACAGCTTCATCAAGGCAAGTGTAATCACTCCCCTCGCCACTCGGAGAGGGGTTGGGGGTGAGGCTATTCATGCGGTCACGTCGCACCTCGAAGAGCACATCCTTCAGTCGCTTTGGCATCTGTGTGCGCTTCTCCGACAGAGCCGAGTCGATGCACTTCATCTTCTGCGTCTCAGAAAAGCCGTCGTAGCAGGGGATGACGGCGTCCATCAGTTCGCGGTCGAAACCGCAGATGTGGCGCAGGTTCACCGCTAGTTCGAAGGTCAGCACGTCGCGGTTCGTCTTGATGGGTTCCTTGCCCTCGTTGTAGAGTTCCCACCACTTGCGGATAATGTCCGAATACGGAAGACCGTTGTAGTCTTTCTCTGAACACGAATTGCTCGAATTGCACGAATTTTCTTTGTCTGAACACGGATTGTTCGGATCTGACGGATTCGTGTGATTAGTTAGATTCGTGTTCGTCTTAACAGCCTTATCCGTTATATCCGTGAGATCCGTGTTCGTTATCTCCGTGTTCGAAATACATTCAGTGGTTTCAAAGATGGAATCATCAAGATACAAGAGGTCATCCTCCGAATCCGATGTCGTAAAGAACACGCGGGTGATGTCCTTAGCCTTGTCATCAAACTTCACGCCGAGCAATTCGCTTGCCCACTTGAGGTTCTCCTCTTGCGACAATTCCGGGCGGCGACGGAACACCAAGTGGTAACCCTTCGTAGCCGAACGCTCCAGCATCTGCAAGCCCAGTTCATCCTTCTTGCTCAGCACCATTTCAGGAACACCCGCCATCTGCTTGGCCAACCACTTGGCGCTCTCTTCTGCCGGGAGTTCATCGGGAGCCTTGAAGTCGATGTCCATACCTACGCTGCTGCTCATGCGTGTACTGCCTTTCAGCGAGCCATCCTCATTGGGCTGGCACGAGTAGTTCATCTGCACGAGGCGGTGTTTCTGATTCTCGTCACCCTTGCGTACGACCTTTAAGATAGCCTGTTGCTTGCTGCTTCCGCGCAGTGCCATATACTCTTCTCTCGTGAGGACGGGGCGCATCATCTTCGCCCCATCCTGATAAAATATTGTATATATGCTCATAATAATACTCTTTATCTACTTGGTAATCACTCCCCTCGCCCTTTGGAGAGGGGTCGGGGGTGAGGCTTTACCATTTCGTTTCCTCCTGTCTTGTCTTGATAAACGCTGCCTGCTCGTCCGTCTCTTCGCGATAGAGCGATTCGATGAGCGCCTTGCCCATCCGCTTGGGGAAGCGCAGCTGGAAGATGACATTCTCCAGCGTCTCCTTCACCTCGCCGTGAGCCGTGCGGAAGAGCGTGTTGTAGCGGCTGCCGCTGTCCTTGGCGTAGGCACGGAAGTGGCTTGTGCCATCATCCTCCGTTACCATGCGACCCTTCTGACTGGCACGGTCGCCACCGCTCACGATGTGCTGTCCCATCTCAAACCCGCAAGGGTAAATGTTGATGTTACCGTTCTGATTGAACACTGTCTGTGTCTCCATCTGGAGATTGTTGACAAAAACTTTCTTAATCATAATTGAGTTGAAATTGCGAGAGAAGTTTTCGAGAAAGGCGCCTACATCATTGCTGATGCTCAATTGATTCCCTCGACCTCAACTCAGGTTAGAAATTATCTGTTTAGTTTCACGATGTCAGTTGCTAAGATTTCCTGATACGTCTGCCCCTGAAAATCGTGCGTAGAGAAACGAAGGGTTGCTATGACAACGTCACCCTCGTAGAACCTGCACCCCGCCAGATTGCCCAGCATCGTGCATACAAACTCGTTCTCAAACTTTGAGCCGCCCAACTCACGCAACACGATGTTGCACTTGCTGATCTGTCCCGACTCCTGTTTTGAACTCTGTACGCTGAAGGCCTCGCCCTGGCGTACTACCTTTAAGATTTTTGTTTCCATTTTGTATGTATGTATAAATTTTTGCAAGCAGGCAATACGAAGAAAGCCCACAGACTTCATTTTGAAATCCGTGGGCAAAGGTAATGGCACTGTAGTGGGTATGTAGTACTACACGGGTACTACAAAGTGCATTATTCTATAAGATTTTTCATTTTTTGTGCCAAAGAAGCGTCGATTGGCTCCAAAAGCTGAGCTAACAAATTTACGTCATTATGAACGTCCTCAATTTCATAATCCACGCCATCCCTGATTTTTTGTCTGATACTACCTTCCGAACGTCCCGATACGCGAGAAAGTAATGTGGCCAAGGCTTTTTGGTTACAGTAATCGGTTGAGAATCCTTTATTAAGAAAGAGATCGAAGAGAATCATGAGTTGACGGTTTGTCAGTTGGGGCGCTTTTGCAGTATTTTCTTCTTTAGCTTCAGGCAAGCCGAGTGACATGTTTGGTGTGTTTTCAAGCACCTCTTCTATTTCCTCCGAAAGCCACTCATCGTCACTCTCCATATAGGCTTGAATGGCTATCTTGAACCTTTCCGTTCCAATACGTGCAATATTATTTGCTACTGCAGCCTCCATCTTTTGCGACAATCCACCCTCAGCAGCCAATTGACTGGCTAAGTCTAAAGCCATTGTCCTGTAAAGCGGCTCATCTGTGCATGCCAAGCATACCTGTACGGCAAAAACCGTCAGAGCAGCAAACACTCTGACGCTTTCATCGTTTTCGTCATTCGACAGGTCGCGATAGTCAACGTAGATGTCGTTCCATAAACGGCGCACGTCCTGTAAAGCCTCTTCCTGGTGCTCCTTGATGTTGTCAAGCACGACAATTAACTGCCAGAACACCTCTTCAGGTGATAACCGAAAGCCCTTTGCTTCGGCTTCAAATGCCCGAACAGGTGTCTGAAATGCCTTGAAAAGCGGCTGACCATCAAGCAACCTGCTTCTTAGACTTTCTTTTTCGTTTCTTCTTAGTAGGCGTAACATCACGGTAATCTTCGTACATTCTTCGCATATTATCGAGCCACAGGTGCAATCCCCATGCTCCGTTTCCCTCTCTGTCGGTAGTGGGTCGCTCGTGGATAAAGTCGTCCATCACCTGATCGTCCAACTGAGCAAACGCCCTTTCCTCTCGACCATAGCGGTAAACGCCGTAGTAGCGGAAACCAACGCTGATGTCGTAGGCATTAGTAGAGCAATAGTGTATAACCTGAGCCATGTCTTCTTCTGTCTGGTCGATGTGCAGCGTACCCGCCTCGCTGGCATTATACATATACTGCCCCTTCTCGGCACCCATGATTCTTCCTAATCGGTTCAAACCACTAATCATGGCTTTCACATCTTCAGAGGCATCAATACCGGCACCTTCCTCAGGCACACCGAAGTTGAACTTTATCCACTTCACGCGGTCTTCGTGTTCCACCGTCTGCTTATGAATGACCTCCCAGAACGGAGCCTCGCGCACCTTACCTCGTATCTCTATCTTCAACTGATAGGCAGCCAACTTGTCGTTGATGGCTTGCTGTAGCAACTGACACACCTTGTCGGGGTCGCTCTGAAACGATGACGACCGCTCAATGGCCATTTGTGCAATGCCCTCACGATTGTCTATGATGACGTAGCAGCCAGGATGCGAAATCAGTTCGCGCTCATCACGCTTCTCTATGTATTTATGCTTTTTCTCGTTACACACCAGCAAGATGGTCACACGGTCGCGCTTACAGGTAATCTCGTTGTCAAGCGGTATAATCACCTTCTCTTTGTTCTCCTTGGTGATATTCAGCGGGCGCACACCATGAAAGAGACCGTCGAAGACCTCCTGCGCCAATGATAGCGGCGTTTCTTTCGACCCGTCGCAGATAGTCATTGCTTCCAGAGCACTTATTTGTGATAGTTCGTATTTATAAATCGAATATACTGCCATAAATTATCTTTTCGTTATTACTTCTCTTTCGTTCTCGTTAGATGAGTTCTACTTCAACAACTGCCACTCACCCTTAACCTTCGAATGTTCAGGGTCGATATATCTGAGTTCCTTCAAATCTGCAATAGCACGTTTGATGGTAGCTTCGCTGACACCAAGATTATCCTGAAGCCATGAGTACTTGGCTTTGCGATTCAACTTGATGGCCTTGTACACATCTTCCACAATCTTTGAGGGAAACTCTGGAATCTTGAATTTTGGCTGTTCTTCATCAGAAATGGTCACATCTGACCTTTTCCCGTGACCATTTTTTTGACCATTTTTTTGACCATTTTCTGTTATGCTCGACCCTTTTTCTGACCTTTTTTGCAAATCGGCTTCCGTCAGGAATCCATTCGCAATCGCCTCAGCCGTAGCCCGTTCCCCTCGTGGCGACTTCATTTCCGTCACCATCACAGCCGTCTGGTAACTGAAATCATATACCGCCTCGCCGTTCTCGTTGGCCTTCAAGTCCTTTTGCACCCTCAACACACCACGACTATGACGGTTCACAAAGCCCAACACCTTCATAGCCTCAGCCACCACGATGTTACGGTAGTCGTTCACCTTGGGGAAGTTCTGCTCGTTGGCGCGGCCATACAATCCGCCGTGGTTCATCATCTCGATGCGGTCGTCATACTGGTAGAACTGTATCGGCCCGTTGCTCGTGTAGTCGCGATGGCAGATGGCATTCATCAGCAACTCACGAGTGGCCCAATAGGGATAATCCACAAATGGATCTTCACGCGTCGAGCTGACAGGTATCGGACGGCGGTTGGCAATCGTTGTTTCCACAAACGTGTCAAGCTCCTGAAGCCAAGTTCTGAATATGTCTGATTAGCAGGATACTTGATTTCACGTCCACGCTTATCGATTCTGAAGCCCATCAAGCGATAGTGCTCATCAATGGTCAGCTTACGGAAACGTTCCTGACCATTTACCATTGGTTCCACAATGCGAACCACATTGTGTTGTGGAGGCGTGACAGTCATACAAATGCCGTCTGTCCTGATCTTGCGATTGTAGTAGTCGTAGCATAGCGGCTCTGGCACATCGAACACATCATTATGGTGAATCTCGTGAATATGGGCCATCTGCTGAGGACTACGATACAGGCTTTCGTCAGGATGCTCATCAAGCATATCCTTCAGTTTGCGATATAGTTTCTTCTTAGGCGGAGTCAGTTCAAAGCCTTTAGGAAGGGTACCACGTACCCCAAAAATCCACAAACGTAAACGATTTTGAGGAATGCCGTAGTCCTTGGAATTGAGCAAGCGCCATTGACAATCATAGCCAATTCGCTTAAGTTCAGACATGATCTTATCAAAGGTAGGACGCAACTTGCCACTTGTCAATCCCTGCACATTCTCCAGAAAGATATACTTAGGTTTCTTGACTTCGCAGATTCTGATAATCTCGCCAAAAAGCGTTCCTCTGTCATCCTCTTCACCCTCTCTGCTACCAGCTGTTGAGAACGGCTGGCAGGGAAAGCCGCCAGTGAACAGATTGAAGTCTGGCAACTTCTCAACCTTTATCTTCGTGATGTCGCCAAGGCTCTTTACTCTGGGGAAGTTCGTTTTATACAACTCAATGGCTTTTGGGTCTGTTTCAGAAAAGCCAATAGTCTTGTAGTCAAGGAATCCTTTACGCTTCAAACGTCGCAATGCAAAGGAAGCACCACCATAGCCTGCAAAGCCCTCAAAGACTCGCAAACTCACGCGTACCTTATTATCTATAACCCCTTTGTTCATTGCGGGTGCAAAGATACAAAATAATTAGGAATTGACAGTAGATTAAAACGTATTTTAATAAAATTAAAGCCCCTTTTTTGTCTAATGGCAACGCCAATATGCTATTTCAAGCTTCTTCTGCGAACAATCGTTCACTCTCGAAAGCCAGTTTGTCAAGATTTCCCCAAAACTCACGCCATATTGGCTCCTCTGCCATACTACCATGTCCCAAACCTACGATGTCTTTATCTTTCAATGTAGGGTCCAGACGGCCAAAGTTACCAATCTTCATTTTTAGTGCAGTAGGTGTCCTGCCTATCAACGGAGCATATTTCTGGATAAGGGGATGCTTCTCCTTCACATCCTTGAACGGTATCTTGAAATACACATTCAAGGCCATAATCATCTCCTCGTGAGTCCAAGCGTCAGCCCGTGTCATTATATTATTCTTGTAATAACCTTTTCACATCATCAATGCTCATGTTGGTACCTTGGGCTATTTGCTCAATAGTCAGTCCCATAGCCATAAGACGGTGAACAGTTTCTTCCTTCTCTTTTAAGACTCCCTTCACCTCGCCCTTGCGTTCTGCTGTTTCCAACGTACTCGTATAATCCCAATATTCCTTCTGGCTGGCTTCATACTGACGACGCTCGGCATCAGAATACTTGGCTATTTCTGCCTGATCAAACAGCTTCTGGAAAACTCTGTCTTGTAAAGCCTTGGGGCGCTCCAACAGGCGGGAAAGGTTGCGAAGCACAAACATCCACTTCTCAAACATTGAGTTCAACTCATCCTCCGTCTTGTTGAATTTGGGCATTTCAAGATAAACGAAAGTCAGTTTGTCGTAGAATACATGGTGGTCATCCACGTCTTCGAGCTTGATTTCATGGCGATAACGGTCAGCAGGATACTCGTTGTTGGGGAATTCAAAATTCAGGATACCAACAGTATATACTTCCTCCAGATGATAATCCCACTTTCCTTTAGGAGCTTGTTGACGAATAGGTGTAGTGGCATAATAGACGCTACGATCCTTGAAATAAGTCTGTTCTGCCTTCTGCATCTCCACAATGAAACGGCTGCCATCCTTTGCCATACAATACACATCGAAGATGGAGCGGCGGTCACCGTAGCCATCGCCCAGGTTCTCACCATTGAGATACTGCACATCTTCAATTTCCTTTTTGCTCCCATTGAAAAGAGCATTGAGAAAACTGATGAGTAAATCCTTGTTCATCTCAGTACCGAACAACTTCTTGAAACCGAAGTCAGTATACGGATTGATAAATCTCTCTTTCGTATCGTCTGCCATAATCGTCTTTTTTACTGTTGCAAATTTACGAAGAATATCTGAAAGTTAGCTCTTTATTTATTAAAAACTTGAAAAAATTAACAGAAGTGTCCAAATGGCATATCGCCAAAGTTTGAGAAATATGTTTTCTGTGAATAGGCATTCCATTCAGAAGAGAACACACACTTTCCACCTGGGGCTTGCATTGCCAAACGGAACCCGCCCATACCAGCAAACAAATCGATAAAAGTAAACTTTGGATTCTGGGGTGCAGGGAAAGGTACATTGAAGAAGTCGGCAAACAAATCAGATTCCAATGGACTTTCTGCCGCCATTGTCACCACCTCGTCGCTGACATCCTCCCACATGGGATTCTTCTTGTCCTGCTGGCGTTTGTACTCAACGAAGTCACGAATTACATCCATGATTTCATCTCGTTTTTCGCCAGATGCTATATCGTGTTTGCCCTTAAGAGTATGCAGATACTGACTCAGTATGGCAACCTGCGTCTCGTATGATGCAGAGCCATATATCTTGAGTCCATCTTCTGTCACCTCTTCAGGTATCTCTGATAGTTTTATATCAATTGCCATATTTGTATTTTCACTTTGGGGGACAAAGGTACAAAAAAAATGTGAGAATAATGGCGAAAAAACAAAAAACCACATTATTCATGCACGAGACGAAACCATTTTTAACAAAATGACACTTCAGGGTGGTATTGCATATTCTTTCATGACATTCTTTTGTGGCATCCATATTCGCCCAACTCCGTACTTACATGGTTCCTTACTTGGTTACTCACTTTGACCAATATGTGTCATTAAGGTCATTAGGTCAAGAGTGTCATTAAGGATTTTGAGTAGAGAGGGGGATTTCCAGCTCATAATAAATATAAATTTTATTTATATATTATTATGCGGACTTTTCGCACTCCGAAATGCTTAATGACACTCGTGACACATGACACTCGTGACCACTCTTGAAAAAAACGACCCAATAAGGTTGACTACTTTCACTGAAGTGGTTGACTCTTTTCCTAAAAACGTAGACTTCCGAGACAAAAGCCAATTTCACGGGGAGCGAAAGCCAAGAACGCGAGGTGCGAAATTAGCTTTCGCTCCCTCCAAAAAATATTCAAGAAAAACTTGAAAAAAAGTTGTGGAAATATTTGGTAGATTGGAAATTATTTCGTAACTTTGCCGTTGCAATGAAGATGCAAACGGCGACTGCGGGCTGCGGCTCAGCGAAGGCCAAGCGAGCTTGCCTCCGCGTTCACCTTGCACCGCAGTTGCACAAAGGAGATACCAGGAAAATCACACAGCAGAATCCCAAGAGGCGCCCTTCGGACTGCAAAACTTCGGAACTCCTGAGAACAATTAACTGAGTATTAACCGGAGGAAAAGAACGCTTGTTCAGACCTCCACCCCCTGAATCAGGGGACAAAACACACACACAAACATTATGGCAACACTGTTTATTAAGAAGTATCAGATGAAGAACCGCAAGAATGCGGCAGTTCACAACAAGTGGTTCGGACGCATCAGTTTGGTTGTCAAAAACGGGGGAGCTATACGAATCGCCTGAAGTAGTCGATGGTGAGCTGAAGACCCTCGTCGAGCTTGACCTTGGGCTCCCATTCGAGTCTGGACTTTGCCAGCGAGATGTCGGGACGGCGCATCTTGGGGTCGTCCTGCGGTAAGGGCTCAAACACGATCTTGCTCTTGGAACCCGTGAAACGAATGACTTTCTCTGCCAGTTCGAGCATGGTGAACTCGCCAGGATTACCGATATTCACTGGACCGGTGAAGTCATCGCCAGAGGCCATCATGCGGATCATGCCCTCAACGAGGTCGCTGACGTACTGGAAAGAGCGGGTCTGCTGTCCGTCGCCATAGATGGTGATATCCTCTCCGCGCAGGGCTTGCATGATGAAGTTCGACACTACCCTACCGTCGTGCTGAGCCATACGAGGACCGTAGGTGTTGAAGATGCGGATCACCTTGATGCGCACATGGTGGAGACGATGATAGTCGAAGAACATGGTCTCGGCACAGCGCTTGCCCTCATCATAGCAGGAACGGATGCCTATCGGGTTGACATTGCCCCAATAGCTCTCCGGCTGGGGATGAACGGCAGGATCGCCATAGACCTCGCTGGTAGACGACTGGAGGATCTTGCACTTCGTGCGGCGGGCCAGTCCCAGCATGTAGTAGGCGCCGAAGATGCTGGTCTTCGTGGTCTGGATGGGGTCATGCTGGTAATGGATGGGTGAGGCGGGACACGCCAGGTTGTAGATCTCGTCGACCTCGGCCCAATAGGGCTGGCAGACGTCATGACGCACAATCTCGAAATTGGGCTTGCCAAGAAGATGCCACACGTTTTCCTTACTACCGGTATAGAAATTATCCAGACAGATAACGTCATTACCTTCATTGACCAATCGCTCACAAAGGTGGGAACCAATAAAGCCCGCACCGCCGGTTACAAGTATTCTTTTCATAGTCAGTTTGTTTTTATGTGGACAAAATTAAGGAAAAAACAAGAATATGCCAAATAAAAAACGTTTTATTTTGTATTGTTCTCGTTTATTCGTACCTTTGCACCTGAAAAAGAGAGTATACATATTTTTTATAATCAATAGAAGACAATGGGAAAAGTAATTCTTACGGGCGACCGCCCCACCGGAAAACTTCATTTAGGACACTATGTCGGTTCGCTGCGCCGACGTGTTGAACTGCAGAACGCTGGCAACTTTGACCGGATGTTCGTGTTCATGGCCGATGTGCAGGCACTTACCGATAACGCTGACAACCCGGAGAAGATTCGACAGAACATCATCAACGTGGCACTCGACTACCTGGCTGCCGGACTCGACCCGGAGAAGTGCACACTCTTCATACAGAGCCAGATACCGGAACTGGCAGAGCTGACAACGTATCTGATGAACCTCGTCAGCGTGAGCCGCGTGCAGCGCAACCCAACAGTGAAGACGGAGGTGAAGATGCGCGGATTCGAAGGTGAGAGCATCCCCCTCGGATTCTTCTGCTATCCCGTCAGCCAGGCTGCCGACATCACCCTGTTCAAGGCTACGACTGTGCCTGCAGGAGAGGACCAGGAGCCAATGCTGGAGGTGACTCGCGAGCTGGTGAACCGATTCAACCATACCTACGGCCCCGTGCTTGTGGAGCCGAACATCATGCTGCCTGAGAACCTGACAGCACGCCGACTGCCAGGTACTGACGGTAAGGAGAAGATGTCGAAGAGCCTGGGCAACTGTATCTACCTCAGCGACTCTGCCGACGAGGTATGGCAGAAGGTGCGCTCGATGTACACCGACCCTACCCACCTGAACATCTCCGACCCCGGACACGTGGAGGGCAACGCTGTGTTCACCTATCTGGACGCGTTCTCAACGGATGACGACTTCAAGAACTTCTGGCCGGAATATCAGAACCTGGACGAGCTGAAGGACCACTACACCCGCGGCGGACTGGGCGACATGAAATGTAAGAAGTTCCTGAACCAGATACTGAACCAGTTCCTGGAGCCCATGCGCCAGCGCAGACATGAGTTTGAGCAGGACATCCCGGAGATCTACAATATCCTGAAGAAGGGAACGGAGAAGGCTCGCGAGGTGGGTGCACAGACGATGGATGAGGTGCGCAAGGCCATGCGAATAGACTACTTCAACGATACGGAACTGATTCAGCAGCAGGCTGAGATGTTCCGAGCAAAGTAACATAAAAAAATGTTTCCCAAATCTGGGAAACATTTTTTTATTTACAGAAGTTATCGCTTCGCTCGAAGTTATCGAAGTTATCGAAGTTATCGAAGTTTTCGAAGTTATCGAAGTTAACGGAGTTATTTAACCGGTATTTTATCAATGCGCTTCTGATGGCGCCCACCTTCAAACTCGGTAGTGAAGTACTCGTCCATGATCTGACGGGCGGTATCCTCTGAGATGAAGCGTCCGGGCATCACCAGCACGTTGGCATTGTTGTGCTGACGAATGAGATGGGCAATCTCAGGAATCCAGCAGAGTCCGGCACGGATGGACTGGTGCTTGTTGAGCGTCATGTTGATGCCCTCACCAGAGCCACAGATGGCAATACCGGGAAACACCTCGCCCTGCTCAATACCCTCTGCCAAAGCATGACCGAAGTCGGAGTAGTCACAGGAATCCTCTGTATAGGTACCGTAGTCCTTATACGCGTATCCCTTCTCCTCCAGATACTTCTTCACAAACTGTTTTAAGGCAAAGCCAGCGTGATCACTGGCTATGCCTACTGTCTTGACTTCCATTATGCCAACAGCTTCTTTACCTGGTTGTAAACATTCTCTCCAGTATAGCCGAGCTTCTCGTCGAGCACCTTGTAAGGAGCAGAGAAGCCGAAGCTCTCAAGACCCCATACAGTACCGTCGGCACCTACCAGACCCTCAAGGTTGACAGGCAGACCGGCTGTGAGACCGAACTTCTTCTTACCTGCGGGCAGCACGCTCTGCTGATACTCCTTAGACTGGCTGCGGAACAGACCCTCGGAAGGAACGCTGACAACACGTGTCTTGATACCATCGGCAGCAAGCAGCTTAGCACCTGCCTCAAGGGTAGACACCTCAGAACCGGAAGCCAACAGGATGACATCATAGTCAGGATCGGAACCTGCTACAACATAAGCACCCTTTGTGGCCTGGCTGTAGTCATTGCCTGCAGGCAGCATCTCGATGTTCTGACGGGAGAAGATAAGTGCTGTAGGCGTATCAACGTTCTCCATTGCCATGCGCCAGCATACGGTGGTCTCCTCAGCATCGGCAGGACGAACAACGAGTACGGAGTTCTTGCCGTGGTGGTTCTTCAGCTTCTCCATCAGGCGGATCTGTGCCTCCTGCTCTACGGGCTCGTGGGTAGGTCCGTCCTCACCTACGCGGAATGCGTCGTGGGTCCAGATGAACTTCACGGGAAGCTCCATCAGGGCTGCCATACGAACGGCAGGCTTCATATAGTCAGAGAATACGAAGAAGGTACCGCAAGCGGGGATCACACCTCCGTGGAGAGCCATACCGATACAGCAGCAAGCCATAGTCAGCTCAGCAACACCTGCCTCGAAGAATGCGCCAGAGAAGTCGCCGCGAACCATGTCGTGGGTCTTCTTCAGGAAGCCGTTAGTATTATCAGAGTTAGAGAGGTCGGCAGAAGCACAAATCATGTTGGGTACCTGCTCAGCCAGTACGCCGAGGACAGCTGCAGAAGCACTACGGGTAGCGCTGCCTGCCTTCTGCTCAACCTTGCTCCAGTCAATCTTCGGAGCCTTACCGCTGAACCACTCCTCCAGCTGCTTAGCCTGCTCAGGATGACCCTTGGCCCACTCAGCCTTCTCAGCATAGCGCTGGGCAACAATCTTCTTCAGCTCTTCAGCACGCTTAGCATACATCTCCTTCACCTCCGGGAAAATCTGGAATGGATTCTCAGGATCGCCACCGAGGTTCTTGATGGTATTGATGAAGGCATCGCCACCGAGAGGAGCACCGTGGGTAGCGCAGTTGCTCTCGTAAGAAGAGCCGTCAGCCTTACGGGCACCCTTACCCATGACGCAGTGTCCGATGATGAGTGAAGGACGCTCCTTCTCAGCCTGTGCCTTCTTGATGGCCTCACGAATCTGATCGACATCATTGCCATCAATCTTCTGTACGTACCAGCCCCAAGACTCATATTTCATAGCGGTATCCTCAGTGGTAACCACCTCTGTACGGGTAGACAGCTGGATATCGTTGGCATCATAGAACATAATGAGGTTGTCGAGACCCAGGTTACCAGCAATACGACCAGCACCCTGAGAGATTTCCTCCTGAACGCCACCATCAGAGATGTAGGCATAGATGGTCTGATTCATCACATTGCCCAGACGAGCCTTCAGGAACTTGGCTGCGATAGCGGCACCAACGGCAAAGGTATGGCCCTGCCCCAGAGGACCAGAGGTGTTCTCAATGCCACGAGCCAACTCGCGCTCAGGGTGACCCGGAGTCACACTACCCCACTGGCGAAGCTGCTGCAGATCCTCAAGTGTGAACTTGCCAATCAGACAGAGCTGGCTATAGAGCATAGGAGCCATGTGGCCTGGATCGAGGAAGAAACGGTCACGTCCCTCCCACTCAGGATTTTCAGGATCATAAACAAGGAATTCGCTGTAGAGCGTGTTGATAAAATCTGCTCCACCCATTGCACCACCGGGGTGGCCTGACTTAGCTTTTTCAACCATTGAGGCAGCCAGAATACGGATATTGTCCGCTGCCTTGTACATCACTTTGTTGTCGTTCATAATTAGTTATTTTTGATAAATAGGTTTTGTTATTTGCTTAAATCGCAGCAAAGATACATAAAATAATCTGAAACTACAAAATATTCTAACATTTATTATGTTTAGAATGGAAGGCCCACCGCAAAATGGAAGGCATAGTCGCGGCTGAAACGCGGGTGAATGATGGGATAATGCTCTGAATCGTCAGTGCGGAAAGAGGGGTTGACAGCCTTCATACCCAGGTCGAAACGCAGGATGAAATAGTCGAAATTAAAACGCAGTCCCACTCCGTAGCTGGCAGCCAACTGCTTGTAGAACTCATTGAAGCGGAACAGTCCGCCCTCCTGTCCGTTCTCACGAAGGGTCCATATATTTCCGGCATCGACAAACAGCGCTCCGCCTAACTTCCAGAACAGATGGGTGCGATACTCCGCATTGAGGTCGAGTTTCATATCGCCCGTCTGACTGATGAAGTTGATGCGTCCGTCTTTCTCCTTGAAACTGCCAGGACCCAGTGAGCGCACACTCCATCCGCGCACACTGTTGGCACCGCCTGAGAAGTAGCGCTTCTCAAAGGGCAGCACCGTGCTGTTGCCGTAGGGATAGGCAATGCCCACGCCCAGGTGGAAAACCAACTGGTTGTTGCGGTCTATCTGAAACGAACGGGTGAGGTCGAAATCGCCTTTGGCATACTGGGCGAAAGCGATATTGAACACCTTATACTGGTCCAGGTTATCCTTAGCCAGGCCTGCGGTGTGGGCCAGGAGCGACAGCACGTTGCCTGACGTCTCGACATTGGTCTTCAGGGCATAGCTCTGGTTGTTGTAAGAATAGCTGAAGCCTATCTTCGTGATAAACAGGTCTTCATAGTTGTAGCGCAGCACGGCATTGCGGGTGTTCTCACTCTCCAGATACTCTTTCTTGAACGTCGTTGATATCCAGGGCATGAAGACATAGTCCAGGTCGAGCAGGTCCAGCTGATAGCGAGAGCGATGCTGGGGGAAGCTCCAACGGAAGCGCAAGGCGCCAGAGACCACCTGGCGCTGGAACTCCGGACGGCTCTGGATATCATAGAGCAATGATACCTCGCTGGTGGCATCCATGCTGCGGCGATACTTCTTGGAGAAGAACGGAATGATGAATCGGGGGAACGTCAGCTTTGCCTCAGTGGAATACTCTACGAAGTCTTCATTGGCAGCATAGCCCTCCAAGCCCTTGATAGCCTCATAGGCACCGCGGAACTCGATGCTCAGCACCTCACTGCCCCTGAACAGGTTGCGGTTCTGATAGGTCACTGAGACAGCTGCTCCCAGATCGCCTGCCGTGTTAGTGCCTTCTGGCTGGAAACTGATGGTTGAGGGCTTGTTGGTCAGCAGGGTGACATTGCAATCCAGCAATGACGTATCGGGCACCTGGCGCATGGCAATATTGGTGTACTTCACCGCCTGCAGGCGTCCGAAGTGGTTGTAGGTGTTCTGAAGCTTCGTACCCGAATAGGGCTGTCCCTCATTCAGGTAGGTACATTCCTCCAACACACGGCGACGCAGGTGCATCCTGTCATCGTCAGCATCACCATTCTGATAGCTGATGCTGCGGATGGTATACTTCGTATGAAGGGTGTCGGGCATGTTGTTGCGCTGATAGGGTCTCAGCAACAGCGTCAGGTCTACCAGCTGACTGCCACGAACACTGTCGGCCCGATAGGTGATAAACTCCTTATGGAAACGGTAATAGCCATTGTCGGTGAGGAAGGTGGTGATTCGCTTGCGCTCAGCATCCAACAGGGACACATCAAACTTCATGCCCACACTGAGCAGACGGCGCAGGCTGTCGCCAGAAGCTGTCAGCAGGTTAGCAATACAGGAGTCGGCTATCACGTAATTCAGGCTGCTGACATAGAAGGGGGTGCCAGGCTGCAGGTGATAGCTCACACTGGCCTTTTTGCCCCGACGCTTCACATCATAGGTAACACGGGCTCGCATATATCCGCGATTACGCAACTCCTGCTGCAGATCGGCACAGGAGCGAAGGGTCTGCAGACTATCGAAAATGACGGGAGCCTCACCAAAGGAACGGAGCGTACGATTGATCCATTTAGAGGAATCGCGTCCGGAGAGTGAATAGGTTCTCAGAGGCAGCTTGATCAGTCCGAAGAGGCGCGAGTTAGGATTCTGGCGCACGTAGGCCTTCATCTGAGAAAGGTTGACTTCCTTTCGTTCGGACTTGTCAACCTTCAGACTGACGTCGCTCAGCAAGTACTGTCCTTCGGGAACGAAGCGTGTAGTGGAGCACGATGACAACAAAGCCACCGCAATCATCAAGAACAAGCTCCATCCTAACGCTCTCTGCATAATTGCTTGCAAAGGTACAAAGAAGCTATCGAAAATGCAAATTTTTCCCTAACTAATCGTTTTCCTCAAACAAATTGAGCGACAGATCCTGTCTGACAGGAGTCTCCTGGACTTCGAGAGTCTCGTCGGGCTCATCCTGGAACATCAGCATCAGTTGTCGGGCATCAGCAGAATTGCCGGTATTCAGTCGGTAGTAGCCTCGTCGCTCACAATGCTCTATCAGTGACTGGGCAGACTTTGAGTTATTGATCAGATAGCGCTGAACGATGGTTTTTACCTCTTGCAAATCAGGTTGTACGAACAGGGTGCGATTCAGGTTACAAATATGAATGGCAAGAGCCGACACGCTAATGCCGCGCTCCCCTACCGAGGTCAGAATCTTAAGAATTTGCTGTTCGTAAGCCAATGGGATAAAAACAAAAAAATGACAGTTGATAGTCAGAATGTTGCAAGATGCAACCGCCAACTGTCAACTGTCATATCTAGTGATTTACTTCACAATCTTAAGCGAGAACAACCTTGTTGTCGTCAGCGCTCAGAAGCTTGCCCTCCTTGAAGAGCCAGCCCAGACCCAGCATAGTCTCCTCAACAGAGATCTTTGCCTTCTTTGCAATCTCCTCTACGCTGAGAGCCTTCTCAGCAGCTGCGAGAGTCTGATATACGTCACCAGCCTTGAAACCGATGTTCTCTGAGTTGATAGCAACTACTGCCTTAGCAGCCTTCTTGGTTGAGGTCTTCTTGGCTGCAGTCTCCTTAACTTCTGCAGCAGCCTTCTTTGTTGTAGCTTTCTTTTCTGCCATAATAGTTTTAAAAAAATTAATTCACAATTATTCAGTGATTATCTTTTCAGCTGCAAAATTACTACTTTTTTCCTTCCAAGTGACTGATTAATAAGTGTTTTTTTGCCCTTCAACCAACTATTCTTGACGTAGGTCAATCATTTTCACGCAAGTCTACCTTCAACTGCAACTCTTCCAGTTGTTTAGGATCGAGTTCGCCTGGAGCATCCAGCATCACATCGCGTCCGCTGTTGTTCTTCGGGAAGGCGATGCAGTCACGGATAGAATCCAAGCCTGCCATCAGGCTCACGAAGCGATCTAATCCGAAGGCAAGACCAGCGTGAGGAGGTGCTCCATACTTGAAGGCGTTGATGAGGAAGCCGAACTGAGCCATAGCACGCTCTGGCGTGAAGCCCAGAATCTGGAACATCTTCTCCTGCAGTTTGCCATCATGAATACGCAGTGAACCACCGCCTACCTCAACACCGTTGCATACGAAGTCGTAGGCCACGGCACGCACCTTGGCAGGATCTGTATCCAGCAAGGGGATATCGTCAGGATTAGGCATCGTGAACGGATGGTGGGTAGCCATCAGGCGCTGCTCCTCATCGCTCCACTCGAACAGGGGGAAGTCAACAATCCACAGACATACGAACTTATCCTTGTCGCGCAATCCCAGACGATCGCCCATCTCCAGGCGGAGTGTGCAGAGCTGAACACGGGTCTTATTGGCATTATCGCCAGAGAGAATCAGTACGAGGTCGCCATCCTTGGCACCCATTGCCTCTTTCACCTTCTGCCATACCTCAGGCTCGTAGAACTTATCGATGGATGACTTCACAGTGCCATCGGTATTGAACTTCACATAGACAAGTCCCTTGGCACCCACCTGCGGACGCTTAACGAAGTCAGTCAGCTGATCCAACTGCTTGCGGGTATAGTCGGCACAGCCAGGCACACAGATACCGCCAATATAGTTGGCCTCATTGAATACAGGGAACGAACCGGTACCTTTCAGCACATCCATCAGCTCGACAAACTCCATACCGAAGCGGAGATCGGGCTTGTCAGAACCGAAACGACGCATTGCCTCATGCCACGTCATACGCTGGAGGGCAGGAAGTTCCACACCGCGTACCTCTTTAAATAGATGGCGGGCCAAATCCTCGAATATCTGCAGCACATCCTCCTGCTCTACGAACGACATCTCACAGTCAATCTGGGTGAACTCCGGCTGACGATCAGCACGCAGGTCCTCATCACGGAAGCACTTCGCAATCTGGAAATAGCGGTCGAATCCGCTCACCATCAGCAGCTGCTTCAGGGTCTGAGGCGACTGTGGCAGTGCATAGAACTGACCCGGATTCATACGTGAAGGAACAACGAAGTCGCGTGCACCCTCAGGAGTAGAACCAATCAGGATAGGCGTCTCTACTTCGATGAACTGACGTGCATCCAGGAAGTTACGAATTAGGATGGTCATACGGTGACGCAGTTCCAGGTTCTTGCGAACGGCAGAACGGCGCAGGTCCAGATAACGGTACTTCATACGGATATCGTCACCGCCATCTGTATTGTCTTCAATCGTAAAGGGAGGCGTCAGACTCTCACTCAGGATATTCAACTGGCTAACCAGAATCTCGATATCGCCAGTAGGCATCTTGGCATTCTTCGACTCGCGCTCGCTGACCTTACCCACTACCTGGATACAGAATTCACGACCCAACTTGTTGGCACGCTCACAGAGAGCAGCATCGGTATCCTCAATGAATACCAACTGTGTGATGCCATAACGGTCACGGAGGTCGACAAACGTCATTCCGCCCATCTTACGAGTGCGCTGCACCCATCCTGCCAGCTTGACTTCCTGGCCCACATCGGTGAGACGCAACTCACCACATGTTTTTGTTCTATACATGATGATTCTTGTATTAATTTTGTTTATGTTTTCAAATTTAGCTGCAAAATTAATGATAATTATCGAAACAAAAGCAATCAATAGTCATTTTATTCAAAAAATATTGACCTGTTCAGATTTTTTTTTGTAATTTTGGCACCCGTGAAGCGTAATTTCATCATAAGCCTGCTGTTGCTGCTGATAGCGGCAAACGTCAATGCCAAGGAAAAGACCAGTTCCCTGGTGTTGAATCGTATGTTCTCGTTTCAGGAGAAATACAACCCTAAGGTGAAGGGACAGAGCATGCAGGTCTACACCAAACATTACTATCAGACCTACCGCAGGAACTTCGCACTCTGGCTGATTCCCAACATGCACAGCATGGCTAACGGACAGCGTAAGTTCATGAGTGAGGAATACGACCTGTATACCATCAAGAACAGTCACGAATATGATGTTCGCCAGCAGGTGTATTACACTACCATTCCGCGTAACAGGAAGGTGATGTCCGTGCTTGACAATTTCGCCAGACCTAACCTCTACAGCCCTACCCTATACGGCAACCATATCCTCTCGCCTGTCTGCAGGGAGAACCGCCTCTTCTACAGATATAAGGTGACGATGCAGCGCAACGGACGCGCAAGGGTTGACTTCCGTCCCAGAGCAGGCGACAACACCCAGCTGGTGGAAGGAACGGCTATCCTCATTGCCAAGACAGGACGTATCGTGGATATCGTCATCAAGGGTGAGTATGACATGATTGACTTCAAGACCACCTATAACGAGCGCTACAACGAGAAAGACTCGATGGCGTCGCCTCGCTCTTGCAAGACCGACATTGACTTCAAGTTCCTGGGCAACCATATTGCCTCCTCATTCACATCGGTGTTCAACTGTCCGAAACGCCTGCCAGACACAACGGATGTCACAGGCGACAGGAAGCTGATATCTGCACTTCGTCCTATCAGTCTGACACGTGAGGAACGGAAGGTGTATAAACAGTTCGACTCACTCATGAATGTGAAGACAGACACCGTACCGCATACAGAGGCAGAAAAGAACAGTGCGCTGAAGGCTCTTGGCGACTTCGGATGGGATGTGGGTGGAGAACTGCTGAGCAGTCACGGCACTACCAACGACAAATACAAGATCAGACTCTCGCCTATCATCGAACCGCAATACTTCAGCTATAGCCCCAGCCGAGGCCTTTCCTACAAGATGAGGTTTGCTGCTGAATATTACTTCGACAAGAACACCGGGCTCTACTTCAATCCCACGTTGGGCTATAACTTCAAGATCAAGAAGTTCTTTGCCTACATGCCCCTTCGCTACATCTACGATAAGAAGCAGGACAACTACCTGGAATTATCGCTCGAAGCAGGCAACCGTATTGGTAACTCATCGGTACTGGACGAGTTGAAGAACGAGTTAGGCGAACTGCCTGAACTGGAGAATATCACCCTCGACGAGTTTGACGACTATCAGGCAAGAATCATCAACAGCACGAAGCTCAACAGCTGGCTGCGTGGCGACATTGGTCTGGTATACCACCGACGTACCGCTGTCAACAAGGATGATATGGAGAAATACGGCAAGCCCACCGTCTACAGGAGTGTGGCTCCGACGATTGGCGTGCATCTCAGCCCCTGGAAAGAGGGTCCCTCGCTCAGCGTGAACTATGAACGAGGTATAGACCATAAGGATCTGGACTTGAGCTATGAGCGATGGGAGGCCAGTGCTTCAAAGGTGTTCCGACTGCCCAGTACACGTATGATCAACCTGCAAGTGGGAGGCGGACTCTACACCAAGCGCTCGAAGAACTACTTCATGGACTTCGCCAACTTCAGTATGAACAACCTGCCTGGCGGATGGGATGATGACTGGTCGGGCGACTTCCAACTGCTTGACTCGCGTCTTTACAATATGTCGCACTATTACCTGAGCAGCAACATCTGCTACGATACGCCTCTCTCCGCCATGTCGCTGATTCCGCTGTTAGGACGATACGTGGAACGCGAGCGATTCTACTGGAGCGGACTGCTCATTGAATACAGTCGCCCCTATCAGGAACTGGGCTATGGCTTCAGCACGCGTTTCTTCTCAGTAGGACTGTTTGCCAGTTTCCATAACCTGGAGTTTCAGAAGATTGGTACTAAATTCACCTTTGAGTTATTTCGCCGATGGTAACTACACCTCTTATTATATATAAGGCAAGTGCAGGCAGCGGAAAAACATTCACGCTGGCCACTGAATATATCAAGCTTGTAGTCAAGAATCCACAGGCTTATCGCAAGATTCTGGCAGTAACCTTCACCAACAAGGCTACTGAAGAGATGAAGATGCGAATACTGAGTCAGCTGTATGGCATCTGGAAGCAGTTGCCTTCGTCAAAAGACTATACCGAAGCTGTCTGCAAGAGTCTGGACGCCTCGCCTGAGTTCGTTGCAAAACAGGCAGGACTGGCACTCTCAAACCTCTTGCACAACTACAGCTATTTCCGTATAGATACGATAGACTCGTTCTTCCAGACCGTGCTGCGCAACCTGGCTCGCGAAGTCGAACTGACTGCCAACCTGCGTGTAGGACTGAATGATATACAGGTAGAGGAGATGGCTGTCGATGAACTCATTGACAACCTGACATCGAAAGACGCGATGCTGCAATGGATTCTGAAGTATGTGCTGGAAAGCATCAGCGATGATCACTCGTGGAATGTCATCAAACAGGTGAAAGAGTTCGGACGCACCATCTTCAAAGACTACTACAAGGCTGAGAGCAAGAAGCTCTACGAAGCACTTGACGAGCCCAAGTTTTTTGAGAACTATACAGAAGAGTTGCGCAAGAAGCGTGCAAACGCCAAGAAGCGGATGACGGAGATTGGCGATGAATTCTTCCGACTGACTACCGAGGCTGGCGTTGGCGTCGACGACTTCTCCTACGGTAAGGGAGGCATCTTCAATTTCTTCCAGAAACTGCATGACGGAACGTTCGACAACGGTATCATCGGACCACGTATTCAAAGCTGTGCTGAAGACCCTGAGAACTGGGTCAAGAAGAAAGGCGAAAAGGCAGAAACCGTCCGTGCATTAGCCAACGGCCCCTTAGGTCGACTGCTGGACGAAGCCCTGCACGAACAACCTCAGCAATGGAAGGTCTACCAGTCTGCTGAACTGACCCTGCGCCATCTGAACCAGCTGCGACTGCTGAAAAGCATCGAGCTGAAAGTGAGAGAACTCAACACGGATGCCAACCGCTTCCTGCTGAGCGATACGCAGAAGATGCTGCATGACCTCATAGACAACAGCGACTCACCCTTTATCTACGAGAAGATTGGCACACAACTGGAACATATCATGATCGATGAGTTCCAAGACACATCGACCGTACAATGGAAGAACTTCAAGGTGCTGCTGCAAGAGACGATGAGTCATGAGGATACTGAGAACCTCATTGTGGGTGACGTGAAACAGAGCATCTACCGCTGGCGTAGTGGCGACTGGCGACTGCTGGGAAACATCACGAAAGAATTCGACAGGCCTAAAGAGCAGTTGGATATTCGCACCCTCGATACGAACTACCGTTCATCGCGTCGGGTCATCGACTTCAACAACGCATTCTTCATCAAAGCCACTGAGAACACCATCAGCGCCTATGATGATGTGAAGCAGAAAGTGCCCGCCAAGCGCGACAACGAAGGTATCGTCGACATCACCCTGCTGCCATCTGAGGATTATCAGGAGATGACGCTGAGCCACCTCGTAGAATGCGTCAGGCAGTTGACAGCCCAGGGCGTATCATCCAATCAGATTGCAATCCTGGTGAGAACCAATAAGTTCATCCCCCTGATTGCAGACTATTTCATAGCCAAGATGCCTGAAGTGACCATTGTCAGCGACGAGGCTTTCCGACTGGATGCATCGTCTGCCGTACTGGTAATCATCCAGGCACTGCAACTACTCACCCACCCTGACGATATGATAGCCCAGGCTTTCCTGGCAAAGGCATACGCTAAGAAACCGCTACACGCTGGCAATCCCGAAGAGATGTTGCCGGAAGCCTTCTCAAAGCATCGCGAAGAGCTGCTCCGACTGCCACTCTACGAACTGACGGAGCGTCTCTACTCCATCTTCCGTCTGAACGAGATGGAAGGACAAAGTGCCTACCTCTGTGCGTTCTATGACCAGGTGACCAACTACGTCAACGAACAGATGGCTGATATCCACACCTTCCTCAAGGAATGGAATGAGACCCTCTGCTCAAAGACCATTCAGAGTCCCGACGTCAATGGCATCCGACTCATCAGTATCCATAAGTCAAAGGGACTGGAGTTCCCCTACGTGCTCATCCCCTTCTGCGACTGGAAACTGGAGCTGGGCAACATCCTCTGGTGTCATCCTAAGGAAGAGCCCTTCAACCAATTGCCTATCGTGCCCATCGACTACAGCAAGAGCGGAATGGAGGGCACCGTCTACGAAGACGACTACAACGAAGAGAACCAGCAGAACTTGGTTGACAACATGAATCTGCTCTACGTGGCTTTCACCCGTGCCTCACAAGGACTCTACGTATGGGGCAAGCGAGGCGGAAGCGGACATCGTTCCAACATCATTGAAACAGTCCTTCCCTCGCTGAAAGAGGATCTGAAAGATATGTTCATCGAAGGCGTGGAGAACAAGAAAGGTCCCCTTCACTTTGAATACGGAAGCGTTTCAGTGGAACGCCAGGAGAGAACGACTGAAACGCAGGGAGAGAACGACGGGAACGCTCCCGGCAAACCAGTGGAACGCAACGTGTTCCTTCAGAAGGCGACTCCCCTACCCCTTGACATCCAGGTCTATGACCAGAAGGTCAGCTTCAAGCAGAGCAACAAGAGTCGCGAGTTTGCTGCTACCGATGATGAACAGCAGGAGACCAACTATATCCAGTTGGGTAGCATTCTCCACAACGTGTTCTCAACCATCCTTACCAAGACAGACGTTGATGCCGCCCTGCAACAGATGGAGTTCGAAGGCATCATCTACGACAAGCACCTGACGCGTGAACGCATCGAGAATTTGATTCGTAAGCGACTGAACCACCCCAGCGTGGCAGAATGGTACGATGAGAAGTGGACACTCTTCAACGAGTGTACCATCCTGAACGTCGACCCCAAGACGGGCGTTGTCTACGAACGGCGCCCTGACCGCGTGATGACTGACGGTAAGGAGATGATTGTCGTGGACTTCAAGTTCGGACGAAAGCGTGATGAATACAAAGACCAAGTCAGAGAGTACATGCAACTGCTCCTATCGATGGGCTATCCCAACGTGAGAGGATACTTGTGGTACGTTTATTCCAACATAATCGAAGAAGTAAAATGAAAACGTTTCTACAATACGTAGCAGAGGACCTTATCAGGAAGTACGGCACCAATCTGTCACGGACTGCCGTCGTCTTCCCCAACAAGCGTGCTGCTCTCTTCCTGAACGAGCATCTGGCACGCCTGGCAGGACAACCCATCTGGAGTCCGGCTACCATCACCATCAGCGAAATGTTTCGTCATCACTGTGACCTGCAAGTGGCCGACCCCATCAAGCAGGTGTGTGACTTGCATCACTGCTTCACCGAGGTGACGGGCTTCGACGAGACACTCGACCACTTCTATAGCTGGGGACAACTGCTGCTGGCCGACTTCGATGATATAGACAAGAATATGGCAGATGCCGATCAGGTGTTTGCCAACCTGCGCGACATCCACGAACTGGACGATGTGTCGTACCTCAGCGATGAACAGAAGAAGATCATCCAGCAGTTCTTCAGCAACTTCAGCGAGGATCATAACACCGAACTGAAAAAGCGCTTCCTGCAGCTCTGGACGCGAATGGGCGATATCTACCACACCTTCAACGACTACCTGGCTGAACAGGGACTCGCCTATGAAGGTGCGCTCTACAGGAAGGTGGCTGAACAAGAGGATATTGACTTCGAATACGATCGATATATCTTCGTAGGATTCAACCTCCTGCAACGCGTCGAACAGCGACTGTTCAAGATGCTGAAACAACAGCAACGCGCCTTCTTCTACTGGGACTTCGATCATTACTACATGCCCTCGCAACAGAAGGGAAACAGCAATAACGAAGCTGGATACTATATCGCACAGTATCTCGCTGACTTCCCCAACGAACTGGACATCCACGATGACGACATCTATAATCAGTTCCAGCAGAAACGCGAGATCACCTATATCTCAGCCCCCACAGAGAACGCACAGGCTCGGTATATCTCCACCTGGCTGAACGAGCGGGCTGAGCATTGCCAGAATCCGCGTACAGCCATCGTACTATGTAACGAAGGACTCCTTCAGACAGTCATCCACTGCCTGCCTGACGGAGTGGAGAAAGTGAATATCACCACAGGATTCCCACTCATCCAGTCGCCCATAGCATCACTCGTCAGCCAAATGCTGATGCTACAGACTACGGGCTACTCCGCGTTGCGCGAACGCTTCCGACAGACTCAGGCAAATGCGGTGCTCTCACATCCGTATGTCAAATACCTGCCTGAAGGCGAAGAGCGCACGCTGCTGCTGAAACACTTCGATGACAACAAGTCGCTGCTCAGCTGGCTCTGTGAAGTGATGCAACTGATAGCTACAGGCATCGAACAGACCTCCGCCTCCGACAGCGAACTGCCACTGATGCAGGAATCAGTATTCCGCATGTTTACGCTGCTGAACCGCTTATACGGTCTGGTGGAAAGCGGAAAACTGAGTGTCGATATCATCACCCTGCAACGACTCATCAACCAACTGGTGTCTTCAGCCAGCATTCCCTTCCACGGAGAACCTGTTGAAGGCATGCAGGTGATGGGCGTATTGGAGACGCGCAACCTGGACTTCGATCGTTTGCTGATTCTTTCCTGCAACGAAGGAAACATGCCCAAGGGAGTCAACGACACCTCGTTCATCCCCTACAGCATCCGTAAGGCATACGGACTCACCACCATCGACCATAAGGTAGCCATCTATTCCTATTATTTCCATCGGCTCCTGCAGCGCGCTGGCGATATCACCATCGTATACAACAATGCCACTTCCGACGGACACACCTCTGAGAAGTCGCGATTCATGTTGCAGCTCATGGTTGAGAGCCAGCATGAATTCAGGTTCCAGACGCTCCAGGCAGGACAGCATTTCACGCCCTTCCAGCCTCAGCCCGTCAAAAAGACCAACGAGATTATGCAGCGTCTGCTGAACCGCTTCTCACTCTCACATCAGAAGAACCGGGACGCCAGCATCTATCCCTTGATGACACCTACTGCCATCAATCGCTACATGCGCTGTCCGCTGAGTTTCTATTACATCTATGCCTGCGGTATCCGTGAGGCAGATGAGACTGAAGACGATGTCATCGACGGACGTCTCTTTGGCAACATCTTCCACCAGGCGGCCCAAACGCTCTATGAGAAAATGATGGAGAAGAGCAAGACCATTCAGAAGAGTGACATCGAGGCGCTGCTGAAATCGAAGGTTGCCATCGAACAGGCTGTCGATACCGCCCTGAAAGCAGAACTATTTCATGTTTCTGCCGATACGCCACTGGAGGGGAAATACGAACTCAACGGATTGCAAATCATCAATCGCCAAGTCATTATCCACTACCTGAGACGACTGTTGGAACTCGACCATCGTACGGCTCCGTTCACCATGATTGGACTTGAACAGTCTGTCCTGGCACGCATCGATACGCCTTACCTCACTACAACGATTGGCGGACGCATCGATCGACTCGATCAGGTCTGTGATAAAGACCCGGAGACGCAAAAGCCTGTAGAACGCATTCGCATCGTTGACTATAAGACAGGCAGTTCCCGTCTGACGCCACTTAACGATGTGGAAGCAGTCTTCAAACAGGAGAACCTTTCCAAGCATAGCGATTATTACCTGCAGACGCTGCTCTACTCCTGCATTGTCAGGACATCCAAGGAATACAATCCCCAGCAGTTGCCTGCCAGTCCTGCCCTGCTCTTCATCCAGCATGCAGGAGCATCCGACTATGATCCCACACTCTCCTTTGGCAAGAACAGGATCAATGATGTTGAGGACTATCGCGCACCCTTCGGACAACAGCTCACGGAGACTGTCAGCGACATGTTTAATCCCGACATTGACTTCACCCCAACAGAAGACAGGCAGAGATGCAGCAGTTGTCCGTATCAGCTGCTGTGCAAACTCACGCTGACGCTACTCATCTGTCTCTCCACCATCTTCTCGTATGCCAAGCATACAGTACTTTCGCCCAATATCAAGTCACTTCAGGTGGTTGCCAATACCAAATGGACCTCGATGCCCATCATGACACTTGGAGCGGATGATGTGCTCCACATTGCCTTCGACGAGCTGTCGCACGACTATCACCGCTACGTGGCTCATCTGGAACATTGCGAGGCAGACTGGACGCCCTCAACCGATATCTTCGATACCGACTGGCTCGAAGGCTTCAACGATATCCCCATCGACGACTACGAGAAATCCATCAATACCACCGTTCTCTTCACCCATTATCAATACACCATCCCCAACAGCCAGTGCCGACTCAGGATGAGCGGCAATTACCGCCTGCACATTCTGGATGAGGACAATGGAAACGAAGAGGTGCTGGTGGCTGAGTTCAGGGTGGTTGAACCCATTGTCGACGTCGGACTTGGTGTCACCACAAATACCGACTGGGGACTGAACGGGCGCTTCCAGCAAGTATCTATGACAGTCAACTACAAAGGTCTTCGTGTCACCCGTCCTGATGAGGAGTTCCATATCGTGCTCATGCAGAACGCACGTGAAGACAATATGAAGGAAAACGTCAAGCCCAACTACCTCACTCCGCAGGGAATGAAATGGGAGCATAACAGGAGCCTCATCTACGAAGCCGGCAACGAGTATCACAAGTTTGAAGTACTCGATCCCTCACATATCACGATGGGACTCGAACGCGTATGGTGGGACGAGTCGGAACGCTATTACCACGCAGTTCCGTTCCTCTGCGAGCCCCAGCGCAACTATCTCTATACTGAGGATGCCAACGGCGCCTTCTATATCCGAAACAGCAATAACATTGAGAACGACCTGGCCAGCGATTATGTCTATGTGCACTATAAACTGATGCCTGCAGACGAATATGCTGACGCACAAGTCTTCATTGACGGAAAGTGGACAACGGGAAATCCACAAGACTACCTGATGTACTATGACAGTAGCGACCGCTCCTACAACGCCACGATCCTACAGAAAATGGGCTACTACAACTATCAGCTGATGATGATGGATGCCGACGGAAACACGCATCTGCTACCAGAGGAAGGCTCTTTCTATCAAACGGAAAACACCTATCAGGCATTGGTATACTATAAAGCCACCAGTGACCGCAGCTGGCGACTGGTGGGCTATCGCGAAATAACTTTCAATGCTGACTGACTGCGGAAGGCCTGCCGCTGACAGGCTTTCCAATCTTTTACTACGGTTACTTCCTGTATTCAGCCTGATACTCACGTGTGGTGAGCTTATACCTGTGGAAGAAGCAACCCATGAAATAGTTGGGCGTATGGAATCCGCATTCTGTGGAAATCTGATCTGCACTCTTGTCAGTGGTAAGCAGCATCTCAGCAGCTCGCTCTAGTCGGAACTGACAGGCCAGTGCCTTCGGACTCTTATGCATATTGTCCGTCATCATGTTGTGCAGTTCAACAATCGTCATTCCTGCCACCTCACTCAACTGACTCATCGTCAGCTGGTCCTTCGTGTTATGGATAAAGGGAATCAGCTTCATCATCTTCTCCACAAACTCGGCAGACAGCTTCACCTCGTCACTGTTTCCCAGCTCACCATGCAGCTCTTCCGGTCCTGGTGCCAATATCTCCGTGCTGAACGAGTCACAGCGCTCCACAAACGACATAATCTTCCTGATCATATCGCTCTCCTCAAGGTTCCGGCGTGCTTTCATACGCGTGTTCCTGTTATAGATAACAACGTTCACTATCACCAACGCGAGGATAATCACGAAGAAAATCATGTATGAAGCACGAGCCTGCCACCAAGGCTGGTGAACACGCAAGGTCCATACGTAAGGCTCAATGCCGTCCCAGATATCAGGGAACATCGATGCCTGAACTTCAATATGGTATTCACCGGGCTTTACACCCACCAGCGGCAGATGCAGCATACCGGTCTTGTCAACAAGATTCGTGCCGTTGAAGTAAGAGTACAAGCGCCACTCATTGTCAATCTCAGGGATCCTCACACGATAGAACGTCTGCAACGGACGGAAATAGTTCAGCGAAGAGAACGTCAGCGACAGTGCATTCTGATTTGCACCTACATTGATTTCCTTCACACGCGTAATAGCACGGTCTATAATAACCCTACCGTCAATAATCTCATTCGGTTGAACAAAGAAGCCGTTCACCATCAGCCTCACCAGTTTGGGATATAGGCGGATAGGACGTCGCGTATTCGCAATCTTGAAACTATCAGGATGGAACTTCAGCACATGGTCTATCGACTGCATGATGATCGTACCGTCATGTAAGCACAGAGCCTTGCAGTTTATAAACGACTCATTAGGTACATCGTCTATCTTTGTGAAGTTATTCACAAACACAATCTCACCATTCTCAAACAACACGTGCGCTATACCACATGACGTACTTGCCCAGATATTATGGTGCTTGTCCTCCACGATGGCATGAACCACGTTGTTCAGCAGTCCGTTCTTTCGGTCAAAGATCTCAGCTTCTGAATGCGGCTTCCGGTAAAGATACAGGCCAGTCATCGTTCCCACCCAGGTCCAGTTTCTGCTGTCCACAAACATACAGTTGGCACGCATTCCCTTAAACTCGGTGATGTTCTGATCCAGATTCTCCATCAACGGCAGCAACTCCTTTGCCTTCGGATGATCAATCTCGTAACAGTGGATAGGAGTCACCCTCGGACGTCCGTACAGCACGCCTCTCTTGTTGGTGCCCAGCCAGAGACCGCCCTGTTTGTCGAACGTGATGGTGTTACACTCCGTGATCAACTCTTTGCCTCCTGCCAGTTTGATCACCTCCTCATGCCTACGTGTTCCGTCTTCCGTGTCAAAGATCCAGTATCCCCTATCAGAAGCAACGTAAAGCTGCGTGCCCGACAGTGTCATATTGTTCATCCTGTAAGGCAGCTTCACCATCGTTGTCCAGCTGTTCCGCTTCACGTTAAACGTCAACAGTATCGACTCCTGTTCACCGCTGCGTATCACGTAATACTCATCCCTGTTACGCAGTATCTTCGATTCCTTGGTGTAGCGCTGTGCATCTTCCCATTCGTAGGCCTTGCTGTGGTGAACAATCTGTCCGTTCTCCATGTCGAGGGCTATCACCTCTCCGTTGTCGTAGAACACCAGCAGTAATTTCTCAAACACGTCAATGTCTTGAATCACATGGTCACGCAAGGGCTGAAACATTCTGTGCTCCTTTGCGTCTGTGAGTCCGCTGTGGGTCAGGAACCACACGTTTCCATCATTATCGACGAATAAATCCTCCACATCTTCCTGACACCCCATCGCCTTCACCACTTCGTCAGGTTTCTCGATAAACGTTTCGTTGGTAAGGTCCACACAGGTGGCTCCACGGCGATGCTTCAACCAGATATGATGGAAGCTGTCGAAGTAAAGCTTGTAATCGCCATCATACTGAGGCAACGGCATTCTGTATTCCAGTTTCGTGTCAATATGGGTGAAGCTTACTCCGTCATAGAAGTTCAGGTTTCCCAAGGTCGAGATAATCATTCTGCCAGTCTTTGTGCATACTATCACCTCGACGCTATTGTCTGCCAAATCGTTGGCGGCATTGATAGTCAGAAATTCCCTGTTTATTTCATTGACTGCAAGTCCGGGCAATGCAATCAACATAAACAGTGATATATAGAGGGCTTTTAGGTTAGGTATCATAAACTCACGTATCTATCTTTATAGGCCACAAAGATATACAAAAAGTATTACTCCACCAAATTTTTCTAAAAAAATCTTACATTCCGGCTTCCCCACTCCTCTATCTTTAGGCCTAGATGGTAGTGGATCAAAGAACCGTCCCTGTAATCCTGCCTTTCGTCACGTTCTCAATACGCTTTGTGGGTTCATGGAGTGCAACTTCTGTTGGTTATGCCGCAGCCAATTCTTCTCCTAATTTATGAATGTGGTCAAGTATTTCCTGCTCACGCTCTTTCGAAGGTTTTTTGAACCCATTAATATAATTCCGAAGCAACGTGGGATTCATACCCATCCGACGGGCGAACTCTGCCACATTGATTTCCTTATGGGTGAGGAAGAAGCGTTGCAAACCACTTGGCTCGGCATCCTCATATCCAAAGCTCTCAAAACTGATGTCCTCATCCAATTCACGCCAATGAATACCATCGAAGCCAAATGTATATTTGCTTCGTTCTTCATCATTAGCCTGCCGCAGCCCAGGATACCACAGCAACGACTGCCTATACTCCTTTCCTTCTTCGTCTCTGCCGTAAATATAATCGGCATCAAACCAAATCTTCTTAATCTTCATACGCATTCCTCCTTATTTCTCAAAATATTCTTTCCAACGCTTGACGATAATGTCGGCATTCTCGTCAATCATCTTCTTAATCTTCTTATAGTCATTCGCTTTGATTCCTTGTTTCTCAAACAGTTCGAACTCAGCACCATTCCAGATAAATTTGGCCATTCCACCATTACCTTCAACATGTACGTGAAGCGGCTCATGTTCTTTACTGTAAAAGAAGAACGAGAATCCATAGAATCTGAATACTTCTGGCATATTTCCTTACTTTTATTGTTTCAATGGTGCAAATATAGGAATTATTTTCGATACCTCCAAATAATTGACTAACTTTTTTATTCTTTCCCTTCAACGATTTTGATTTCTTCATCCGTCAAATCATAGAGCTGATAGACGAGACGGTCGATTTCGGATTCTAATGCAGAAGTATCTGTAAGAGGATTTGTTTGTTTTTCTATTAATATTTCATCTACTAATTCAACTATGTATTGCTGTTGTTCTACGGATGGCAATGGTATCGGCAGGTTTCGAATATGATCAGGAGATTAGGAGAGCTAACATATGGAGGATTTCCTATTACTATATCAAAACCTCCTTGTGAGAATACATCATAGAACCAAGTGTGCCAAAGCATGAATTGGTTGTTGCCAGAGAGGTCGAGGTCTCCAAAGTTGACGTTTATACCTTGTTCCTTTAGTTGTTGCTTTACGTTCTCGATAATCTTTGTTCGAAGACTTTGCTTTTTATGATGGTCTGTACAATCATAATACTCTTCAAGCATTTGGCGCAAATCAAGACGTAAAACATCTATCATGTCATCAAACATAGTTGTTTGGTATGTTCCATGCTTTTCCGTCTTTAATTCCGTTATCGTTGAGAGGTCAACACCCTTGTATTGCTCTAATAATGAATTGCCCTGCATAATCTTGAAGTCGAGATTTGGCAGAGCCTGTGGGGTTTCCTCATCAACTATCAGCGAAAGCCAGAAACGGAGACGAGCTATATCAACGGCACCACTCCTCTATCTTTAGGCCTAGATGGTAGTGGATCAAAGTCCCTGTAATCCCAATTTCTTTTTTCAAATCCTTATCCACCACATCATACTCATACTGGCTTAAATCCACCGGCTTGTTGTATCGGAATTCCGTTTCGTTCAGCCAGCCGTTTCTGATATATTTTTCAATCCGCTCATTACATTCCGTCCTCAGATACTCTGGGTCAACATCTGTCAACTTATAGATAACTGGATGCGGTTCTGCTTCCGCTAGGCCAATGAGAGAGTCTGCGATCTTTTCAAGGTTCGGCAGTTTCTCATTCAGATACCAATCCTGCAAACCTGCCACCTTCGCAGCCTTCACTAAAGCGTATGCAGAGAAAGCGAATTCACCTCCTGCAAATGCTTTTTGTGCATACATCACAGCGCTGAATCTATGCGAGGTGATATAGAAGTCACCATATTCATACTCTTCTGTTAGGCGACTACTGCTTATGTCCAACAATGCCTCCAAAAGATTTTTAAGTATCTTGGGGTCATCCTCTGCAGGTCTTCCCAACAATGCTTTAATCCGGGTGTCGTCCTCTTCGCCAATGGGATGGTATTCGTAAAATCTGGGATACAATGTTTCCCTAAAATACTTGCAATATTCCAGATATAGCTTCCTGAAATCTTCCGGCATAGATGAAAAAGCAAGGTCGGTGCCGTGATAGAAAACCTCTGGGTAGTTCGTTATTTGCTCCCTTAATCCTTGTTCCATTTAAACGTCAGCACAATCTTTTATATCATCAAACGTTTGGCAGTCCTCAGCATCTGAATCCAGCAATAGCCAATACTCCCAAGGCTTCCCTGAAGCAATGGTCTGGGCCTTACACCACTCACGGGCTGCATTAGCCTTGATGGTAGCATCTTGATCCTCATTGCCAAAGCGGTCATCGTCCTTCAGTTCCAATAATACGTTCTTGTCTTCAAGATTTAGGAAAACAGCAAAGTCAGGCGAATAATTACCTGCCGGTGTAAGCAGGGTGATAATGCCGGGTAAATTGCGGAACCACGACTTCACTTCTTCAGCGGTGTCAATGATACAAGCAATACGATACTCATTAGGCGTATCGAATGGCACGGCTTCATAACTACAGCGCACCCAGCCCGTAAAAGGTATCCCCTTGTGTTCTTTACTAACCCACTCAGCTACATTCATGTTGCGACTAAATGGGGACTCATAGGTTTCTGGAACACTAATTTGAATTGCAGAAAGGTCTATCACCTTATCTTCTGGAAGTCTCTCATAACTTACCTTCTGTTGCTTGCTCAAATCATCAAGACACTTCTTGATATGTCCTATCACACGGGCAGAGTCAAGCTTAATCGTTTCCTCTGTAAAACGACTTGCCGTCAGGAAACGTTCTACCAGACTCCTTACCTTCTGATAGTGAGACCTAAATTTAAGATATGTGCAATGATTGATAACTTCTGAGGTAACAAAGCGGATAAACTCGTCCCTCTCAAACTCTATGCTATTTCCAAGTCTTCTAATGGTTGTTGGGTCGTTTATGAGGAAGAAGTGAACATCCTGGGCTTTCAGCGCAGGAATGGTAATGGCATCCAAAGGCAAAGCCTCTTTGTTCATCTTGTATTGAGGAATTCTCAATACCTTTTCGCCTCGCACCACATTCAGAGAGATTTTCTTTTTGGGTACAAAGTCTGTATCTGGTTTCTCTGGGTCGACATTCTTGACCACAGTGATACCTTGTTTGTTGTTGGCACCAAAGCCTTGCTGAGTGAGTTTTGTTACAATGTCCTGCATCGTTTCGTGGCCGAAGCAAAGTACGTCAAGTGTATCAACCTCTTCGTCACCAACCTGTTTGCCAAAAGGAAGGCGAAGACCACGACCCATAATCTGAGTAACGTATGTGACGGAAGCAGCAGAACGCAGGGGTGCTATAACATAAATATTCGAGACATCCCATCCTTCTGTCAGCATCATCACATTTACCACTACTTTGACAGGAGAATAAGGGTCTTCCAGCTTTTTCAATCTGGGTACATATTCATTCTCGTTCAATCCAGAGTGTACAAGTAGCACAGCATCTTTGTTTTCAAGATAGTTCTGAAGCCATTTAGTTGTTTCTTCTGCATGTGTTTTGTTTTCGCATGCAACAAGCATAGTGGCTTTTACCTTTTTGTTTACTTCATTAACCTTGCAATAGTCATCAATATACTTTTGTTTCGTTTCTAACCGTTGCAGGGCAAAGCGCAATGTAACATGGTCGTATTCCTCGTCAGAAATCAAGTCTGATTTCTTGTCAGGCAACATCCTTACAAACTTGGTGTAAAGATGCTCATTAAGACAACGCTTCAAATCATAACTATACATGATGTTGTTCTGATTCTCAGTAACAGAAGCTGTTGTGCCGATAATCATCTTGGGATTGAGGGCATTCAATTCCTTACGCCAAACTGAATCATCTTCCTTTTCTTTGTCCAGTCCCAAGTGATGTGACTCGTCAAAGAATATTACCAAATCATCCAGAGCCTGCAAATATTCTACAGGACTGCAGCTGTCAAACTGACCCTTAAACTTCATTCTGGCATTGTTTGCCGTGAGAGACTGGGGAGAAATAACCCAGATACGAGGTCCCTTATCAAATATCCCCGTTTGGTTAAAATCTCTGACATTTGATTCTGAGTTGAATACCGTTGGGTAGTCCACTAGCGACGGGTCCACAAAAAGATAGTCTCTTGCACCACTGCACACATCATAGAACTTACGGATTATCTCTGTTCGTGTCGATACAATCATGAAGTCACGAGACTCTTTTGACAGAAATAGATAGGCAATAATTGCTCCTATCAATCGAGTCTTACCCACACCTGTTGCCATGTGGATGGTAAACTCAGTGGAGCTATGCTCAAAAGCCCACGTAGGATTAGCCTCCTTGAAAAGCGAAGCGACCTCCTCTGCTGTCATATCTTTCAATGACAGTTCTGCCTTATCCATTACTTGATGGAATTTCTCTAAAGCCTCCAATTGAGGAGTACGAAGACTCATAGCTCCTTTTACTCGCTCAAATGCTATATTCTTTTCGTTGTTCATTATATCATCAAATCAAATGGTGCTCTTTTGAGAGTAACGTTCTTCATCGACGTAAAACTCTCATCGTTCGATTCGTAAACGACTATCAATTTACCTGTTTTATATTTACTCTTGTAGCTGTCAAGAAGCACGTTGTCTAATGACTCTTCTTCTGGAACAACCACTACAATACGATTGTCGATGCCTGTATATGCATTTTGCTCTGGCAGTTGCCGATAGGCACCAGCCAATCCTGCATAGAAAGCTTCTGCATCTTCGCTATCATCAAAGAAAGGTTCAATATCTCCATTCTTTTGGTTATGCACCAAATAGGAATCAGAGAGCCGAAGGACATCAATCCTTCCAATCTTGTTCTTGGTTTCAGGTAAAGCATCATTACCTTCTATATCCTCTGTGTCAAGTCCATCGATAACACCTTTCAAACGCTTTGAACCTGTTTCCTCCCAAGTGGAAAGGTTGTCTTCAGATGCTCCTGTAATATGGATAAATGGCTTCTGTAATTTGATGGCTACTCCTGAGAAAACACAGTTGCTATCGCCCAATGCCAATACTATGTCTTTCTTAGATGGCGCAAGCAGGGAGAAAATATGTGCCAACAGTTTCTGTGGCTTAGCTGTCATGTTGATCTCCCCCTCTGTAATATGGGCATTTTTCAGAGCTTTGCAATGCTGAGTGGCATCTTGGGTATGGCCAAAATCATACCACGGCAGGAAGTTCATTACTGCCTGAATCTTCTTTGCATCCTCTCTGCTAAAATATTTCTTGATAGACGGTAGCGCAACGCCTGTTCCTCCAAAGGAAGCTTTTGCCCTTGCTATTCCTTCTATCAAAGTTCGCAGTCCAAACTCCCAGTAACGCCCTGCTCCAGGAGAATCGCTTCGCATTGTTATAGGCTCACCTCCCTCTGCTTTCAATACTAGCGAAAACTCTTGACCCTTTATTCCTGTCAATTGTTCTGAAGGCAAGTCCGATACCTGAAGTTGACCACCCTTTACAATGTCATTGTCATTCTTCATAAGCCACCAGATCCTCTGGGGTAACTGATAGACATCATCAATAGAGGTTCTTTCACGCACGCTGAAGTTTATAACCTTTTCCGCAGTATTTCCATTCTTGTCTGTGGCTTTCACTTTCACAAAAAAGTCTCCTATACTATCAACAGATTCAAACCAAAGCGAGCCTAATATCCTGTCGAAATAGTAGCGACCATCTGGCAAATTAGAATCGATGATTTCCCAATGGTAGGGCGATGTATTGATTTTAAACTTGGTTGCCTCACTACCTGAACGTGCTCCTTTATGCCCATCAATATAGCAGCCTCTGAAATCGCCATCATCTTTCAAGTCCTTTGGAGTGACGAGAAGGCCGATTCTTGGAAGCTCCTCAACGGGGGATTTACTGAAAACAGTTATGTAGTCCAAAACGTCTGTTGGGACGGCGTTGTCGTTTTGAGGTGCATACTGTTTCTGCCAGGCAAACGTGCCGACATAGTTGTTTTTCCCAAAGATCTCTTCCAAAACGATTCTAGCATAGTGGGCCATTTCTTCGTCAGTATGCAAAGCAAAGAAGCCCATCCTTGACATGCAGGGAATGGCTTTCATCGCAGACTGCTGTATTAGCGAAAGCCATGTAGAAGTTGAATAACCTGACTCTGAAACACTCTGGAATACAGACAGACGTGGCGCGTCAAGATACACAAGTTGTACAGAAGAAGGCACAAAAGAGTGGAGCGAATCTAGTGCAGAGATAATATCCCCCTTTATGCTATAACCCAACACGTCATTGCCTTCTCCAATCTGAGAATCAAAAATCAGAGCACGTTTTACTACCTTCTTGTTATATGGTGTCAATTGCCATTTCCCATTATTGAAATGCAACTCACAATGTTTCCCTGGCCAGTTGAACTCTATAGTTCCAGCAAAAGGATTTGTCTCATTCATAGTTTATAAATTTTCTTCTTCTGATGCTATTTCTATTTCCAGTCGCTTCAGCGTTTCTTCTGTAGCGTTCCATTGCTTCCAAGGCTCCGTTTCAGGAATTCCTTTGAAAGCCTCTCTTAACGTTACCCAAGGCAGTTTTCCAATAGCAGGTTTCATGGGATTATGATGAGTCGCCACCTCTCCAATTTTTCTCAAAAGCCTATTGGCAAATGTATTTGACTTACCCTTTATTCCCAGCATCAGCACACGCTTTCTTGTTTGAGGTACACCATAGTCAGCAGCATTAACCACTACAACAGCAAAACCGTATTTCAAGCCCTCTTTAGGATGAGACATTCTATCAAACAAATCTGCCACATAAGCCTGATGTTCCTTAGACATCAAAAGACCTGGAACATTTTCAAATAAGAACACCTCTGGTTCACAGGCGGCAATTGCCGTAGGTGTGAATCCCATCACATCGCGTGGGTCGGCAGCACCTTTCTTTCTACCGCTCATAGACCAAGGCTGGCAAGGAGGGCCACCGCATAGCAGACCTACCTTACCACAATACTGCTCATAGTCGAACTGTTGTGCATAGCCTTCTACTACGCAATCAGCAGGCCAAGGTTTGTTGGTGCGAAGTATTTTTGCCGCTACGTCCCAAAGCTCTATTTTGGCAATAGGAGTCAAATAATCAAAACCAGAGCTGAGACCGCCAATACCTGCACATATCTCTATTAGCGTCTTATTCTGGAAGTCAATGTTTTCTTTCAACAGGTCTGCCAAAACGTGTGACAAAGGGGGAGGCACAGCATTTCCTAAAACAGCTATGCGCTCACTCTCAGTAATGCCGTCAACATTCACCCATTCAGCAGGAAACCCTTGTATGGCGGCAATCTCAGCAACACTCATGCGACGGATTTTCTTACCATCCACCACATGCGCCTCCTGAGGACGACGACACCACTCCTTGCGTACCGTCGTTGATGGCCAGTCCATCACCTGCGGCCTATGTTTGGGGTCGTTAGATACAGCGTCCGACCAAGTACTTCTCAATAATTCTGCCATTTCTTCAATGTCATTTCTCTAGCCTGCAAAAATACGAATAATCCTTGAGATTATTCACATCCAAGCATATTTTTACACATTATTTAATAAAAGCACATCGTTGCGGTACTCATACCACCATCTGGCGGCGGCGTGGAGGGCATAGACTCTCTCGCTGATAAAGTCGGGGTACTTGGGGGTGAGTTCGGCAGCATTGAAGCCGGCAATGACGCAGATGAAAGTGGTGTTGCCCTCGATGTAGTCGCACCAATGATTCTCGCCCAGGCAGAAGCCGAGGATGTTGTCAAACTCTGCTTCGGTGCGGGGCAGTTGGACGTGGGCCACCACATGGGGCTTTGCTTGTTGGTGCAGGAGCCAGTAGTCACCGTGACCCTCTACGTGTCTAAACTCTGCCTTGAAGGCCTCGCGTTCTACATGTTCTGGTTTCAGCCCGCAATGCTGGAGCCGTGGGAACGTGACATAATTGCAATTCTCAATCTTTTTGATTTCCATATCGTTTACTTTTTAGTGAATAGATCTGTCTCGTTCACTCGCATCGTTTTACCACCGTTGCCAACGATACATTTCTTCGAAATAGGTTCTTCGACAAGCGAAGCGCCTCG
>JAFUAY010000036.1 GCA_017460515.1 Prevotella sp.
CTTCAGTCGCATCCACATGTGGTGCTTGTTGCTCTTCGTACTGCGATCCTTCGCCGGACTGCTCCAGATAAGACGTGCAAAATGCACCATTTCATCGGTACTCAGGCTCACCACAGGATTATGGAAGGCATAACGCTCGTCAGGCAATACCTCCTTGTCCGTCACCGCTTCCTCCAGTCGCGTGGTATAGATAAGTGCATACTGCGAACGATAACGCTCAGTCACCACAGTCACGATGGCCAGTACCGCACCATCCTCGTGACCACCTTCCTTGGGCTTCAGTCGGATAACGTTTTCAATGGGTTTGTCACCCACCACCTTGTCGGTCGAAATATCCACCAGTCGGATGGGTTCCGAAGCCGTAATGACCGTCGTGACTTGTTCGTTTACCGTCAACTGCTCCATCTCATTGTACGTCTGCTGGGCAGAAGCCGTCATTACAGACGCGGCGCAAAACAGAATTACGCCTAATCTTACTTTAAGTTCTGTCATATTCTACTTCTTTGTTTGTTTACTATTCACGAGATATACTTGTGTACCGTACTTCAGGCGCACACGGTTCTTCTTGATGGCTTTGCTGATGGCATTAGAAGTCTTTTGATAGGCATTTTGCAGAGCCTGACCCGCCCATTGCGAAACACTGCTACCACCAGTGCCGGTATTCATGTTCATATTGCCTGACATCGCCGAACTACCAATGTCCTGGGCCGTCTCACGGAATGAACTGGCAGGGACATACAGACCTTCTAAACCGTCGGTCACGTCATAGATGGAAAGACTTATCTTTAGAATCTCGTCATTCACCAGTACACTTTGCACCTTACCCTTAACGCGCTGTTTACTGAAACCGCTCATCGTGGCATAGAGATAACTACCCTTGGACACCTGGACTCCGTTGATGTCGATGTCATCAAGCAAGCGCAGACGAACCCGACTGCCATCCACAGCCTTAATCTCTTCGTCGATGATAGCCTTTATCAAATTCGACTGAGGAGCATTCTCTGAGAGCGTATTGAAATAGTCAGAGTCATCCTTCGACACCTTCGTCACAAGGTTGCTCTGGGCATCGTCATCCAACTCACGGACGGCATTCTCCGTCTCAGCTACCGCCTTATCGACTCCAGCCCTGATAAGACTGTCCTGCATATCGGCCACAGCATCAATCCCTGCCGCACCTCGCGCACGAACATTATTCAAGTCCCTGTCCAACTCACCCATCAGGTTCTGTCGGCGAGTGGCCAACGCTTTGGCTCGTTCCTCGTCTGTCATCGGCACCACAAAGTCATCACTGCACATCTCCATTCCTTTCTGACGAGACTGTGCCACACGACCGTTTAGCTCCTGCAAACGCTTTTGGGCATCCTGTTCTGCTTTCTGCTGATCCAAAAGTCTTAGTTCATCCTCAGAATATTTCGAATCAAAACCTTCCTTCTTATTGAGGGTGTCCTGGTTCTCCACAAAATCCTGAACGGCACTACGATCAGTAATGTCACCAAAGGCATCACGCATATTCTTACGCTTACTGCCTATATCTGCCGAAACGTTAGCTTCAGGCAAGTTCGCATTCAGATACTCCGTTGTCTGCATCTTACCATCGTCCTTTTCTTCAATTTCTACGCTGAACAGGTCTATGAAAAGCCAACCCAACAGCAGCAGGCCCAAATAGATGATGGTTGGGATGATATACTTCGGCTGCTTTAAATTCAAATCTAACTTGATCTTCTTCATATCGCTCACTTGGTTAGTTTTAATACTGCGTGGTGGCCCACACTCTGCATCGCACTGTCAACTCTTTCTACAGCAGTCGGTCTTTGTGCCGCACCATGCTGATAGGCTGTCACCAGCCGATAGACATTCACTCCGAAGCACACCATCACAAAGCCGAAGACAATAGCGAGGAAGGCTATCTTATGCGACTGACCTAACTCCTGAGCTTTCTTGGCACCCCAACAGATACCACTCTTCTCGGCGAATTTCTTCCCTGCTTCCACCTCATGCTCATAACGCTCCTTGTACTTCGGATCATTCTTATCCGGCATCGGTTCCCCGACGAAAAACTTCTTCCAACTCATATCAATAAATCGTTTTTTGTTTCTGCTCCAAGTCCTTATTCAACAGTGTACGCCAGTTGGTGATAAGCAGTCCATGGGGATTGTTCTCCGTACGAGGCACTCGTTTCAGTTCTCCAGCCGTCACCAACTGTCGCATCAGAATATTCGTCCTGCGCTCAATACGCTGC
>JAFUAY010000037.1 GCA_017460515.1 Prevotella sp.
CAGCATCTATAAAACGCAAGATGGTAAAATACGACAGGACAAGCGGAAGAGCGTAAAGATAATCTTCCCAAGATACCACCAGCTCGATGTGGTTGAGAAGCTATTGGCTGACACAGCAGAACATGGTTCTGGAAAGAACTATCTCATACAACATTCGGCAGGCTCTGGCAAATCCAACTCTATTGCTTGGGTGGCTTATCGTTTGGGCGCACTACAGAACGCAGAACTGAAACCGATGTTCAACTGCGTATTTGTCATCACCGATCGCCGTATTCTTAACTCCCAGCTACAGAACACCATCCTTGGCTTCGACCATGTGGACGGAACCGTAGAAACAGTTAAGGACAGTGACTCGTCAACCAAGTTGCGTGATCTGATTAATGATGACAACTCGCGTATTATCATCTGTACACTTCACCGTTTCCCGCTAATCTATAACGAAATCAAAGAGCATGCAGGTAAGCGATATGCCATCATTGTAGATGAAGCACACTCGTCACAGACGGGTAAATCGGCAGAGAAAATGAAAGCAGCACTAGCCGACACAGAAGAGGCACTTAAAGAGATGGCAGCCTTACAGGACATCGCAGAGGAAGAACTGGAAAAGAAACGCGATGCGATTATGGACACGCTGCTTGCTCAGGGGCAACATCAGAATCTGTCGTTCTATGCTTTTACCGCCACGCCAAAGCCAAAAACGTTGCGTACTTTCGGTATCTGCACCCATCAGGACATAGATCCGACCAAGTGCCGCTACGAGGCCTTCCACACCTACTCCATGCTACAGGCCATCGAGGAAGGATTCATTAAGGATGTGCTGCTGAGCTATACCCCATATGGTGTGAGCTACGAAATCACCAAGCGCATCACCGAAGATCCAGAATACGAAGAGACACCTGCAACAAAAGCAGTAAAAGCATTCCACGACAACCACCAGCACGTCATCGACAAGAAATGTGCCATTATAGTGGAGAAGTTCCGTGAGGTGACATTACCCGCCATGCAAGGCAAAGCCAAAGCTATGGTGGTGACTGCCAGCCGTGCCCATGCCGTGCGTTATTATTTGGCCATCAAAGCCTACTGTGAGCAACAAGGATATACCGATGTGCATCCACTGGTAGCTTTCTCTGGTAAGGTGAGTTATCAAGATCAAGAATACATTGAGACACAGATGAACTCTACGCCAGACTATAAGATTAGCGAAGCTGGACTGCCGTTATTCTTCGCTTCTGACCTTTACAATGTATTGGTCGTTGCCGACAAGTACCAGACTGGTTTCGACGAGCCGCTGTTACACACGATGTTTGTCGATAAGAAGTTGCGCGACGTGAAGGCCGTACAGACGTTGAGCCGTCTGAACCGTGCCCATCCTGACAAGGTGGACACCTATGTTCTCGACTTCGTGAATGACCCAGAGGACATCAAAAAGAGTTTCGAGCCATTCTACACAGGAACCGAACTTATCAAGCCTATGGACTTGAATTCTGTCTTTACATTGCGCGATAATATCCGTGAGCTGAACTACTGGAATGACCAGGATGAACAACGTGTTGAGGATATAGTAAAGACTGTGAAGAAGGATGACCCGACACGATTAGG
>JAFUAY010000038.1 GCA_017460515.1 Prevotella sp.
CTCGCTGGGCGTGTGCTACGAGGGCGGACTGGATGCCCAGGGAAAGCCTGCCGACACCCGCACACCGCGACAGAAGCGCGCCATGCAGGAACTGCTGGACCGACTGAAAAAAGAACATCCCGATGCCGTAGTAGTGGGGCACCGGGATCTTCCAGGGGTCAAGAAAGACTGTCCGTGTTACAATGTATAGAAATTGCTGATGACGGCGCTCATCTTGTCCAGGTCGTAGAAGTCATAAAGGGCGGGCTGTTCGTAGGTCTTTCCTTGGTAGACAGTGCTCGCCACAGGATCGGTACTGATCTCTACGTTCGGCACAATGCCGCCGTCGATGTTCTGCCATTGCTTGTCGGCCAGGCGTCCGCGGGCAGACGATATCTGATAGTTGAAGCCTTCGGCGGTGCGATAGATACAGATGCCACAGCCGCCGCCACCGCTCTTCTGTCCGGCCACGAGAAGGCCGGCATCCTTGCAGAGCGCAGGCAGCATATTGCCGCAGGAGAAAGAGAAATCGCTGGTGAGGATGCAGAAGTTCAGGTCGTAGTGGACGTCCTTGTCCTGCTCGTCGAACTTTCCGTCGAAGTTGCGGTCCACGTCATAGTTCCACTGGATGCGCTGCCCCGTGAAGGTGTTGACGCAGCGTGCGAAGCTCTCGCCATACATCAGCGAGGTCATGGCCATCACGATATCGAGCGAGCCGCCCATGTTGAGCGTGAGGTCGACGATGAAATTCTTCACTTCAGGGTCATCGTCGGCCTTTTTCAGTGCATCCAGGAATTCGATCAAGGCATCGTTCTTGATATCTGCCAGGGAGATGGTGCCGTTGTAGTAGTTGCGCCATGCCTGGACGTTGGTGGGATGGAAAACGTCGAAATGGCAGATGGCGGTATTGCCTTTCTTGTGGTATTTCTGCTGATCATTGTTGAAGCGTGATTCACGGCACTGCATCAGTAAAAAATAGCAAATGGACTTGGATATTCTTTTTTCGAAATATTCATCCAGATAGCGCTGGTAGAGGTTGGGGTAGGTGGTGGCAGCCAGTGAGCCCTTCGCGTTGACTACCGACTTGCTCTCGTCCCACATCTTGGTGTGACCGCCGTCTTCGAGGATGAGCTGCATGAGCTCGAAGCCGGTGAGATACTCTTCCATCTTGGTTGACTGCAGCAGCTTCTTGATGATCTTGCCATCCTCAGAGGCATCGAGGGTCTTGTCGAGTCCGTCGCGCTTGATGCCTGCCTCGTAGGGCGAACGGCCGGGCATGCCATAGAAATGATCGACGGTGAAGCAGAGCTCGCTATAGCTATAGGCAGCGAGGTCGGCCGTGCGAGTTTCCTGAGCCATGATCTTGTCTGCGGAGAAGTCGTCGTCGAAGGCGCCAATGCCGGTATTGCCGTCATCACAGTTGCTCACAGCCACTTTCTTGCCGTTGCAGGCCGCGTTGTGGTAGTGCAGGTCGGCAAAGATGTCGGCGAGGGTGGTGAAGGGGAAGTAGACGCCCTGTTCGTCGCCGCGCAGGTTGATGCCGTACTTGCTGAAGTTGAAGGTGACGGTCTCAGATCCGTCGGTGACCGTCTGATGGCTGAAGCGCACGTAGGGAGCACCGTCGAGATAGGCATTGTCCATGCCGGGCTGAACAGTTTCCATGAGGTTGGTGAACTTCAGGAAGTCGGCAATGGTGAAGGTCTCGTTGACGGTGTTGACCGTTGCGGTGCTGCCGGGGTTGGCCAGGTGGTAGGTGCCGTTGCCGGTCTTCGTCACGGTGGCGGTAGAACCGGGGAGCATCAGACTCTGGAAGTCGGCCACTGAGATATAGGGCACTGAGGGCATGTCTTCATAGAAGCGGATGGCCACGGTGCCGGCACTCTGACCGTCGCGGCTGACGGGCAGCTGCTTGACGGTGTAGGGTTTCTGGTCGTCAAGGTTGACCTCTTCTTTCGCTGGAGGTGTCAGGTTGTTGTCGTCATCCTTGTCAGAGCATGACGTCAGCACGGTCATGGAGCACAGGGCTACCAGGGAAACATAGAGCTTTTTCATTTTCTCTTTTTTGTTTAGGTCTATTTGATAATATGGATATCGCGCTGCGGGAACGGAATCTCGATGCCGTTCTGGTTGAGCGTTTCGTAGATGATGCTGAGCATCTCGCTCTTGACAGCCATGCGCTTGACGGCCTCGGCCCAGACAGAAATCTTGAAGTCAACGCTGGAGTCGTTCATCAGCGTGACAATAGCCTTGGCCTCCTTGGTGTGGTCGACAAACTCATTGTGCATATTGTTGATAGCCTCCTCGACCACCTGCTGCACCTGACGCAGGTTCGTGCCGTAGGCCACGCCGAACTCTACCGTTGTGAGCACGTAGCCGTGGTTGCGCGTCAGGTTCTTGTAGTTCTTGTCGAAGAGCTGTGAGTTCTGGAAGGTGATGATCTCACCCATCATGGACTCCACGATGGTAGAGGTGTAGCTGATCTGCTGAACCTTGCCCATCGTACCGTCGACCTCGATCATGTCGCCCACCTTCAGTCGGCCCGCCATAAGCGAGGCTCCGTAGAAGATGTTCTCAATGATATTCTTCGAGGCAAAACCGATACCAGTGGACAGACCGCCGGAGATGGCAAGCAGCCAGGCCAGTGAGATATGCAGGATGCCGAGCGACAGCAGGAGCCAGATGCCCCATACGAGTACCTGGACGATATTGCGGCTCATCTGCAGGCGCGAGGTGGCCGTAGAGGGGTCCTGATGTTCGAAATGCAGCTGCATGAAGCCCAGCAGGGTAGAGGCGATATAGCGGAACACGAACCACAGGCAGATGACGGTGGAGAGCTTCAGGATAGAGAGCTGGAGGTTCTCCATGTCGACGAAATAGCGACTGAACAGCTGCCAGCAGAGGTCGCTGAGGTTGAACACGTCGGCCGCCCAGTAGATGCTGATCATCAGTGAGAACACGCTCATCACCGGCATGAGCACGTCGAAGGCAAAGATGTAGTGCCACTTCTGCGTGATAGGCTTATTGGCCATGTCGTGACGCTCACCGTAGATGCCCATCCAGAGTGAGATGCAGGTGATGGTGAGGATGCAGGTGAGCTGCATGATCCACCAGATGAGTACCTGTACGGCCAGCAGCGTGTAGCCCAACCAGGAGCATACCAGTGAGACGATGAACACCAGGAGCGAGATATAGGTATAGAACATGTCCTGACGGGGCACGTCCTGATTGTAGCGCCTGATGGCTATCCACTGCCAGCAGGTGGCAACCAGCAGGACGGCCGGGAAGATCAGGTTGACCAGCTCGTTGGGGATGAGGATGATGCGGAAGGCGATGACCAGGAAGCCTACGAATACCAGCGGGGCATAGATGCGGAAGGCATTCGATATCTGGGCACCGCTGACGCGCAGCAGCAGTGAGATCAAGATGACACCCAACAGCCATGTATACTCAATGAGCAGGTCGGACGCCATGATGAAGAAATTCTGTTCGCCAATGTTCCGGAAGACGGCCAGGATGATGGCGAAGGTGATGGTGGTGGTGGCCATGATGATGCTGGTGCGCTTCTGCATGAACTGGGCAGTGCGGAAACGATGCGGAATGAGGAAGCGGAACGTCAGCAGGTTGAGCGCCGTGGCCACAATAATATAAAAGAAGATGACGGCAAACAGACCGAAGATGATGCGGCTGTCCCACTGTGAGGAGGGGGTGGGGCGATACTTGTCGCGGAAGATCTGCAGCATCTCGCTGAACTTGTCGGGGAAATGGCGTAGCACCATGAGATAGTTGCTGCTGCCGTTCATGAAGATGCCGCGCTGAATCTCATTATAGCGCTGCTGGGCATAGTCGTTCATGTTCTTCAGCCGCTGCTCGCTCATCTCATAGTAGCGGATATAGTCTTCCGTCTGTGCACGGTTGTCCTCAAGCGAATGGCGGATATTGACGGCCAGCGTGATACATACGCTGCGGTCAATCTTGGCCTGCTCGCCCATCAGGTGGGCAGGCATCATGCGCAGACTGTTGATCAGACTGTCATACTTGGCAATCTCAGCGGCATGGCTCTCCAGGAACTCCTTGAAAGGCAGCTGCTGGCGCTGGAATTTCAGGTACTGTTCGGTAGCCTCATGACAGGCGTAGGTCATGTCGAACACGTAGTCGCTGTTCTGTGAATAGAGCATCAGCGAGTTCTGATTGGAACGGCGCATCGTCTCCATCAGTTCGTTGCGTACGGCTATGTTCTGCCGACGACGTTCAACGGTCTGGTCAACCATCTCGTTGTAACGTTCTACCAGTTCCATTCTCAGTACATGGAGGGTCTGGTCAAGATTGCGTTCCTTCAGCACCGCATGCGTGCTCGGACAGAGCGTCAGGAGGGTGATGAGGAGTAGGAGTAGTCTTTTCATATAAATATTGGGATAATTATCGAGGTACGAGGTGCGGTGTACGGGGTACGAAGATAGTTTAAAGCGGTATTTCCGGTTGGAAATACCGCTTTTGATTTATTAAGCAAGAATTTTACTTCTTGTTCAGTGCCAGGTCAATCTCTACTGCGATTGAAACGGTAGCGCCCACCATGGGGTTGTTGCCAATGCCCAGGAAGCCCATCATCTCAACGTGAGCAGGAACAGAAGAAGAACCTGCAAACTGAGCGTCAGAGTGCATACGGCCCAGGGTATCGGTCATACCGTAGGAAGCAGGACCTGCAGCCATGTTATCGGGGTGCAGCGTGCGACCGGTACCACCACCTGAAGCTACTGAGAAGTAAGGCTTGCCAGCGAGCACGCGCTCCTTCTTATAGGTACCAGCCACGGGGTGCTGGAAGCGGGTGGGGTTGGTAGAGTTACCAGTGATAGATACGTCAACGTTCTCCTTCCACAGGATGGCAACACCCTCACGAACGTCGTCGGCACCGTAGCACTTCACCTTGGCGCGGGGACCGTCAGAGTAGGGCACTTCCTTCACTACCTTTACCTCACCGGTGTAGTAGTCGAACTGAGTCTGTACGTATGTGAAACCGTTGATACGGCTGATGATCATAGCAGCGTCCTTGCCCAGACCGTTCAGGATAACGCGGAGAGGCTTCTGGCGAACCTTGTTAGCCTTCTCAGCAATCTTGATGGCACCCTCGGCAGCAGCGAAGCTCTCGTGACCAGCCAGGAATGCGAAGCACTCGGTCTCCTCGCGGAGCAGACGAGCTGCCAGGTTACCGTGACCCAGACCAACCTTACGGTCGTCGGCTACTGAACCAGGGATACAGAAGCTCTGCAGACCGATACCGATAGCCTCAGCAGCCTCAGCAGCGTTCTTTACGCCCTTCTTGATAGCGATGGCAGCACCGCAAACATATGCCCATTTAGCGTTCTCGAAGCAGATACGCTGGGTCTCTTCACACATCTGGTAGGGATCAACGCCAGCCTTCTCGCAAATCTCGTTAGCCTCTTCAATGCTATTGATGCCGTTCTCCTTCAGAGCAGCCAGCACCTGATTGATGCGACGCTCGTAGCTCTCGAATGATACTTTTCTAATCATAATTTCTGTCCTCCTTACTCTTTACGTGGATCAATAGCCTTAACAATTCCCTGCTCAGCAGTGGTACGGCCGTAAGAACCTGTGAACTTCTTCACAGCCTCGTTAGCGTCCATGCCGTCTTTGATAGCTTCCATCATCTTGCCCAGGTGAACGTACTCGTAGCCGCAAACCTGATTGTCCTTGTCGAGGAACTGGCGGGTGATGTAACCCTCGGTCAGCTCCAGGTAACGGGTACCCTTGGCAACGGTGCCATAGAGTGTACCGGTCTGTGAGCGCAGACCCTTACCCAGGTCTTCCAGGCCAGCACCGATGACGAGACCGCCCTCAGAGAAAGCACTCTGGGTACGTCCGTAAACGATCTGGAGGAACAGCTCACGCATAGCGGTGTTGATAGCGTCGCAAACGAGGTCGGTGTTCAGCGCCTCGAGGATGGTCTTGCCAGGCAGAATCTCAGAAGCCATAGCAGCTGAGTGGGTCATACCTGTGCAACCGATGGTCTCAACGAGTGCCTCCTGGATAACGCCGTCCTTCACGTTCAGGCTCAGCTTGCAAGCACCCTGCTGAGGAGCGCACCAGCCAATACCGTGGGTGTAACCCGAAATGTCCTTGATCTCTTTGGCCTGAATCCACTTGCCCTCTTCGGGGATGGGAGCAGGACCGTGGTTGGGGCCTTTGGCCACAACGCACATGTTTTCAACTTCCTTTGAATAAATCATAGTTAGATGTGATAAATAAATACAGTGATAATCACGAATTTTCGGCAAAATTACAAAAATAATCCCGAAAAGTACCTAATATTAGGTAGTCTTTTTCGGGATTTATAGAAATTTAGCGATTGGGGAATGCTAATGATTCCATTTTGCTTACTCGACATGTCAGAATGGCGTGTCACCGGCGGGTGCTGGAGGCAACGGCATATCGGAGCTGAAGCCCTGGAAACTGTCGGGGGGCAGATTGCCGCCGTCGCCGTTGATCTTAGAGCCGAGAATCTCGCCGCCAACGTCTTGTACGGGACGGTTGGAGAGCATGCCGTCTTGCTGGTTCTCGAAACGGGTGAACTCGCCGCGGAAGGTGAGCAGTACGTCGCCTGTAGCGCCCTTACGGTGCTTGGCAATGATGATCTGGGCCATGCCGTGCAGGTCGCGCCCGTTGTCGTCGAGGAAGATATGGTAGTACTCAGGACGGTGAACGAACAGCACCATATCGGCATCCTGCTCGATAGCACCCGATTCGCGCAGGTCGCTCAACTGGGGGCGCTTGCCTTCAAGTCCCTCACGACTCTCCACGCCACGGTTCAGCTGTGACAGGGCAATGATGGGGATGTCGAGCTCCTTGGCCAGGCCTTTCAGTGAGCGGGAGATGGTTGACACCTCTTCCTGACGCGAGGAGAACCGCATGCCGTTGGCGTTCATCAGCTGCAGATAGTCGATCATGATAATCTTCACGCCATGCTCGCGAACCAGTCGGCGGGCCTTGGTGCGCAGTTCGAAGACGGAGAGGCCCGGCGTATCGTCGACATAGAGCGGGGCACCCAGCAAGGTGTTGACGCGCTTGTCCAGTCGGTCCCACTCGTCAGGCTGTAGCTGACCGTTCAATATTTTCTTACCCGAAACTTCACAAGCATTTGATATCAAACGATTTACAAGCTGCACGTTCGACATTTCCAACGAGAAGAAAGCGATGGGCACGTGATGGTCGGCTGCAATATTTTTTGCCATCGAGAGGGCAAAGGCCGTCTTACCCATGGCAGGGCGTCCGGCAATGATCACGAGGTCGCTGGGCTGCCATCCGCTGGTCTTGTCGTCCAGGTCATAATAGCCGCTGGGAATACCCGTGAGACCACCCTGGTTGGCTGATGCCTTGCTGATGATTTTCAGCGCCTGGTCGACCACCGGGTCAATCTGGGTGTAGTCCTTCTTCATGTTCTTCTGCGAGAGTTCGAAGAGCGAACCTTCGGCCTCCTGCATCAGTTCGTCGACGTCGATAGTCTCGTCGAAAGCCTTTGTCTCAATGACGCTGGCAAAGGATATCAGCTGGCGTGCCAGGAATTTCTGGGCCACGATGCGGGCGTGGTACTCCACATGAGCACTTGATGCCACTTTCGAGGAGATCTCGGCTATATAGCCAGGACCGCCCACCTCTTCCAGCTTGCCTTCCTTAGCCAGTTGCTGGGTGACGGTGAGCACGTCGACGGGGCTCTCCTCCATGCTGAGGGAGCGGATGGCGGCATAGACCATCTGGTTGCGCGGTTCGTAGAAGCTCTCAGGAAAGAGCAGTTCACACACGATGGCATAGGCGTCTTTATCGATGAGCAGGGCGCCCAGGACGGCTTTCTCTATCTCGATGGCCTGCGGCTGCAGATGTCCGTAGGTGTTGTCGACAGGCTGTGGCTGGCTGCTGCGACGTTTCGGAGTGTTATTAGTGGTTGGCATGATTACAATTGTTTTTGGGCTTGCAAAGGTAATCAAAACATTTCAGATTTCAAAATAAAAAAATCGTAATTTATTTTAACCGACCAACGATTCTGACGGAAGGCCGACGGGAGAGTTCGCCGGGATTAGTGCCAGGCTTGCCTTCGGGCACCGCCATCTGATGACGGGCATAAAACTGTATCCAGTAGTCGGTGATGCGGCCGGAGGCATCATGGAATGACATGGGGATGGTGGAGAACAGGGGCTTTCCCTGATGGTCAAGATAGGACAGCTGCACCAGTTCAGAGCAGTAGATGTCGTCATTGTCGGGCAGATAGAGCCAGTCGTACGACCGTCCGAGATAGCTCCTGGCCTGGGTAATCGAACGCTGGGCATCGACTCGTCTGACGCGACCAATCAACTGATAGCCCGAACGACGGACGATACTGTCTAAGGACGTGATGACCACGCCGCGGCCAACGGCTTCGAGTACGCTGTCGGCACCGAGGTAGATGGCCACGTGGTCGATCATGCCGGGGGTCACATCGGTAATGGCATTGCCGTCGGGGGTGACATGGAAGAGCAGGTCGGCAGGACGCAGGTCGGTGACAGACAACTGTGCCTGCTGCGTCTGGCAACTGATGGTTGCCAGACACAACAGGGCGCAAATAAGGATATGGGTCAGTTTCATGAAGGAATGAATCAGCGGAAGTATTTCTTCCCGTTTTCAATAAACAGCTGTCGGGTTGTCGACGAGGGCAGACGCATGCCGTTCAGTCCGTATCTGCCACAGGCTGCGGGAACTGGCAGGCGGGGTAGGGTGATGGCTGCCTCGTTGTCATAGGCAGGCATGAAGATGACCTCACCCAAGCTGCTGTCGTCGTTCTTATGGAAAATGACGCTTTCAATCTGTTCTTCCGTCTGACTGCTCACGCTCCATTTATTGTTCTGGGCATAGACCGTGAGCTTGGAATTGTTGTAGAGGTCGTAGGGCTGACCGTCGAAGCCATTGTTCAGGAACGTGTTCCCGCCCGGACTCTTGACATCACTGGCAGTGGGCTGTCCGACGTTGACATCCTTACAGCCGATGATTGTGATGCCCCAGATATTGCCCTCGATATGGTTGCCGGCAATCACCGCAGTGGTCATGGCGTAGGGGTCGTAGAGACTGATGCCGCTACCGCCATTCATGGGGTTGGCCTCGTGGTTGTTGTCGCGGATATGATTCTGCTCAATACGGATATTGACAGGTCCTACGGTGCCGATACCATAGCGGTTGTGAGTAATCTGGCAGTCCTTGACCAGCACTTCGGTGTCAGGGAATGCCGAGAAATTGGAGATGCCGATGCCTCCCACCATATTATTTATGGTCTGACTGGTGGAGTCGCCCTCGACGATACAGCCGTCAATGGTGACCTTTGAGGCGGTGATATTGATCTGCGGGATGTTCCGGTTGTCGGTGGAATTGCGCTTCAGCTGACAACGACTGATGGTCATGGGCTGGCTGGCGTTGGCAGCACTGCCGATGGCAGCACGCTTGCAGGTCTCGAACAGACAGTCCCTGATCAGGCTCTCCTGACCGTTGGTGATGAAATAAAGGGCTGCTGCCGACGTGCCGGTATGGTTGGTGAACGTGCAGTTCTCAACCTCGATGGCGCCAGTGGACATGGATTCTACGCCAACATAATCGAACGTGACATTGCGGAAACGGGCTCCTTGTGTGTTGTTCACTTTAATAGAATAAGGTGTGGCCAGTTCGTGGGCACGGGTGAACGTGGTGCGACTGCCGTCGCTGACCGTGAAATCGGCTTCTCCCTTGATGACAAGCGTCACCTGGTCTTCGAATTTCACGATGACATTCTCGTCGAGTACAAAGCGGTCGGACTCGGCAATCGTGTCGTTTCGTTCTACAAGATAATAACCTGGCGCACCGTCTACATAAGTTACGCCAAACTCTGGAAGTTGTGCAAGCGTGGCAAAACTGTAGGTCGTGCCGTTGCCTGCTGTCTGCTTGCCTGGGGCGTTATGACGGGCCTGAACCGTTGTAGCATGGTCAGCATCGGCTCGCCAGGTCTCATCGCTGATGCCGGCGGCTTTCGTTGCAGACAACGTGGCCACACTCAATACGGAGATGAGCACCTCACGTCCCAAACAGGCAAAGAGGGAGTAGCCTTTCCGCTGGAATTGACGGAAGACAATCACCTCACGCTTTTGGAAATTTGGTTTGTACATTTGTTTTGATAATTATTATAAAGAATGAAAATCCCGTCCGGGAGGGGCGGGATTGATGCCTTGCGTTGCGATGGCTTAGAAGGGCAGGTCGTCGGCAGCACTTTCACCGGCAGGCTCCTGAGCGGGAGGGAAGGGGGCTGCGGCAGCCTGTGCATCACCGCCCATGGGCTGCTGGGGCGCAAAGGGAGTGGCTGCGGGGACGCTGCCAGCCTGAGGCACCTGACCGCGCATGATGTTGTAGGCACGGATCTCGTTGAACCAACGTCCGTTGTATTCATGTGCATCAATATCGAACTGAACGGTAATCTCTTCACCGGGCTGAATATTGAACTGCTTGATGCGATCCTCGCCGAAGATACGGAAGAGCATCTTACGTGGGTACTGGCCTGGAACTTCAATAACGTATTCCTGACTCATCCAAGGGTTGCCAGTGCGAGCTGATACACCGCTGTTTGCCTGAAGAATGGCAATAACTTTTCCTGTTAAATCCATAAGTAAATATTGTTTTTTATCTTGTTTTTTTTGAAATCGCATGCGAAATTACTAAAATAGTTTGAAAAGAAGAAAAAAAATCGCCATATTTTTGTTAATCACACAATATTTTTGTATTTTTGTACTCCAAAATGAACTAATACATAATAAGAATAATATGAGATTTACAGTTTCAAGTACAGCCCTTGGCAATCGTCTTGTGGCTCTTTCAAGAGTGATTAACAGTAAAAACTCGTTGCCAATCCTTGGCGATTTCCTGTTCGAGATTGTTGACGGACAGCTGAAACTGACTGCTTCAGACAGTGAGGTGGTCATGAAGACATCCATGGAACTGAACGAGAATGACGGTAATGGCCGCTTCTGCGTAGGCAATCACGACCTGCTGGAAGCCGTGAAGGGCATTTCAGAACAGCCCATCACCTTCGACGTGAACCAGGGTGAGAACATTGCCCGCATCAGCTATCAGAACGGTATGTTCTCACTGCCCATCGAGAATGCCGACGAATATCCCGTCGCACAGGAAGTAAGCGAGAGTGCTACCGTGATCAGTATCAGCACTCAGCTGCTGGGTGAGAATATCAACCGCTCCATCTTCGCAACCGCTCAGGACGAGCTGCGCCCTGTGATGAACGGTATCTATTTCGACCTGACGCCCGACTGTCTGGCAGTAGTGGCCAGTGACGGTCACAAGCTGGTGAGAAACAAGATCTTCTCAGTGAAGAGTGAGGTGCCTGCTGCCTTCATCCTGCCGAAGAAGCCCGCTACCATCCTGAAGAATGCGCTGGGCAAGAACGGCGGTGACGTGGTGATCCGCTTTGACGAGCGCAATGCCGAGATCAACTATGAGGATGGTCAGATCATCTGCCGACTCATTGAGGGCCGTTATCCCAACTATAACTCAGTGATCCCACAGAGCAATCCTAACCAGCTGACCGTGGACCGCGTAGGACTGCTTTCAGCATTGCGCCGCGTACAGCCGTTCTCGAACGATTCGAGCAACCTGATCCGCTTCCATGTGGAAAACGGTACGCTGCAGTTGGATGCCGAGGACTATGACTTCTCAAAGACGGCTACAGAGCGCATGGCGTGCGACTATAACGGCATGCCGATGAGCATTGGCTTCAAGGGCTCTTCGTTCATTGAAATCCTGAATAACTTCGATTGCGAACAGGTGGTCGTACAGCTGGCCGATCCCAGCCGCGCAGGTCTGGTACTGCCTTCAGAGCAGCCTGAGAACCAGGATGTGCTGATGCTGATGATGCCCATGCTGATTAATGACTGATACGGAGAATTCAGAACTGAGAGTTTATGAAACTGAATTTAAAGAAACCGCTTGTAATATTTGACTTGGAGACCACGGGACTTGATGTTGTCAAGGACCGTGTGATCCAATTATCGTTCATTAAAGTCTATCCTGACGGAAAAGAGGAGAGGGGCGACTATCTGATCAATCCGGAATGTCATATCATGCCTGTCATCACACAGCTGACCGGCATCTCAGATGAGACGGTCAAGGACAAGCCCACTTTCAAACAGCTGGCGAAGACGCTTGACGAGAAGTTCAGTGGTAGTGATTTTGCAGGATTCAACTCCAATTATTTCGATATACCGATGCTGGCAGAAGAGTTCCTGCGGGCCGGTATAGACTTTGACTTCTCAAAGAGCCGACTGATTGATGCCTGCACAATCTTTAAGAAGATGGAACGCAGGAACCTGGCCGCTGCCTATAAGTTCTACTGCGGACATAAGATGGAGGAAGACTTCGAAGCCCATCGTGCCGACCAGGACACAGAGGCTACCTACAGGGTGCTGATGGGACAGCTGGACTACTATACGGAAGAGAAACAGCGCGCACTGGGTGAAGATCCGGAGGGACGCGTGCTCCAGAACGATATGGACTGTCTGGCGGAATTCTCAAAGGCCAACAACAATGTAGACTTCGCCGGACGTATCGTCTGGGGAGAGGCAAAGGATGCCCAGGGCAACGTGATTCTGGACAAGGACGGAAAGCCGCAGATGGTGGAATACTTCAACTTCGGCAAGCATAAGGGAAAGACGGTTGCCGAGGTGCTGCGCTTCGATACCGGCTACTATGGCTGGATGATGGCAGGTGATTTCTCGAACAACACCAAGCAGGTATTGACACGCATCCGTCTGCGTGAGGCAAAGAAATAAGAAGCCTACCCTAAACCCCCTCCCCAAGAGAGGGGCTTTTTAAACACAAGAAGGACATGCTAAAAGGAAAGAAAATTGTATTGGGCATAACCGGCTCGATAGCTGCTTACAAGGCTTGCTATATCATCCGCGGACTCATCAAGGCCGGAGCAGAGGTACAGGTGGTGATCACGCCTGCAGGAAAGGAGTTTATCACACCTATCACCCTGTCGGCACTCACACAGAAACCCGTGGTCAGCGAGTTCTTCTCCCAGCGTGACGGAACATGGAACAGTCATGTGAAGCTGGGATTATGGGCCGACGCGATGCTCATAGCGCCCTGTACTGCCTCAACGTTGGGAAAGATGGCTAACGGCATTGCTGACAATATGCTGATTACGACCTATCTCTCCATGAAGGCTCCGGTGTTCATTGCGCCCGCGATGGACCTGGACATGTATCAGCATCCCACGACGCAACAGAACATGGAACGGCTGAAAGGGTTCGGCAATCAGATCATTGAACCACAGAGCGGCTTCCTGGCCAGTGGACTGGAAGGAAAGGGTCGCATGGAGGAACCGGAACAGATTGTGGCTTTCCTGGATGACTACTTTGAAAAGAAAGACTTGAAGGGCAAGCATATCATGATTACTGCCGGTCCGACCTATGAGAAAATTGATCCCGTTCGCTTTATAGGCAACTACAGCAGTGGGAAAATGGGATTCTCACTGGCAGAGGAGTGCGCACGAAGAGGGGCCGAAGTCACCCTGATAGCAGGACCTGTCAATGCGCGGCTCTCACTGCAAAACAGTCAGCGTATCAACAAGATTGACGTGGAAAGCTGTAGGCAGATGCATGAGGCGGCAGTGAGGGAGTACCAGCATGCCGATGCAGCCATCCTCTGTGCAGCGGTGGCCGACTTCCGTCCGGCAGAGACGGCATCGCAGAAAATAAAACGCGTAGGACAGGAAATGGATATTCATCTGGTATCGAATCCTGATATTGCCGCTGAACTGGGAAAGATGAAAACCGGAACGCAGCGACTGGTGGGCTTTGCCCTGGAGACCAACGATGAACAGCAGAATGCTGAAAAGAAACTGGCAAAGAAAAATCTGGATTTCATTGTCCTGAACTCCCTGCGCAATGAGGGAACTTGTTTTAAGAGTGATGATAATCAGATCAGTATTATCTCGAAAGAGGGCAGGGTAGACTATGAGAAGAAATCAAAGCAAGAGGTGGCATGCGATATTATCGATGCACTCGTGGAGATACTCCAATAGGGTAAGCCCTGAATACGATTCGAAAAAACTGTCCGTATGAGAAGAATCCTGTTAGTCGTTTCATTCCTTTCCGTCATCAGCACGGCCGTAGCACAGGAACTGTTGGCAAAAGTGAATATCAACCACCAGCAGATACAAGGCACGGATGCCTCGGTATTTGAAAACCTGCAGCAGACCCTGGAGCAGTTTATCAACGAGCACCAGTGGACGGCCTTGCAGTTCCAGCAGAACGAACGTATACAATGTACGTTCAACCTGACGGTCACCAAGTATGACCAGAGTGCCAACCGCTTCTCGTGTACTGCACTGATACAGGCCAACCGACCGGTTTATAACTCGGCATATACCACCACCTTATATAATAATAGAGACAAGAACTTTGATTTCGAATTTGCACAGTTCGACCAGCTGAACTATAACGACGAGTATGTTGATAATCAGTTGACTGCCCTTGTAGCCTATTATGCCTACCTGATCATCGGGTTAGACCTGGACAGCTTTGCTCCGATGGGAGGTACCGACGTGTTGTACCGTTGCATGAACCTGGTGAATAATGCACAGAACCTGGACTTCCCCGGATGGAAATCATTTGAAGACTCGCGTAACCGTTTCGCACTGATCAATGACTATCTGGACGAGGCGATGAAGCCCTTCAGACAACTGCAATATGATTACTACAGGAAGGGACTGGACGAGATGGCTCAGAATGTGGAGCGCGGACGAACAAATATCACGACGGCCTTGGAGACAGGACTGAAGAAGGCGCATGAAGACAAACCACTGAGTCTGCTGCCACAGATATGGACTGACTACAAGAAAGATGAGTTGGCTAATATATATAAAGGCAAAGGCACCCAGAAAGAGAAGCAAAGCGTCTATGACATCCTTTTCGGACTGAATGCCTCACAAAGCAATACGTGGAATAAAATCAAGCAATAATCGATATCTCGAAATGCTAAAGCATCTATATATCAAAAACTATACCCTTATTGATGAACTTGACATCTCGTTTGAGAAGGGATTCTCCGTGATTACCGGTGAGACGGGAGCAGGTAAGAGTATTATTCTTGGCGCTATCGGACTGTTGTTAGGACAACGGGCAGATTCGAAAGCCATCAAGAGCGGAACAGACCGTTGTGTGGTGGAGGCTCATTTCGACCTTTCACGCTATCATCTGAATGACTTCTTTGAGACAAATGACATCGAGCAGGATGCAGAAGATACAATTGTCAGACGCGAGTTGACAGCTGCGGGGAAGAGTCGTGCCTTTATCAATGACACACCCGTATCGCTTGCACAGATGAAAGAGCTGGGCGAACGGTTGGTTGACGTACATTCGCAGCACCAGAACCTGTTGCTCACTCATCAGGACTTTCAGATAGAGGTGGTAGATATTCTGGCAAATGACGGCAAGGAACTGGAGGCCTATCGTCAGACTTATACTGAATATCAGGACGTTGCTCGACAGTTGGAGCAGCTGCGGGAGGAAATAGACATGAACGCCCGTGAGGCTGACTTCATCCGTTTCCAGTTTGAGGAACTATCGGCGGCAAAACTCGTGGCTGGTGAACAGGAGGAACTGGAGCAGCAGAGTGATCGCATGACCCATTCGGAGGACATCAAACAGGCTCTCTACATTGCTGATACTGCCTTCTCAGGCGAGGGCGAGAACGTGCTTAGCGAGTTGTCGAGAGCAGTGAAAGCGCTGAGCTCGATTGAGAAGGTGTTCCCCGATGTGTCAGAACTGGCGGAACGCATGGAGAGCAGCTATATAGAACTGAAAGACCAGGCCAGCGAAGTGTCGGGCATGTTGGAGGATATTGACTTCGATCCTTCAGAACTGGATGCCGTCAACAACCGACTGGATAAAATCTACGACCTTCAGAAGAAATACCACGCTGACTCTATTGAACAGCTGTTGAGCATACAGGATGAGCTGGGCAGCAAACTGAACCATATTGAGAATAGTGATGAGGCCGTAGCGGAACTGGAGCAGCAGTTGGCAACACTTGCAGAGCGCTGTCAGAAGCAGGCCGACGCACTGACCAAGAAAAGAGAGCAGGCTGCGCGAGTGATTGAGAAGACACTGTTGAGCAGACTGGTATTGCTGGGCATGCCCCATGTGCGCTTCGAGATCAATATCACGAAGGACAAACTGCACAGCAACGGACAGGATAAGGTGGCATTCCTCTTCAGTGCCAACACATCGACACCCTTGCAGCCCGTCTCGCAGGTAGCGTCGGGAGGTGAGATAGCACGAGTGATGCTTGCCATCAAAGCCATGATCAGTGGTGTGGTGAAGTTGCCGACGATTATCTTTGACGAGATTGACACCGGAGTGAGTGGAAAGATTGCTGAGCAGATGGCACAAATCATGTATGAGATGGGACAGCAGGAGCGTCAGGTCATCAGTATCACCCATCTGCCGCAGATAGCCGCTTTAGGGGCAAATCATTATAAAGTGTATAAAGAGGAAACCGCCAAGGGAACAACCAGCCACATGGTGCAGTTGACGGCCGATGAGCGTATAGACGAGATTGCACAGATGCTGAGTGGCAGCAATGTGAGTGAGGCTGCCATAGAGAATGCCCGCCAGTTGTTGAAGAGATAGTGGCACTATTATTAATAAAAAAAACGATTCAGACGAAACATGAAGAAAGAAATTCTTATCATCTTCTTATTGATTTTGTTTTCGCTTACCATCATCTCACAGCCGTCAAACACCAAAAAAACGGTGCGTTCGGTACTGCAATTAAAGACTTTTGATGAACGGGACAACCTGATAGGAAACAGCATCGCTTTCTATGTGGATGAGAATGGTAGTGCAGTCAGTTGTTGCCAGCCGTTCCTTGGTGCTTATCGTGCTGTTGTCATCGATTACGAAGGCAAGGAATATGCTGTCGATCAGATTATCGGCGGCAGCGAGATCTATGACGTCGTGAAATTCCAGGTGAGTACCAAGAAGAGTACGCCACTGGTGGTCTCTACAGGGACCGTTGCTGACGGTTCGCCGCTATGGATGTTGTCCTATCGGGATGGAAAGAATCTTCGGAAAGCTAGCGTGCGGAAGTCGGAGAAGTTTGCTTCTTCCTATGACTACTATACCCTGGCCATGACGATGCCCGAACATGCAATGGGCAGTCCGATGGTAGATGAGCGTGGACAGGTGGTAGGCTTGTTGCAGCCTTCTGCTAACAAGATCGATACCTTATGCTATGCCGTTTCTGCACGCTTTGCTGACAGCCTGAAGATTCAAGGACTGAGCCTGAATGATGCCACGATGCGATCTATTCATATCCGTAAGGCATTGCCTGAACAATTAGACCAGGCCGTTCTGATGCTATATGTAGGGTCGAGTTCGCTTGACTCATTGGGCTATGTCGATTTGATAGAGCGCTTCATCCACCGTTTCCCCAAAGCTCATGACGGCTATCAGCATCGGGCTGAGCTGGCATTCAACAGACAAGACTTTGCCGGCGTTCAGCGAGATATGGAGGAGGCCTTGCGCCAGGCTGACAATAAAGCCGCTGTTCACTATAGCTATGGACGGTTTATTTACCAGAAAGAACTGTTGTACCCTAAAGTGGACTATCCGGCATGGTCGCTTGAAAAGGCACTGCAGGAAGAACAAGAGGCGTACAAACTGGACGCGCAGCCCATCTACAGATATCAGCAGGCTTTGATTCTGTATGTACAGAAAAAATATCAGGAGACGTCAGATATCTATGAGGAACTGTTCTCTACGACGCTCCGCTCTGCTAATCTGTTTTACGAGGCATCCAAATGTCGTGAAGCCCTGAATGATACAGTAGGACAAATCGCATTGCTGGACAGTGCTGTGAATACGTTCTCGCGACCGTTTGTTCAACAGGCTGCACCTTTCTTGCTCGTGAGGGCAAAGACGCTGATAGACGTTGGTGATTTCCGGAAGGCTGTGCTTGACTTGAATGACTATGAGTCACTGATGAAAGGCAGGTTGAGCGATGGGTTCTATTACTTGCGCTATCAGGCAGAACTGGGCGGAAAAATGTATCAACAGGCGCTTGATGATATAGCGAAGGCGCAGACCATGCGACCGGAACATGATATCTATTACAGTGAACAGGCTTCGTTACAGTTGCGTGTAGGATTGATTGATGAAGCGATGGCGACTGCCAATCAGCTGATTGGGATGGTGCCTGACCAGAGTGACGGCTATTTGTTCCTGGGCATTGCGCAGTGTATTAAAGGAAATAAGAAGGATGGACTGTTGAACCTGAAGAAAGCAGAGCAGATGGGTGATACGCAGGCAACAGATTTTATTAAGAAGTATCAGTAACAGAATCATAATGGGTAAAAAGATTGTAATTGTTTTTGTGGCTCTCTTCACCTCTCTTAGTGCATTCACACAAGGGGAGACGCCTAATGCACGCCAGGCCAGGAGAATCATGGATACTGCCTATGAACGCGTGTTCGGTCCACAGGGCTCAACGCTGAGCTATGACGTGAATATCATTGGCATCTACAAGACTTCTGGGGTCATCTGGTTTAAGGATAAGAAACGTCGCTTTTCAGATGAGCGTGTAGATACCTGGAATGACGGGACAACAGCATATATGGCATACAGAAAGAAGAAAACTGTTGAGATTCATCATGCCAATTCTGACAAAAAGGATAAATACAGCGGGCGTTTCAAGTTCTCACTCGATGACTTCAACTATAGCGTGGCAAAGGATCCGGAAGGACTCTTGCTGACCATGAAACAGAAAAAGAAGGCAAAGGGAACCATCAAAGAGGTGCGTGCGCTGGTTGCCGAACGTACTTACGCGCCTATCAAGTTGCGTATCAAGGTGGCATTCTTCTGGACAACCATCCATATACATGATTTCAAATCAGGAGATATCGATGACTCCATCTTCGAGTTTCCACGTGAGAAATATGGTAAGGGGTGGAAATATGTGGACAAACGGAAGGATTAGTCTCTTACTCTTCGATGTGGGATAGGGAGTGGACGAACGAGGTAAAGAAGTTCGTGATACTCTCAGCAGGATAGAACTTGGCATACTTTGCCGAGTGCTGCATGTGCCACATCATGGCTGAGGAGTTCGTGGAGTGAACAAAGATATCTTTACCTTGCTGGAAATACCAGTCGGTAGACTGTTGCTGATTCTGCAATGTAAACATCTCTCTTAGCAACCCGTCAATATCAACATCCTTCTTCTCTGGCATGAAAGGAATTTCTTCAGGAGAGAAGTGAAAGAGCTGGACAAGAAAACTGCCTATAATGGCTGCTATCTTGGTGATATGCAGTTGCGATATCCATTCCTGCAGTTTGATAAAGTCTACCTTATCGCCTGCTTTCCGAAGGAAGATGCCCATATCTACCAGGTGTTTCATCGATACTCCGTTATTCAGGATATGGTGGGCAATACGCATGAAAATCAACAAAAGTTCGAGGGTGTTGGAACAGACCTCTACGCGAATGCCATTAATGGTGATATAGGTGGGGTGACTGGTGCGCAATTCCTCTTCAACGATGTTCTGCATCTTCTGATTCAGTAGCTGATTGGTAAGCCGATGAATACGGTGGTGATGCTCAACGCTGAGTCCGTTCCATTCATAGATGAGCGTGTTCTTATCCGCATTGTTTAAGTGTGTACCGTGTTCGGAGGCCCAGGCATCTGCTTTCTTTCCTTGCGTCTTGAAGGGAAAGAAGATCTCGACATTCTTTGTAAGACGATGATCCGGACGGTCATAAAGTGAGGCAATACGTTGTCCCTTGATCAGGATGGGACGTAGCTGTTGCTGACTGAAAACGGTGTAAAGCTCCACAAGCGATGGCTGCATCTCTTCATATTTTTTTTCCAGCTCACAAGTACTTCTGCGCCATTCTTCTTCCAGATTATCGGGTAGCGACATAAAGAACTGGTCCTTGCATTTCTGAATACCGTCGTAGATCAGAGCAGACACATGATGGACAAGGGCATACTGGAACAGACGCCGCCATTTCCATGCAGACATAGGCTCTATCTGTTCTTCTTCACCAAAGGCTCCTACACGTAGCAGCCGTAAGAAATTACGTTGTATGATGTCCATCAGTTCAAGTCTTATTAAAGTTTATACTTGTTTATGAATAACGCTTAGGATACCGCAAGAGGATAGCTGCCAGGGCTGCTATACCAATGGCGAATGGGTAGTAGAGATGGGGAATGATGGAAACAGGATTGATAGCTGCCAGTCCTGCTGCCATCAGCATCTGTGCTCCGTATGGAATCAGCCCTTGGGTGAAACATGAGAACGTGTCTAACAGTGAGGCACATTTGCGGGGATCCAGCTGATATCGCTCTCCAATCTTCCGGGCAATACCACCTACGGTAATGATTGCTACGGTATTGTTTGCAGTGCAGACATTGACCATACTAACGAGGGCTGCAATGGATAACTCGGCACCCCGCTTGCCGTGAATGCGACGTGTCAGTCGGAAGATGATAAAGTCGATACCACCGTTATGCTTGATGACTTCGAGTAGTCCGCCTGCCAAAAGAGTGATGATAATGAGCTCGCCCATGCCGATAATGCCGTTGCCCATAGCCTGGAACCAGCCGTAGATATCGTAGGAACCATTCGCAATACCAATAATACCTGTCAGCACAATGCCAAGCGTCAGAACGGACATGACGTTCATACCAAATATGGCAGTGGCTAACACAACGATATAGGGTATGACTTTCCAAAATTCAACCTCGCCAATCTGTGTCGGAGCCTCTATCCCCATGCCCATAAAGATATAGATGAAGAGGATGATGATGGCAGCTGGCACTACGATAAATGAATTGACAAGAAACTTATCACTGGGCTGACATCCCTGTGTCTGGGTGGCAATGATGGTGGTGTCGCTGATAAACGAGAGATTGTCGCCAAAGAAAGAACCGCCAACGACAATGGCAGTCAGCATGGGTACAGACGTGCCTGTCTGCATTGCCACACCTGCAGCAATAGGCGTCAAGGCAACGATGGTCCCAACACTCGTACCGATGCTTAGGGATATGAAACAAGCTGCTAAAAACAGACCGGCCAGGAGCATCTGAGAGGGTAGGAGGGATAAAGTGAGATTGACCGTAGCATCAATACTTCCCATCACCTTGGCTGAGTTGGCAAATGCTCCAGCCAAAATGAATATCCATAGCATCAGCATCATCTCAGGTGAACCCGCTCCACGACTGAAGATATTGATACGCCGTCTCAGCTTTCCACGAGTAATACCAATGGCATAGATGCTCGTCGCCATAAACGCTACAGTAATGGGTACTGTATAAAAGTCACGAGCAATGATGCTCGTGACTAAATATAAGGTAATGAATACCATTAATGGCGAGAGTGCTAACAGGCCTTTCTTCATTTCTTATAGCGTTACTCCGTTCTTGAATATCGATATTTCACGATAGCCGTTTTCTTCGTTTCTGGCTTTCTCACCCGATGCTACGGCTAACACTTTATCAATAAACTCAGGAACGAGTTCCTCCATGGTCCTGCCTTCAATAAGCTGTCCGGCAGAGAAGTCAACCCAATTAGGCTTGCGGGCTGCCAATGTGGGATTGGTTGCAATCTTCATCGTTGGGACAAACGTTCCGAATGGCGTACCACGTCCGGTGGTGAAGAGAACCAGATGACAGCCGCATGATGCCAATGCTGTTGCTGCTACCAGATCATTGCCTGGAGCAGAGAGCAGGTTAAGACCTGTTGCCTCCAGACGGTCACCATATTCCATCACTCCGCTGACAGGAGCACGACCACATTTCTGCGTACAACCCAAGGCTTTGTCCTCAAGTGTGGAGATGCCTCCCGCCTTGTTGCCTGGTGAGGGATTCTCACCAACGGGCTCTCCGTGACTGAGGAAATACTCTTTGAAATTATTGATAAGTGAAACGGTCTTCTCAAACAGTTCTGGAGTTTCGCAGCGGTTCATCAGAATAGTTTCTGCACCGAACATCTCCGGAACCTCAGTAAGAACACTCGTTCCACCCTGAGCTACGAGCCAGTCGCTGAACTCACCCACCAGCGGATTGGCGGTAATACCGCTGAAGCCATCGCTACCACCGCACTTCAAGCCAACGCGTAACTTTGATACGGGAAGGGCCGTACGCTGATCTTGCTTGGCAATCTCATAGAGTTCACGAAGAATGCGCATGCCCTCTTCCACCTCGTCGCCTTCCACCTTCTGTGTCACTAAGAGACGAATGCGGTCTTTGTCATAGTCACCGAGCATCTTCATGAAATCATCGGGTTGGTTGTTTTCGCATCCCAGTGCCAGGACGAGTACAGCACCTGCATTCGGATGGAGTACGATGTCACGCAGTATCTTGCGGGTGTTCTCGTGGTCACCGGAAAGCTGCGAACATCCATAGTTGTGGTGCCAGGTGTATATGGCATCGATGCCCTTACAGCCCGTCTCCTGACGTAACTGATCAGCCAGACGCTCGGCAATACCATTCACGCAGCCAACAGTGGGAACAATCCATATCTCATTGCGAACACCAACATCACCGTTCTTTCTTTGATAGCCGTTAAATGTTCTGTTTTCATTTTTTATGCTAAGTTTCTCGTTTACAGGATTATATGTATAATCAAGAGTGCCGGAAAGATTGGTCTTGAGATTGTTCTCGTTAATCCATGTACCAGCCTTCAGGTCCTGACGCGCATGTCCGATGGGATAGCCGTATTTGATAATGTTCTCGCCTTCTTTTACATCGCGTAAAAGTACCTTGTGTCCTGCAGGAACATCTTCGGCGAGCGTTACACGGTCGGTGCCAACTTCGATAATGTCACCTTTCTTCTTTGCTTCCAGACAGACTACTACTGAGTCGGCAGGATTGATTTTTAAAAACGTAGCTTGCATAGAATAAATATTTGATTTGTTTAGTTATATGATTCCTTCATCTGATGATTACATGGTCTCTCTACGATAGAACTCAATATTCTCGCGTGTAAGCAATTCGATAGGCATGTAATTGACAGGATTGATTTCCTTCTTCATGACGATGGCATCGAAGAGCGTACCTACACAGGCAAAGCCTTGCATGAAAGCATGCTGGGCTACGAGAAACGATATGCTGCCTCGGCGCACGCACTCGGCATTCTTCGGCACCATGTCGTATCCCATGATCTGTACGTCACGGCGGTTGGTGCGTAGGAGAAACTCACCTACGATATGTGCTTTTGAATTGAAGGTGATGCAATGGTGTATCCGAGGATGTTTTTTAAAGAAATCTTCTAATATTACCTCGTATTTGTCTGGTTCATCCCAGGGGAGGTCGACTTCCTGTATTTTGACATCTGGAAAATGGTCAATCATATAATGGCGAAAGCCAGTCTCGCGGTTCATCTGCTGCTTAGAACCAACTTGTCCGTTCTTGAGCAGTTTCATGAGCATGATTTCTTTTTCTTTGGAAGCAATAAGCATCAGCATGCGAGCTGCAAAATATCCGCTCTGAAACGAATCCTGACCGAAGAATGCCAAGGGCTTCAGGTCGGGCATGAATGAATCAAGGAGGATAAAGGGGATTTGCTGCTCGTGAAGTTTGTCAGTGAATTGCCGGGTGGCTTCAAGGGTAGAGGGAATGACAATAACTCCGTCTGGTTCTTCTTTCAAGCACTCTCGCGTTGTTCTGGAAAAGCTGGCTGGGTTAAAACGCTCATAGTACATTATATGAAGCGATACACCAAAGTCTCTTCTCATTTCGGTTGAGGCTGCCGCCCCTTCTTCTACTTCATCCCAGTATGCTTCGTTAGCATGGCTGGGAATTACCAAAAAGAAACGGTAGTCCTTGTTGTAAGCAAGAGCCGAGGCATACATATTGGGCTTGTAGTCCATTTCTTCTAATGCCTTCTCTACCTTTTCGCGTGCATCCTTTGATACATTTGGGCGCCCATGAAGTACGCGGTCTACAGTACCCACGCTGACGCCTGCCCGTTCAGCAATGTCTTTTATCCTAATCTTGTCAGTTGCCATTTAGCGTTTTCTCTTATTGATTGCAAAGTTACGAATAATATTTTGAATTGCAAAAAAAAATACGTAAAATGTTTCTGTTTTTCATTTTTAATGGTTACCTTTGCACAATAAATAATATTGGAAGCAGATGAGTTCTTCCGAAATCTAAAGCGAAAAAATATGCCAGTAAAGATTTTAAGCGTCGATGATGAGATTGATTTGGAGTTGCTCTTGACTCAGTATTTCAGAAGAAAAATTCGTAAGGGCGAGTATGAGTTCGTGTTTGCTCACAACGGTCTTGAGGCTCTCACCATGATGGTGAAGCATCCTGATATTGAGATAATCCTTTCGGATATCAACATGCCGGAAATGGATGGTCTTACGCTGCTGGCTAAGGTCAACGAGATGCGTAATCCGGCTTTGAAGGTTATTATGGTTAGTGCCTATGGCGATATGGGTAATATTCGCCAGGCTATGAATAACGGTGCCTTCGACTTTGCTACAAAGCCCATCGATCTGGATGACCTGAGCGTCACTATAGAAAAGGCTATAGAGCAGATAGAGTATGTCCATCAATCACAGAAAGAACATACGCAATTAGAGTCTCTGAAGACGGATTTGGCTATTGCAAGCCAAATTCAGCAGGCTATCCTGCCAAGGGTGTTTCCGCCTTTCGTAGAGTGGACCGAACAGATAGATATTGCGGCCTCGATGCATCCTGCCAAGGATGTGGGTGGCGATTTCTATGATTTCTTCCGCATTGATGATCATCGTTTCGGATTCGTGATTGCTGACGTGAGTGGAAAGGGTATTCCTGCAGCAATCTTCATGGCTGTGAGCCGTACGCTGGTGCGTGCTACAGGCATCCGTGGCGGAAATCCGTCGGATTGCCTTACCTATAGCAATCACTTGTTGGCAAGCGAGTCTGTAGATTGTATGTTTGTGACTGTGTTCTATGGCATTTATGACTTGAACACGAACGAGATTGTCTATTGTAATGCAGGTCATAATCCCCCATATATTCTGAAGAGTAATGGGACTGTTACGCCGTTACCGATGTCGCTTGATCCAATGGCGGGCGCTATTGATGGATTGGAATTCCATAGTCAGACCTGTAAGTTGGAACCGGGCGACGCATTGGTTATGTTTACAGATGGTGTGACAGAGGCCATGAATGTTGATTTCGAGGAGTTCGGAGAAGAACGATTGGAACGTACGTTGGAGACAGTCGGAGGACAAAGCTGTGAGGGTATCAACCAGACTGTTAAAGACCAGGTGGCATCCTTTGCCAAGGGGGCTGAACAGAGTGATGACATTACGTTACTTACCATCAAACGGCTGTAACGAAACAATTAATGAAAAACAAAGAAGACCATCAGACCGCCTGTGAGGACAAATAAAACTATATTCCTGATTGTTGGCTTCCTGATACTATTGTCAATAACAGTAGGATGCGCTTGGGGTTGGTATCATGAACGCAAAGAGTCCGAAAAACTCAAGCAGCAAATCATTGGACTGCAAGCTGAACAGAAACGCTCGGCTATAACGAGTAGTGTCAGTCATCAGCTGGGAGAGATCGCTGCTGAGCAACAGCAGATTGCTGAGCAGCAGAAGTCTGATGCCTTGTACCAAAAGAAAGTTGCCGAGTCAGCACGTCAGGCTGCTGAGGAGGCCGAGTTTCAAGCAAAGAAAGAGCGTGAAAATGCTGAAATGCAGCGCAAAAAGGCTGAAGAAGAGCGCGAGAATGCAGATAAAGAGCGTAAGATTGCTGAGGATGAAAGAGCCAAAGCACAGTATTCCGAACGCCAGGCAGACACATTGCGCTATGTGGCGTTGGGACGCTCGTTGGGGGCTGCCTCACTTCAACTTCAGTCTGCTAACGCTGAATTGTCAAAGCTGTTGGCCTATTATGCCTATTATTATACTGATAAATATGGTGGAAACAGCCATTTCCCGGCTATCTTTCAGTCACTCATGGCTGCCAGTCAGGGTAAGCATGAATGGAACAAGCATCGCGGTATGGTAAGTGGCTTAGATTTTCTTGCCGATGGCCGATTGGTATCGATAAGCAACTACGGTGAAATGTTCCTTCATAAAAAGAATGGTTCCAGTCTGAGTACTGAAGTGTTGGTCAATGATAAAAGCCTGGACTTCCGTTATGTTTATGCTAGTACTAATAATAATGTCTATGCCGTCAGTAAAACGGGTAAGCTTGTTGTCGTCAGTTGGCCCAATCAGCATCTTTCAGTGAGAGTCTTCCAGACACAAATCGAGGAGCCGTTTTTCTGTTATGTCGTAGACGAACAGCATGTATTGGTGACAGGACCCTCACAGTTGGCAAGCATAGACCTGTCTGAGACAGATCCTTCAAATGTTCAAGTCAGACCTTATGCTTTTAAGGCTGTTTCGGCAGCCGTGGTGAATGGCACATTCTGTCTATACGATGATCACAATCATCTGTATCATATCAAAGATTTCAATCAGGTGATCCATCAGGGTAAGCTGGGCATATCTGGAACAATCACCTGTAGCTCTTTTTCCAATGAGTACCATTTAAAAGTGTATGGTACAGCAAACGGGAAAATATACTTATACAAAGACGGGGTAAAGGATCCAATAGAATTGGTGGGCCATAAGTCACGTGTCACCAAAATGCGTTTTAGTGCGAATCGCCTTCTTACCACCAGTTTCGATGGTCGTGTGCTGTCGTGGGATGTATCGAATGAAAAGATTGAACCCATGGATGTCGTTGTTCATGATGCATGGCTTTTGTGCATTACGCGTGATAACAACGAACAGAATGTGTGGCTAGGCGATCAGGATGGTAGTATAATTGAAGTGCTGATGTCGCCTTCCACAATGAAAGATATTATTGAGAACGAACTGAAACATAAGAAGCGTGATTTGACATTGAAAGAATGGAATGACTATATTGGTCAGCATGAGCCTTATCAGCCAGTTATCGTTCATAATAGAAAGGAGGGTACACAATGAAAAAGCCAATACTTTTCTTACTGGCACTCTTCTGCTTGCTACCTCTTTCTGCACGGCAGTTAGGAATTCCTTATATCCGTAATTATACTGCCGAAGAATATGATGGTCATAACCGTAACTTCGATATCGTAGTCGGAAAAAATGGCATGGTCTTTGTAGCTAATTTCGAAGGCCTGCTCATTTATGACCAAGACGAGTGGCGAATGCTGAACACAAGTAGCCTTAGCCGTATTACGGAGCTCTTCATAGACAGCAAGGGCGTTCTGTGGACAGGCGGCTATAATTATTTCGGTTCTTTGGAGATACATCCCAATGGTGATGTTTCATTAAAGGGATATGAAAAGACCGATTCCCTTCAGTGGGAGGTGACGCGTATTTGGGAGCGTGAGAACAAAATCTATTTCGAGACAAACAAGCAGTCGACCTATACGATTGAAGGTAAACACATCAAGCAGTTGAAAACAAATCCGACGGAAGATGCCGCTATTCAAACAATAGATGAGCTGATGAAGGAAGATGCTACTGTGACTCAGGTGCTTACTATTGAGAATAGTCTTGAGGTCCTGGCTACAAACAACCGGGGTATCATTATCCGTGATATGGATGGAAGGACGTTATGTAGCGTGACCGAGGAAAACGGGCTATGTTCCAATATCGTCCGCCGATTGTCTTATAACGGATATGGCATCCTTTGGGGAGCAACTGATAATGGCATTTTCTCTATCTCGTTGCCTGCGGCCTATACACGATTTAAGTCCTCTGAAGGACTGCGTGATGAGGTAACTGACATCCGGTTAGTGGGTAATAAGATGTATGCGGGTACGCTGTCTGGCTTGTATCTTCAGTCAGGACAGTCTTTCCAGCCTGTAGAGGGTGTCAATTTCGCTTGTTGGCAGATTGATGAAATCAAAGGACGTCTTCTGGCAGCTACTGAAGATGGTATTTATCTTGTTGATGAAAATGCGAAAGCAACCCGTTTCAATGCTAATGGCGCAATGAGCCTGCTTGTAGAAGATGACCATTTCTATTCTGGTGAGGCTGATGGCGTATACATTAACTATCTTTCCGGTGAACGCTATCGTATATCAGATCAGCAACGCGTTAAACGCATTATTCGAGACAAACATCATACGTTGTGGATACAGAACATCTATGGCATCATTTGGTATCGTAAAGAGAATGAATATGCTTTCTCATGTCTTACTCATAAGAACGAACATCATGAGGCCGCTACTATGGTCTATATGAATGGCGAGGTGGTTGTGATTGATGCACTTGCCACGAAGCCTTTCCCTTATCCGGAATTCTCCTATACAGACAATTCCGGCATGGTATGGCTGACGGATAATAATGGTGAGAACCTGTATGTTTGGAATAAGGGCGAGCGTTTTGCACAATACGATCAGCTGTTGAATCCCTTGTCAAGTGAGAACTTCCGTTGCGCCTATGTGGATAAACAATGTGCCTGGCTGGGTAGTAATGATGGTATTATTGTCATCGATCGCTCTGTCGTTGATCCTTTCTCAAAAAATAAGCCACAATTGCATTTCCGTACTATTACGGTAGGCGACAGCGTGCTGTGGGGAGGCTTTGGCGATTGTCCTACCACATTGCCAGAGTTGAAGAGCTATGAGAATAATCTTGCTTTTACTTTCTCACTTGATTATACTACACTTCAGGGACAGACAACCTATCGATATCGTTTGAACAATGGAGACTGGAATGTATGGAATAAACGTGGTTTCGTACACTTGAACAACCAGACTTACGGTTACTATACTATCCAGATACAAGCACGTGATGCCTTGGGAAGGCTCTCCGATGTAGTTACTCTGAACTATCAGATTGCCACACCATTGTATTTAAAATGGTATGTGATATTGTTGTATTTGATAGCCATTGTAGTGGTGGTCTATGCAATCCTTCGATATCGTTTGCATTATCTGGAGAAGGAAAAACTTCGCCTGGAGGCAGTGGTTAATATGCGAACGGCTGAGGTTGTAGCTCAGAAAGATGAGATTATTAAGCAGAAAGACGAGATTGAGGAGAAATCAAAGAGTCTGGAAAAAGCTCTCAGTGACCTTGGACAGGCCCAGAGTGAACTGATCCGTCAGGAGAAAATGGCAACGGTAGGTAAACTGACTCAAGGACTCATCGACCGTATTCTGAACCCGTTGAACTATATCAATAATTTCTCAAAACTCTCTGAGGGTCTGGTAAAGGATGTTGAAGCCAATATTACTGATGAGAAAGACCATATGGATGACGAGAACTATGAGGACACGATGGATGTGCTCAATATGTTGGGCAGCAACTTGCAGAAGGTCAGCGAGCATGGTCAGAACACTACCCGAACGCTGAAGGCTATGGAGGAAATGCTGAAAGACCGTAGCGGAGGCATGGTGAAGATGGACCTCGCAGCCTTATTACGCCAGGACCATGGAATGGTGCTGGAATACTACAAGCAGCAGATTGCTCAGTATCATATCAATGTGGTATTTGACATGCCTCAGGAAACGCTTTTCATCAATGGTAATGCAGATCAGCTCAGCAAGACCATTATGAGCATGCTGAACAATGCCGTTTATGCTGTTGTCAAGAAGAAAGAGAAAGGTAATACCTATCAGCCCGAAGTAAGCTTGAAACTCTTTCAGGATGATCAGAAAGCCACTATCGAGATTCGTGACAACGGTACGGGTATCAACGCTTTAACCGTACAAAAGATTTTTGACCCGTTCTTTACCACTAAGCCCACTGCCGAGGCTTCTGGTGTAGGCTTGTATCTGAGCAAGGAAATCATTCAGAACCACGGTGGCGACATCGTCGTTGAGTCTGTCAAGGACGAGTATACATTATTCACCATCACACTACCAACCCTTTAACAGTATATGCGTCATGGAAAAGAAGATAGAAGATGTGCAGGAGTTGCAACAAAAGATTGACGACTTACAAGAAAAGTTGAAGAAACAAGAAAAGCTGGCTTCGCTCGGATTGTTGAGCGCAGGCATCGCTCATGAGATTCAGAATCCGCTGAATTTCGTCATCAACTTCAGTAAGATGTCTGAGAAGTTGCTGAGTGACCTTCTTGAACTTGTTGGTGATAACGAAGACCGTCTGTCTGCCGATGACCGTGAGGAACTGGAGGATATCGTGGCAGACTTGAAGGAGAATATGAGCAAGATAGAGGAACATGGAGAAAGAGCAATCAATATTGTTCGTGGTATTCTCCTCGTTTCGCGTGGCAAAGAGAACGAGTTCCTGCCTTCCGACGTGAACCGTATCGTGAAGGAATATGTATGGCTGTCGTATCATGCCATGCGTGCCAACTTTAAGAATTTCAATATCGCCATCCAGGAGTCGTATGATGAGACTCTGCCTCAGACGATGGTCATTCCTCAAGACCTGAGCCGCGTCATCCTGAACGTGATGAACAATGCTTGCTATGCTGTGTGGAACAAAGCCCAGCAAGTGGCCTCTAATCCTGATATGACTACTGTCTATACGCCTACGATCCGTGTCAGCGTTGAAAAACAGCAGGACAGCCTGGCTATTTCTATCGCAGATAATGGTGAAGGTATGTCTGATGAGGTTAAACAGCGACTCTATGATAATTTCTTTACCACAAAGCCAATAGGACAAGGTACTGGTCTGGGTATGGGTATTGTTCGCGATATTGTCGAAGAAAAGCATCACGGACGCCTTTCGTTTGATTCAGTATTGGGCGAAGGCACCACTTTTGTCATTAGCATCCCTATTAAAACAAAGTAAGTCTATTACACTACCGAAACGATTAGTTCTTTAAGTATCACAAGATAAGGAATATGGAAAAATTTCAAAAGCAACTTATACTGAACAATGATATCAATGAGATACCAGCATTGGCAGAGTTCATAGATACAATGGTTGAGGAGATAGCCCTTGACCCCTCATTAGGCATGAGTCTGAATCTGGCCCTCGAAGAGGCTGTAACCAATGTGATTCTCTATGCTTATCCTGAGGGAACATCAGGCACAGTGACAATTACTGTTGAGGGTGCTGGCGATACACTCACTTTTATCATCAGCGATAAAGGTGTTCCGTTCGACCCAACTCAGAAAGAAGATGCCGACATTACCCTCAGTGCTGAGGAACGTCCTATCGGCGGACTTGGCATATTCCTTGTCAAGCAACTGATGGACGACGTCAGATACGAGTATACTGACGGTCAGAATATCCTGACGCTCAAGAAGACTATTGTGCAGCTTGATGAATAATATCACACTGATTATATAACGCATGCGAATGAATCCAAGACGCATTATTATATTTCTTTTCGCCGTAGCCCTGCCACTACTGCTTACTGCACAGGAACAGGCCGACTCGCGTGATAAGTTTGTGAGGGCTGAACGAAATTATCAGACAGGACTCTTCCAAGAGACCCTTGATATTTTGTACGAGAATAGTCGGACGTTCAAACAAAGCAAAGACCGCCAGAACATGTACCGACTGATGGCACTCTGCTATCTGGCACTTGATAGTGCCCGGCAGACCGAACAGTTCGCCTCGTTGCTGCTGAAGGAGAACCCCAACTATACGTCGATGCAAGATCCTATCCGCTTTGAGGAACTCATTGAGCATTTGCGTAGCGGTAGGACGATGACCATTACCACCGCTTCCAGTCAGAGTGAGTCATTGGCTGAGGCACCAGTACCCGTCACGATTATTACGGCAGAGATGATTGAGATGCTGGGCTATAACAAGAATCTTAATCAGATTTTAGCTGCTTATGTTCCTGGTGTGTCAGAGGTTACCTCAACAACTCTCGACAATATTGCTATTCATGGTGCCTATTCAGCAAATCAGGAGAATATCCTCATCATGGAGAATGGACACCGCCTGAATGCCCGTTCTACCAATTTAGGACGAACAGACTATGCTATCAATACTCAGAAGATAGACCATATTGAGGTGCTTCGTGGACCTGCTTCATCACTTTATGGTAATGTGGCTCTTACTGCAGTGGTCAATATTATTACCAAGGATGGCACGAGTGTTGACGGACTCTCGGCACAGTATGGCTACGGTTCTTTTAATACCCATAAAGCTGACTTCCTCGCAGGTGGTCATTTTATGAATACCGATGTATTGGTATGGGCCTCTGTGTACAGTTCTGTAGGTGACAAACATTTTATTTCATCTGAGGAAGACCAGGCCTTGAATATCTATAGAGTTGCAGGGACTCCTGAGATTTATGGTGGTAATGTCTACCTTAACAAATATACAGAAAAGCCTTCCTATGATGTTGGCGTTCAAATTCGTTTAGATGATTTCAAACTGATGCTCTCACGCAAGAGTGGCAAGAAGACATCTCAGTATTCTATGATGGGGCATATCTATGATTACGATCTTTACCGTTGGTTCGATGGCAACAAGCCAGGTTATAGCGTTGAGGAGAATCATATCGATCTGAGCTACGATAAGAGATGGGGTGATTTCTCGCTGAATGCCGCCGCTTATGGCGACTGGTATAGTTTCAATGACTACAGCGTGGCTTCCGATAGTATGACATATGCTGTATTTAACGAAGATGGTTCCCCGGCTTTTGATGAGCAAGGTCAGCCAATTACCACCATTTGGAGGGGCGCATACCAGGTTTACGACTGGAAGGAGATGACCATCGGTGCAACGCTTAGGGGTGACTACAATTATACCTTAGGCAATATGAGGGGTAATATCCTGGCTGGCGTGCAATTTGAGTTTTTCTCCTTGTATGATACATACTCAGTATTAGGAAGTGACTATGATGCTGTTCAGATGACAGCTTCAGAATCGAACAATACCATCAAGACTGGACATGAGAATAGCATATCTTTTTATGTGCAAGACAAGCATTACCTGACTCCAAAGCTCATTCTGAATGTAGGAGGTCGCTTCGATAGTAAATACCGTGCAGATGGCGTTCGCATCAATGCCTTGTCGCCTCGATTGGCTTTTATCTATACACCGTCCAGCGAATTTGGCATGAAACTGTCATATTCACGTTCGTTTGTCGATGCACCTTATTTCTATCGTCTTAATACTGATAATTCCTATAGAGGAGCTGATAATCTGAAGTCGGAATATCTGACGGCTGTTCAGTGGAACGTGATGGGTGCCGTTAGGCCGCTGAATCTCAAGTATGATGTTAACCTGTTCTACAACAGATTCTCGGATATCATGTATAATAAGCCCAGTGGTGAACTTACTGAGGAAAGGTATCGTAATTCTGGTCGAATGGAAACAGTAGGAGCAGAGTTTGCCCTTCAATATGATACGAAGCGTCTGAAAGGGAATATGACAGCCAGCTACACGCGTCTTTTGTATGCTAAAGACTATCATTATAAAGGACATCATGTCTATTCCGTTCCTGATTTTATCAGCAATGCACAACTCATGTATGATGTGCTGGGAAAGAGCAATCATCAGCTTTGGTTGTCGGCTAATGTGAAGTTCACGAGTAAGTTTTATATGAGGACGCCTGAGACTCAGGGAGAAGGAGGGGCACCATCTGTAACCCCCGACGATAAAGAGTTTGCTGCCAATGCAATCTTAGACTTGGGTGCCCATTATAAGATGGGAAAACATCTGAGTGTACGGTTAGACTGTGAGAATGTTTTCAATAAGACCTCATACATTTCAGGTGCCACACTCATTCCTTTGCCTTGGTACAAGCCTGGGCGTACGATCATGGCATCTGTCAAATATAAACTATAAAAATGGATAACCTTTTCAAAGAAGCTGTTAAACAACATTCATCTGATATTGCCTTACAGTTTGGAAACCAGCGTATCACATATCGCGAATTGGATGAACTCTCGGATAGGATAGCACAACAGATTATTGAGAGTGGACATACGCTTGAGGAATCTCCCTTCATCGGCTTATATTCTTCGCGTACATTGTATACTATACCCATGATGCTTGGCATCTGGAAGGCAGGCTTTGCCTATGTTCCCATCGACCGTAGGAATAATGTTGACCGCATGAATCTCATTATCACTGACAGCGACATGAGACTCGTTCTTACTGATTGCGGCATTCCAGAAGGCATCAGCAGTAGTGTGGAGTGGAAAGAGATAGGAGAACAGCTTGAAAAGCAAGATACTCACGGAGCAGGAAACGGAAATGATACGGCATTTACACGCCATTCACCGATATCTCGTTTTGGCAAATATGCCTATCTAATCTATACATCAGGTACAACGGGAACCCCCAAGGGAACGCCTATCACCCATGCTTCGCTTCGTCATTTGGCTTTAGGTCGACAGCAACTCATTCCTTCAGTTGAGGATCACATGGATATGACTCTTGCCAGCATAGGCTTTGATGCCTCGGTATGGGAGATTTTTCCCGCTTTGATGACCGGTACCCCCATCTATTTTACCAGTGAGGAAGAGAAAGCCAGACCCGAACTGATTGTTGACATCGTGGAACGTTTAGGCATCACCACCATCAACCTTACACCAACTTATCTCGCGCTGCTTCCATATCGCAAGTTGCCATCACTTAGGTTCATGGTCACGGGTGGTGAAGTCTGTCCACTACAGCTTATCCGATTGTGGCAACAGACGTGTACCATCATCAATGCCTACGGTCCTACAGAGAACACGGTAACCACTACGGCATGCATACTGACTGCCGACAGTCTGCCTAATGATATCGGTCTGCCTATGCCGGGCGTTGTATGCTATGTACTTAACAAGCAACAACAACCAGTCGCCGATGGAGAGAAGGGTGAACTATATATAGGTGGTCCGCAACTATCAGAAGGTTATCTGAGACGTCCGGAACTGACTGCTGAGAAGTTTATTGCCAATCCCTTCGTTGATGAATGTCCGTCAGCGCCCGTTCTATATGCCACGGGCGACGTGGTAAGCAGGCAGCCGAACGGTCATCTGCTTTTCTTCGGACGTAAGGACTCGCAGGTGAAGATTCATGGTATCCGTATCGAACTGGAAGAGGTGAAGGTGGGATTGGAGGCCTGTCAGAGCGTTGAACATGCCGCAGTCGAGGTCGTTCATAACGAACAGTACGAATATCTTCGTGCGTACGTGAAGATGAATCAATTCAGCGATTCTCCGAAAGATGATGCAGAAATCTCTGCAGCGCTTTCAGTGTTGAAGGCTGAAGTGGCCCGCCGCGTTCCTTCCTACATGATTCCTGCCCAGTTTGTATTTGTTCCCCAGATACCTCTTACCATTAACGGTAAGACCGATTTCAATGCCTTACACCAGTTCCTGCCCACAAGTCAAGAAAGCGATCAGGTGAAGGGTAGGGCGGAACAGGAACTTGCCGCCCTTTGGCATGAAGTAATAGACAGTCCTGTGAGCATCCATTCCGACAGTCATTTCATGGCACTTGGAGGCGATTCACTGGCAGTCATCCGTTTATTGCTGAAGGTCAATGAACAATATCATCTTTCGCTTTCACTGACTGATATCCAGGAACATCTGGAACTCAGCGATATGGCTTCCTGGCTTGCAAAGACAGCTTTGGAAGAACCCCGACAAGTGACGACGGAAGACCGACAAGCGTCTGCTGCTCATACAGAAGTGCAAGAATCCCGATCGTCGAATCGTGTTCCCCTCAGCATGCATCTGCAGAACCTGTTTGTCCATTGTCTGTTGAGCGAACAGGCCTCTGTATCCTATAATCTTGTTGACTTGATACCCTTTGGTGATACTGTCGATGAGCAGAAACTTCTATCTGCATGGAACCAATTATTGACTTCCCAAGACGCTCTGCGTATGACGTTTCATCAGGACAAAGATGGTAATAGTTACTTGGAAACAATAGACTTCCAACCGATAACCACCATAGATAGACAGAGCGTTGATAGTTCTTTTGAGTTAAAAACAGCCGTAGAACATCAGTTGACTATTCCTTTCAATCTGACTGAGGGTCCGCTCTATCGCCTGACACTTTATCACGAACCACAAAGCGGGTGGCAGTTGGCTGTGTTCATCCATCATCTGATTACCGATGGCTGGTCATCAGGTGTACTGCGCCGTCAGCTATATGACATCTATCATGGCGAAGAGGTTGCTGATTCTGCCAGCTATGCCGATTATGTCTTTGCTGAGTCACAACAGGAAAAAAGTGATCTTCTTAAGCAGAGCGCTGACTATTGGAGCGCATACATGGATGATGTGGCTAAGCTGCAATTACCCAACTTCATGGTTGGCAATGGTAATGATGATGATTTGTCGGCCCAATGCCTGACATTCGGTATTCCGAATGAATTATTCTTGCTGATCAACCAGTATTGTGCCCGTCATCATCTGACACCCTTCTCGCTGTTTTCGTCAGCACTTATGCTGATGCTCTATCGCATTTCCCGACAGTCAGATTTCTTTATTGCCTATCCCGTTTCAGGACGTGAGCAGACCTCCTTTGCCAATACGATGGGATACTTCGTCCGTCCCTGTCCGCTGAAGTTCCGTGAGTCGTGGTTAGACGATTCTTTCCCCTCCGTCTGTCAGCAGGTGATGGACGATGTGCGTACAGCTATCAAATATCCTTACGCCACAATGCGACTGCCCCTGGTGAGCTTCACCCTGGAACCTGCCATGCAAGCTAACCGCCTTGATGTCCGGCCAGCCTTTACGATGACTCCGCTCACGTTGACGGTTGATGTCGCTGACGATGGAATGTGTTGCCGTTGGATTTATCAACGTGCATCGTTTGAGGAAAAAGCTGTAGCGTTGTTCAATCATTGTTTTCAGGCTTTGATAGAGAATCTGGTCGTTGATCATGACCGGAAAGCAGTAAGAAGCGCTTCCATGATTGACAAGACTGAGTATAGCAGACAGGTAGAACTGAACACCATTCATCCGCTCCGCAAGCCTGAAGAAAACATTATTGATTTATTCCTCCGACAGGTTGCAAGTCGTCCGGATCATCTTGCCTTAAAAGACGAGTCTTGCAGCTATACTTATCAGCAACTTGATGAGGCTTCAAGACGGGTGGCAGCATCGCTACTCTCCGACGGACTTCCCGCGGGAGCCGTAGGCATATACAGTGATCGCTCATCCCAGTCTTTGGCAACTATTCTGGGCATTATCAGGGCCGGTTGCTACTATGTTCCCCTCAACGATTCCTATCCCAAGGAGCGCCTGCTTAGTATCATAGCAGACAGTGGTATGCAACGCATGGTGACAACGCGTAGTATGAAGCCGATGATTGAGAGTATCGAGTCGTCAGTACGTGTTTATCTGATGGAGGAAATGCTTGAAGCTTCAGACAATTGTGTATCGTTGCCGCAGCTTACGACATCGACTCCTGCTTATATGATTTATACGTCAGGAACAACTGGCAAGCCTAAAGGTGTCGTTGTGCCTCACAGCAGCGTTGTTTCGATGGTGACGATTGGTGCTCCTGGGGGCTATTGTCCTACGTCGGATGATCGTATCATACAGTTCTCAACCTATATTTTTGATGCTTCTGTCATAGACATATTCTGTTCGTTGTTGACTGGTGCCACATTGATAACGGCTTCAGAATCAATGAAAAAGGAGCCTGACAGTCTGTTCCAGCTGATGGAGAGAGAGCAAATCACATGGGCTTGCATACCGCCGGCATTCCTTCATTCTTGTCATAAGGATGCACCTCCTTCGCTGAAAACAATCCTCGTTGGTGGTGAATCACCCAGCCAGGAAATCATTTCCCGTTATAGTAATATCCGATTCATCAATGGCTATGGTCCTACAGAGAATACCGTATGCAGCACCAGTCATACCTACGGAAGCGATACCACTCAGGACTCCAACTGCATCGGTCGTCCCTTACGAGGAGTTACCTGCTATGTGATGGATGATGATCATAATCTCTTGCCCGATGGCATCAGCGGAGAACTCTACTTGGGCGGGTTGCAGTTGGCCACAGGCTATCATAACCGTTCAAAACTTAATAGTAAGGTATTTATCGATAATCCTTTCGCCAGTAAGGCAGATCTTGAGCAAGGTCTCAATACTCGTCTTTATGCAACGGGCGATATGGTGTGCCGCAAGGCTGACGGATTGCTCTATTTCATGGGTCGAAAGGACTTCCAGGTCAAACTGCGCGGTTATCGAATTGAGCTGGCAGATATAGAGAGCACCTTGCTTTCTTATCCAGATGTGCAGCAGTGTGTGGTAGAAGTCCGTCAGATGGGTGATGCGAAGCAGTTGGCAGCCCATATAGAAACATTCAATAGCCAGCTATCGGCAGATGCTCTTCGTGCTTGGCTCTCTGAGCGCTTGCCTTCTTATATGATACCCAACTATTGGAGCTTCTCTGAGCATTTCCCCCTGACCCATAATGGAAAGATAGACCGTTCCCGTTTGCCCGAACCACAAATTTGTGGTGCCGGAAGTGCTGACAACGAGGAGTTGTTGGAGGTGGAGCGCCGTTGTCGTTTCGCTATCTCCACGATTGTAGGTATCGAAGCCGATTCTATCGATGTCAATGCCGATTTGATTGAAGACATTGGCATGAATTCTTTACAGATTCTTGAGTATGTCAGTCAGATGCAGGCGCGTGGTTTCCAATTACATGCCTCTGACGTCTATCATTGTAAGACTGTCCGCAAGTTGGCCAACAGGATTGATTCCAACAAGGAGCCGCTGACTCAAGAACAGATTGATGGCAGAGCAATCTATTTCTATACGCCCGACAATCGTTATAAGCCCCTGCTTATCATTTGTTCTGGAACACCTTATTTCGAAGCGTTCTATATGAACTTCTATCGTGCGTTCAAGGATGACTATACCATTCTCGTGATTGAGAGTCCCAGCGAGTTCTATTCACTCCGCCCCGACTTCCCGATGGAAACGGATGCATTGATGGCTGAGTATGCCCGCATTCTCCGTCCTATCCTGAAAGACCGTACTACACCAATACTGACAACGGGTCTTTGCCTGGGTGGTGATATGGCTTTACGATTGGCAGTCGAACTGGATGCAGAGAGCATTGCCACGCCCACTGCTGTCATTATTGATGGCTATGCCTGTCGTTCCAAATATGGATCTGATACGGGCGGTATGGTGGTCGAACCAGGAATTTCAGAAGAGTTAGTGTTGTTCCGCAACAAGGTCTTACATGCCATCTCAGGTTCGTTTGTCCAGCGTTATTATGCAGGACCTGCACATCTAATTTTGTGCACCGAGTTTGATGACGAACCGGGACAGACCCGTGAGGAAGGCATCGCCTTTTTCCCCATCAATAAGGCCAATTGGAAAGAGTCGCAACCAGATATACCGATTACGTATGTCAGTTCCGTCCACATGCAGATGGTACACGATCCAGAGAACCTGAGAATCATCAAGCAAATCATTGATAGCTATGCCTTTGCTTAAGAAACTATAATTTTTGCAATATCTACTTTGCAATTTCGAGATTAATTCTTACTTTTGCAAAACGTAACGCAGAAAACGAATCTATAATGGAAGCTTTCTTTCGAACACATCGCTACTTGGTTGAACATGTGAATGCGCCAGTACGCCGTTCGCTGATGGACGAGATTGATTGGAGTTGCAGGTTGATAGGTATCAAGGGCACCCGTGGGGTGGGCAAGACAACCTTCCTGCTGCAGTATGCCAAAGAGCACTTCTCTACAGAAGACAAGCAATGTCTGTACATCAACATGAACAACTTCTATTTTCAAGGACATGGTATTGCTGATTTTGCTGGCGAGTTCTACCATCATGGGGGACGCGTGCTACTTATCGATCAGGTGTTCAAACAGCCTGACTGGAGTAGCGAGTTGCGCAAGTGCTATGACACCTATCCAGGCTTGAAGATTGTGTTTACCGGCAGTAGCGTGATGCGATTGAAGGATGAGAATCCGGAACTTAACGGTATCGTGAAGAGCTACAATCTGCGTGGATTCTCCTTTCGCGAGTTTCTGAACCTTCTGACCAACAATGATTTCCGTGCCTATACGCTTGAAGAGATTCTAAGCGATCATGAGCGCATTGTCAAGCAGATATTGCCAAAGGTGTCGCCTCGACGCTATTTCCAGGACTATATCCACCACGGCTTCTATCCTTTCTTCCAGGAACATCGTAACTATTCCGAGAACCTGCTGAAGACGATGAACATGATGACTGAGGTTGACATCCTGCTGGTGAAGCAGATAGAACTGAAGTATCTGACGAAAATCAAGAAACTCTTCTACGAGATTGCCGAGGATGGACCGAAGGCGCCTAATGTCAGCAAGTTGGCACAGGATGTTGAGACCAGTCGCGCTACGGTCATGAACTACATCAAGTACTTGGCTGATGCCCGTCTGTTGAACATGATTTATCCCGTGGGTGAGGACTTCCCGAAGAAGCCGTCGAAGGTGATGCTTCATAATTCCAATCTGCTCTACGCCATCTATCCTATTAACGTATTGAAACAGGATGCGATGGAGACCTTCTTCGTCAACTCCCTCTGGAAAGACCATAAAATCAACCAGTCCGGTCGCGATGCATTCTATCTTGTCGATGAGAAACTGAAGTTCCGTGTTTGCGATGCTAACGCTCACGGCAAGATGCGCTATTCGCCCGATGTTATCTATGCCCGATACAATACCGAGATTGGCAAGGACAACCAGATACCCCTCTGGCTTTTAGGCTTCCTGTATTGAGGACATGAGGATTATGAATAAGAAAAAAGATAAGCAATAAGTATACACGTATGAAAAAGTTACTTTTAGGCGACCAAGCCATAGCGCAAGGAGCCATTGATGCCGGGTTAAGTGGCGTTTACGCCTATCCTGGCACACCATCAACTGAAATCACTGAGTATATTCAGGATTCTGCCCAGGCACGTGAACGCGGCATTCACAGCCGTTGGTCAACTAACGAGAAGACAGCAATGGAGGCTGCTCTTGGTATGTCGTTCATGGGCAAGCGTGCACTGGTATGCATGAAACACGTAGGTCTGAACGTTTGTGCCGATCCGTTCGTCAACAGTGGTATGACGGGTGTCAATGGCGGTGTTGTAGTGCTCGTGGCAGACGATCCTTCCATGCACTCTTCACAAGACGAGCAGGACTCTCGTTTCTACGGCAAGTTCGCAATGGTTCCTACGTTTGAACCTTCTAATCAGCAGGAAGCCTACGACATGATGGCCATTGCCTTCGAGTTCTCTGAGAAGGTGTCATTGCCCGTGCTGATGCGTGTCACCACCCGTATGGCACATAGTCGTGCGGTGGTCGAGATTGCTGATGCTTCGCGCCAGCAGAATGAACTGAACTACAATGCAAAGGCCAGCAACTGGGTACTGCTACCCGCCTTTGCCCGTAAGCGCAATGATGTGGTAACTGCCCAGCAGCCACAGCTCGAACAGATGGCAGTAGAGAGCGCTTACAATAAATATATTGATGCTGCCGACCATTCGTTGGGCATCATTGCCAGCGGTATCGCCTTCAACTACCTGATGGAGTGCTATCCTGATGGAAATTGTCCTTATCCCGTGCTTAAGGTGTCACAGTACCCGCTGCCGAAAGAGTTGGTGCGCCGCATGACGGAATCGTGCGAGAGTGTGCTGGTAGCCGAAGAGGGCCAGCCTTTCATCGAGGATCAGTTGCGTGGCGTGATGCCTGGCAATGCTGTCATCAAGGGTCGACTGACTGGTGAACTGCCCCGAACAGGCGAACTGAACCCCGACCTGCTGAAGAAAGCACTCGGATTGCCCAGTGATGAGACTTACAAGACCTGTGAGGATGTGGCTCCGCGTCCACCCGCACTCTGTCAGGGCTGCGGTCATCGTGACGTTTATACCGCCCTCAATCAGGTGCTCCTTGATTATCCCAATGCCCGTGTGTTCGGTGATATCGGCTGCTATACGCTCGGTTTCCTGCCTCCTTATAAAGCCATCCACTCGTGTGTAGACATGGGTGCATCTATCACGATGGCCAAGGGTGCCAGCGATGCCGGACAGTGGCCTGCACTGGCAATCATCGGTGACTCTACCTTTACACATAGCGGTATGACCGGCCTGCTTGATGCTGCCAATGAAAATGCCAACATCGTGGTCATCATCAGCGACAACCTGACCACTGCCATGACGGGTGGACAGGACTCTGCAGGCACCAATAAGTTTGAGGCTATCTGTCGTGCCCTCGGTGTGAGCGATGAACACCTGCATGTGGTGAACCCCATCCCCAAGAACATGCCTGAGATTACGCAGATTCTCAAGCAGGAGATAGAGTATAAAGGCTTGAGTGTCATCATTCCCCGCCGTGAGTGCATGCAGACGCTGCAGCGCCATCTGAAGCAGAAGAAGGTCCAAAGCCCCCAGAGTTAAGTCAGGGGGTTGGGGAGTCTGAACAGGCGCAGATTCCCCATAACCAACAAATAACCACTTGGTCTGATAAACGCTTGTTCAGACCTCCATTCCCCTCGCTCGACCTTATGGTCGCTTGCATAAGCAAGAACTTAGGGGACTTAGATAAACGAAAATGAAAACAGATATCATACTTTGTGGCGTAGGCGGACAGGGCATCCTCTCCATCGCCACCATCATCGGTGAGGCAGCCATCAAGGAGAACCTCTATATCAAGCAGGCCGAGGTACACGGCATGAGTCAGCGCGGTGGCGATGTGCAGTCAAATCTGCGCCTCTCGTCAGATCCTATCCACAGTGACCTGATTCCCCTCGGCGGTGCCGATGTCATCATCTCCATGGAACCGATGGAGGCCTTGCGCTACCTGCCGTTCCTGAAGAAAGATGGATGGATTATCACTTCGAGTGCTCCGTTTGTAAACATTCCGAACTATCCCGATATTGACGTGATTAAGAATGACCTGAACAAACTCCAGAACGTGATTCTGCTCGATATCGAACAGTTGGCTAAAGATGCAGGCGTACCCCGTTCTGCCAATGTCATCCTTTTGGGTGCTGCCCAGAAAGCGCTCGGCATTGAGTACGGAAAACTGGAGGAAGCCATCCGCCGTGTGTTCGGTCGCAAGGGCGAGGCCATTGTCGAGGCGAATATCAAGGCGCTTGCCATTGGTCGTGAGGCTCAGAAATAATGTCGTAATAAAGTCAGAATGAGATGAAAGAGACTCCCATCAAAAAGGAAATCGTCGACAAGCTCATTGCCGACCTTGGCATAACCGATTTCTCAAAGGCCACCATCCGTGAAGTGAAACAGGTGGCAGCCATGGCCGAGAAAGAGAGTGGGGTAGAGTATATCAAGATGGAGATGGGTATTCCCGGACTGCCTGCAGCACAAGTGGGCGTCGATGCCCAGATAGCAGCCCTCCGTGATGGCATAGCCCACAGCTATCCCGATATTCAGGGCTATCCCGAACTGAAGCGACAGGCGTCGCGTTTCGTGAAGGCCTTCATCGACCTTGACATAGCTGCTGAGTGCTGTGTGCCCGTTTGTGGCAGCATGCAGGGCACGTTTGCTTCGTTCCTCACCTGTTCGCAGGCCGATCCGAAGAAAGATACCGTGCTGTTTATCGACCCTGGCTTCCCTGTGCAGAAGATGCAACTGAAGGTGATGGGCGTGAAGTACGAGACCTTTGACGTCTACGACTTCCGTGGCGATAAGTTGGGTGCCAAGCTCGAATCCTATCTCTCTCAGGGAAATATCTGTGCCATTGTCTATTCCAACCCGAACAATCCTGCCTGGATTTGTCTGCGCGAGGAAGAGCTGAAGACCATCGGCACACTGGCCACGAAGTACGACGTGGTGATTATGGAAGACCTGGCCTACTTCGCCATGGACTTCCGCAAGGACCTCTCTACGCCCTTCCAGCCGCCTTATCAGCCCTCTGTGGGTCGTTATACCGATAATTACATGCTGCTCATCAGCGGTTCCAAGGCGTTCAGCTATGCAGGCGAGCGTATTGGCGTGGTGTGCATCTCCGACAAGCTGTTCCATCGCCATTACGATGCCCTGTCAGCCCGCTATGAGGGACTGCCCTTCGGCTTGGTATTCTCCACCCGCATGCTCTATGCCCTCTCGTCAGGAACCAGCCACAGTGCACAGTATGCCTTGGCAGCCCTGCTCGGTGCAGCTGCCGATGGTACCTATAACTTCCGCGATGACATCATTGTCTACGGTCGTCGTGCCCATCGCCTGAAGGAGATCTTTACCCGTCACGGCTTCCACATTGTCTATGACAAAGACCTCGACGAGCCTATTGCCGACGGATTCTACTTCACCATAGGCTATAAGCAGATGACCAGCGGTGAACTGGCCCGTGAGTTGATGTACTACGGTGTGTCTGCCATCTGTCTGATCACTACCGGCTCTCATCAGGAAGGACTGCGTGTCTGCACCTCGTTCATCGAGGATCACCAGTATGACCAGCTGGATGAGCGCATGGCCATCTTTGAGGCGAATAATTGAAAAAGTGGAGCAAAAGTTTTGCGCATTCTGAAAAAAGTATTACCTTTGCAGTCGCAAAACTCAGAAGGAGTGCCTTTCCCGAAAAGAATCTCCTTGAAACTTGCTCTTTGGAAGGTTGGCAGAGTGAACGATCGCGCTGGACTCGAAATCCGGTATACGCTTATGCGTATCGGGGGTTTGAATCCCTCACCTTCCGCCTAATTAGAAATAGAAATGAGGGAGCCTCACGAGGTTCCCTCATTTCTATTTTTTCGAGCTTCTGTAAACACCATGTTTTCGGGTGCTAAACACCATGTTTACGTGTGCCAAACACCATGTTTACGTGTGCCAAACACCATGTTTACGTGCTCTAAACACCATGTTTACAGAAGCTAAATACCATGTTTTTATCTGCTAATCATGACCTTCTTGCCATTGATGATGTACAGTCCGGCAGGTAAGTTACTGATAGACTCGTAGGGCATACGTACACCCATGAGATTATAGATTCCCTTTGACGATTCATTCAGCTCATCAGAACGCACCTTTTCGATAGCCGAATGGTCTACACCACCCAGACCGCGCACAAAGCCGGCATATACATGCTTGCGGTAGTAGTTGCTGTCCCAGATGCCTACCGGTGTGTTGGCGCGCCATCCGCCGTTGGATACGTTGTCGGTAGGACACCACTGGCAGATACTCCACTGCTGGGCTGCGGGAACGATGCTGAAGAACTGCTTGATGATTCACTCATAGAAGTTGGCCATGTTCTTATGCTGCGTCTCGGTCATGTTGGCGGGAGTCACGTTATTGCCGTTGGCATCTACATAGCCCATGTCGAGCTCGCTGACACGTACGTACTTGCCCGTGGCAGCCATGAGTCGGAACATATTGCTGATAGCGTTCTTCTTGCTGCTCTGTGTGCCGGAGTTCTCGTAATAAGAGATGTGCATCTGTGTGCCTATGCCGTCAATCTTCGTCACGCCGTCGGCCTCCCATTTCTTAATCCAGTTGATGAGTGACTTCAGTTTCTTGTTGCCGTCCCAGTCAGACTCCAGGTTATAGTCGTTGATAAAGAGCACCACGTCTTCAGGACCATACTTGCGAGCCAGTCGACAAGCCTGGCGCACGTATTCGAGCGAACCCATGTAGTCCTGCCAATAGAAGGCATCGCCGCCTACATCCCATGTGGCATCGGGATTGCCGGTGGGGTTGTTGCCCTGTAGTACATAGTTGCCTGAGCCGTCGTTACCGCCACCCGATATGGCCTCGTTGACCAAGTCCCAAGCCTTGACCTTGCCGCCACAGGCATTCATCATGCCCTTGATCCACTTGTCCATGGCGTAGACCAGTGTGTCGTGACGCTCCTGTTGGGTGAGGGGAACCGATGAAGGGATATAAACATAAGTGAGACTGTCAATGATGGTTGGAGCCATCACACTGCCGCCATACTCCTTCGCCTTGAACGAGCTGAGGTCGGTGCCTTCCAGGTCGCCGTTCTTGATCTTCTCTACGCCGCCAATCTTCAGGCTGATGTTGTCGAAATAGTAGTTGTTCTCATCTGCCAGTTCGCTGAGGCTAAGAGCGATGCTCTGACCGGCTGCGCTAAACGTTCCCTTGAGGGTGATGGTCTTCCATTCGGGCGTGAAGTAGATGTTGCCAATGGCATCGCTGCTGACCCATGAACTAGGTGCTTTGTGAATCTGTGTGGTGGCGTAGGCCGACTTGTCAGCGCGTACGTCGGCAGTCAGCTCATAGCTTGCTCCCTTGGCAAACGAACCCGGAACCAGCCAGAACTGGTTGTCGTAAGTGGCATTCACCCTGGCTTTTGCATGGGCCTTGATGCAACGGCGCTCCTCCTTGATGGTCTTGCCCTTGATCTGCTCCTCAAACTTGATGTTCTTGATGTACACCTCGCCTACGTAGTTGGGGATGTGGAACAGCAGGAAACTGCTCTCCATCGTTGGCTTGACGGTGACCGCTACGTCCTGCCATTCATTGGTGAACGACACGCTGACGTTGGCTCCGCCGCTCCAGTTGCCCAGTGTTCCGCTGAGCTTGCCTGACTTAGAGCCCTTGACAGTCATGGTCATCTTGTAGCTTTTGCCCTTCGTTGCAATGATATCCGACATGGCGACGAACTGCACCTCCCAGGAATAGCTCTTGGTGGTCTTCGCTTTCAGACCGTTGGTGGCATCGAAGGTGATGGTGTAGCCGTAATCCGACTCCGACGCCTTCCATCCTACGCTTTGGTCGGTGCGGAAGTCCTTGCTGGCTATCGCTGACCATATCGTCACGTCGCCATCAGTCAGCTCCGGCGCGGGCTTGTCGGCCAGTAGTTTCAGCAGCCATCCTTTGGCCTGTTGTGAGTGCCAGGCCAGGGTATGTCCGTAGACGTTGAGTCCGGCAGCAGTAGCCGCATTCACGTAACTCCTCACCGTGTTGAAGTTCATGTTGCCATTACCATCCACGCAGCTGGCCATCTTCATCGCGTTTCCTGCCACGGTCTCTGTGAAGTTCTTGTTGGTCAGATTCTTCACCAGCGAGTTGTTCAGGTAGTCGTTGACCGTTGTGCCTACAGCCAGTTTGAAATTGGGATAGGTCTCATGATCTATATAGTCTTTCAGCGCCCGATATTCATCCAGGTATCGGTAGTTGGCATTATTAGGCTTGCCCAGTTCGAATTTCTCTTGAGCCATCGTCGTGACCGACATGCTGGCAGTAAATAATAATAAGTATAGTTTCTTCATCTTATAAGGTGTTAATTTGGCTGCAAAGATAAGCATAATAACGCAAATGGGCTTTTCTGTTTGTCTCCTTTTTATATAAATATGTAAAAGTGAAGCCGTACCATACCGTCATGGCATCAATATTTGCAAACAAATTCTTTTGAAATATTTGGCGGATTGCAAAAAAAAAGGTACTTTTGCAACATCTAAACCTATAAAACGAAAAAACAATGACCGCAAAGCAAACTATCGAGGCCGGAAAGGCCATCTTGGGAATCGAATTCGGTTCAACACGTATCAAGGCAGTGCTGATTGACCAAAACAACAGCCCCATTGCTCAGGGAAGCCACGAGTGGGAGAACCAGTTAGTTGACGGACTTTGGACCTATAGCACGGAGGCCATCTGGTATGGTCTGCAGGACTGCTATGCAGAGCTTCGCAAGGATGTTCGCGCACAATACGACTGTGAGATTGAGAGCCTCGCTGCCATCGGCTTCTCAGCCATGATGCACGGCTATATGGCTTTCAACCAGCAGCAGGAGATTATGGTGCCCTTCCGTACCTGGCGTAACACCAATACCGGCAAGGCTGCTGCCAAACTGTCTGAGCTGTTCAACTATAACATCCCCCTGCGCTGGAGCATCAGCCACCTGTATCAGTGCATCCTGGACAATGAGGAGCACGTGAAGAACATCAAGTACCTCACCACACTGGCTGGCTATGTTCACTGGCAGGTGACGGGACAGTTCGTCCTCGGCGTGGGCGATGCATCAGGTATGATTCCTGTTGATCCCGCTACGAAGACCTATGATGCCGAGATGGTAAGGAAGTTCGATGAGCTGATTGCTCCGAAGGGCTTCTCTTGGAAATTGCTCGACATCCTGCCCAAGAGCCTCAATGCGGGCGAGAGCGCTGGCTTCCTCACTCCCGAAGGCGCATCAAAGCTCGACGTTTCAGGACATCTGAAGGCTGGTATCCCCGTATGTCCTCCAGAAGGCGACGCTGGCACCGGTATGGTAGCCACCAATGCCGTGAAGCAGCGCACTGGTAACGTATCGGCAGGCACCTCATCGTTCTCCATGATCGTTCTCGAAAAGCCGCTGTCTAAGCCCTACGAGATGATTGACATGGTGACCACACCTGACGGTAGCTTGGTGGCAATGGTTCACTGTAACAACTGCACCAGCGACCTGAATGCCTGGGTGAACCTCTTCAAGGAGTATCAGCAACTGTTGGGCGTTCCCGTTGACATGAATGAAGTGTTCGGAAAGCTTTATAACAATGCACTTACGGGTGATGCTGATTGCGGTGGCCTGATCTCTTACAACTATATTAGTGGTGAGCCTGTCACGGGTCTTGCTGAAGGTCGTCCACTCTTCGTTCGTTCGGCTAACGACAAGTTCAATCTGGCCAACTTCATGCGTGCTCATCTCTATGCATCAGTAGGCGTTCTGAAGATTGGTAACGATATCCTGTTCAAGGAAGAGATGATTCGCGTAGACCGCATCACTGGTCATGGCGGACTGTTCAAGACCAAGGGCGTGGGCCAGCGCGTGCTCGCTGCTGCTATCAACAGCCCCATCTCAGTGATGGAGACAGCAGGCGAGGGTGGTGCCTGGGGTATCGCTCTGCTGGCTGGCTACATGGTCAACAATCCTAACAAGCTCTCGCTCGCCGACTACTTGGAGACCGTCGTCTTCGCAGGCAACACGGGCGTATCTATCGCTCCTACCGCTGAAGACGTAGCAGGCTTCGAGCGCTACATTGAGAACTACAAGCGCGGCCTCGCCATCGAGCAGTGCGCAGTAGACAATAAGAAGTAATCTCTTTAGGACTACAAAACAATCGAGTAGGGGGAAACAAAAGTTCTTCCTACTCGTTTTGCTTTTCATTTTAAACGGAAACGTTCCAATGATAAAACGTTGCGAAACCAAGCATAACCAGCATCGACGGTCTTATTGGCATGATTACTACCAAAAAGGACTATATATGATAACAATGGTCATAGATGGACGCAAGTCTCTCTTTGGCACCATTGTTGGTCACGCAAATGGACAGGGGACAAACAATGAGCCCCATATCCTGCTGTCAGATTTAGGTCAACGTGTGCTTGACAATGAGGTGCCGAAGATTCACCAGATTTATCCCGAGGTCGAAGTCTGGCGGGTGGCGATGATGCCTGACCATATCCATCTGTTGCTATGGGTAAGCCAGACACTGCCAAAAGGCAAACACTTAGGAATGGTGATACGAGGCTTCAAGACAGGCTGCTCACGAGCATGGTGGCAATTGCAGGACGAGGCCGCTCTTAGCGGAAAAACGCCAAGCACAACAGCCGCAGTTCCCCTGGCCGCTCCCTCTGCTGCCGCTGTGCCCAAGGCTTCTCCCTCCGCTGCCGCTGTGCCCAAGGCCGCTCCCTCCGCTGCCGCTGTGCCCAAGGCTTCTCCCTTGGGAAACCGCCCCGTTCTCTACGAAAGCGGCTACCACGACCGTATTATCAACAAGCCAGGCATGCTGGAAAACATCAAGCGCTACATGCAGGAGAACCCGCTTCGTGCCTGTATCCGTAGAGAATGCTCACGGCTGATGGAACGCCAGCTACACCTTTGGATTGGAGGAAGGGAATATGCCGCCTTCGGTAATCTCTTCTTGCTGAAATATCCTATTAAGAAGCAAGTGTTTTTTCATCGAAAAGATCCCAAGACCGGACAGCCGACAGAACAAACTAACGATTACCTGAACGAGCATGACCGTCTCTTGCGTATCGCGGAGGAAGGCACCGTACTTGTCACACCAGGCATCTCGAAAGGCGAAGCCATCGTGGTTGAAGATGCCATTAAAGCACATCTTCCCCTAATCCTTTTGCAGAAAGAACCTATTGGCGAATACTGGAAACCAGCCAAGTCTCGCTTCTACGCCTGTGCCGCAGGCCACTTGCTCATCCTCTCCCCATGGGTCATTGATAGTTCGTCAGATTACGCCAGCTTCCATCAACTCAATGATTATGCTCGTGAGATATGCGAAGCCACTGAAATGCGTATAATCGGCTATCAAAATCTGACCAGAGCCATTAAGAGAAATGAAAGATGAGTGATCAGTTATATCCCTTACGGCTTCCGCCAGATGGTGATGCTCTTTCGTAAAGCGACTCTGCCATACTTTGCCATTTGCTGCGAGCTGTTACCCTTTTGCTGTTTCAAAGTATAGATTTTGACAGCCTTAAAGCCAAATTGCTCTGCCAGATTAGTAGTCAGATAGTCGACAGGAATCACTTCGCCAGCATAACGTACATTGTCATTTACGAAGGCTAGATATGCTCCAGACTTGCATACTCGGAACAATTCAGCAAACAGGATTCCAAGTTCAGTAAAGTAGCCATCCACCATTTTAAGTACTCCCTTATTATTGACTTCGCCATGTCTGCTGCGAATTTGCAAGGCTTTATTAACTTCTTGTAGTGCTCTGTTTTCGTGAAGTCGGCATCAGTCTTTCCGAGATAGGCCAACTCCATGGCGTAGGTACGGGTGTAGTCGTACTGATTACAATAGGGCGGCGAGGTAATTACACCGTCTATCGTGTCAGATTGCATCTTGGGAATCTCAAACAGAACGCTACCTTCTGTGAAATCGCAATGAGCCTTCAGTTGAGTGCCTTTTCCCTGAATATCCACGATGTCGTTCATGACGTTTCTCAGTTCTGACAGCAATGTTTCTTTAAGTTCCGGAATTGTGCCTTTGTCAAGACGAGTTGCAAATGGCTTGCGTCCTTTCTCCTCTCTGTCTTTAACAGCAGCAACGATCTTGGGGCAGCGATAATCCCAAGCCAGATATTGTCCTTGCTTTGAGGAATAGCTGACTGGCTCCAAAGTATTAAGAATACAAAGACGCACCAGGTTCTTGACTATATCGGAATGAGTCGACTGCATAATATAATCCGTAAAGTAGGCCAGTTCTCTGGCAGTCTTAATGGGATAACCCTGAAGGGTGATTGACACATAAGGTGTCTCTTTCGTATAGTCAGCTGGAATGACGCACTATTTCCATTAATTGACACTGTATCTTTTCCTTGTTTAATCTGTATATATGAATAATATGTAGGAATATACGTAGTTTTGGCTTTAATAGCCAAACATCCAATTAATAGAATTAAAGAAATAATAGCTTTTTTCCTCATATGGTTTCTTCGTTTGATTATCTATTCCCTTTTGCCCTGTTATGCGTCTTGCACAGCATCTGACAGTTCTCGATGTCGGTTGCACCGCCCTTGCTCCATGCTGTTACGTGGTCAGCATCCATATCTTTTAAGTCCCAAATCTTAGTATGGTTGGCGTCGTGGCCAATGGCGCAAAGCGGACAGTTGGATTCTCCTTTCTCTTTTGCTGCAGCCGTTTGCTGAGCATAGACAGCCTTTTTCGTCGGCTCGTCGAATACACGTACGTTCAGAAGTTTAGTGTTCTGACAGCCATCAAGGATATACTCATAGATGCCTTTTTTCTCCTTCACGTAGAAGCTCTCATATAGTTCACGAACCTTCTGGGCCACCTCAACAGGATTGTAAGGCGTGTTATGGTAACGCTCGTATAATTCTCCCCATTTCAGGCCACACATCTCTTTCTCTGGATTGAAGTCAAACACCGAAGTAATCCAGTCGATGACACTGGTGAAATAGGCTTTCAGCTCATTGATGTTGTTATCATTTCGGTGGGCAGCCATATATTCCTCTGTATGTCCGCGACTTACCCAGTCGAGAGCTGCAGCAAGATAGTCCTGCCGTTTGGCTGTGCCGGGAACGAAGCAACTCCATTTATTGATATTGGTGTTGTTTGAATTAGAGAAGTCTTCCTTGGCCTTTGTTACGAACGGACCAGAATAGACAGCATTCAGCGTCTCCTGCGTATTGAGCGGAATGCCCACGATGTTGATGGTGCGGAACCAATCCTTGATTTCTTTATCAGTACCTTCGCAGACATAGATGAGCAGCTTCGTATTGAGGAACTTCTCCTGCTCTTCCTTGTTCAGAGCCGTGAAGTACCAAGGTCTGCCGTCGGTATCAATCCATGCAAACTTTTCAGTAATGAAGCGTCCAAGTGATGTGATACGCTGCTGCCCGTCTAATACTTCATACTTATCTTCGCCAACCTTCGAGAAGTAGATAAGCCCCAGTGGGTAGCCGTTGCGGACGGACTGAATGACGTCGACCTCTTTCTTTCCGCCATTCTCAGCATAGAGGTAATGACGTTGAAATTCTGGCTGAATGGTCAGCTTACCGGAAAGGCCGTACAAGCCTTTCCCTTCGTATTCGTTGTACTGGAAGCCCTTGCAAATGTCGCCAATGGTCCAGTCGGTAATGAGTGTAGGTTTCATATTGGTTATTGTTTTTTGCGGATTAGTATTCGTGAATAAGGACATGAAGACTTTCCAGTTGTAGGGTCTGTAAACGCCAAATCGGTACGTCCTCGATAATTCTTGGTTATACCGATTTCCTTTGCAAGATCACCTGCTCCAAGACCAATGATGTCAAACTGCTCAGGACAATATTTCTCTAAAACAGAATCAGGTACTCCCATATCACCCTGATAATCGGAGGGTATGCATTCTATCGCAGGAATGTCAATAGCATCATAGTTATCGTAGTGTATATATCCTCGTTCCCTCAGCGTTTTATTTTTCCCGTATCGCAGATTGTCTTTCATCGTCATCAAACGCAATGGTTCATGACGGCGCCCATGGTCAAGATTAGTAAACCATCTTACTCCATTTACCCTCCATAGAAATTGTCCATTATGAAAAAAGGCGTTTTTCTGATTCGACATTTTGTTAGGGTCATATAAGGAAGCATCGGCTATAAAGAATGCAGCTCCACCATTAAAATACGAACTCCCCAGCCACATCTTATTATCCCTAATGATAGGAAAAACTTCCTTATAATGTATAGCGTTGATATTCCCAATTATGAGAAATTGTTTATTAGCGCTAACAATCCAACTTAAGAACTCCCTAAACAGCGAGAATGGCGGATTTGTTACAATGATATCCGCTTCATCACGTAGTTGGCAGACCTCTTTACTGCGGAAGTCACCATCACCCTCCAAATAGTGCCACTCCAGGTCGTCAATGTCGATACGTCCATTCTGATTGGTATCGTGGGTCAGTTCAAAAATCTTTCCCTTGATGCGAGTCTTGTCAATATCGAACCCAGGGCTCTCAGTCTCAAACAGGGTAGGCTGATAGTTCTTATACTTCTTGCTCTCTACTGCATAACTCGTTGAGATGAGTCGCTTCAATCCAAGACGCTCAAAATTCTGTGCGAAGAACCGAGTGAAGTTGCTCCACTCTGGGTCATCACAGGGCAGCAGCACCGTCTTGTCACGGAATGTGTCAGGATTATACTCCAGATAGGCATTTACCTCTTTCTGAATGTCGGCATACTGCGTGTAGAATTCATCATTCTTCGCAGCCTTTGCCGCACCAAGGTTTGAATTATTGGCCATACGTTATGCATTAGTGCGTATGCTTATCTTCGGAGATGAGTATTTACAACAAAAAGCATGGACGATTTTCTCACCCATGCTCTGAGGTTGTAGGATACCCATCAAACCGGATAAGTCACGCCCATGCATATTACACGGGCGTTTGCGACTTATTCATTCGGTTTGATTTGTTTGAAACTTCCTACATTTCAGAGCAATTCCGAATAACAGCAAACGCTTGTTAATAATACCACGATGTCGCACCGCCACCCTTCTCTCAGGGCATCATGGTGGTGTTCGACTGCAAAGGTACGAAAAGTCAGGCTCAAAACAAAGAAAAGTGTTCTTTTTTTTCTGCGCAGCGATATGAAGGTGTATTCTATAGAGTTATATTGCAAAATTGCAAATTGCATTAATTTTTTTCCTAAGGACTTTGGGAAAAGAGGTTTTTATAGTAGTTATTATTATATAACCTATTGATTATTAATATATTATATAAATATTATGCCTAATATTTACTCTCTCATCTCTCCTTCACTCTGAAATAATTACTTGCAATTTTGGATCCCCAAATGATTCCTTCAACCATAACTGCTATGATGAGCGAAAGCCAAGAACGTAGGGAGTGAAAGCCAATTTCACGGGGAGCGAAATTGGCTTTCGTTCAGATGAAAGATGAAAGATGTGTTTAGAAAAGAAAGGTCGGACGCAACAAAGCGTTCTGCCTTACTTTTTGTCCAATTATTGTCCCATTATTGTTTGCGTTTGAGGTCGGGAGAAATGTTGATTTGGCTACGTTTTTGCTACGTTCTTTAAAAATTGGCGAAATAAAAAAATCGGAAACGCCCTGTACATCGGCATTTCCGAAGATGTGTGAGTGATCCGGTCGGGATTCGAACCCGAGACCTACTGCTTAGAAGGCAGTTGCTCTATCCAGCTGAGCTACCAGACCATCCTTTGCAAATTTGCGGATGCAAAGGTACGTATTTTTTTGGTAACTTCCAAATTTTCAGACAGGGAAATAGAAAAGAAACTCAAATCTCAGGCAAATTATCAGTCTAATCTTGGACAAATCTCAGGCAAATCATCAGACTTTAAACCGAATATAGGAGCGGTCATCGAACGAGTTGTTTCCTCGTGCGAAGGCTTTTGTGGCTTTGAATACTCCAATGTTCAGCGGGTCTTGTTGGCATTGCTGGCGCAGAAGTTCTTCAGAGGCTTGGAGCGTGGATTCAAGGAAGGGATAGCCATCGGAGGCGAGGATAATCTCCCAGGGCTGGAAGTCGAGCGTGAGTATCTTTACGTGTTGTTCGGCAACGGGGAATCCGTCGATGACGGCATAGGTCTTGTTCTGTTGCTGCATGGTCTCCAGCATGTGGGGAATGATGGCTGCACGGGCGGTATCGTTGTCGAGGAAATGGTCGTGTGGCAGCGGACTGCTGTTGATGATGGCAGCGCGCTGTTCGGCCAGTTCCTGTTCATACGGCTTGGGGTTGTCATAATAGGTGAACTCAGGGGACGTGTTGCCATTGGTGGTGCTACCGATGAGACACTGGCAGTCGCCTACCATCCATATCTCGCGGCGCAACCGACTGAACACGATGCATGAGGCGGTGAGCCGCTCTTCGGGATGAACGGCGAGGCGCAACAGTTGTGACTTGCGGTAGTGACGGGCAACGGCGCGCGAGGCTTCCAGACAGAACTGATGGCAGGAGGTGTTCTTCTCCATATTGCGGATGACCTTCGTGATGATCTGCATCGCATACCTGCCGTTGGAACTGAAAAGGCTGTAGCGGCGGTCGGTCTTGCTGGTGGAACCGTCGATGACGGCTATGAAGTCAGCGGTTACGACGATTCCGTCCTCGCTTTTCTTCTTGGGGTTTTTCGCTATGATGCTTTGCTCTTGGATTTCCATCGGGATAGTTGTTTCGAGTGTTTCTGCTCTCTCTGGTTGGACTGGTATTCCTCGTTGGAATAGTATTTCTTGACGGGTTAGAATAGTTGGCAGGACCAGCGTACAGTTTTGAGATGAGGTCGGTGCGACCGATGCGTCGGAGTGACTGTTCGATACCGCGGCGCTCTTCGGGCTTGTACCAGAAGAAGTACTGTCGCTGGGCCAGTTTCTCACGCGGTGTCTTGGCGCTGAACACGGGTTCAAGCGTGTAGGGGTCATAGCCCGTGTACCACGTCTCGGTGGCATTGGTCAGCGGGGTGGGGGTGAAGTCCTGCACCTGTTCCAGGTGGAAATCCAGGCTCTTCGTGATGACCGCCAGCTCGGCCATATCTTCTTCCTGGCAGCCGGGGTGTGACGATATGAAATAGGGGATGATCTGTTGGCGCAGTCCCTCCTCGCGGTTGATGCGGTCGAAGATTCGCTTGAACTCGTAGAACTGCTGGAACGATGGCTTGCGCATCAGGTAGAGCACGCGGTCGCTGGTATGTTCGGGTGCCACCTTCAGTCGTCCGCTGACGTGATGACAGATGAGCTCGCGGGTGTAGGCCATCGCAGCCTGGTTGGAGGCTTCGTCTTTGCTGCGGTGGAGCAGCAGGTCGTAGCGCACGCCACTGCCAATATAGCTGTGCTTAATGCCTGGCAGCGCATCGACGGCGCGGTAGACATCGAGCAGACGGGAGTGGTCAGTGTTCAGGTTCGGACATATCTGCGGATGGATGCATGACGGACGGCGACATTTCTCGCAGGCATTCTTGTTCTTGCCAGCCATGCCATACATGTTGGCTGACGGTCCGCCGAGGTCGCTGAGATTGCCTTTGAAATCGGGCATCGCAATGACCTGTTTCACCTCGCGCAGGATGCTCTCCTTGGAACGACAGGTGATGAACTTGCCCTGATGGGCCGAGATGGTACAGAAAGCACATCCACCGAAACAGCCGCGATGAATATTGACCGAGAACTTGATCATATCGTAGGCCGGTATGCGCTTGCCTTTGTACTTTGGATGGGGCTGGCGCGTGTAGGGCAGGTCGAACGATGCATCAAGCTGTTCGGTGGTCATGGGCGGGTAGGGCGGATTGACAACGACACAAGAGGTGCGTGACGTGAGACGGGCGTCAAGTGGCTGGATGAGTCGCTGAGCGTGCATCATGTTCGACTGCTCCTCGATGTGTCGGAAGTTCTCAGCTTGCGACCGCTTGTTTTTCAGACACTCCTCATGGCTATGCAGCACGATGTCACGGTCGGTAATGCCGCCGGGGATTGCTGATGCTTCAGAGAGGTAGACGGTCTGCGGAAGGTCGCGTATCTCACTGATGGCATCTCCGGCATCCAGTCGACGAGCCAGTTCGATGGTCACAATCTCTCCCATACCATAGGTAATCATGTCGGCTCCCGAATCGTAGAGGATGCAGCGTCGCAGTTCGTCTTGCCAGTAGTCATAGTGGGTGACGCGGCGCAATGAAGCCTCGATACCGCCCAGGACGACAGGCACATCGGGATAGAGCTGCTTGAGAATCTTGGTGTAGACGATGGTGGGATATTCAGGACGGAGATCATGCCGGCCATCGGGCGAATAGGCATCTTCAGAGCGCAGTCGACGGGCAGCGGTGTACTTGTTCACCATGGAGTCCATGCAGCCAGGGGCAACACCAAAGAACAGACGCGGGCGCCCCAGCTTCTTGAAGTCGCGGAAGTCGCCGTGCCAGTCGGGTTGCGGAACAATAGCTACACGAAAGCCCTGAGCCTCCAGCGTTCGACCGATGACGGCAGCACCAAACGAAGGATGGTCGACATAGGCATCGGCTGAGAAGAGAATCACGTCGACCTCATCCCAACCGCGCAGTTCCAGCTCTTTCTTGGTGGTAGGCAGAAAATCAGTTAGCCTATACTCCATTATGCTTCGCTATCGGTCTCTTGTGACAGTCCCTCTTGTTCGCTCTGAGCGGTTTTCTCCTTCCAGTTGATGTAGAGCAATATGAGCTGCTGAAGTCCGAAGGCCTTCATGTTCTGATGGTAGATGACGTCAAGACAGAGGTCCATCAGGGCTTTATCGGCAGAGATGCTCTTCTCGTCGGCTGTGGGGGTCGACTCCAGCAGGGAGCGCACGTTCAGCTTCAGCTTGTCGAGCACCGTCTCGTCGACGATACCGTTCGAGTCAATCAGGTCGCGGAACAGCTGGTAGTTGTCAATCGTTTGCAGATGCTCATCAGAGATACTGATGCTACGGGTGCCAGAGGCGTTGGATTGAATTTTATACATAGTTGTGATGTTTGATTTTTATTCGTAGTTGATGATATTCGGATGATTTCGCAGTTGAAGAGGTCTTTGTTCTTGGAAACTATTTCAACAGGAAGTTCAGGATGCCCGTCATGATTGACGTGCGTTTCTGTTCACTCTTGATGCACTCCCAGGGAAAGCCCATAACAAACGAACGGTAGTCGCTGCCTTTGTAGGCAATGGCGGCACTCGTCCCGTTGGCATAGAGCATGGCACAGAACGCCCCGTCGCCAGCAGGCATGAGCACATCGCAGCGGGTGGCTGCATAGTGCCGCTCGTTGAGCTGATGGTAGAACTCGGTGGTAGTGCCAAGTCCTTTCACGTTCTCGTCGGTCTCGCGATAGTAACCTTCATGCTGGCTTTTCAGTACTTGGTTCAGGAAGCGGGTCTCCTCGACGGTGGTCAGGTCACTACCCACATAGGCTCCACTCACGAGCAGGCGTCCGCCTTGAGCAGTAAACTGGGCGATAGCTTGTCGCATGTCGCTGGTGAACGATTTGTAGGAGAGCAGGCTGTGGCCGTCGTCACGTTCCAGTCCCAGCGCCACGTCAATCATGTTGTATTTGTAGAGTGACATGCGGGCGAGTGCTTCTGAAGAACAGCTGACGATGTTATACTTGCCTGCCCGATGGATAGCCTGGGCATGTGTGCGGACGTAGTTGAAGTCGTTGCCGCCAATGAACTGCCCAGCCAGTTCTCTGGAGGTATAGCCTAAGCCTGTAGTGTCCTCAATACCGATGCGGTCGAGGTTGAAACTGCGCTGCCGGCCCAAGAAGCCGCAGGTGCGTCCGAACGAAACGCCGGGGTCCTCATCGATATCGAAGCCGTTCTCAGTCAGAGCGGGTGAAGACAGCCGATGGAAGCCGTCGACAATGAGGATGTTCTGGTTCTTTTCACCTGTATAACAGGCAGAGAGCACCTGTGTGGGGAAGCTCTGTCCGCCCTTGTTGACAGCTGCCACCTTGAAGTGGACGAGTGCCCCCTTGCGCAGACGGGTGGTTACGGCTGTACCGTTGACTACGAAGCCGTTGTCGAAGTCGCCGTTGCCCTCTGCTATATATAATATATAAGAGGTGGGGGCTGCTGACGGTTCCTGCGGATCGGAGGTCGGCGTCCAGCTGATAAGCAGTTCGCCATTGCCTTTCTCGGTGAACTCAATGCGGAAGTTATGGGGCGTCAGCGGTGTTACCACGCAGTCCTGTCCGTGCTTGCGGGTGATATAGCGTAACAGTGTCTTGTAGATGGAACGGGCCATCGTGAAACGGAAGTTCGGATCGAGCCCGTACTTCATGTCGTTGAAGTTCTGATGCGACAGTGTCTCCAGGATGGCTGAGGGCACGATGGGGATACGTGTCTCGGAGTAGTTGCGGTCATAGACCTCGCGCGACTCCCAGGTACGGAAACGCGCCTTGATGTCGGCAGTAGTATTGTCGAGCAGTTCGGAAGCCAGTTCCTTTGACATCTCTCGCGAACAACCGGCAGCCAGGACTGAGTCGCCCCGCTTCGTAGTACAGATGGTCAGCGAACCGAAGATGCCTTCGCCTTTGGGCTTGTTGTAGCCAGCATCGCTATGAACGGCCAGTGCCAGTTCGATAGGAACTTTACGTCCGAAAGAGTCGGGCGCATAGACAGAACCTCCGCAGAGCTCGTTGAGCATGAGCGAACGGGTGTTGATATCATCGGCATAGTCGTTCTCACCCTCCTTGGAGGAATAGACCTTATATGGCATTCCGGCCCATTGGGCAAAGTAACGGGCACCTTCCAGACAGCGGGGCATTCCGCTCACCTCGCCGCCGCGCTCAATATTTCCCATACCGCCACCGAAACGAACGGCATCGGTAGTCACCACACCCTCGTGCTGACTGTCGTTGCTGACCACCACACGGTTGAACTCATTATTACCGGCATCAAAGTTGAACGTGCCCAGATAGACCCATGTGGAACCGCCCATACGCTGGTTGACGCGGAACTCAGTCTTCTGTCCTTGGTGATAGACCGTGTAATGCGCATCGGGAACACTCTGTGGCAGTGTCTGATAACTGACATAGACCGCATAGCGACCCTCTTCGGGAATGGCGGGCTGATAGCTGGCTTCTGCCGGTTTGCCGCGCTTGGTGGCTGAAACCATGCGAACCGTTCCTTCCACGAAAGGATTCTCGCCATCAAGATAATGGCCAGCATGGAGGGCAAAGCCCTTGCGCTCAGCTGCCGACCAGTCTTCACTTCCGTCTTTCTCGCTGAAGCCTTCCGAGGGATGGTCGTTGTCGACAATCACCTCATGGCGCTGCCAGTCGCGTTCGCGGGGCGAGAACACCACGGCACCGGCGTTCTCCAGCATTGGCATCAGGTAAGGAACCACAATGGTCTGTGTGAACAGGTCTTCACAGGTGGTATAGAGTGGTGGTCGCTGCCAGCGCCAGCGTTCACGGTTCAGGTCGTAGAAGAAACCGTGAGAAGCCCAGAGTGCGATGTGGCGTCCATCAAGTCCTTGGGTAATGGAGTAGGGGCGCGAAACATTCTTCACCCAGGGGTCACCGTGATAATCAATGTCTGCCCAAGTGGTTGGCTGAGCAGACATGATGAGAGGTAGCAGCAAAGTAAGGAGTGCAGAGAGCAAGTAGTTTTTCATTCGTGAATGTCGCCAATGGTAAAGTTCTCAGGACGCTTGCCCTTGAAATCCTTGAAATACAACTTAATCTCTCGCATATCTGCCTCGACATCTCCACTGGGGATGATGGTCTTCGTGCATTGTATCAGCTTGCGCTCATAGTCAACACCATAGAGAAGAATGGGAATCTGGGCTCCTTGTGCAATGAAGTAGAATCCCTTCTTCCATTCTTCAACTCGTTTGCGGGTGCCTTCGGGGGTGATGCAAAGATGGAACCGCTCCGACTCGCGGGCTGTCTGAGCCATCGCATCGGTCATGCGTGTATGCTTCTGGCGGTAGACGGGAATGCCCCCCATGCGGCGGAACAATATCCCCAAGGGCCAGAAGAACCATTCTTTCTTCATCATGAAGTTAGAGCCCAACCCTTCGGCTGAGTTATACAGCTGACCGATGATGAAGTCCCAGTTGCTGGTATGAGGGGCCAGACAGATAATATATTTATCGGGATGGTTCTCGGTTACTACTGTCTTCCATCCCATGCGTTTATACAAGAGCCATGTACAAAAATTCTTCCACATAATTCAATAAGTTTTGTCAGCCTGAATATGAGATATCCTAAGCCCGATACTTATAAATTGTTGATTTGGTCAATAAACTCACTGGCCTGAGCTGTAAATTTCTCGCGCAGGTCTTTGTAATACTGTTTGGCAGGCATACCAGGCTCAGGGTGAGACACGCGACTGGTAAAGTCGGACTGCATCTTGATGATGGAGAACAAAAGAGCCTCGGCGTTATCCTTTTGCGCCTTGTTGCCGTAGAGCGATGCGGCTACACATTCTGTGAACATCTCCTCACAGATAATGTTGATTGCGTGCTTGAGTGATTTTTTATTAGCCATGATGTCATTATTTGTTGTTTGAATGCCAAAGTTAAGAAAAATATTTGACATGACAAGCACATTATTCAAAAAAAAACTTAATTCTATTTTTTTTTCAATTTTATTGAGTATCTTTGCGACTCGAAATAAACATTTCTTTTGAACTAAATAATTATCAATTATGCAAAAAAGTGCATTGCAGGTGGCAAGAGCCGCCTATCAGCCCAAGTTGCCACGTGGACTTCAGGGTGCTGTGAAAGCTGTGGAAGGTGCTCCTACACAGAGTGTTGACAATCAGGAAGAAATCAAGGCTCTCTTCCCCAATACCTACGGAATGCCTCTCGTAGAGTTCGTTCCCGGCGAAGAGAAGAGCTATGAGCCCATGAACGTGGGTATCATCCTCAGTGGTGGACAGGCTCCTGGTGGTCACAACGTGATTACAGGTCTGTTTGATGCTGTCAAGAAACTGAATCCTGCCAACCGTCTCTATGGCTTCATTCTCGGTCCTGGCGGTTTGGTAGACCATAACTATATGGAGCTGACCAAGGAGATCGTTGACGAGTATCGCAATACGGGCGGTTTCGACATGATTGGCTCTGGACGTACGAAGCTTGAGAAGGTTGACCAGTTCGAGAAGGGACTTGAAATCATCCGTGAGCTCGGTATCAAGGCAATCGTTATCATCGGCGGTGATGACTCTAACACCAATGCTTGTGTGCTGGCTGAGTACTATGCTGCCAAGAACTATGGCGTTCAGGTGATTGGCTGTCCTAAGACCATCGACGGTGACCTGAAGAACTCTCAGATTGAGACATCATTCGGTTTCGACACCGCTTGTAAGACTTATTCTGAGCTGATTGGTAATATTGAGCGCGACTGTAACTCAGCCCGTAAGTACTGGCACTTCATCAAGGTGATGGGTCGCTCGGCTTCTCATATCGCACTGGAGTGCGCTCTGCAGACTCAGCCAAACATCTGTCTGATCTCAGAGGAAATCGAAGAGAAGGCTATGAGCCTTGACGATATTGTTGAGTATATCGCTAATGCTGTGGCTCAGCGTGCTGCCGATGGCAACAACTTCGGTACTGTAATTATCCCAGAGGGCGTGATTGAGTTTATTCCTGCCATCAAGAAGCTCATCTCTCAGTTGAACGACGTGCTGGCTCTGCCTGAGGCAAAGGAAATCAGCCGTGATGAGCAGGTAGACTTCGCTAAGAGTCACCTGACAGCTGAGAACCTCGCTGTGTTCAACAGCCTGCCCGTTGGTGTGGCTCGTCAGCTGGCTCTCGACCGCGATCCTCACGGAAACGTTCAGGTATCACTCATCGAGACCGAGAAGCTGCTCTCTACCATGGTGGCTCAGAAGTTGGAGAAGATGAAGAAGGAAGGCAAGTACACAGGTAAGTTCGGCACTCAGCACCACTTCTTCGGTTATGAGGGCCGTTGCGCAGCTCCTTCTAACTTCGATGCTGACTATTGCTATGCATTGGGAACCAGCGCTGCCCAGCTGATTGCTGCCGGAAAGACTGGCTACATGGCCATTGTGAAGAATACGACTGCTCCTGCCGACGAATGGAAGGCTGGCGGTGTGCCCATCACGATGATGATGAACATGGAGAAACGTGCCGGTGAGATGAAACCAGTGATTCGCAAGGCTCTCGTTGAACTCGACGGCGCTCCCTTCAAGGCATTCGCTGCAGAGCGTGACCGCTGGGCTCGTGAGACAGCCTATGTATATCCCGGTCCTATCCAGTACTGGGGTCCCACAGAGGTTTGTGACCAGCCTACGAAAACACTGGCTCTGGAACAGGCCAAGTAAGAAACGAATTGTTGAGAACACGGAAATGACAGCAAACACCTGTCATTCCGTGTTTTCACTTTATTATGACTGAGAAAAGAAAAACTATATCTTCCAAAACAAGGCATACGTCGCCTGTCCGTCATAAGCGTCAGGGCTTGTTCGTCAGGATGCTTCAGTTGCTTCCCGACTGGGCTTATTGGATTGGCGGAGCAGCAGTGGTGGCTGTCTATGTGTGGTTTTTCTATTATTTCTTCGTGTCTCCCTTCGGATTCCGATGGAGAGCACTCTATGGCGACTTGAGCAGTCCTGATGGGTATGAGATTCATGGCATTGACATCTCGCACTATCAGGGAACAATTGACTGGGAAGTGCTTCGTAATCAAGGTATGATAGACAAGTGTCCCATTCGCTTCGTAATGATCAAGGCAACAGAAGGCTCCAGTAGGGTGGACCCCAAGTTCAAGGACAACTTCGAACAGTCCTTGGAGTACGGATTCACACGCGGCGCCTACCATTTCTACAGCATCCACTCAGAAGCTCGTCAGCAGGCACAGTTCTATATAGATAATGTGAAACTGTTACGTGGCGACCTGCCGCCCGTTCTCGACGTGGAGCATAAGCCAACTCATCAGACCGACGAGGAATTTAAGATGAGTGTGCTGGAGTGGCTCGAAATCATTGAAAATCATTATGGGGTAAAGCCCATCATCTATACCTATTATAAATTTAAGATGCAATACCTCTCGGAAGAGGTCTTCGACCAGTATCCGTATTGGATTGCACACTACTACGTGGACAGCGTGGAATATCGCGGTGCATGGAAATTCTGGCAGTATACCGACGTAGGCAGACTGCCGGGCATCAAGGGATATGTGGATTTCGATATCTACAACGGTTCCTACTACGACTTGCGACAGCTCACCATTGGCAGTCAGGAGACAATTGGGGTCGATGCCTATCGCGAAAGCAATGATTCTGATACTTCTGCCTTACAAAATGATAGGAAATGATATCATTATTTGTAATTTCTGCTAAAAAATTTGCCCGTTTCGTGGAAAATGTGTAATTTCGCAGCGCAAAAAACAAGATAACGTTTTAAACTCAAATAAACTTTAAGAAAATTATGAAGAAGTACAACTTTAATGCAGGCCCTTCGATGCTTCCCCGCGAGGTTATTGAGGCTACTGCTAAGCAGTGTTTAGACTTCAATGGTTCAGGTCTCTCTCTGATGGAGATCAGCCACCGTGCAAAGGATTTCCAGCCCGTTGTTGACGAGGCTGTGGCTTTGGTAAAAGAATTGCTGCAGATTCCAGAGGGATATTCTGTTATTTTCCTCGGCGGTGGTGCCTCACTTGAGTTCTGCATGATCCCTTACAACTTCCTCATCAAGAAGGCTGCTTACCTGAACACCGGTGTTTGGGCAAAGAAAGCCATGAAGGAAGCTAAGCTTTTCGGTGAAGTGGTTGAAGTGGCTTCTTCAGCTGATGCTAACTATACCTTCATACCGAAGGACTGGACTGTTCCTGCAGATGCTGACTATCTGCATATCACTACGAACAACACCATCTATGGTACTGAGATTCGCAAGGACCTGGATGTTCCCGTTCGTCTGATTGCCGATATGTCTTCTGATATCTTCAGCCGTCCTGTCGACGTGGCCAAGTATGACGCCATCTATGCTGGTGCCCAGAAGAACCTGGCTATGGCTGGTGTGACAATCGTTATTGTGAAGGATGATGCGCTGGGTAAGGCTCCCCGTGAGATTCCTACCATGCTCGACTACCGTACTCACGTAGACAAGGGCTCTATGTTCAACACACCTCCTGTAGTTCCTATCTACAGCGCTCTTGAGAACCTCCGTTGGATCAAGAAGCAGGGTGGCGTAGAGGCTATGGACAAGCTGGCTCAGCAGCGCGCTGAGATTGTTTACGGTGAGATTGACCGCAACAAGTGTTTCGTAGGTACCGCCAAGGAGGAAGACCGTTCGCTGATGAACCTCTGCTTCGTAATGGCTCCTGAATATAAGGAGTTGGAGAAGGACTTCCTTGACTTTGCAGTATCAAAGGGAATGGTTGGCGTGAAGGGTCACCGTTCAGTTGGTGGCTTCCGTGCTTCTTGCTACAACGCACAGACCATCGAAGGCTGCAACGCTCTCGTAGCTTGCATGAAGGAATTCGAAGCTAAACATTGAACAATTAAGAGTTAAGAATTAAGAAAATATGAAGATTCTTGTAGCTACTGAGAAACCTTTTGCAAGTGCCGCTGTAGAAGGCATTCGTAAGGAAATAGAAGGAGCTGGCAACGAGTTGGCTCTGCTGGAGAAGTATACTGAGAAGGCACAGTTGCTGGATGCCGTAAAAGATGCTGATGCGCTGATTATCCGTTCTGATAAGGTTGACGCTGAGGTTCTTGATGCTGCCAAGCAGCTGAAGATTGTGGTTCGTGCTGGTGCCGGTTATGATAATATCGACCTGGCAGCCGCTACCGCTCATAACGTCGTAGCCGAGAATACTCCCGGTCAGAACGCCAATGCTGTAGCCGAACTCGTTTTCGGTCTGTTGGTATTTGCCGTTCGTCAGTTCTACAACGGTAAGGCCGGTACTGAGCTGATGGGTAAGAAACTGGGTATCCTGGCTTTCGGTAATGTAGGTCGCAACGTGGCCCGTATTGCCAAGGGCTTTGGTATGGATGTTTATGCCTATGACGCTTTCTGCCCTGCAGAGGTGATCGAGAAAGCTGGCGTTCATGCTGTTGCCAATCAGGAAGCTCTCTTTGAGACCTGCGATGTTGTTTCACTCCACATCCCCGCTACTCCTGAGACCAAGCAGAGCATCAACTACGCACTCGTGGGCAAGATGAAGAAGGGTGGCATTCTGGTGAATACTGCTCGTAAGGAAGTCATCAACGAACCCGAGTTGCTGAAGCTGATGGAAGAGCGTCAGGACTTGAAGTTCGTGACCGACATCATGCCGGATGCCAATGCCGATTTCCAGAAGTTCGAGGGCCGTTATTTCTCAACTCCTAAGAAGATGGGCGCTCAGACAGCCGAGGCTAATACTAATGCCGGTATTGCTGCTGCTTGTCAGATCAATGCCTTCTTCAAGAGCGGAGATACGAAGTTCCAAGTGAACAAGTAAGGGAATTATAAAAGGAGTTGCATGAGCGACTCCTTTTTCTATATCTAAAAACGCAAGTCGTTCTAAATGAATGGCTTGCGTTTTTTTTGTGTATTCTGAATGAATGGCTTGCGTTTTCTGTTTAAATGTCTAACGCCTTCTTAATTCCCAAAAGGCAACGGCGGCTGCAGCGGCCACATTCAGCGAGTCAACCTGATGGGACATTGGGATGCGAACAACGTAGTCGGCAGCTGAGATTGCCTCATGAGGCAGTCCGTCGCCTTCTGTTCCCATGAGGATGGCCAGACGTTCAATGCTGTTTAACATGGGGTCTCCCAAGGGGATAGAATCATCGCTAAGTGCCATTGCGGCTATCTTGAATCCCTGGGCGCGCAGGTCATGGAACGAAGGTTCTGTCCACGTCCAAGGCACGAGGAATACTGATCCCATCGATACGCGTACAGCCCTGCGGTTTAGTGGGTCGCAGGAGTCGGGAGTGAGCAATACCGCGTCTATGCCTAATGCTGCGGCTGAGCGGAAGATGGCTCCGATATTGGTGGTGTCAGAGACTCCCTGGATGATTACGATGCGATGGGCCTGACTGCAGATATCGGCTATTGAAGGCAGTTGCGGACGACTCATCGCACAGAGCACACCTCGTGTCAAGGTGTAGCCAGTCAGTGATGCGAGCAACTCCCGATTGCCAGTATACACGGGAATGTCTCCACATCTTTCTATAATAGAAGCAGCATCGCCAGTGATATGTCGACGCTCGCACAATAAGGATAGTGGACGATATCCGGCATTGAGGGCTACATGAATCACCTTCGGACTTTCAGCTATGAAAATCCCATTCGCATACGACGCGTTGGTATCGTCCATGAAATGGGAAGCCTGTCGCAGTTGATGCTCAGTAAGTTGGCAGTAGGGTGCAAGCTCAGGCTGTTCAAGTGAGGTGATTTCCTGTATGTTCATTTAGCTTGTTCTCGTTTAATAGAAAAGAATCCCAAGCGGTGATGGCGTCCTTTCTTTCCGAGTGATCGCCATTGATAGACGCCTTCCGGCAGTCGTGAAATATTAGCACGTGTACCCTTGAATGGAATTGAGGTAACCGTCTTTCCTTGTAGCGTCTCAATGAGCAGGAAGTCTGCATCGAGGGTGGAGGGCTTTTCGGGCAGATTTACGTAGTTGCTGGCGCGCTGAATAGAAGGGTTGGCAACCATTTCCTGAACAGCAGGCGCTGTGCCCGTCAGTTGTGCTGCCTCACTCTCCTGTCCGTAGCGGTCCTGGACGGTCACTGCATAATACCATTTCTTGCTGGCGTCAACTATCAGACGATTCTGCTGGATGCGGGTGACGATTAGATTTTCTGCTTTCGTAATATCTACGGGATAACTTGTTGAAGCATATACGTTGAAAACGTTCCCCTGTTCACTGCCTTGCCAACTGAGTACCGATCCTTCCTCCAGCATCAACCATGAAGGAGCCGCAGGTTTGACGGATGATTGCCACCAAAGTGGGGGGATGAGTGCTGGTGTCTTGTCAAAACGTTTACTTAAATCATATACTCCTTTATGGTTGTCTGTCAAGAATTTAGAACGGAAATAGCAATGTCCTAATCCTAATTCTCGGATGACGTTCAGCTGTCGTTCAACGACGTCGAGCGTCCAGCGCCCTTCGCGTGGATCAAGGAAGTAGATGCCGAGTCCGGGTACCACATATCTGCCGTAAGAGTGTTCTGCCCAGTCGATGGCAAACGGGAAGAAATTGTTATCGCGGAAGTACATCATGGGGAATAGTGCGTCCATGATTCCCTCACGTAACCACTCTTGTGCGTCCTGACATACCCTTGTCCTGGCGTTCCATCCGTTGGAACGATAGCGGGTCAGGTCGTCATGCTTGCCGATGGGAGAACAGGAGAACATCACCCAGGGCTTGATGGATTTGATTTCGCGGTGTATCTCCCTGACGATTCGGGTGATATTTGCGCGCCCTTCGCTACGGGATATGCGCATTTTCCACGTCTCAGGATAGCGAATATAATCCAGGTGGATACCGTCTACATCGTAGTATCTGACTATTTCGCTGCAGATTCTTGCCAGGTATTCTGAGGTTTCCTGATGTTCCGGATTCATGTATCCCTCTTCGCCAATCTTCGTCACCATTTTTGGATGCTTCTTCCTGAGCTGTTGGCAGCCGTAGCTTTTCCATTTGCCAATGGGAATGGTCACGACCCAAGCATGCAGTTGCATACCGCGTTTGTGACATTCCTCGATGGCCAGTTGGAGCGGATCGTAGTGTGGAGCCCTGCCTGGTGTGCCAGTGATGCATCCGTCCCAGGGTTCAAAGGCCGACTGGTATATCGTGGTGGCACGAACACGAGCCTGCATGAATACGGTGTTGATGCCGGCGGCCTTCAGCTGGTCGAGTATCTGACTCAGCTCCTGCTTTTGTGCGCCTTCGTAATAAGAGTGGGGCCAGTCGATGCCTCCGATGGTGGTAAGCCAGACGGCGCGAATCTCATATTTCGGTGAATACGGCTGATGGGGAACTTGCGAAAAGCTGTTTCCCGTCAGCATTAGCATGAATAGAAGAATAAGTAGAAATGGCCTGAAATGTTGTATTTGCATTGTTTTTTGTTCTGCTCTGATTCCTGTAGTCTTTCTGTCTGCAAAGTTACGATAATATTTGCAAATGTCAAAATGTTTGGGGTAAATAAAAACTTAAAAAAAAGACGAAAGCCTTTGTCGTTTGAAATTAAATGAGTATCTTTGCAAATGTAATGTTAACTATCTTATTAAGAAAACGAATTTAAGAATGAAAAAGAAAATCTTGTTTCTGATGATGGTGTTGACCATGTCACTGTCCTCATTTGCCCAGTTTGAACAGGGTAAAGCGTATCTGAATGCAAGTCTTTCGGGCCTTGACCTGAACTTCACCGGAGCAGATAAATGGAAGTTGGACTTGACAACGCGCTGTGGTTTGATGGTTGAAGACAACTGGATGGCTATGGGCGTTATAGAATATAATTATCGTAAGCATGAACCAACCAGCTTTGCCGTTGGTGCAGGTATGCGCTACCATATCGTTCAGAATGGACTCTATCTGGGCGTAGGAGCCAAGTTCAGACACTATTCTTTCGATGATGAAAGCTACAGTGACTTCATGCCAAACTTCCAGATGGGCTACGTGTTCTTCCTCAATGAGACTGTCACCATTGAGCCGGAGTTCTATTATGACCAGAGCCTGAAGGATCACAGCAACTACAGCCGTGCTGGTATCCGTTTGGGTGTCGGAATCTACCTTGACAACTTGTTTTAAACCTTAAATGCTAATAATCACTATGTTATCAGTTGAAGAATTGGTTGACAGATTGATTGATCTGTCGTTTGCAGAAGATATCGGTGATGGTGATCATACCACACTCTGTTGTATTCCTGACGACGCAATGGGCAAGTCTTTGTTGCTTATCAAGGAAGATGGTGTCTTGGCAGGTGTTGAGATTGCGAAGGAAGTGTTCCGCCGCTTCGATCCCGATATGAAGGTCGAAGTGCTGATGGGCGACGGTTCGCAAGTGAAGAAGGGCGATATTGTCATGATTGCTACGGGCAAGGTGCGCTCGCTGCTTCAGACAGAGCGTCTGATGCTGAACATCATGCAGCGCATGAGCGGCATTGCTACGATGACGAGCCGCTACGTAAAGCGCCTGGAAGGTACTGGCACTCGCGTTCTTGATACGCGTAAGACTACTCCCGGTATGCGCATGCTGGAGAAGCAGGCAGTAAAGATTGGTGGTGGTTGTAATCACCGCATCGGATTGTTCGATATGATTCTGCTGAAGGACAACCATATTGATTTCGCAGGCGGTATCGTCAACGCCATAGACCGCTGTCATGCTTATCTCAAGGAAAAAGGACTCGACCTGAAGATTGAGATTGAGGTACGCTCGTTCGACGAACTGAACCAAGTCTTGGAACATGGCGGTGTCGACCGTATCATGCTCGACAATTTCTCTGTTGCCGACACAAAGAAGGCTGTCGACCTGATCAACCACCGCTATGAGACAGAGTCGAGTGGGGGAATCACCTTCGAGACGATTCGCGACTACGCCGAACAGGGTGTCGACTTTATCTCTGTTGGAGCCCTTACCCATAGCGTGAAAGGACTTGACATGAGCTTCAAGGCCGACCATAGTTCCAAACTGAAGATTTGATAGCGAGCGTTATGGTAGAAACAATAAAACTTTCTTTCGTCTCAGCACTCGTCCTCTTCTTCTTGTCTCCTTTTACAGCCAGCAATGCAGATGCCTGCACAAATTTCATCGTGGGCAAACAGGCTTCCAAGGATGGTTCGGTCATCTGTACCTATAATGCTGACGACTACGGTATGTTCATCGGATTGGCCCACTATCCTTCAGCGCGTCATCAGAAGGGTGAGATGCGGAAGGTGATCAACTGGGATACACATGCTTATGGAGGAGAGATTCTGGAAGCAGAAGAGACCTATAATGTCATTGGCAATATCAACGAGTGGCAGGTCACCATTGGCGAAACTACTTTTGGCGGACGCGAAGAGATGGTTGATACAACAGGCATAATTGATTATGGTTCACTGATTTATATCGCTCTACAGCGTTCAAAAACTGCGCGTGAAGCCATTCAGGTAATGACATCGCTCGTTGAGCAGTACGGCTATAACTCTGAGGGCGAAACCTTTACTATCTGTGACCCTAATGAGGCTTGGATTATGGAGATGATGGGCTGCGGAAGTGACCGTAAAGTGTCGAAGGAACGTACCGTCTGGGTCGCCCTTCGTATTCCTGACGATGCTATCTGCGGACACGCTAACCAGAGCCGTATCAGCCGTTTCGACATGAAGGACAAGTCGGGCAATGTGCTCTTCTCGAAGAATGTGGTCAGCTATGCTCGGAAGATGGGATGGTTCGATGGTAAGGATGCCGACTTCTCGTTCTGCAATACCTATGCCTTCCCCGATTTCTCCGGCCGACGTATCTGTGATGCGCGTGTATGGAGTTTCTTCAATCGTTATGCTGACGGTATGGATCGCTATCTGCCTTGGGCTGAAGGACATGATCCACAAGCCGAGCCGATGCCCCTTTGGGTGAAGCCTAACCGTAAGTTGACAGTTGCCGATATTGAGACAGCCATGCGTGATCATTACGAGGGAACACCATTCTCACTCGATCAGGACATGGGAGGCGGCATCTGGGAAATGCCCTACCGTCCTACACCACTTTATTTCGAGGTGGACGGAAAGAAGTATTTCAACGAACGTCCTACATCAACCCAGCAGACCTCTTTCTCTTACGTGGCTCAGATGCGTTCATGGCTGCCCCGTGAGATTGGCGGTGTGCTATGGTTTGGCAATGATGATGGCAATATGGTTCCCTATACCCCTGTCTATTGTTGTGCAACGGCTGTTCCTCAGCCCTATGATGACACGAAAGATGCTGATGCACTTACGTTCTCGATGGATAATGCCTACTGGGTACAGAACTGGGTGAGCAACATGGTTTATCCCCGTTACTCGCTAATGTTCCCCCTGTTACAACAGGTTCGTGACTCACTGGATCAGTCATACTTCAAGGCTCAGAAAGAGGTGGAAGACAAGGCGCTCCTGCTTTCCGGCAACGCCCGCATTGACTACCTTACAGCCTATACCGCATCCAAGGCCAACGAGATGATGGACGAATGGAAGAAACTGGCCTTCCACCTGATTGTGAAATATAACGATATGATTAATAAGCCTGAAGAGAATGGCGTCTTCTTGCGTACACCTGAAGGAATCGGTACACGTGTGGTCCGCCCCGGCTATCCAAAACGCTATGGCCGCTATCTCATTCAACAGACAGGCTCTAAGTTTGAATTACCCCAATGATGAGAAACCCTTTATTACTATCCGTATGTGTGGCAGCTCTGGCGCTTGCCGTCACTTCGTGTAAAGAAAAGAAAAAGAGTGAAGACATTTTTGTTGCCAAGTATGTAACCGAAGAGTTGAAGGCACCTATCAGCCTTCGTCCTGACGTGAGAAGCACCAGCGTGGCTTGGCTTGAGAAAGAGTACACCGTTACGGTACAGCGTGCTGCCGATGACTCTCTGCCCAAGCTGAAGGATGAGACGGGACAACTGTATGTGGACAACAAGGTGACTATCAGTGTTGAACGTAGCAATAAGACCTCGTTCCTCAAGAAGACGTTTACGAAGAAAGCATTCGCTTCCTATGTAGATAACGATTTCTTTGAGAATGGATATCTGGAGAATATCGTCTTCCAGGGCATTGACGACAACAAACTGAAGTTCGGTGCTGCCATCAGTCGACCAGGTAGTGAGGATGAGTTTGTTCCGCTGGATATGTGGATTGACCGTAATGGAAAAATCGATATCAAGCAAGGACAGATCTTCGATATCAATGAAGAGCATGTAGACGCAAACGAACAAGAAGGCGTATAAAAAATAGGGGCTGTATCAATCGATACAGCCTCTTTTGGATTATTTGCCTTCTCCCAATAGGTCTGGTCTCAGTCTTCGAGTACGATCAAGTGCCTGTTCCAACTCCCATTCCCTGATTTTCGCCTCGTTGCCGCTGAGCAGCACCTCTGGAACCTTCCATCCTTTGTAGTCGGCAGGACGGGTATAGATGGGGGCTGCCAACAAATCATCTTGGAAGCAATCCGACAGTGCACTCTGTTCGTCACCGATAACGCCAGGCACAACGCGAACTATTGAGTCGGCTATGATGGCAGCAGCCAGTTCGCCCCCTGTCAGCACGTAGTCGCCAATTGAAATCTCTTTCGTAATCAAGTGATCGCGTACACGTTGGTCTATTCCCTTATAGTGGCCGCAAAGGATAATCAGGTTCCCTTTCAGCGACAGCTCGTTAGCCATGTGCTGGTTGAAGCGTTCTCCGTCAGGCGATGTGAAGATGACCTCGTCATAGTCGCGTTCACTCTTTAGGGCTGTGATACAGCGGTCTATCGGTTCGCATTGCATCACCATACCTGCCGAGCCACCGTAAGGGTAGTCATCCACGCGACGCCATTTGTCAAGTGTATAGTCACGAAGGTTATGCAGACGGATTTCCGCCAGTCCTTTCTTCTCCGCACGTGCCAGGATGCTCTCATGCACAAAGCCCTCAATCATTTCGGGCAAAACGGTAATAATATCTATTCTCATCTTTAATAATAGTCTCTAACTACTCTACACTCCAAAACTCTTTGATTCGTTCTACATAGACCTTTCCGGTCTCACGTCCCATCTCGTAAACGCCTTTCATCTCATGTGGGTCATGGCTGATGTGTCCGATGGGTATTTTCTTTTCGGGTCGTATGACCAGACAGCGTTGTTGCGCCTCGGCTTCTTCCACGTAAGCCAGTTCCTGGTTATACATGATATGTCGCTTGTCGAGTGCCTCAATCATGTTTGGATAATGGCGAAGCGACATTCGCATGAGTGGCATCAGTGGGTTGTGTTTCTTCACGAACCCCTTTGGTTGCGTAAGGATGACCACATTCCTTTCATATCCTGCCTTTTCCGCATATTCCAATGGAATGGAGTCGGCAACGCCCCCGTCCAGCAGTTTATGTCCTTCCAGTTCAACCACTTTCGACATGATCGGCATAGACGCTGACGCACGTATCCAATCGTAGCAGTCGTAGTCGGCATGAGTCAGCTGTTTGTAGACGGCTTTACCCGTTTCAACATCCGTACATACCACGGTAAACTCCATCGGATTACTTTCGAAAGCCTTGTCATCAAAAATATCATATTGCTGCGGAACGATGTGGTAGGCAAACACTGCATTGAAGTAGTCGCCTGATGTCAGCAGTGAGCGGATCCCGCTGTATCGGCTGTCGTTGGCAAAGCGCATGTTGTAGCGGATGGCTCTTCCCACCTGACGCGACTTCATGTTACAGCCAAAGGCAGCTCCTGCAGACACACCAACGATACCGTCGGGCAATACATCCTGTTCCATCATTACGTCACAGATACCTGCCGTAAATAGCCCTCGCATGGCTCCACCTTCCAACACCAGTCCTCGCTTCATGTGCTTCTCAATAATTTAGTCACATACTCGCGCTCCCAATCTTTCAGATGGTAACGTGTGCCGTTGTGTTCCATCAGATCCAGATCGATGTTGACGATACCTTTGTTTCGCAGTTCCTCTGTTCGCCCCATGCTGATCTCTATCTCCTTGAGTCGGCTATTCAGCTGTTCGGCCTCTAAGCTGGTTTTGGCATATACCAGTTGGTTCAGGTAGAGTGGGGGAAAGTCGCCTGCTGTTCCTGTCTGCCGTGATGTTTCTCTCGATTCTGTCCGCTGTGATGCCCCTATCGGCTCTGTCCAGATAGCCTCAGTAAAGATGAGGTCAGTAAGCACCTGCGCAAGTCGCTGTCGGGCTTCACGCAAGTGCTTCTCTTGTTCTTGGTTTGAGGCCAATGAGACGATTACATTGTAAACAGCAGGTTCGTTCATCGGTGTTTTTTATATTGCATCCAGTTCGCGAACGGCTTTGTTACGCGAAATACGGGTCTTGATTTTATCCACGTATGCGTCAATCACAGCAACAGCCACGATATTCACCACGTCGCGTACGCTTGCACCGAAGTCGATGAAGTGGATAGGCTTGTTCAGACCCATCTGAATCGGACCGATGATTTCCACGTCGGCATCCAGCATCTGAAGCATCTTGTAGCTGGAGCGTGCTGAGGTCAGGTTGGGGAATACCAGCGTGTTGACATCCTTGCCTTTCAGACGGGTGAAGGGGTACTGATGGTCACGCAACTCCTTATCAAGTGCGAAGCCCAGCTGCATCTCGCCGTCGATGGGAAGGTCAGGATAACGCTCCTGCATCATCTCTGTGGCAAGTTTCACCTTCTGTGCGCCGTCACTTTGACTCGAACCGAAGTTTGAATGGCTAATCATAGCCACTACGGGCTTCACGTTGAAGAATTTCACAGACTTAGACACCAATTTGGCAATATCGAAAAGTGTTTCAGCGTCCGGATTCTCATTGACCAGCGTATCGGCAAGGAAGAGTGTACCCTTGGGTGAGTTGATGATATGCATAGCACCGAAATGTTTGTACTGCGGACGAATGCCAATCACCTCCTTGACAACCTTCACCGTATTCGAGTATTTCGTATAGAGACCAGTGATGAAGGCATCTGCTTCACCCGTCTCTACCATCATCATACCGAAATAGTTACGTTCGAACATCTTGTCGTTCGCTTCCTGGAAGGTATAGCCATCGCGTTGGCGTTTCTCTGTGAGAATACGTGCATAGCGCTCGCGGCGCTCCTGCTCTGAGGGGTGACGTAGGTTGACAATTTCAATACCCTCGATATTCAGGTCGAGTTCCTTTGCCATTTTCATGATCACCTCGTCGTTACCTAACAAGATTGGATGACAGATGCCTTCTGAATGAGCCTGTACAGCTGCACGGAGCATTGTGGGGTGAACGGCTTCTGCGAAGACCACACGCTGTGGGTGGGCAGCTGCCGTTGAGTACATCTTCTGTGTCATCTTCGTTTCCTGCCCCAACAGGACACTGAGTGAACGTTTGTAGGCATTCCAGTTCTCGATGGGCTTGCGGGCTACACCACTCTTGATGGCAGCTTTTGCAACGGCGGCAGAAACCTCCGAGATGAGTCGGGGGTCAACGGGCTTCGGAATGAAGTACTGACGTCCGAACTTCAGGTTATTCACCTTATACACATCATTTACCACATCGGGTACAGGCTTCTTGGCCAAATCGGCAATGGCAAGTACGGCAGCCATCTTCATCTCCTCGTTGATAGCTGTAGCGTGAACGTCAAGTGCGCCGCGGAAGATGTAGGGGAAGCCGATTACGTTGTTGATCTGGTTGGGATAGTCGGTACGGCCAGTTGACATCAGTACGTCTGGACGTGCCTCCATTGCATCCTCGTAGGAAATCTCAGGCACTGGGTTGGCCAGTGCGAAGATGATGGGATCCTTTGCCATTGTCTTCACCATCTCCTTTGAGAGTACGTTACCCTTTGACAAGCCCACGAAAACATCGGCATCATTGACAGCTTCTGCCAACGTGTGTACGTCTCGGCGATCGGTGGCGAAGAATCGTTTCTGTTCGTTCAGCCCTTCGCGGTCACTAGTGATTACGCCCTTTGAATCGAGCATCAGGATGTTCTCCTTCTGTGCACCAAGTGCCATATATAGTTTGGTGCAGGAGATGGCGGCAGCACCGGCTCCGTTGACCACAATCTTCACTTTCCTGATATCCTTCTTCACCACTTCGAGCGCGTTCTTTAATCCTGCGGCAGAGATGATGGCTGTACCGTGCTGATCATCGTGCATCACGGGGATGTCGAGTGTCTTCTTAAGGCGCTCCTCAATATAGAAACATTCGGGAGCCTTGATATCTTCAAGGTTGATACCGCCAAAGGTGGGGGCGATGCGCTCTACGGCTTCGCAGAATTTCTCAGGGTCTTTCTCGTTGACTTCGATATCAAAGACGTCTATACCGCCGTAGATTTTGAAAAGCAGTCCCTTGCCCTCCATGACGGGCTTTCCGCTCATGGCGCCAATATCACCGAGTCCCAAGACGGCCGTACCGTTTGAGATGACGGCAACCAGGTTTCCCTTGTCAGTATATCGATAGGCATTGTCCGGATTATCCTGAATTTCCAGACAGGGGTATGCCACGCCAGGCGAATAGGCCAGCGAGAGGTCTGTTTGTGTACGATAAGCCTTGGTGGGCTTCACTTCAATTTTTCCCGGACGTCCGCTCTCATGATACAGGAGGGCATCCTCTTTTTTGATTTTTGCCATAAGTGGTGTCTTGAATAAATGTTATGTTGTCCTGATGACAATTGATAATTCTGTTTGCTAACGACTGCAAATTTACAAAATCTTTGCCTCTTAATTTGGTTATTGCTGAAAGAAGTACAAATCTTTAACTCCATTTAACTACCAAGTTGTTTTTTTTCGCTCACTTAATCGTACCTTTGTCCCCCGTTATGTCACAACCGTTAGCTGAAAGACTCCGTCCTCGCACGCTCGATGATTATATCGGACAGCAGCATTTGGTTGGCGAGGGGGCAGTGTTGCGCCGCATGATAGATGCAGGGCGTATATCGTCGTTTATCCTTTGGGGACCTCCTGGTGTGGGTAAGACCACGCTTGCGCAGATTATTGCCAACCGCTTGGAGACGCCCTTCTATACGCTGTCGGCCGTTACCAGTGGTGTCAAAGATGTGCGTGATGTTATTGAGAAGGCACAAAAGACGCGCTTTTTCAATGAGGCTTCACCTATTTTATTTATAGATGAGATTCATCGTTTTTCCAAGTCGCAGCAAGACTCGTTGCTGGGGGCCGTTGAGCGGGGCATCGTGACATTGATAGGTGCCACTACAGAGAACCCGTCGTTCGAGGTTATTAGGCCGCTCCTTTCCCGTTGTCAGCTCTATGTACTGAAGTCGCTGGAGAAAGATGACCTGCTGTTGTTGCTGAAGCGTGCTATTGAGACAGATGTCATCTTGAAAACCCGTCATATCGAACTGCGTGAGACGTCGGCTTTGCTGCGCTATAGCGGTGGCGATGCGCGCAAGTTGCTGAATATCCTAGAGTTGGTGGTTGAGGCTGAGAGTGGTGATGTGGTGATTACCGATGAACTGGTAGTCAGTCGGTTGCAACAGAATCCTCTTGCTTATGATAAGGATGGCGAGATGCACTACGATATCATCTCTGCTTTCATCAAAAGCATCCGTGGTAGTGATCCAGATGCGGCGCTCTACTGGATGGCTCGTATGATTGAAGGAGGCGAAGATCCGCAGTTCATTGCCCGACGTCTGGTAATCTCGGCTGCTGAAGATATAGGACTTGCTAATCCTAATGCGCTGCTCCTGGCAAATGCTGCCTTTGATACAGTGATGAAGATAGGATGGCCTGAAGGTCGTATTGCACTGGCAGAAGCCGCTGTCTATCTGGCTACTTCGCCTAAGAGTAATTCAGCCTATCTGGGTATTGATGCCGCCCTTGCCACTGTTCGTGAAACGGGCAATCTGCCAGTACCGCTCCATCTGCGTAATGCACCTACCAGCCTGATGAAAGACCTGGGCTATTCCGATGGCTATAAGTATCCCCATGATTACCCAGGACATTTCACCTCGCAGCAGTATCTGCCTGATGAACTGCAGTCTGCCCGCTTTTGGAAAGGTCAGCATAGCCCTGCCGAGGAGAAACTCTACGAACGGATGGTCAACTACTGGGGGGAGAGATTTAAGTGAGAATGGAAGTTGAGAATAGAGAACTGAGAATCGAGAGTTGATGAATGAAGATTTTATTATCAGCATCATTGAGATGCTTGGCACTTTTGCTTTTGCCATTTCGGGCATCCGTCATGCTGCTGCGAAACATTTTGACTGGTTTGGCGGTTATGTCTGTGGTATTGCCGTTGCTATAGGTGGCGGTACCATCCGTGACGTGATGCTTACCACCACGCCATTCTGGATGACAACTCCTGCTTATATCATCTGTACCGCATTGGCCCTGCTCACCGTAGCCTTTTTTGGTCGCTGGATGGAACCGCTGAAGAATGCATGGTTCGTCTTCGACACCTTTGGTCTTGCCCTCTTCACCATTGCCGGAATCCAGAAGAGTCTGCTCTTCGGACAACCTTTCTGGGTGGCTATCATCATGGGTTGCATCACGGGTTCGGCGGGTGGAGTTATTCGTGATGTTCTTCTCAATAACGAGCCAGTCATCTTCCAGCGAGAGATATATGCAATGGCCTGTGTTATGGGTGGCATTGTCTATTGGTGCTGTCTGGAAGTGCAGATTCCTGCCGAGCTGACGGCCATCCTCACTTTCCTCGTGGTATGCATCATTCGCTTCCTCGCCGTGCGCTATCATGTGTCGTTACCCATCTTGGGACGTGACGAAAAATAGCCTACTTCTGCCAATCTGTCTGCTGTTTCTGTCATTTTGTCTATCTTTTCCATGTTGGCATCCTTGTTGCCTATTGAGTTAATGAGCAACGCAATGAAGCTCAGAAACAATTAACATGTATAACTCTAAAATAAACAATTAGGAGGACACAATTATGATGACACCTATGATGAGACGTAATGCAGCTTGGCTGCCTGAAGTATTCAACGATTTCTTCAACACTGATTTTATGCCGAAGGCAAACGCAACGGCACCAGCCATCAACGTAAAGGAATCAGACAAGGGCTATACCGTTGAATTGGCTGCCCCAGGAATGACCAAGGAAGACTTTAATGTTCACATCAACAATGAGGGCAACCTGATCATCAAGATGGAGAACCGTCAGGAAAAGAAGGAGGAGGACAAGTCTACCCGCTACCTGCGTCGTGAATTCTCATACACGAAGTTCGAACAGACACTGATTCTGCCCGATGATGTGGTGAAAGATCAGATTGCAGCCCGTGTGGAGAACGGTGTGCTGACGGTTGAACTGCCGAAGCAGAAACAGGAACAGGTGAAAGTGAGCAGACAGATTGAAATCGGATAACTCACTGTCCGACGTCAATAGAAAAGCGTGCCAGAACAATCCGGCACGCTTTTCTCTTGAATTTATCAGATTCTGATGCGCTTTTTCATCGTTGTATCTTCATTGTTTTTACCGTTAGATGCAACTAATATATTGCGTTCATTATTTGATGTTATCGATTTCTTTCTGCAAGTTAGCAAAGAACTTGGCAGCGTGGCCGCCATCCATCTGAACGTGGTGGAATTGGAATGATACTGGCAGAGTTGTCTTGAACAGTCCCTTGCGGTACTTGCCCCACATCACCATCGGATTGCAGAACTGGTCCGTGTATTGGTTGACGATGCAGTCGAGTTCCGTCTGTATCATGGCAGATGTGCCAATAACCATGTATTCGTTAAGGAAAGAACTCTTGCATTCATTCGCTGCTTGCTCTGTGAATATCAGGTAATCGCGACTGAACTGCTGTATGTCATCGGAGAAAGGAATGTCGCAGGAGTTGATGCCTCCCTTACTGTTCTCTACAATGACGTTAATGGCAAGCCTGTCGTAGCGATACAACTTCCCGTCTACAGGCAGCGTATAGAACTCCTCCACCTGGCTCGCCGCCTTGCCTATGCACCAGCTCATCAGCATGGTGAACTTCATGCCACTCCTTTTGCAGACCTTTACCAAGCGGCTAACATCAAGCGTCTTCACTAAGGTTACCATCGGCATGGGCGATGACATCCACATACGGAATGCTTCTGCACGATTACTCTCCTGAGCGTTGATTTCTCTTTTCATAATCTACTTACGCTTCACTATCCTGAAAATACAACGATCGCCTCCCCTGAGAATCGTATTCTCAATCCGGACATCGAACTGGCTATCAGGTTCAAGCTGCGACAAAATATATAAAATGCTTTGCCTGGAGCACTCGCATTGTTCCGGATTGCTCCTGAGTCCACATTTTACCTTGGGGCACGAACATTCCGAATAACTCAGTTCATAAACCTTCCCTGGCTCAATAACCTTACCCTGATACGACTTGCTATTGTACCCTTCCGAGTAGATCCTGTCGAAATCCCCATCATACTTGGCATAGATTTGCTTATGTAACGGGAGAACATGATCCTTAACGCATTCTATAGCCTCTTCTCTATAACCCATATTTCAGACCTTAAAGAATAAAACTGCGTGGATAGAAATCGCGATAGAAACGACCATCGGTAGCTGTGAACTTCAAAACGCAATAGTTGGGATCCGTCACGCCGCCAGGATAATACTGAGTATCGCCCTCGCGCCAAATCATCTCCTTACTCTTGGCATCTGTCAAAACTTCCATTGTTCCACGAAGCATCATACCCTTGAAACCCTTGGCATCACAGAAATAGATGCTTGCCTTGGGATTAGCCTTGTAGTGAGCCACACGAAGCGAGAAGGTGTTAGTGGTAAAATAGAACGTCGTGATGCCATCACGCTTACGAGGTGCCAGCATGGCTTTGGTCCAGGGATAGCCCTCGTTATCTACTGATGAGATATAGGCTATGGGCTGCGAGTCGGCCATTAGAGCGATAAGCTCTTTCACACCTGCCAAAGCGGGATTTTCCTTCAGAGCCTCATCATCGCTAACAGCAAGTGTCTTACGCCAACGTTTCAGTTGTGGGAAGTACATCTTCATCTGTCCGATATACTCCTCTTTTGTTATTGGATTAGGCAACCCTTCGTTCACAGCACCTACAAACTGTGCACAATGCTCAATCATTTCTTCCATCGTGCAGTCCTGCAAGAACTTACCGTCTTTATAGCAGTACATGCAATAATCTTCGTTCTTACTACCGTCGGCATTGGTGCCGAGAACCTCGTCAGTCAGTGGCATCCCACAACTCTGACAATATTTCATTTCTTTTTCCATATTTCTTGTTGTATAGTAATCAATTTGCAACCCTGTTATCACTTTTTTCCGTATTTCTCGACAATGAATTGCCAGGCAGCATCCTTGTCGTCAAGGTTTACTTCGATATCTGGCTGCATAAAGAGTTCGTCGGACTTGGATTCATCAGGACGGACAAAGAACTGGCTCGAGATGCTGCCATATACATCCGTGTTAGGCAAGCGGAAGGGAAGAACGTTGCCATAGTGAGAAGGTCCGAAAGTGGAGGTCGTTCCGATGATGGTGCCGATGTGATTGTCGCGGGCGATGGTTATGAGGTTGCCAGCACTACTAAAGGTCTTGGTACCCATGACGAATACCACCTGCCCCTCGTAGAGCTTGGGCTGTTCATAGTCGGCAGGAATATTGCCTGCAGGCTGCTGAAAGAGCTCGTCTTTGTGGCCTTCTCGTTCCCAGTTCTTTTTCATTGCCTCCACATTAGGATAATATGCCGTCATAAAGTCTGAGAAACGCAAATAGGCGGTGAAGGGCTTTATTTTTCTTATCGGATAAAGATGCTCTATCAACATATTCCAATACCGGTCGGAGCCACCATTATTGTATTGCACATCTACTACCAGCGTATTGATGTTGCCCTCCTTCATCTCGGCAAACATCCTGTCGAGGAATGTAGCGAATGGATCTGCCTGGTTTTCGGTGCATTTGTTGAATTGAAGGTAGCAGATGCTCGGTTCTGGGAATATCTGGTAGTCATAAACCGTGGCATGAGGCCGCATGATGTGTTCTCGGTCTGGAGCAAATGATGTGATGCCCGACTCTTTCAGTTTCTTTCTCTCTGCTATTAAGGCTTCTTGATATTGCTTTTTCGTTGTGATGCTGGTATGCTTGTCCTTCAGCTTTCCCAGCATCTCGTTTAGGGCATCGGCAAAGTCTTCGGCTGTTTCAATAGTCTTGCACTTCTCCATGAGTGCCGGTTTCTTGGCAAACCACTCCGCACGGCGTTCTGCCTTAATGTAATAAGGATGGGTGTCTGCCACCATATCCATGAAGAGTATGGCATCCTTCTGATACTTGTTGCCTGCCTGATAATCGGCAGTTGTTTGATAGGCCGAATCTTTGAGGGTTTTGAACTGGCTCACATTCTGAGCCTGTATGGTCTGCCATCCTGCAATGAGGAGGATAAGCACAACTATCTTTTTCATTGCTTACAAATTTTATATTGTTTTGATCCATTCCAAGCTTTCGTCTGCAAGCAGTCTAATAAGCTTCGAATAGTAGGCGGTAAGCTCATCTTTCGACTTTCTGTTTAGTCCAGCCATATTGTGTTGCAAGGTAAGTAGGATACGGAACATTCGACGAGTAAACTGGTCATCGTCAAAATAACAGATAAGGGCAATGATATGCTTGTAAGGGCAAATTCGATGTCCACATTCCCAGGCATTATATGTGGCCTGTGATATATCCAAAGCAAAAGCTATCTGTTCCTGTGTCACATCCTTGCGCTGACGCGCTCGTAGGAGTGCTGAAGAGAAATCGTAGAGGATTTTCATTTCTGTCCTCCTTTCATGTAGTAAGGCATAAACTCGTCCGGCTCGCTTACGCTGATAGCAACTGGTAAGCCTTTTATGCGATGAATCAGGAACACCTTCTTAGTATCGGTGACATACGAGAGGAACGTGCCGACACCCTTTGTGCGGAACCAACCGATATAGCCAAACACGCCACCAACGCCAAACAGACGAATGGTGTTTCCTGCACTAAATAATCCCATTTGGAAAGAAGTGCCCAATGTCACCTTACCGACCTTTCCCTTGTTAACAAACAATTGATCTACTCGTTCAATGTAGTCTATGTTTTCATACGATATCCGTTTGGTTCGAAACAAGGTGCGAATACCGATTCCCTCATCGTCCGCAATGATATACATTGGAAATATGAAGAAACACGAAAAGGATGCGGCAAGCAGGATTGCAGTTGCGATAATAGCACCAACAACATTGATTCCTTTTGAAACATAATACATCTCAACCAAAATGGCGCAAACAACAACAAGGAAGAAAATGATGGTAAACCATTTTATCCCTTTGCTTTGCGAACACTCATAAATAGTTTTCATACTGTTGTTATTTAAATTGATGTTGCAAAGATACTACTATTCTTTTATACTTCTTATCAGTTTTGCTGATAATATGGAGATAATATCCTGAGCTCCCCCCATTCCCGCTGTCGCGCCTACCCGTAGCCTTTCGCTGAATGTCTGTCTGAATCTCTCTTCAGTTATCATCTTATCTCATTGCTATCCAATTATCCAAAAACTGCATCTGTTCTTCTGTGTGAAACCAGTGCTCACCGCCATCCATAACAGTTAGAGTGGCTTGATGCTTATTGGCAAAGTCGGTGATGGTATCAATAGACATCAGATGATCAGTGCTGCCATAAAGAATCTGTGTTGGTACACGCCATCCTATAGGATGCCTTCTGACATAACTCAGATACTCCCACGACAATTCTTCGCCAAAGACAGTATGAATCATTCCTTTTGATTCCAATTCCTGCTCTGTGACATTGGCCCACTTCATCATGTCGGTAATAAGTTTCTCCATATCCACGATGGGAGAGATAAAGTAGGCTTTCTGAATCATTCCTTCGATGCCAGCATTCATACTGAAGAATGCCCCGATGCTGTTAGCAATCAGAATAATATTCTCGTATTTGCCTTTCAGTTTTTCTACGGCATCGAAAATCTCTTTACCCGTGTCCCAAGGACTGAACGTCTGATAGTCCAAGCCTATTACTTCGCAATCAGGAAATAGCTGCTTGTAGTGCTCACTTTCTGCAGCACTTCCGCCTTTACCATGTATGTATATTACTACGTTTTTCATCTATTAATGTCCTCTATGCTTTTCTTTCTTTTTTGCCTGGCGCAGGTCGAACTGACGTTGTTTTTCAGCCTCACGTTCAGTCTTTGTGCGTTGCTTTCGTTCTGTCTTGTTCTGTTCCTGTTGTAGCTTCAGAGCTTGTTGAGACTTGGTACCGATGCCTTGTAATTGCATTTGTTTCTTGGCCTCGCGAAGTTGTCTCTTGGGGTTCTTTTTGCTCTCTGAAGTCGTAGGAGTTTCAATAGGCTGAGTGAATTGTAAATGGTTCCAGTTCTTATCGACAAACTCCATCACCTCCTTTTCTGTCGGCTCTGCACCAAACGTAACCTTACAGGCACGCAGTCCATTCTGGTCGATCATCTCGAACAGCCCGATCCAAAAAGGATCGTCAAACAGAACAGTCAGCGAACCTGTGGTCATAATAACTAATTTTCCAACGGCATCATCACGCCACACTGGTAGTCGGGCGACTCGATATCTGTACCCTGATACCACTCCATGCTGCAGGAATTCGTTGCCCATGTGTATTCCGGATGTGCGGGTACCCACTCCTTATGGAACTTTGTGTACTGCTCCTGAAAGGCTTTCATGCCACCCTCGAAATGCATCTTCAGCCACTTTCCGCTATGAATAGGGAAGAGCTGCATGCCTTCTGGTACGTCGCCACCTTTATAAATACCGCCGATAACGTAGGTAAATGTGTTTTTGCTGCAAGCACCGAAATTCATTTCTGCACAGATAGCGCAATTGTGATTAGGAATATCGCATGTGCAGAGGCCGAACTCACCCACGCCATTGGCGAAAGCTACTTTTTGAAAATCGTTTGGCGCATTCTTTTCAAACACCACCGGCTTAATAATCTTTTCCACATACTCACCCCAGAACTTAGGGCATTCTTCTTTCGCCTCGTTAAAGGCAATCTTCTTGGCCATGCCAATAATCTGCACATCGTGCAGTTCAATAATCTCGTGTTTCATATATTCTTTTTTTGTTTGACGCTGCGAAATTACGAAGAATTTCGATTATTGCCAAATAATTATGCTATTTGACTACATTCTTGCCTTCTGCTTCTCTCCGGCACCAGAGCCACGATATTTAGAGCGGGCCTCGTTGAATTTCCAGGTAAGGTCGAGCACAAAGGTGCGACGGGCAGGATTGTGCGTGGTCAGCTCCCGATATCCGTAGACGATGGCATCGGTCTTGTTGGTGTGGAAGATATCGCTGCAACGCAAGTCGAAAGTGAGTGTACCCATACGCTTTAAGTTGAGATCACGCTGCAGGCCTACGTTGGTGAAAAGGCGAGTGCTGGTCATGCGGAAGTTGTTGTAATCGCCCTTCGAATTCCACTGGAGTGAGGCGTTGAGCCGGAAACCGTGTGGCAATTCGATGTCGTTCTGCCAACCAAGAATAAACCAAGGACGGTTCAACGTGATGGTGGAGCCATCGGCCGTAGGCGATTTGAAATCCTGCAACTGAGTGATGATAGTCCACATAGGATGCCAGCAGCCGATGGTAGGCCGTGCTGATAACTGGATGCTGAACTTGTTGTAATCCTCCCAGCTGTTGATGGGACGCACAAGGCTGACAAGGGGATCTTCAGAACCAGGGAAAGGCTCTGTCGACATAGTGAGGGCATCCTTCACGCGGCCATAGTTCAGCGTCAGGTTCGCCCATTTATAGGCAGCATTGAGCACCAGGCTATGGGTATAAGTCGGCAATAGATATGGGTTACCGCTCTGGTAAGTATAGCGGTTGACGTAAACCGTCGAACTGGTCAGATTGGCATAGTTAGGACGCTCGATGTCACGACGGTAGGAGAGAGAGAGTTGTGCCTTGCCTACAGGGGCAGAGATGACCGCCGTAGGGAACCAGTCGCCATAGTCGCGGCAGACTTCATCCTCCTTCTTACCGAAGTTGAAGTATTCGTTTGTCAGATGCTCATAGCGCAGTCCTACCTGTGCATAGACTTTGCCAAAAGAGCGACCATACTCCAGGAAGGCAGCTGATGATTTCTCATTAATTTCTGTGTCGGTGGTCTTCACAGGCACATAGTCGCTAGCCATAAACGAGTAGGCGTCAGTGCGATGATTATAGCTATATTCGCCACCCAGAGAGAGATTACCTTTCCATACATGATAGGAGAGGATGAGTTTTGTGGCCCAGAAGTTGTTGCCGCTGAGGGTGTTGCTCTCGATGGTACGAGGAGCTGTAGTGTCTCCAGATGCAGGGGATGTCTGCTCCGTGGTGCTGCCAGGCGTCTTGGTGTCGTCAAAGAGTCCGTCGATATTGAGGTCGATACCCAATTTGCCCACCTTGCCATTATAGTAGGCATTGAAGATGTGTTTGCTGAAACTCTCATCCTGCCAAATGCGACTTTCTGAATGCTCCGTGTACTTGCCGTTCACGTAGTTGTCGGTAAAGAACATACTGTTGAAGTCGCTGCTGGGGTGACGGTCGTATTTATAAAAGGCACCGAAGCTGTGGTTCTCGTCGACCATATAGTTCAATTGCAATTGCGGTGAATAACCCTTCCAGATGCTCTTCGATTCCTGCGAGTTGTTGCTCTGGATGTAATCCGGGCCTACAAAGTAGGTGAGCTCATGCTCCTGCAACGATTTTGCATGACCGTAGCGCCCTGCCCACAGCGAGGCGGTAATGTCGAGACCGCCTGTGCGGTAGTTCACATCCAGGTTGTTCGTCAGCGTGTGACCATACTGGTATATGCCACTGAAATAGTCCTGAAACGAGAGACCTTCGCCCTGTGCCTTCTTCAGCGTGATGCGAACTACGGCTTTGGTCGATGCCTTATAGCGGGCACCAGGGTTCTGAACTACATCTACATGCTGGATTTGGTCAGAACGCAGGCGAGAGAGTTCATTCAGATCCTGTACCTTACGACCATTGATATATACCTCAGCATCGCCGCGTCCCAGCACCGTCACACTACCGCCGCGTTCAGTCTCAATCGATGGTATCTTTCCTAA